>CAVWDJ010000013.1:0-300242 GCA_963753705.1 uncultured Actinomycetota bacterium
ACCGCGACAGCCGGTCGAGCGCCTGGAGCGCGCGGACGATGTCCTGCTTGTGCCGGTCCAGCTGACCTGCGAACGAGCGGACGCGGTGCAGCACGGAGCGTGCCTCGCCCTCGCGGCCGTGGAGCGTGCGGTCGAGCTCGCGGGTGATCGTCTGGAGCTGGCCGACGCCGCCGCCGTTGAGCAGCAGGCTGAGGGCACCGAGGACCTGTTCGACCTCGGGGTTCTGACCCGTGTGGGCGATCGGGATGACGTCGCCGCTGGTCAGCAGGTTCGGGCTGGCGCCCGACGCAGGTGGCGCGAGCTCGACGAACTTCTCACCGAGCAGGCTGGTCTGCTGGATCGTGGCGACGGCGTTGTCCGGCAGGTGCGTGTCGTTGCGCAGCTGCATCGTCACCGCGGCGGTGTAGCCCTCGAGCGAGACGTCGGTGATCTTGCCGACCGTGACGTCGTCGACCTTGACCGTCGAGTCCGGCACCAGGTCGAGCACGTCGCGGAACTGCGCGGTGACCGTGATCGGGTCCGGGCCCACGTCGGGGCCCCCCGGAAGCGGGAGCTTGTAGACGTCGAACGAGCAGCCGGCCGTCAGCAGCGTGACGGCGAGCAGGCACACGAGAGACTTCACCCGGCGGGTCATCGGCCACCCTCCACGAGTCCGGCGAGGCTCGGGTCCATCCGGTCGTACGACGTGGGGCCGGGCCGCCCGGTGAGCGCCCCGGGCCGGCTCTTGCCGAGGAGGCGTCGTACGGCGCCGCAGGCCTGCCCGCCCTGGTTCGCCTGGGTGAGCAGCCCGCAGAGGAACGTCGCCGGGTCTGACTGGATCTGGTGCCCGAGCTCGCCGAGATTGGCGCGCGTGTCGAGCGTGCCGGCCTGCGGGTTGTAGGTGAGGGCCAGGTTGTTGAGCGCCAGCGGCGCGGTGCGCAGCGTCTCGGCGAGGGCGACGCGCTGCTTGACCAGGATCTGGGTGATCCGGTCGAGGCCGGTGATGTTCCGGCCGAGGATCTCCCGGTTGTCCTTGACGAAGCCGGACACCTGGCGCATCGCGATCCCGAGGTTGTGGAGGGAGGCCGCGAGGTCGCCTCGCTCCCCTCTCAGCATCTGCGACACCTGGGCCAGCGATCCGTTGAACGACCGCACCGTGTGGTCGTTGCGGGCGAGGGTGTGCACGAAGCCCTCGAGCTCGCGGACGGACCCGAACAGCTGGTCCTTGTTGTCCGCCAGCGTCCCGCTCAACCGGCTGAAGGCCTTGATCGTGCGGTGGAACTTCGCACCCTGGCCACCGAAGTTGCGCGCCGTGGTGTCGAGGAGATCGGTCAGGGCACCCTTCTGGTTGGCGCCGTTGGGGCCGAGGGCGACCGACAGGTCGTCGAGGCTGGAGTAGATCTGGTCGAGCTCCAACGGCACGGCGGTGCGGTCCTCGGTCAGCGTGGTGCCACTGGCGAGCACCGGCCCTCCCGAGTAGGCCGGGGTGAGCTGGACGAACCGGTCCCCCACGATCGAGGGGGAGACGATCACGGCCTTCGCGTTCGCCGGGACCTGCACGTCCGCGTCGTAGTGCATGGTCACGATCACGTGGGTGCCCGAGGGCGTGACCGAGTCGATCGTGCCGACCGGCACCCCGAGGACCCGGACGTCGCTGCCCTGGTAGACCGACACGGTGCGCGGGAACTGCGCGGTCAGCGTCTTGACGTGGTCGCCGCGGAACAGGAAGACGACGACGCCGGTGACGACCAGCGCCAGCACCACCAGGGGTACGACGACCTTGCCCAGGACGTTCGGACGGAGTCCCATGTCAGCCACCCACCTGCGGCACGGGAGGCATGTTCTGGATGTAGGTGTCGAACCACGGCCCGTTGCCCAGCGTGTTGGCGAACACCCGGTAGAAGGGCGCCATCAGGCGCAGGCTCTGGTCGAGGTCGTCGGAGTCCTTGTTGAGCACGTCGACCACGCTGCTCAGGTGGGTCAGGGCCGGCGTGAGGTCGGCGCGGCTCTGGTCGACCAGGTGGGTCAGCTCCACCGACAGCTGGGAGGTCGAGCGCAGGAGGCGGTGGACCGCCTGCCGACGCCGGTCGAGCGCCTGGAAGAGCACCGACGAGTCCCGCATCAGGCCGACGATGTCCTGGTCGCGCGCGTTGAGCGTGTGGGTGACCGACTGGAGGTTCTGCAGCAGGGTGCCGATCTGCTGGTCACGCGCAGCCAGGTTGGTCGAGAGTGCGGAGACACCGGCCAGCGCGTGCTGGAAGTTCTTCGGCGTGTCCCGGGTGAGGTCGGCCAGCGTGGTCAGGCTGTGCGCGAGCTGCCCGGTGTCGATCCGGTCCGACGTGCGGGCGAGGCCCGAGAAGGCCTGCACCACGTCGTACGGCGAGGTCGTGCGGGTGGTGGGGATCTCCGCGCCGTCAAGGAGCTGGCCCGGTCCGGCGGGCTCGAGCGAGAGGAACATCGCGCCGAGCAGCGTCTTGACCTTGATCGCGGCCCGGGTGTCGGCGCCGAAGTCGGCCCCGTCCTGGATCCGGAAGGCGACCTTCACGTGGTCGCCGTCGAGCGACACGGAGTCCACCTTGCCCACCCGGACCCCGGCGATGCGGACCTCGTCGTTGGCCTTCAGCCCGCCTGCCTCGGTGAAGTCGGCGTAGTAGGTGGTCCCGCCACCGATGATCGGCAGCTTGTCGGCGTTGAAGGCGAGCAGGATCAGGGCGGCCACGACGGCCAGGCTGATCGCCCCGACGACGACCGGGTTGCGCTCACGGAAGGGGACGCTCACGCGCGGTCGGCGTGGCGTCGCTCGACGGAGGAGCGCAACCGACGAGGCGAAGGGCGTGCTGGGCTGGCTCATTGGAGGTTGCACCTCCTCGAGCCGGTCTTGTAGTCCACCGGGACGGCGGTCTTCCCGATCCGGATCTGGCCGGTGAAGTCGCAGAGGTAGAAGTTGAACCACGAGCCGTAGATGGCGGTCCGGCCGATCTTCGTGAGCTTGATCGGCATCACCTGCAGGGCTCGGTCGATCTCGGCCTTCCCGTGGTCGAGGTTGGCCGCGAAGCCGCGCAGGTGGTGGAGGTCGGAGACGAACGGGCTCCGGATCCCCGAGACCAGGTCGGCCGTCTGCACGGAGAGGTCGGAGATGTGGTCGAGGGAGCCGAGGATCGCGCCGCGGTCCTTCTTCAGGCCGCCCACGAACTGCCGGAACGTCGTGATCAGGTCGTTGAGCTGGTGGTTGCGCTTCCCGACGTGGTCCAGCACGGAGTTGAGGTTGGTGATCAGGCTGCCGATCACCTGGTCGCGGTGCGCGAGCGTCTGGGTCACAGACGCGGTGTGGGCGAGCAGTCCGTCGAGGGTGCCGCCCTGTCCTTGGAAGACCTGGATGATCTCGTAGGACAGCTCGTTGACGTCGGACGGCGACAGTGCCTGGAACAGGGGCTTGAACCCGTTGAAGAGCAGGGTCAGGTCGAGGGCGGGCGACGTCTGCCCCACCGGGATCGTCGACCCGGGCGACAGCACCCCGGTGCTCCCGATCTCGTTGGTCAGGGAGATGTAGCGCTGCCCCACCAGGTTGCGGTAGCGGATGTCGACGTGCGTCGACTTCATCAGCGCCGTGCCCGACTGCACGTCGAAGGTGACCAACGCCCGGGTGCGGTCGACGATGGAGATGTCCTTCACCGAGCCGACCTTGACCCCCGCGATGCGGACGTCGTCGCCCTTGACCAGACCGGTCGCGTCGACGAACTCGGCCCGGTAGGTCTGCTTCGAGCCGAAGCTGAGGTTGCCGATGACGACGGCCAGGACGCCGGTCGCCAGGGCTGTGGTCACCATGAAGACGAGCAGCTTGGCCAGCGCGACCGACGTTGCCTTGTCGAGACGGGTCATCGCAGCGACACCCTCGCTCCCCGGGCCAGGGGACCGACCAGGAGCACGCCGAGGTCGGGCACGTCGTACGAGGGGACGCCCAGCGGGGGGCCCAGGAGGCTCTTGAGCACTCCGGCCTCGGCAGGGCCGCCGGCGTACCCGGTGCCGCGGGTCGCGTACGACGGCGCCACGCGGTCGGTGCCCTTGCCGGTCGGAGAGTCGACGCCGTCGGCGAAGTTCGGCTGGTGCCGCACCGGGTTGGACTGGTTCCAGGGGGCGTTCGGCAGGTGCAGACAGGAGGGTCCGCGGTCGTCGCCGTAGACCGGCTGGTCGGCCGGGGTGTAGCCGCGCGGTTGGTGCGGCAGCGCCTCGAGCACGATGTGCAGCCTGAAGCCGCGGAACGCCTGGGCCTCGCGCTCGCCGCCCTTGACCAGGCCACCCAGCAGGCAGGGGTACTCGGGGGCGTAGCGGGCCAGGAGCGCCGCGGTCGGCCTGCTGACCCTGCCCAGCCGGATGATGTTGTCCCCGTTGTCGCGCAGGAAGTCGTGGGCGGTGTCGGAGAACGCGGTGACGTCGGTGAAGAGTGTCTGGAGCGCGGCATGCCGGTCTCGGAGCGTCCCGGTCGTGCGGATCGTGTTGCGCAGGATCTGCGCGATGGACGGCACCACGTCGGCGTAGGTGTTGCTGACCGTGGTCGTCCGGCGCAGGTCTCGCACCACGTCGGGGATCTGCGGGTTGACCCGCTGGAGGTAGTGGTCGACGGTGACCAGGTCCTGGCCGAGGGCGTTGCCGCGGCCCTCGAGCGCGGTCGAGATCGCGTTCAGCGTCAGGTTGATGTCGGCGGGCTGCACCGTCCGCAGCAGCGGGTACAGGTCGGCCAGGACCTTCTGCACCTCGACCGGCACCTGCGTCCGGGTGATGGTGGCGCCGGCCTCCAGGGGCCGGGGCGACGGGTCGCGCGGTACGACGAGGGAGACGTACTTCTCGCCGAAGAGGGTCTTCGGAACGATCGCCCCGGTGACGTTGCTGGGGATCGAGTCCAGCTGTCCGGGGAAGATGCCGAGCCGTACGGTCGCCCCCTGGTCGCTGGCCGTGAAGCCGAGCACCTCGCCGACGATGACCCCACGGATCTTCACGTCGGCACGGAGGGGCATCTGGAGGCCGACGGTCGACGCGTCGAGGGTGACCTCGTCGAAGTGTGTGAACTTCTGCGTGAACACCCCGTAGGTGAGCCAGACCCCTGCCAGCAGCAGGCACAGGAAGGCGACGCCGAGCGCCTTCAGCTTGAGGGAGGAAGCCATGGTCAGCCCGCCAGCCTGACCGTGGTCGAGGCCCCCCAGATGGCCATGGAGAGGAACAGGTCGATCACGTTGATCGCGACGATGCTCGTCCGCACGGCCTTGCCGACCGCGACGCCGACACCGGCCGGACCGCCCGACGCGTTGTAGCCGTAGTAGCAGTGGATGAGGATCACCGTCACGGCGAAGACCAGCACCTTGCCGAACGACCAGAGGACGTCGCCGGGCGGTAGGAACGTCGAGAAGTAGTAGTCGTAGGTGCCGGTGCTCTGCCCGAAGAACCGGGTGACCGTCAGCCGCGTCGCGAAGTACGACGACAGCAGTCCCACGACGTACAGGGGGACGATCGCGATCAGGCCGCCGACGATCCGGGTGCTCACCAGGAACGGCAGGGACGGCACCGCCATCACCTCGAGCGCGTCGACCTCCTCCGAGATGCGCATCGCGCCGAGCTGGGCCGTGAAGCCGCACCCGACGGTCGCGGCCAGGGCGATGCCGGCCACGAGCGGTGCGATCTCGCGGGTGTTGAAGTACGCCGACACGAAGCCGGAGAACGCGGCCGTCCCGATCTGGTTGAGCGCGGCGTACCCCTGGAGGCCGACCTCGGTGCCGGTGAAGAAGCACATCGCGGTGATCACGCCGACGGTGCCGCCGATCACGGCCAGCGCGCCGGAGCCGAGGGTGACCTCGGCCAGGATCCGCAGGATCTCCTTCTGGTAGCGCACCACCGTCTTCGGGGTCCACGCCAGAGCACGCAGGAAGAACGCCAGCTCGCTCCCGAGGTCGTCCAGGGTGCGCAGGGGCCGCTCGTACACCGCCTTGAGGCTCGCCATGCCGCTCACGCGCCCTTGGGCGGGACGAGCTGGAAGTAGATCGCGCTCATCACGAAGTTGATGACGAACAGCAACATGAAGGACACGACGACGGACTCGTTGACGGCGTCGCCGACTCCCTTCGGTCCGCCGCCGGCGTTCATCCCCTTGTAGCAGGCGACGATCGCGGCGACCAGGCCGAACACGAGCGCCTTGGCCATGCCCTGGTAGAGGTCCGGCAGCTGGGCGAGCGCGGTGAAGCTCGCGATGTAGGCGCCCGGGGTCCCGCCCTGGATGACGACGTTGAAGACGTAGCCGCCGGCGACGCCCACCACGCTGACGAGCCCGTTGAGGAAGACGGCGACGAGCATGCAGGCGAGCACCCGGGGCACGACGAGGCGCTGGATCGGGTCGATGCCCAGCACCATCATCGCGTCCAGCTCCTCGCGGATCTTGCGGGCCCCGAGGTCGGCAGCGATCGCGGAGCCGGCAGCACCCGCGATCAGCAGCGACGTGGCGATCGGGCCGGCCTCGCGGACCACGGCGAGCACCGAGGCGGAGCCGGTGAACGACTGCGCGCCGAACTGCTTGATCAGCCCACCGACCTGGAGCGCGATCACCGCACCGAACGGGATCGCGACCAGGGCCGTCGGGATGATGGTGACCGAGGCGATGAACCACGCTTGCTGGATGAACTCGCGGAGCTGGAAGGGTCGGCGGAACATGCCCCGGCCCACGTCGAGGCCGAAGGCGAACAGCTTGCCGGCGGTCCCGATCGGGGCGAGCACACGAGAGGAGGTCAGCGACGCCATCGGTCAGCCCCCCGCACTCATCGACAGGGTCTCCTCGAAGGAGCCGGGAGGCGGGGTGACCCGGTTCTCGCGACACCACTCGCCGGGCGGCCGCTGGCTGCGGCGTGGGATGCCGTTGGACGGCTCCAGCTGCAGGGGGATGGGCGGCAGCGGCGGGAGCTCGCGGCCCGCCTCGGCAGCGAGGTCGTCGGCGTCCTTCTCCTCCGACATCCCGATCGGGCCGATGGTCTGGGCGTTGAGGAACTGCCGGACGACGGGCTCCTCGGAGGACAGCAGCATCTCGCGCTGGCCGAACATGGCGAGGTGCCGGTGGTAGAGCAGCCCGATGTTGTCGGGCACCGTCCGCGCGGTGTTGATGTCGTGGGTGACGATCAGGAAGGTCGCGTCGATCTGGGCGTTGAGGTCGACGATCAGCTGGTTGAGGAACGACGTACGCACGGGGTCGAGGCCCGAGTCTGGCTCGTCGAACAGCACGATCTCCGGATCGAGCACCAGGGCCCGCGCCAGGCCCGCACGCTTGCGCATCCCGCCGGAGATCTCACCGGGCAGCTTGTCCTCGGCGCCGAGGAGGCCGACCAGGTCCATCTTCTCCATCACGACCGAGCGGATCTCCGACTCGGACTTGCGGGTGTGCTCGCGCAGGGGGAACGCCACGTTGTCGTAGAGGTTCATCGAGCCGAACATCGCGCCGTCCTGGAACAGCACGCCGAACAGCTTGCGGACCTCGTAGAGCTGCTTCTCGGGACACGTGGTGATGTCCACGCCCTCGATGACGACGCTCCCGCTGTCGGGCTTGAGCAGTCCGATCAGGGTCTTCAGCAGGACGGACTTGCCCGTGCCGGACGGCCCCAGCATCACGCAGATCTCACCCGGGGGCACCGTCAGCGTGACGTCTCCCCAGATCAGCTGGCTGCCGAAGGACTTGGTCAGACCCTCGATCCGGATCTCCACACCCATGGGTCTGGTGCCTCTCCCTCTTCCGGCCACGCGCGAACGTCGGTCGTACGCGTGCTCAACGGAGAAGCGGCGGAGAGGTTACGGGTGGGTGTCCGGTGGGGACGACGAAGGGCGGGCACCCGAGGGGTGCCCGCCCTTACGCGCGGTGGCCGGCAGGAGCCGGCCGGGAGTCACTTCAGGGTGACCGAGGCTCCGGCGCCCTCGAGGGCCTCCTTGGCCTTCTCGGCGACGTCCTTGGCGACGTGCTCGAGAACCGGCTTGGGAGCGGCCTCGACCAGGTCCTTGGCCTCCTTCAGGCCGAGGGAGGTCAGGGCGCGCACCTCCTTGATGACGTTGATCTTCTTGTCGCCGGCCGACTCCAGGATGACGTCGAACTCGTCCTGGTCGGCGGCCTCGTCGGCACCGCCGGCAGCGGCGCCGCCCGCGGCGGGCGCGGCGGCGACGGCAACAGGGGCGGCCGCGGTCACGCCGAAGGTGTCCTCGAACTGCTTGACGAACTCACTCAGCTCGATCAGCGTCATCTCCTTGAACGCGTCGAGCAGCTCGTCGGTGCTGAGCTTCGCCATGGTGGCGTTTCCTTCCGTTCTCGGCCCGGTCCGGGCCTGGGTTTCAGGTGGGTACGACGGCCGGTCAGGCCTCCGTGGTGTCGCTCTCGTCAGAGGCGGCGGTGGCCTCCGCGGCGGGAGCCTCGTCGGTCTCGGCCGCGGCCGAGTCCTCGGTGGTCTCGTCGGCGGGGGCCTCGGTCACCTCGTCAGCGGGGGCGTCGGTCGCCTCGGCGACCTCGGCCTCCTCGGCGGCGGCCGGGGTGCCGGCCCCACCTGCGATGAGGTCAGCGGGGTCCTGCCCCTCTTCTGCCCGCTTTGCCTGCAGCGCACCGGCGAGCCGGGCAGCCTGGGCGATAGGGGCGTTGAGCAGGTAGACGGCCTGGCTGAGCGACGCGAGCATCGCACCGGCCAGCTTGCCCAGGAGCACCTCACGCGACTCGAGGTCGGCCAGCTTGGCGACCTCCGCAGCGTCGAGGGGCTTGCCGTCCAGGACGCCACCCTTGATGACCAGGGTGGGGTTGGCCTTGGCAAAGTCACGCAGACCCTTGGCGGCCTCGACCACGTCGCCGTTGATGAAGGCGATGGCGGTCGGACCGGTCAGGAGGTCGTCGAAGCCGTCGATCCCCGCGTCCTTCGCGGCGAGCTTGGCCAGCGTGTTCTTGACCACGGCGTAGTTGGCGTTCGCACCGAGAGAGCGCCGCAGGTCCTGCAGCTGCTTCACGGTGAGACCGCGGTACTCGGTCAGCACAGCACCGGCGGAACCGTTGAACGACTCAACGATCTCCGCGACGGCGGCTTGCTTCTCTGCCCGCGCCATGGGTCTCCTTCCGATGGGCGAGACCCCTGCCCGAACGTCCGGGAGAAAGACGAACGCCCCGGGCGCAGGCCCAGGGCGTGGTGTGCAGCGCCTGAGGCACTGCCGCTCTGTCACCTGCGCGGGTCGTCCGCTCTCACGGAACCTTCGGTCGCGACTACGGTGCAGTCACGACGACCAGCGGTCTCTGGTTACTGGACCGAACCCTACGGCGTGCCGGCCGCCGGGCCAAATCGGAGGCCGATCGAGCCATATCGTGGCCGTCGGGCTCTCTCGCCACGAGAACCGAAGATTTGACCGTGCCATCGGTTCTGATACCGACGCGACGCTGGTACGGTCTTCGGTGCGAGACGGGGTTGCGACCCCCTTATGACGCGACTCTCGGGGATTGCTTCGGGTGGTCTAGTCAGGCCTTGCCCTGTTTGGGCGAAGTGCCTCACGCTGGCCCGATTCCTGGTTCCATCAACGCATGGACTTCAAACTGACCTCCATGTCCGCCGTACTCGAGCGGGCCGACGGCAGGCTCCGCAGCCCCGACGCGGGCGTGCGACTGTGGCCGACCGGCTTCAGCCTGCTCGACGACGCCATCGGCGGCGGTTTCCGCGCCGGCAGCCTGAACCTCCTCGGCGGCCCTCAGGGTCAGGGCAAGACGATGTTCGCCCTCCAGGCGGCCCGCGCCGCCGTGAAGCAGGGTCGCTCGGCGGTGTTCTTCTCCTACGAGCTCGAGGCCGACGCGCTGGTCCAGCGGCTGGTGGCGATGGAGGCCGGCGAGCTCGACCCCTACGACGCACCCGACCTGAGCACGATCCGGAGCATCTTCGAGGGCACCGACGGCGGCACCGGCGGCCTCATCGAGCGGATGGCGACCACGACCACCGGCACCGAGGCCCTGCTCCGCGTCAGCGAGTACGCCGACCGGCTCGTCGTCCACCGGTCCACCGCGACCCACACCGGCATCACCGAGATCAACGACACGGTCAAGGAGGTGATGGCCAACACCGGCGAGTCGCCGCTGATCGTCGTCGACTACCTCCAGAAGGTCGCCACCCCGCTGAGCGAGCTCGACGAGGAGGACCGGATCACCCGGATCACCGAGCAGCTCAAGGACGTCGCCATCGAGTTCGAGTGCCCGATCTTCGCGGTGGCGGCCATGGACCACGAGGGCCTCGAGCCCGGCGCCCGGATGCGGACGCGCCACATGCGCGGCTCCACGGCCCTGTCCTACGAGCCCGACGTCGTCCTGATCCTGGCCACCAAGTCCGACATCGTGGCGCGCCACCACCTCATGTACGGCGGGGCCAACGCCGAGCACTTCAAGGACTACTCCGTGCTCACGGTCGAGAAGAACCGGTCCGGCAGCGGGGGCGCCGAGATCGAGTTCAAGAAGCGCTTCGACCAGGGTCGCTTCGACCCCGACGGCAAGGTCGTCACCGAGAAGCTGGTCGACGAGCGCGTCTACGTCGAGTGACGGACCCCTCCGGGCCCACGACCCGGAGGATCTCAACGGCGAAAGGCCCGGTCACCCACGAGGTGACCGGGCCTTTCGACGTCGTACGGCGCGTCAGCTCTCGTCGGCCGCGGTGACGTTGCGGGTGCGGTTGGGGTCCACCTGGACACCGGGGCCCATGGTGGTCGAGACCGTCACCTTGCGGAGGTACTTGCCCTTGGAGCTGCCCGGCTTGAGCCGCAGCACCTCCTCGAGCGCAGCGGCGTAGTTCTCGGCCAGCTGGGTCTCGGAGAACGACGCCTTGCCGATGATGAAGTGCAGGTTGGCGTGGCGGTCGACCCGGAACTCGATCTTGCCGCCCTTGATGTCGGACACGGCCTTGGCGACGTCGGGCGTCACCGTGCCGGTCTTCGGGTTGGGCATCAGGCCGCGCGGACCGAGCACGCGACCGAGCCGGCCGACCTTGCCCATCATGTCCGGCGTCGCGACGACGGCGTCGAAGTCGAGCCACCCGCCGCTGACCTTCTCGATCAGCTCGTCGCCACCGACCACGTCGGCGCCGGCCTCACGGGCGGCGTCGGCCTTCTCGGCGTTCGCGAACACGAGCACGCGAGCGGTCTTGCCGGTGCCGTGGGGCAGGTTGACGGTGCCGCGCACCATCTGGTCGGCCTTGCGGGGGTCGACGCCGAGGCGCATGACGACGTCGACGGTCTCGTCGAACTTCTTCTTGCTCGCGTCCTTGGCGATCTTGATCGCGGTCAGCGGGGAGTAGAGCTCGTCGCGGTCGAACGTCTCCTCCGCGGCGCGGTAGGTCTTGCTGCGCTGCATGGCTGGTCTTCCTCTCCAGATGTGGTCGTCGGGCCAGCGCGGCCCTGCCACGGTTGCATGGTCTGTCGCTCGGACGACGCCGAGCGGCGGGTCCTACTCGGTCGTGACGCCCATCGAACGGGCGGTGCCCTCCACGATCTTCATCGCGGCGTCGACGTCGTTGGCGTTGAGGTCGGGCATCTTGGTCAGCGCGATCTCGCGGACCTGGTCCTTGGTCAGCCGACCGACCTTCTCCTTGTGCGGCACGCCGGAACCCTTCTGCAGGCCGGCGGCCTTCTTGATCAGCTCGGCCGCGGGCGGCGTCTTGGTGATGAACGTGAACGACCGGTCTTCGTAGATGGTGATCTCGACCGGGATCACGTTGCCGCGCATCGACTCCGTCTGGGCGTTGTAGGCCTTGCAGAAGTCCATGATGTTCACGCCGTGGGGACCCAGGGCGGTACCGACCGGCGGCGCCGGCGTCGCGGCGCCTGCCTGGAGCTGGACCTTGACCAGCGCGGCGATCTTCTTCTTGGGAGGCATTGCTCGTTGTGTCCTTCGTGTCGTACGTCGTGGTCATCGCGAGCCGGACCGGCCCTGCCACCTTCCGTTGCCCGGTGCTGCTGGCAACCGAGCCATTCTGGTCCGTCGAGGCCGAGGATGCCTAATCGGCCCTCGCTCCGGGTCGTCTCGCGGGTCCCAGTGACACGGCGCCGGTCCAGCCCTGCGCTGCCGTCGAGACCCACCGCTGGTCGAGCCCGTCGAGACCCACCGCTGGTCGAGCCCGTCGAGACCCACCGCTGGTCGAGCCCGTCGAGACCCCACCGCTGGTCGAGCCTGTCGAGACCCCCCGCGTCGAGCCTGTCGAGACCCGGCGACCTGGTCGCTCTGCTTCCCGACCGGGTCTCGAGACGCGTCACCCATCCCCTCGCTTCGCTCGGGTTCGCGTCGACGCTCCTCGACCTCTTCGGCCGACGGCCCGAGCTAGGCTCGGGCCGAGGCCTCAGACCTTCTGGATCTGGCTGAAGCTCAGCTCGACCGGGGTCTCCCGGCCGAAGATCTCGACCAGGGCCTTGACCCGCTGGGCCTCGGCGTTGATCTCGGTGATCGTCGCGTGCAGCGTGGCGAACGGCCCGTCGACCACCATCACCGAGTCGGACTCGGCGAAGTCGGCCACCTCGACCGGCTTCTTGGCGGCTGTCGTGGCCGAACCCGACGCAGCGGCCGAGCCGGCCGGGGCCTCCGCGCGGGCGACCGCGGCGGGGGCCAGCATGTTCTCGACCTCGCTCATGCTCAGCGGCACCGGCTGGTGGGCCTGGCCGACGAAGCCGGTCACCGACGGGGTGTGGCGGACGGCCGCCCACGACTCGTCGGTGAGGTCCATGCGGACGAGCACGTAGCCCGGCAGGACGGTGCGCTTGACCATCTTGCGCTGGCCGTTCTTGATCTCCGCGACCTCCTCGGTGGGGACCACGATCTCGTGGATGTAGTCCTCCATGTTGAGCGAGACGATGCGGTTCTCGAGGTTGGACCGGACGCGGTTCTCCATGCCGTAGTAGGTGTGGACGACGTACCACTCCCCCGGCTTGGCCCACAGCTCACGCCGGAATGCCTCGAGCGGGTCCTCCTCGGCCGACTCGTCGGCAGCCTCGTCGACGGACTCGTCGGCAGCCTCGTCGGCGCTCGCCTCGTGCGGCGTCCTCGACCTCGTCGGCCTCGTCGGCGCTCGCCTCGACGGCGGCGTCCTCGACCTCGTCGGCAGCCTCGTCAGAGGCCTCCTCGGTGGCCGGCTCGTCGTCGACCGGCTCAGCGACGTCCGTGACGTCCTCGGCCGCCTCGACCTCGTCGACCTCCTCGGTCGCCATCGTCTCGTCGACGACGTCGACCGTCTCGGCGGGGATCTCCTCCGCCGTGTGGTCCTGCTCGATGTCTGACTGCGACACGTCTACTCCATACCTCAGCTCTGGGACTAGCTCTTGGACTGGCCGTTGAACAGCCAGAAGACCGCCTTGCCGATGACCAGGTCGAGCCCGGAGACCAGCGCCATCATGAAGATCACGAACACCATCACCACGAGGAAGTAGGTGATCAGCTGCTGCTGCGTCGGCCAGACGACCTTGCGCAGCTCGGCGACGACCTGCCGGTAGAACAGGACCGGACCCGTGCGCTCGGTACGCCGGTCGTCACGCGACCGCACCGCGTTGCCTCCCGCCATGTGGGTCACCGCTTCCTTGTGTCGTCGTCCACCGCCGACCCGGATGGCCGGCCTTGCTGGTGATGCTGCCTCGCAGGGCACGAGGGACTTGAACCCCCAACCTTCGGTTTTGGAGACCGATGCTCTGCCAGTTGAGCTAGTGCCCTTCGATCCTCCCGAGTCGCCGACCCGCCCGCGTCGAGGGCATGGCAAAGCATGGGGGAGAACCACCAGGGGCCGAGTCTACGGGCACCACCGAGGGCGAGTCCAAACCGGTCGGTGTCGGGTGGTCGCCGGCTCCGCCGGCCCCTGCGGCCACCCTTACGATGGACCGCATGACCGACACCGCGACCAGCAGCCCCCGCACCCGCCGGATCTCGGGCCGGATCGGCGCGATCGCCGAGTCCGCCACGCTGAAGGTCGATGCGAAGGCCAAGGCCCTCAAGGCCGAGGGCCGCCCGGTGATCGGCTTCGGCGCCGGTGAGCCCGACTTCCCGACCCCCGACTACGTCGTGGAGGCGGCCGTCGAGGCCTGCCGCGACCCCAAGAACCACCGCTACACCCCCGCCGGCGGCCTGCCCGAGCTCAAGCAGGCGATCGCGGACAAGACGCGGCGCGACAGCGGGTACGACGTGTCGCCGGCGCAGATCGTCGTGACCAACGGCGGCAAGCAGGCCATCTACGAGGCGTTCGCCACGATGCTCGACCCGGGCGACGAGGTGATCGTGCCCGCGCCGTACTGGACGACCTACCCCGAGGCGATCCAGCTGGCCGGCGGCGTCGCCGTCCCGGTGCTCGCCGACGAGACCCAGGACTACAAGGTCACCGTCGACCAGCTCGAGGCAGCCCGCACCGAGCACACGAAGGTGCTGCTCTTCGTCTCCCCGTCCAACCCCACCGGGGCCGTCTACAGCTCCGACGAGATCCGCGCCATCGGCCGCTGGGTCGAGGAGCACGAGCTGTGGGTCCTGACCGACGAGATCTACGAGCACCTCGTCTACGACGGGGTCGACACCGGCTCGCTGCCCGTGCTGTGCCCCGAGCTGGCCGACAGCTGTGTCGTCGTCAACGGCGTCGCCAAGACCTACGCCATGACCGGCTGGCGCGTCGGCTGGCTGATCGCACCCGCCGACCTCGCCGCCGCCGCGAGCAACCTGCAGTCGCACGCGACGTCCAACGTCTCCAACGTCGCCCAGCGCGCGGCGCTCGCCGCGGTGACCGGTGACCTCTCCGCCGTCGAGGAGATGAAGGCGGCCTTCGACCGCCGACGCAAGACCATCGTGTCGATGCTCAACGAGATCGAGGGCGTGGTCTGCCCGACTCCGGAAGGGGCGTTCTACGCCTACCCCTCGGTCAAGGGGCTGCTCGGCCGTGACTACGACGGCCGCCGCATCGACACGTCGGCCGACCTGGCCGAGTACATCCTCGAGAAGGCCGAGGTGGCCGTGGTGCCGGGCGAGGCGTTCGGGAGTCCCGGCTACCTGCGACTCTCCTACGCGCTGGGCGACGACGACCTGGTCGAGGGCGTCACCCGGCTGCAGAAGCTCTTCGCTTGAGCGAGGGTCTCGACTCCGCTCGACGGCCGGAGGGACCAGGGGCCCCGCGCGACGTGCGGACCTTGCCCAAGGCCCACCTCCACCTGCACTTCACCGGGTCGATGCGCCACGCGACGCTGCTCGAGCTGGCCGAGCGCGACGGCATCCTCCTGCCCGACTCCCTGGTGACCGAGTGGCCACCACAGCTGTCGGCGGCCGACGAGAAGGGCTGGTTCCGGTTCCAGCGGCTCTACGACGTCGCCCGGTCGGTGCTGCGGACCGAGGACGACGTACGCCGGCTCGTGCGCGAGGCCGCAGAGGACGACGTCCGCGACGGCGGTCGGTGGCTCGAGATCCAGGTGGACCCGTCCGGGTACGGCGCACGCTTCGGCGGGATCACGGCGTTCACCGACCTCGTGCTCGACGCCGTACGGGAGACCTCGGCCGCGACCGGGCTCGGCATCGCGGTCGTGATCGCCGCCAACCGCACCCGTCACCCGCTCGACGCCCGCACCCTGGCCCGGCTCGCCGCCCAGTACGTCGACCGGGGGGTGGTCGGCTTCGGGTTGTCGAACGACGAGCGCCGGGGTGTCACCGAGGAGTTCGCACCGGCTTTCGCCATCGCCGGGCGAGCCGGGCTGGCTCTCGTCCCCCACGGCGGTGAGCTGGTGGGTCCGGCGTCCGTACGCCGTTGCGTGGACTCCCTGCACGCCGACCGGCTCGGCCACGGGGTGCGGTCGGTGGAGGACCCCGACCTGCTCGCGCGGCTCGTCGACGCGGAGATCGCCCTGGAGATCTGCCCCGTCTCCAACGTCGCGCTCGGGGTCTACTCCGACCTGACCTCGGTACCCCTTCCGGCCCTGCTCGAGGCAGGCGCCACCGTGGCGCTCGGCGCGGACGACCCCCTGCTCTTCGGGTCGCGCCTGGCAGGGCAGTACGCCACGATGCGCGCCGCCCACGACCTCCGCGACGAGACCCTCGCCGAGCTCGCGGCGATGTCCGTGCGGGCGTCGTACGCCCCGGACGAGCTCAAGGCGCGCCTGCTGGGCGAGGTGAAGGACTGGCTGTCTGCGCCGCCTCCGTCTGCCACCATGTCGCCATGAGCGACGAGCGCCCGGGCATGGACGAGACGCAGCCGATCACGGGTCCGACCGGCACCCCGCCGCCCGACGCGCCGCCACCGACGACGCCGTACGGCGCCACCCCCGGACCTGGCGCCGTCCCGCCGCCGCAGAACCCGTATGCCGCCCCGCAGAACCCCTATGCCGCACCGCAGGCGCCCTACCAACCGCCGCCGAACCCCTATCCCCAGCCGGGGTCGTTCGACCAGTTCGCGCCGCCGACCGACCCCTACAGCGGCCAGCCCTACGGCGCCTACCCGCCGGGGTACGGCGCGGGGCTGCCCGAGGAGCCGTCGGCCACCACCGCGATGGTGCTGGGCATCATCGGTCTGGTCGGCATCGCCTTCTGCGGCGGCATCACGCTGGTCCTGTCGCCGTTCGCATGGGCGATCGGGCGCAAGTCCCTCCGTGAGATCGACGCCAACCCGGGCCGGTTCTCCGGCCGCGACAAGGCCAACGCCGGCAAGATCATGGGCATCATCGGGACGGTCCTCCTGATCATCGGCATCATCGGCATCATCGCGATCATCGCTCTGATCGTGGCCATCCCCGACAGCTCGAGCTCGCCGCATCCCGTGCCGGGCCAGGGCTTCTGAGAGCCTCGGTCAGAGGTCGCAGCCGACGAGCACCGGCTCGTTGACGAGCCGGATCCCGAAGCGGGACTCGACGCCGTCACGGATCTCGCGGGCCAGCGCGAGAACGTCGTCCGTGGTCGCCGCGCCCCGGTTGGTGAGCGCCAGGGTGTGCTTGGTGGAGAGCCGGGCCGCGCCCGAGCCGTAGCCCTTCCCGAAGCCGGACTGCTCGATCAGCCAGGCGGCGCTGGTCTTCACCGAGCCGTCGGGCTGGGGCCAGGACGGCGCCCCCGCGGGCACGCGCCCGGCCGCGAGCACCGGGTTGGTGAAGAACGACCCGGCGCTCCAGGTGTCGTGGTCGACGGGGTCGAGCACCATCCCCTTGCTCCCGCGGAGACCGAGCACTGCGCGTCGTACGTCGGTCATGGGGGCGCGGGTGCCCGGTTCGACGCCGAGGGTGCGGGCCAGCTCGGTATAGGCGACCGGAGCACCCAGCTCGCCCTGCCGGAACTGGAAGGTGACCGCCAGGACGACGTGGCGCGAGGGGTCGGCCTTGAAGCGGCTGGTCCGGTAGCCGAAGCCGCAGTCGGCAGCGGCGAAGGTGCGGATCCCGCGGAGACGCCGGTCCCAGACGCGTACCCGGGCCAGGGTCTGGGAGACCTCCTGGCCGTAGGCGCCGACGTTCTGGATCGGGGTCGCCCCGACCGAGCCCGGGATGCCCGACAGGGCCTCGACGCCGACCCAGCGGCGCTCGACCGCGGTGGCCACGAGGTCGTCCCAGCTCTCGCCGGCGGCCACCTCCACGACCACGCCGCCGCACGTGGGGTCGTCGCCCTCCACGTCGGCGCTGACGCCCGACGTCGCGACCTCGACCACGGTGCCGGGGAACCCGTCGTCTGCGACCACCAGGTTGCTGCCGCCGCCCAGCACCAGGACCGGCTCGCCGGCCTCGTCGGCCCGTCGTACGGCGTCGACCAGCTCGTCGTCGGTCGTGGCATGCACCCAGGCGCGGGCCGGACCCCCGAGCCGGAGCGTCGTGTGGTCGCTCAGCCGCTCGGGCTCAGGCACGCACGACCGCCACGGGGTTGCCGAGCACGGTCTCCCCGCGGCAGGTGACGGTGAGTGCGAGGGTGCGCTCGTCGCGCCAGGTGCCGGCGACGGTGACCTCGGTGCCGTCCTCGGGCACGACGACCGGCTTGGTGAACTTCGCCCCCAGCTCGGCGATCCGGCCCGGCTCGCCGAGCAGCTCGTCGACGTAGCGCGCGGCGAGGGCCAGCGTGAACATCCCGTGTGCGATCACGTCGGGCAGGCCCACGCTGCGGGCGACCTCGGCATCCTGGTGGATCGGGTTCGGGTCACCGCTGGCGGCGGCGTAGGCGACGAGGTCGGCGCGGGTGACGGCGTACGTCGTGGGCGTCGGGTCGCTCATCATGCACCTGCCCGGTGGACCAGCGTGGCGTCAGCCGTGCAGACCAGAGCCCCGGTGGCGTCGGTGATCGCGCTCGAGGTGGCGATGATGTCGGTGCCGGCGATCTGTCGCAGGCTGCTGACGGTCAGGGTGGCCGTCAACCGGTCGCCCACCGCGATCGGTCGCTCGCTGACGAACTTCTGCTGGCCGTGGACGACGTGGTGCAGCTCGATCCCCACCTCGGGGTCGGCCATCAGGCCCTGCATCGCGGCGAAGGCGACCACGATCGGGAAGGTCGCGGGGGCCGGGTCGCCGGGCTGGTACGGCGTGCCGGTGGCGGTGGCGAAGTCGGCCACGGCCTCCGCGGTGACGTCGTACGGCTCGGTCGGGGGGAACCTACGGCCGGCCAGCGCTGCGTCGACTGCCATGCCGGGAACGCTAGCAGCGACGGCACGCGACGACGCCCGCCCGGTGGACCGGGCGGGCGTGAGGGTCTCGACGTCGCTCGACCGACGAGCGGTCGACCGACGAGCCGTCAGCGGGTCTCGCGGTGCGGCGTGTGCTTGCGGCAACGCGGGCAGAACTTCGAGAGCTCCATGCGGTCGGGGTCGTTGCGTCGGTTCTTCTTGGTGATGTAGTTGCGCTCCTTGCACTCGGTGCAGGCGAGCGTGATCTTGGGGCGAACGTCGGAGCTCTTGCTGGCCACGGGAAGTCCTTTTGTCGGTCGTGCTGTCGATCCACGTCGACCTGCGGTCGACGCTGTGTAGTGGGGGCGGGATTCGAACCCGCGACACCACGATTATGAGCCGTGTGCTCTAACCACCTGAGCTACCCCACCAGGAGAGGGGCGGGGCCCCTGCCCAGAGCCCCTTTACGGAATCGAACCGTAGACCTTCTCCTTACCATGGAGACGCTCTGCCGACTGAGCTAAAGGGGCAACGACCGTGAAGGATACACAGGCGTAGACATGAACCCGAAATCGTCTGCGCCGCCCTCCTTCTACCGTCTCCTCGGCCGTTTCGAGGGTGGTCGACAGCGGGTGGAGTCAGGCCCGACGACCGCCGGACCGTGGTCTCGCGCAGCGCAGCACGGAGGTCCTCCAGCGGCCCTCCTGGGGCGGGCCGTCGAGGGTCTCGGGGCCGGGACGATCGGGCGGTTCACGATGGAGCTGCTGGGTCCGGTGCCGGTCGGTGAGCTCGAGGTGTCGGCGGCCGTGGTGCGGCCCGGACGCACCGTCTCGCTCGCCCAGGCGTCGCTGCACGACGTGTCCCGTGACCGGCCGGTGGCGACCGTGTCCGCCTGGCTGTTCCCGACCTCGCAGGGCGGGGCCGGCACCGCCGGACCGCCCCCGGGTCACACGCCCTCCGACGGGACCGAGCGTCCACGCCCGGAGGGCTGGAGCCCCGGCTACCTCGACGCGGTCGAGTGGCGGTGGATCGCCGGCGGCCTCGACGCCCCGGGCACGGGCGTGGTGTGGATGAGACCGGCGCCGCTGGTCGAGGGCGAGGAGACCTCACCCCTGCAGCGCCTCCTGGCCTGCGTCGACTCCGCGTCCGGCGTGAGCGCGATGCTCGACGTACGCCAGTGGGCGTTCCTCAACACCGAGCTCACCGTGCACGTGCTCCGCGAGCCCGTGGGTGAATGGATCTGTCTCGACGCCGCCACCACCCTGGGGCCGGGGTCGGTCGGTGTCGCGACGTCGACGGCGTACGACGAGCGCGGCCCGGTCGCGCGCTCGGCCCAGGCCCTGCTGGTGCAGCGGCGCTGAACACCGCAGAGCCTCAGATGTCGATCAGCACCTTGCCGACCGTGCCGGCCTCGACGGCGTCGTGAGCGGCGGCCGTCTCCGCCAGGGGGAAGCGCGTCAGGGGCAGGCCCTCGTCGTCGCCGACGCCGAGCACGCCGTCCGCCGCCGCCGCGGTGACGTCGTGAGCGGCGGCCTGCAGGGCCTCCTCGCCGGCGGTGTAGAGCAGGACGAACTGGATCCGGGCGTTGAGCGCCATGAAGGCCCGGAACGGCAGCGTCACCTCGGTCCCACCGGTGTTGGCGTACGCCGCGACGGAGCCGCGCGTCTTGAGGACCCCGCCGAGCAGGTCGACGTTCTGGATCAGGGCGACCTCGACGACCTGGTCGACCCCGTCCGGGGCGATCTCGCGGATCGCTGCGGCCGGGTCGCCACTCGTGTAGTCGACGACGTGGTGGGCCCCGGCGGCCGTGGCCAGCCGGCCCTTCTCGTCGTTGCTGACCGTCGTCACCACGGTGGCTCCCGCCCAGCGGGCCAGCTGGATGGCGGCGTGCCCGACCGCACCGGCCCCGCCGGTCACGAGCACGACGTGACCGTCGAGGGCTCCGGGAGCGAGCCGGGCAGGTCCGCCCTCGTGCACGGTCAGCGCGCGGTGGGCGGTGAGGGCAGGGACGCCGAGGCTGGCGCCCACGTCGTACGAGGCCGCTTCGGGCAGGCGGACGACGCGTCCGACAGGCTGCACGGTGAACTCCGCCGCGGTGCCGCCCGGTCGATCGTGCTGTGCCAGGAAGACCCACACCCGGTCGCCGACCTCGAGCCCCGCCACGCCCTCGCCCACCGCGTCGACCTCGCCCGCGCCGTCCTGGCCGGGGGTCACCTCGTCGAACGGGAGCTCGGCCGGGCCGGTCAGCCCCGCCCTCGCCTTCCAGTCGGTCGGGTTGACCCCGGCGACGACGAGGCGGACCCGGACCTCGCCCGGCCCGGGGACGGGAACGGGTCGGTCGGTGAGGAGCAGGACGGACGAGTCGCCGGTGGCCGAGTACACGACAGATCGCATGCCTCCGACGCTAGCAAGGTCAGTGCATGAGGGTCTTGAGCCCGATCAGCGTGACTCCCAGGAGGCCCGCCACGGCCGCTGCGGTCACCAGCTTGGCTCCGGTGAGCCCACTGACCTTGCCCATCCGCCAGCCGATGACGAAGAGCAGCACGGCATTGAGCGCAAGGGTGACGTCCAGGGCGGTCTTGGTGTCGAACCCGAGCACCGCCTCGAGGGCCAGTGCGGCGATGGGGATGGCGCTGGCGGCGACGAGCGGCCACCCGTCCACGACGATGGCTCGGCGCTCCGGGCCGGTGAGGTCTCGCCGTCGGAGCGTGCGTGCCGCCATCCAGTGGACGTAGGTCTCAGCCAGCCAGTAGATGCACAGGGTGCCCAGCATGAGCACGGCGACACGTGCCAGCCGGAGCTCGTCGGGAGCGGTGGCGAGCACCGCACCGCTGATGATGAGCCCGTAGAGATGGGAGGCGCGGCGGCGGTGCGGGTCACTCAGCTCGTCCGGCGAGACGTCGGCATCCACGACGCGAGTGTGTCAGGCGTCGCGGAGGAGCGGCCAGGGGCGTGCCTCCTCCAGCTCGTAGGCGAGCTCGAGCAGCATCGCCTCGCCGCCGTGCCCGGCGGCCAGCATCATCCCCTGTGGCAGTCCGGCGGCCGTGGTGGCCAGCGGGAGCGAGATGGCCGGAGCCCCGGTGGCGTTCTGCAGCGGCGTGAAGGCGACCCACTCCAGGAGCCGCCCCATCACGGTGTCGAAGCCCTGGGCCGGGTCGAGCCAGCCGAGCTCGGGGGTCTCACGGGCGAGCGTCGGCGTGAGCACCACGTCGTGGCGGCGGTGGAGGTCCTCCGCGAACCTGGTGGACCGGCGCAGTCGCGCCGTCGCGCCCGGCAGGTGGCGCAGGTTGCGTCGGCAGTGGCGGTCGAGGCCCTGGGTGAAGGGGTCCAGCTTGGAGGGGTCCCACGAGCGACCGTGCTCCAGGCGCCCCGTCGCGGTGATCACGGAGGCGAGGGACGACCAGTAGAGCAGGAAGTCGTCCTTGAACGACGCCGGCAGCGGTTGCTCGATCCACTCGACGCGGTGTCCGAGCGACTCCATCAGCTCGGCGGTCTGGCGGGTGAGCGCGTCGACCTCGGGGGTCGAGCTGACCTCGATGCCGTCGGTCACGACGGCCACAGACCGCCGCGCTCGACCGGGCCGGCGTACGTCGCCCACCGGCGCCAGGCGCAGGTCGCGGTAGACCCGCTCGGCCTCGCGGAGGAACGCCGCCGAGTCGCGGACCGAGCGCGTCAGGACACCGTCGGAGACGATGCGGACCGGCATCTGGCGCAGCGTGCGGTCCTGAGCGAGCCGGCCGCGGGTCGGTTTGAGCCCGACCAGGCCGTTGACGGCAGCCGGGATCCGGATCGAGCCGCCGCCGTCGTTGCCGTGCGCGAGAGGGACCGCACCCGCAGCCACCAGCGCCCCGGTCCCGGCCGAGGAGGCGCCGGCGGTGTGATCGGTGGACCACGGCGAGCGGACGGCGCCGAGCCGGGCGTGCTCCGCGGACGCGCTGAAGCCGTACTCCGAGAGCTGGGTCTTGCCGATCGGCACGAGCCCGGTCGCCAGGAACATCCGCGCGAAGTCGCCGTCGCGCTTGGCCGGGCGCGGGGCGAACGCGTCGGTGCCCTGCATGGTGGGGAGGCCGACGAGGTCGACGTTGTCCTTGAGGAAGGTCGGGACGCCGGCGAAGAAGCCGCCGCGGGGAGCGGCGGCCTCTGCGCGGGCGCGGTCGAAGCACTCGGCGGCGACGGCGTTCAGGGTCGGTCCTACGAGCTCGGTCCGGCTGATCGCCGCCTCGATCACCTCCGGGATCGACACGTGACCGGCGGCGAGCGCCTCGGTCAGCCCGACGGCGTCCAGGTCGCCGAGAGCGTCGTCGGTGAAGGCGTGGAGGCGAGCCATGAGCGGAGGCTAGCCGACCAGGTGACGGCCGCCGGTTGGAGCCGGCGGCCGTCGGGTGGTGCGCATGGCGGGCGCCCCACAGGGAATGACACAGAGTCTCCGTCGACCCTGCGCACTGTTCAAGAGTCGGCGGGAACTCGGCTGATACGTCACACCGAGACCGCTCCGTGGCGGTGGCAGCCCGCGAGGTGGTCGTCGACGATCCCGATCGCCTCCATCAGGGCATACATCGTGGTGGGTCCGACGAACACGAAGCCCACCTTCTTCAGGGCCTTCGACAGGGCCAGCGACTCCGCCGTCTGAGTCGGTACGTCGTCGGTGGTGCGCGGTGCCGCGGCGTGCTCGGGGCGATGGGCCTCGATGAGCCCGGCCAGGCCGCCGTGCTCGCGCAACGCGACGGTGGCCCGGGCGTTGGTGATCGCGGCGTTGACCTTGGCGAGGTTGCGGACGATGGCGGCGTCGGCCATCAGCCGCGCCACGTCTCGCTCGTCGTAGGTCGCGACCCGGTCGGCGTCGAACCCCGCGAACGCCTCGCGGAACGCCGGACGCTTGAGCAGGATCGTCCGCCAGGACAGGCCGGACTGGAACGCCTCCAGCGTCAGGCGCTCGAGGTGGGCGGCCTCGCCGGTGACGGGCACGCCCCACTCGGTGTCGTGGTAGGCGCGCATGACGGGGTCGCCCTCACCCCACGGGCAGCGAGCGAGGCCGTCCTCGCCGACGACAGGTCCAGGCACGCCCGCGATCCTGTCAGAGGCCGCCGACCATCGCGCCCAGGATCGGCACGGCGAGGTCGAGATCCTCGCGGTCCGCGACGGCAGCCACCGAGGCCGAGTCCGTGGGACCGCCCCGCCACAGGGGTGTGGTGAGTAGTACGTAGTTGAGGCCACCTGGCCTCAACTACGTACTACTCACCCACCTCGGATCCTCGGGCCCGGGCGGACACGCTAGCGGCGGGGCTTGAGCCGGGCGTTCGGCATGACCGGGGCGGGGATGGGCGGGAGATGGTCCCCCTCCACGATGCCGAAGCGCCCGTCGTAGATCTCCTGGCTGTCCTGCAGGGTGCCGTTGTTGTCGGTGATCTGGGCCATCCAGTCCGCACGCGCCTGCTCGATCTCGGCGTGGTCGCGTGCGACGAAGTTCCACCACATCACGATCTCCTCGCCGAACGGCGGTCCGCCGATGAGCAGCAGGTGGGCGAGGTCGTCGGCGTGGATCTCGAGGGGTTCACCGGGAGCGACGTAGGCCAGCTGGTGGCGGGTGACCTCGACGCCGTTGACGTGGACGGCCCCGAAGTCGACGAGCACGCCGTACTCGAAGGCGGGGTCCGGTGGCGGCGAGACCCCGGTGCCGCCGTCGATGATCACCTCGGCGCCGAACAGCGGGCTGAACGTCTCGACCGGCGAGGTGCTGCCGAACATCGAGCCGAGGAAGACCTGGGCGTCCCACCCGTCTCCGTGGACGACCTCGGGGACGTGGTGGGCGAAGGCAGGCTGGGTGTCGCGGTGCTCGGCCGGGAGCGCCACCCAGAGCTGGACGCCGTGCAGCACGGTGGCCTCGTCGGTCGACACCTCGGAGTGGGAGACGCCGCGGCCGGCGGTCATCAGGTTGAGCTCGCCGGGGCGGACGAGCGCATGGGTGCCGACGCTGTCACGGTGCTCGATGCTGCCGCCGAACAGCCAGCTCACGGTCTGCAGCCCGATGTGGGGGTGCGGCGAGACCACCATGCCGCCGGTCTCGTCGACCTGGTCCGGCCCGTAGTGGTCGAGGAAGCACCAGGCCCCGATCAGCGAGCGCTGGCGCTGCGGGAGGGTGCGGCGGACGTTCATGGCACGCAGCCCGCCCAGGGGTACGTCGCGGGGGGTGAGGATCTCGGTCATGCGGGCATCGCGTCAGGAGTTGGAGTAGACGGCCGGACCACCGTCGCCGTCGCCGTCGTCGAGGTCGGGTCCACGGCCCGCCCAGGTCCAGGCGTACGCCGGGTCCTCGGCCGCGATGCCGCCCTCGCCGATCTCGAGCGGGGCGAAGGTGTCGACCATCACGGCCGACTCGTCGAAGTACTCAGCCCCGAGCGACGCCTCGATGGCGCTGGGCTGGGGCCCGTGGGCGTAGCCCCCCGGGTGCAGCGAGATCGAGCCGAGGTTGATGCCCGACCCCTTGCGGGCCTCGTAGTCGCCACCGACGTAGAACATCACCTCGTCACTGTCGACGTTGGAGTGGTAGTAGGGCACCGGGATGGACAGCGGGTGGTAGTCGACCTTGCGCGGGAGGAAGTTGCAGACCACGAAGTTGTGGCCCTCCCACACCTGGTGGACCGGCGGCGGCTGATGGACCTTGCCCGTGATCGGCATGTAGTCCTCGACGTTGAAGGTGAGGGGATAGAGGCATCCGTCCCACCCGACGACGTCGAACGGGTGCGTCGCGTAGGTCAGCCGGGTGCCGACGACCTGGCCGCCGGCGCGGTGCTTGACCAGCACCTCGACGTCGCGCGGGTCGTCGGCCGAGCCCGTCGCGACGACGAAGGTCTCGCCGGGACCGTGCAGGTCACGCTCGCAGTACGGCGCGTGCTCGAGCAGCTGCCCGAAACGCGAGAGGTAGCGCCGAGGAGGGGAGATGTGGGAGTTGGCCTCGATCGCGTAGAGGCTGCTCGCCTCGCTCGGGACCCAGCGGTGGTCGGTCGAGCGCGGGATCAGGACGTAGTCGCCGGTGCGATAGGCGATGACGCCGAAGACGGTCTCGACGGTGCCCGCACCCGACTCGACGTACACGCACTCGTCGCCGATCGCGTTGCGGTAGAGCGGCGACGGGTCGGTCCCGGTGACGACGTAGCCGATGCGGACGTCGTTGTTGCCCAGGATCATCCGCCGCCCCTCGACCGGGCACGCCCCGCCGCTCGAGCCACCCTCCCCGCTGGTCGAGCCACCCTCCCCGCTGGTCGAGCCTGTCGAGACCCCCGGGAACAGCGTGTGGAGCCGCAGGTGTCGCGGCTTCAGCGGGTGGTTGGGGGTACGCGTCTGGTCGGGCAGCTCCCAGACCTGGGAGTCGACGATCGCCGACGGGACGCCCCGGTGGTAGAGCAAGGACGAGTCCGACGAGAAGCCCTCCTCACCCATCAGCTCCTCGCGGTAGAGATGTCCGTTCTCGTCGCGGTGTTGGGTGTGGCGCTTCGGCGGCACCGAGCCGACGCTGCGGTAGTAGGACATGGCGCCAGACTAGGACCTCGCGCCAGCCCCGGCTGAACGGCCCGGCACCGGGTAATCGGTTCGCTCGCGAGGGCGCGCGCAGCCTAGGCTTCGGGGGTCATGCGCGACTTCCCGCCGGAGATTTCCACGTTCTACAGCGCGCCCGGAGAGAAGCCGGGTCCCGCGCCGGACACGCGCACCCCGGCGGCGCTGCTCCGGTGGTTCCTGAGGATGCAGTGGCGGCTGATCCTGCTGACGACCGCGGTCGGGGTGCTGTGGCAGCTGCCCCTCACCGTGGGTCCGTGGATGTTCGGCAAGGCCATCGACGACGGCATCGTGCCGGGCTCGGTCGACGGCACCCTGAAATGGGCCGGCCTGCTGCTGCTGGTGACGCTGATCGGCGCCTTCTTCGGCATCGTGATGCACACCCTGATCGTGCGCAGCTGGCTGATCGCGCTCTACGGGACGATGAAGATGGTGACCCGCAAGGTCGCGCAGATGGGCCACGTCCTCCCCCGTCGTACGCCGACGGGCGAGGTGCTGAGCGTCGCCTCCGCCGACTCCGACGAGTTCGGCGCGCTCACCGAGATCGTCTCCCGTTCGGGCTCGCAGCTGATCTCCTACCTCGTGATCGCGTTCATCGTGCTCAGCACGTCGCCCGAGCTGGGCGCCCTGATGCTGATCGCCGCACCGATCCTGGTCGGCGCAGCCCTGCCGTTGCTGCGACCGCTGCACCGGCGCCAGCAGATCGAGCGCGGTCGCAACTCCGACCTCACCTCCATGGCGACCGACATCGTGGCCGGCCTCCGGATCCTGCGCGGGATCGGCGGCGAGCGCACCTTCGGCCGCAACTACGACCGCCAGTCCCAGCTGGCCCGCCAGGCGGGCGTGAGCGCGGGCATGTGGCAGGCGGCGATCGAGGCCGTCGGCGTGCTGTTCTCCGGCGTCTTCATCGTGCTGCTGGTCTGGCTCGGGACCCGCCAGGTGCTCTCCGGCGACCTCGAGATCGGCCAGCTGATCAGCTTCCTGGGCTACGCGCTGTTCATGATCTACCCCATCCAGACCTTCTTCGAGCTCGCCCAGAAGGTCACCCGGGCCATGGTCTCGGCCCGCAAGGCGGTCGCGATCTTCGAGGAGCAGCCGCCGTGGCCCGACCGCGCCGAGAGCACGCCGCTCCCGCAGCACGCCGACCTCTACGACGAGCTGACGGGCTTCACCGCCCGTGACGGCGACCTGACGATCGTCGTGTGCGCGGTGCCGGAGGAGACGGCGGCGCTCGCCGACCGTCTCGGCCGCTACCTGCCGGCCGACACGGAGCCGGTCAGCCAGGAGCTCGACGAGGGCATCAAGGGCCGCGCCGCTCGACGTGCCCGGGCGCAGCGGCTCGCCGAGCGGGCTCGCCTCGCCGCGCTCGACGAGGAGCTGGCCAACCGCGAGTGGGGCGTCCGCCTCGGCAGTGTCGACCTCGGCGCTGCCTCGCTCGACGACGTGCGCCAGCAGATCCTCGTCAGCGACACCGGTAGCCAGCTCTTCGCCGGCACCCTGCAGGACGCCATCGACCCGCACGGGCGGCTGACGCGCGCGCAGGCCGAGGAGGCCGTCCGCGTGGCCAACGCCGAGGACGTGTACGACGCGCTCCCCGGCGGCTGGCAGGGCCTGCTCGACGAGCGGGGGCGCGGCCTCTCGGGTGGCCAGCGGCAGCGGGTGGTCCTGGCCCGGGCGCTCGCGACCGAGGCACCGATCCTGGTCCTGGTCGAGCCCACCTCGGCCGTCGATGCCCACACCGAGGCGCGGATCGCTGCGCGCGTCGCCGCGGTCCGTCAGGGCCGCACCACCGTGGTCAGCACCGTGTCGCCTCTCTGGCTGCACCACGCCGACCGCGTGGTGCTCTTCGAGAACGGCCGGGCGACCGAGACCGGCACGCACGAGGACCTGCTGCGCGACAGCCCGGCGTACCGCCGTGTCGTGGCGCGCGCCGCGATGGATGCACCGGTGGAGGAGGTGTCCGGCCATGAGCCCAGCACTGTCTGACCCGTTGGCGACGTCCTCTGACACGTGGCGCGACCATGCGGTCGCCGAGCCGGCTGTCCCGCCCGAGCTCGTGCCGCCGCGCGACGCGCCGTGGCGTGAGCGCCTGTCGGCCCTCCACCGCCGCCACCTGCTGCGGGAGCGGCGGGCGCTCGACACCTACGCTGCTTCGCGCAACCCCGTGCGCGGCTGGCCCGTGGCCGACAACCACGTGGTGCTGGCCTTCTTCCGCGGCCTGCTGCGGGAGCGGAAGGGCATCTTCTTCTGGCTGATCGTCCTCAACGCGGCGGCGGCGGCCACGGCCCTCGTCGTACCCCGGCTGCTGGGCAACCTGGTCGACACGGTGAGCGCCACGATCAACGGTGACGAGACCCACGCCGCGGCGCGGAGCAGCCTCGACCACCTGGCCCTGGTCATCATCGCCGTCGTCATCACGCAGGCGGTGCTGACCTTCCTGGCGCAGATGACGTCCACGATCTTCGGACAGGACCTGCTGTCCTCGGCGCGCGAGTTCATCGTCGGCACTGTGCTCCGCCTTCCACTGGGGCGGGTCGAGGGAGCGAGCACCGGCGACCTCGTGACCCGGGTGACCCGCGACGTCGGCACGATGAGCCGCTCCGTGCAGTTCGGGGTGCCCCAGGCGATCATCTCCGGGCTGACGGTCGCGCTGTCGGTGGTCGCCATGCTGCTCAACTCGGTCCTTCTCGCGGTGCCGTCGCTGCTCGTGATCGGCTCGTCGTGGTTCCAGGTTCGCCGCTACCTCCAGCGCGCGCCGAAGGGCTACATCACCGAGGGCGCGACGTACTCCCGGATCAACACGACGCTCACCGAGACCACCGAGGGCGCCCGCACCGTCGAGGCGCTCGGTCTCTCCGACCTGCGAGTGCGAGCCGGCGACGACGACATGGCGGTGTCGGGCCAGGCCGAGCGCTACACGATGACCCTGCGGAACCTGCTGTTCACCGTGATCGACGTGGCGTTCAACAGCCCGCGCGTGATCACGCTGCTCGTCGGCGGCTACGGCCACTCACAGGGCTGGGTGTCGCTCGGGCAGATCACTGCCGCCCTGCTCTACGTCGAGTCACTGAGCGGACCCCTCGACCGGCTGGTCGGCGAGATGGACCGGCTGCAGGTGGGGGTCGCCTCCACGAGCCGGTTGCTCGGCATCGCCGAGGTGCCCGAGGACCGTACGCCGGGCAACGACCGGCCGGTGGGACCCCATCTGGTCGGGGAGGACCTCCGCTTCGCCTACCGCGAGGGGCACGACGTACTCCACGGGGTGTCGCTCGATCTCCGCGTCGGGGAGCGCCTGGCGATCGTCGGGCCGTCGGGGTCGGGGAAGTCGACGCTCGGCCGGCTGCTGTCGGGCATCAACGGGCCGCGCACGGGTTCGGTGACCGTGGGTGGGGTCGAGCTCGTGGAGCTGCCGCTCGAGCTGCTCCGGACCGAGGTCGCGCTGGTCACGCAGGAGCACCACGTCTTCGTCGGCACGGTGCGCGACAACATCATCCTGGCGCGGGAGGACTCCGACGACGAGGCGGTCTACGACGCCCTGTCGGCGGTGGGCTCGCGTGACTGGGTGGAGCGGCTGCCGAAGGGGCTCGACACGTTGATCGGGTCGGGCAACCAGTCGCTGACGCCCGCCCAGGCCCAGCAGATCGCGCTGGCCCGGCTGATCATCGCCGACCCCCACACGCTGGTGCTCGACGAGGCGACCTCGCTGATCGACCCGCGCACCGCACGCACCCTCGAGGGCTCGATGAACGCGCTCCTCGACGGCCGCACGGTGGTCGCGATCGCCCACCGGCTCCACACGGCGCATGACGCCGACCGGATCGCGGTCGTCATCGACGGCGAGATCGTCGAGCTCGGATCCCACCCCGAGCTGGTCGCCCAGGACGGCGAGTACGCCGCCCTGTGGCACGCCTGGACCAGCTGACACCCGCCGAGTCGGCGCAAAGAGGCAGCGATCTCACGCCGAGTCGGCGCAAAGAGGCAGCGATCTCACGCCGAGTCGGCGCAAAGAGGCAGCGAGAAGACGCCGAGTCGGCAGGTGCCGACTCGGCGTCATTTCCGTGTCTGTCTGCGCCGACTCGGCGTCATTTCCGTGTCTGTCTGCGCCGACTCGGCGTCATTTCCGTGTCTGTCTGCGCCGACTCGGCGTCGTCAGCTGCCCTGGTAGGCCCGGGCGAGGTGGGTGACGAAGTGGTAGACGCCGTCCTCGTCGGGAGCGAGCGGACCGGCCTCGTAGTGCGGAGCCGACATGCCGCGCTGGACCGACTCGCAGGCGTTCCAGTCCTGCCGGTTGGTGAGGTCCCAGAAGTCCACGGCGTACGCCGGGTCGAAGCCCTCGCGGGCGGCGACGTCGGCGGGGAACGCCCACGAGCAGGTGATCCGCGTCGTGTGGGGCGTGAGGGGGACCAGCTGGTGGGTCATCACGTAGTCGGGGTGCAGCGAGATCAGGAGGTTGGGGAGCACCGCGACGTACATGACCGTCGACAGTTCGTGCTCGTCGAGCCGCGCCATCGCGACACCGCCGCTGCGGCCGTCGAGCGACATCGTCTCGGCGCCCTCGCGCAGGTCCATCCAGCCGCCGACCCAGTTCCCGTCGCGCTCGAGGTTCTCCCCGCTCGTCGGCGGCGAGACCCGGCACAGCTCGGGGTGGATCATCGAGCAGTGGTAGCACTCCTGGTAGTTCTCGACGATGACCTTCCAGTTGGCGGCCACGTCGTACTCGTGGGTCTCGCAGGTCACCAGTGACTCCGCGTCGTACGGCGCGACGATCTGCTCCAGGTCGCCGATGTGCTCGGCGAAGTCGGACGCCGTGCCCGACCGGTCGACGAAGACCCAGCCGTGCCACTCGTGTACCCGGACCGGCTTGAGCCCGAGCGTCGACTTGTCGAACGACTCGATCTCCTTGAAGTGCGGAGCGCCGATGAGGCTCCCGTCGTGCCGGTAGGACCACGCGTGGTAGGGGCAGACGATCGCGCGCGCGTCGGCGGAGCCGCCACAGGGCAGCAGCTCGTGGCCGCGGTGCCGGCAGGCGTTCTCGAAGGCGCGCAGGACGCCTTCCTTGTCACGGGTGAGGAGTACGCCGTAGTCGCCCACGGACTCGGCCCGCAGCCCTCCCGGCTTGATCTCGGCCGAGCGACCCAGACACATCCAGCCCGCGAACAGATGCTCGCGCTCCCAGGCCAGCACGTCCTCGGCCTGATAGGCGTCGCGGGGCAGCATCCGGCTGGAACCGAACGGCGCCAGGGACAGCTCCAGCTGGGCCGGGTCGAGCGGGGCAGGTGGGATCGTCGGCATCTCGCCTCCTTCACGAACTGAACGGTGGTTCAGCCAGTCTAGGCCTCGCCCGTGAACACGTCGAGTCCGCCGGTCCCCTTCTCGCCGCGGGTGAACCACTTGTAGCCGAGGTAGCCGAGGGTGACGACGATCAGCGCGGTGAAGAGGAGCAAGGTGGTGAGGGCGTTCAGCGCCGGGGTCGGCGCCGCCCGCGCGGTGTTGTAGACCTTGATCGACACCGTCTCGGTGCTCGAGTCGCCCGAGAGGTAGCGGACGAGGATGAAGTCGTCGATGACGTCGGCGAACACCAGCACGGCGCTGGCGAAGATCGCCGGGTAGAGCAGCTTCAGCAGCACCCGCCACACCGCACCGGCCGGTGAGGCGCCGAGGTCGACCGCGGCCTCCTCGTAGTCGCGGCCGATGGTCAGCAGCCTGGCGCGCACGATCACCACCGGCCACGACAGCTGGAAGGTGACGAGGCCGAGTACCTGCCCGCTCGTCCCGAGGTGCAGGGGAGAGACCAGCACCGTGGCCACGAAGAGCAGGGAGACCGCCATCAGGATCTCCGGCAGCACGAACGACACGATGACCGCGAGGTTGGCCCCCGACGGGATCCGGCCCCGCCAGCGGTCGAGCCCGAGCGCCAGCGCGACCCCGAGCGGCACCGTGATCGCCGTGGCGAGCACGCCGAGCCACAGGGTGTGGGCCAGCGCGGTGTGGAGGCTGGCGTCGTGCCACACCGACCGCAGCGGGTCGCCGTAGTACCACCGCATCGAGAAGCCCTGCCAGGTCACCCGCGAGCGCCCGGCGTTGAAGGAGAACAGGACCGCGACGAGGACCGGCAGCAGCGACCAGGTGAGGTAGAGCGCGGTGATGATCGCCAGGCCCCAGGGCTTGCGCCAGGGGTTGCGCCACCAGGAGACGGGGTTCAGGGCGCTCATACCGCGATGTCCGTCCCGGACCGCGTGCTGCGCAGGTAGATGAACATCGGGATCACCGACACCACCAGGACGATCAGCACGAACGCGCCCGCCTGGCCGGTCTCGCCGGGCGTCAGCACCGAGTTGTTGATCAGGTTGCCGATCATGGAGTTCGACGGCGAACCAGACAGCAGGTCGACGGTGAAGTAGTCACCGAGCATCGGCAGCGTGGTCACCAGGAGGCTCACCACGACCGCGGTGCGCGTCAACGGCCAGGTCACCCGGTAGAAGGTCTGGAACCGGCTCGCCCCCAGATCGCGCGAGGCCTCGAGCATGGCGGTGGGCGCGCGGTCGAGGCCGGCGTAGAGCGGCAGGATCATGTAGGGCACGTAGCCGTAGACGAGGCCGAGGATCACGGTGGTGGAGTGACCCTGCAGCCAGGCGTAGTGGACGTTGAAGAGGCCGCCGGCGCTGAGCGTCTTGTTCACCAGGCCGTCTGTCTGGAGGAGGTTGACCCAGGCCAGCATCCGCATCATGTAGCTGATCCAGAACGGCGCGATCAGGGCGGCCAGGAGCAGGCCCTTCCACCGCCCAGCGAGCCGGGCGGTGAAGTAGGCGACGGGGTAGGCGATCACCAGACAGATGAGGCTGGCCGACGCCACGTAGACCACGGTGCGGATCATCGCGGGGCGGAAGTAGGCGTCGGGGCCGAAGATCCGGCCCATCACGAAGTTGAACTGCGAGAAGTCCCAGTCCAGCGGGTTCCAGACAGGGACGGGCTGTCGCAGGATCGGGTCGATGCCGCCGAAGATGATCGCGAGGACGACGTAGAGCGGCGCGATGAACAGCACGCAGAGCCAGACGATGCCGGGGATGGCGAGACCGCTCCACAGCCAGCGGCTGCCGACCCCCTTCTGGGGCTCCTGCTCGGCCGCACGCTTCGTCGACGCCGGAGGCGCCTCGGGCTCGACCGGGGCAGGCTGCGCTGTCTCCGTCTGGGTCTCAGCCACCTGACTTGAACTCCTGCCAGATCTGGTGGTACTCGTTCTCGGCGGTGATCGGCAGCTGGAGCAGCGGCAGACCGGTCTTGAAGTCGCTCTCCTGCACGACGGCCGTCGCGAGGTTCTCCGGGACGTAGCCCTGCTTGACGAGCGTGCTGGGTGTGAACTGCTTCAGGGGCGGCTGGTACCCCGTGTAGCCGAAGTTCTGGCCGGCGCTGGTCTCGTCGAGGATCTGGTTCATGAAGTAGTGGGCGGCGACCGGGTTGGAGCCCTGGCCCAGGCAGACCACGAGGTCGTTGTCGACCTCGCCCACGCCGTCGGGCGGGAACCAGTAGCGGAGGACGTCGACGTTCACCTTCTTCGGCAGGTAGTACGGCATGTTGATCGCGTCGCCCGACCAGAACTGCGCCAGCCCGTACTGGCCCGACGGCATGTCGGTGTACATCTGGATGGTGACCTTGGGATTCATGGTCTTCCGCAGGTCGAGCAGCGCCACCCGCGCCTCCTCGAGGTACTTGGAGTTCGTGGTGTTGAGGTTGTCGACGCCGTTGCGCATCAGCACCATCCCGATGGCGGTGTGCCAGTCGTCGAGGATGGCCATGTTGTCGGCGTACTGCGTGTCCCAGAAGACGTCGAACGGGTTGGCGTACTGCGAGAGGTCGACGTCGGCCATGTCGGTCCGCCAGCCGATGCCCGTGGAGTAGATCGTGTAGGGGATCGTGTAGCGCGAGCCCAGGTCGTACCAGGGGTTGTCGAAGCTGTGCCACAGGTTCGGGGCGTTGGTCAGGTAGTCGCGGTTCAGTGGCCGCAGCAGGTCGGCCTGGATCAGCTTGCCCACCGAGTCGTAGCTCGGGAAGTAGAGGTCGAAGCCGAGGTTGCCGGAAGCGATCTTGGTGAGCGCCTCGTCGGCGTCGTTGAAGGTGGAGAGGCGGATGTCGACTCCCCACTTCGCCTCGAAGTCCTTCATCATCCTCGGCGAGAGGTAGTCGGCGTAGTTGTAGATGCGGAGCACGCTGCCGGGCTTGGGCTTGAGACCGGACTCGATGATCGGGTACTTCTTGCTCAGCGGCCAGCGGATGGGGTTCTCCGGGGTGGGGATGCGCAGCACGCCGTAGTCGTGCGTGCGCGTCTGGCAGGCGCTCAGGAGGGGGACGCCCATCGCGGCCAGCAGGCCCCCGCGCAGGACGGTACGGCGATGGAGCTGCCGTGACCGGTCGTGCGCCGGCCCGGTCGGTGCGCCCATGCAGCCCCCTGGCGTGGGAAGGTGAAGTCCTTGCCGGAGTTTCTCACGCTGACATAGACTGAACAATCAGTCAATGATCTGCCACGGGCGAGGAGCCCCATGACGACGACCGAGATCACCCCCGAGCTGTCCACCCGGATCGACACCCTGATCGACGCCGAGACGGAGCGCTTCCGGGAGCGCCAGTCACGCAGCCGTGAGATGTCCGAGCGTGCCCGCACGCTCGCCGGTGGCGCCACCTCCAGCTGGCAGGTGGCCGAGCCGCACGCCGTGTGGATCAGTCACGGCGCCGGCTCGAAGCTGTACGACGTGGACGGCAACGAGTACTCCGACTTCCACGGCGGGTACGGCGTGTCGCTCGCCGGCCACGCGCACCCGGCGGTCGTCGAGGCCGTCCGGGCCCGGGTCGGTCTCGGGACCCACTTCGCGCAGCCCACCGAGGACGCCATCGTGGTCGCCGACAACCTCTCCGAGCGGTTCGGTCAGCCGCTGTGGCGCTTCGGCAACTCCGGCACGGAGTCGACGATGGACGCGGTCCACCTGATGCGCGCGGCGACCGGGCGGCAACGGATCCTCAAGGTCGAGGGCGGCTACCACGGCCACCACGACTCGGTCGAGGTCTCGGTGCTCCCCGAGGTCGGCGACGACATCGGCCCCGCGGACGCACCCCTCGGCATCGCCGACAACAGCGGAATCCCCGAGGCGATCACCGACCTCACGACGATCGTGCCGTTCAACGACCTGGCCGCGGTCGAGGCGGCGCTCGCCCGCCACCCGGGCGAGGTGGCGGGCATGATCATCGAGCCGATCATGATGAACGCCGGCATCATCCACCCCGAGGACGGCTACCTCGCCGGGCTCAAGGACCTGCTCCACGCCCACGGCGCGCTGCTCACCTTCGACGAGGTGAAGACCGGGCTCACCGTGGGGCCCGGTGGCGTCTCGCGCCTGTCGGGCGTGACCCCCGACCTGATCTGCATCGCCAAGGCGGTCGGCGGTGGCGTCTCGACCGCGGCCATCGGCGGCAGCGACGAGGTGATGGGCCTGATCGCACGCGGCGACTACGAGCAGGTCGGCACCTTCAACGGCAACCCGCTGGCCATGGCGGCGGCCCGGGCCATGCTGACCGAGGTGCTCGACGACGCGGCGTACGCCCATCTCGACGCGCTCCGCGACCGGATGCGAGACGGTCTGCAGGGCGTCATCGACCGGCACGACGCGCCCTGGCGGGTGGTCACGGCAGGCGCGAAGGGCTGCGTGTCGTTCCTGCCCCACCCGATCCGCAACTTCCGCGACTTCCGCGAGCTCGACGGGCGCTACGGCCACGCCCACTGGCTCGTCCAGCACAACCGCGGCGCCTTCCTGCCACCCTGGGGCAAGGTCGAGCAGTGGCTGATCTCGGTGCAGCACACCGAGCAGGACGTCGACCGCTTCGTGGCGAACTGTGACGAGCTGGCCGACACCGTGCTCGGGGCCCCTGCCTGATGGCCGGCGCCCTCTCCCTCTCGGGCCTGGTCAAGCGCTTCGGCGACGAAGTGGCCGTCGACGGCCTCGACCTCGAGATCGGTGAGGGTGAGTTCTTCTCGCTCCTGGGCTCGTCGGGCTGTGGGAAGACCACGACGTTACGGATGATCGCCGGCTTCGAGCGGCCCGACGAGGGTCGGATCGAGCTCGACGGTGTCGACCTGTCGCAGGTCGCGCCCCACAAGCGACCCGTCAACACGGTCTTCCAGTCCTACGCTCTGTTCCCCTTCCTCGACGTCGCCGAGAACGTCGGCTTCGGGCTCCGCTACCAGCGCGCGACCAAGGAGGAGGTACGCCGGCGGGTCGGCGCCGCCCTCGACCTCGTCCAGATGGGCTCACTGTCCAAGCGCAAGCCCCACCAGCTCTCCGGGGGTCAGCAGCAGCGGGTCGCGCTGGCGCGCGCCCTCGTGCTGGAGCCGACCGTGCTCCTGCTCGACGAGCCGATGGGTGCCCTCGACGCCAAGCTCCGCAAGCAGCTCCAGCTCGACCTCCGGTCGCTCCAGAAGACCGTCGGCACCACGTTCGTCTACGTCACGCACGACCAGGACGAGGCCCTCACCATGAGTGACCGGCTCGCCGTGCTCGACCACGGGCGGGTGATGCAGGTCGGGACCCCGAGCGAGGTCTACAGCGCACCTCAGAACACCCACGTCGCGACGTTCCTCGGCACCACGAACCTGTGGAGCGGCGAGGTGGTCTCGGCCGACGCCGAGGTGCTGTGCTGCCGGGTCGGGCAGGTCGACCTGCGGATCAACGCCAGCGGTCCGCAGGAGGGTGAGACCGTGTCGGTGATGGTGCGCCCCGAGCGGGTGGTCGTGTCGCAGCACGCCGAGGTCGACGCCTCGACCAACGTCCTACGCGGTCACGTCGACACCCTCACCTTCCGGGGCGCCCGTACCGCGGTGCACCTCGACATCGACGGCCTGCTGCTCGAGGCCGAGGTGGCCAACATCGGGGGCGAGCCTCCGGACTGGCTGGAGGAGGGGGCCGACGTCAGCGTGCTCGTCTCCCCGCGCGCCCTCCGGGTGCTCGCGACCGGGGCTCCGGCGACGGAGGCCGCCGCGGAGCCGGCGCCGGCCGACCAGGCACCCGAGGACGAGCCCGAGGCAGCGGAGCTTCCGGCGCCCGAGGAGTCCGACGAGGCGGCCGAGCACCCGGCTCCCGATTCGGCCGAGCAACCGGCTCCCGAGGTGACGGCGGTCGCGCCGGAGCCGTCGGCGACCGAGACGACCGCAGCCGACCGGACCGAGACCACCTGAGCCCCTCCGGGCTCAGGGCGTCAGCGCACGCACGCTCCACGCCAAGGCCGGCTGCTCGAACGGCGGCTCCGGCAGCAGCTCTCGACACCGCTCCCTCAGGGCGGCGAGGTGGTCGTCGGTGAGCGTGCCGATGTAGGTACCGAGCGGACCCACGCCGAACAGGTAGGGCGCCCACCACTCGTCGAACGACTCGAAGCGCTGGGTCACCGTCGAGGGCCGAGGGCGTGATGTCGCGCAGCCCGGCCTCACGCGCGTACGACGCGAGCTGCCCCTCCCTCGTCCCCGGCAGGCTGGCCTCGTTGGGAGCAGCCGGGTCCACGTCCTGCGCCGCGGACCAGACCAGCGACAGCGGTGAGCCGCCGCCGGCATGGTCCCAGACACAGGCCGCGACGACCCCGCCCGACCTGGTCACACGGCCCATGTCGCGCAACCCGGCCACCGGGTCCGTCATGAAGTGCACGACCAGCTGGGCCAGCGCCGCGTCGAAGGAGCCGTCGTCGTAGGGGAGCGCCTCGGCCGTGCCCTGGCGGACGTCGAGCCCCGGGAAGCGCTCGCGGATGGCCGCGACGAAGGACTCCGAGGGATCGATGGCCGCGACCGCGGGCGCACCGTGGCGGTCGACGAGGACCGCCGTGAGCGCGCCCGGGCCGCAGCCGACGTCCAGCACCTGCCCGGTGACCCTGACGTCGGCGCTCTCGAGGAACTCCCCTGCGAGCGGCTCGGACCACCGGCCCATGAAGCGCAGGTAGGCGTCAGCGGAGACGTCGAAGCTCATGGGCCGGGCAGTCCTCTCTCAGGCCGACTCGAACCAGGGGTGGTGGAGGTCGTAGAACCTCGCCCCGGCCATCATCGACTCGAGCTCTGAGCGCACCTCGGCCGGCGGCTCCATCTGCTCGCCTGCGCGGGCACTGTCCTCGTCACGGAACGCGACGGTCTCGGTGAAGGAGCCGTCGGGTTCGAGGGCCAGCGTGCCGCCGATGATCTCGGGGCGCATCTCGTGGAGCATCGAGGTGTCGGCGAGCATCGCCTTGATCCGGCTCGGGTCGTCGACCTTGCCCTGGATGATCTGGACGAAGCCCGCGTCGTCGGATCCGCCGTCCATGAACAACATGACGTCGTCGCAGTCGTGGAACTCCACGGGTCCGTCCATCAGCGACATCATCTTCTCGGCCCACGCGCCCTGCTCGGGTCGTGCCGAGTTGGCCATCGCCGCCTCGCGGGACTCGAAGCGGACCACACCCACGAACTGGTCGTCGTCGGTGAAGCCGTAGGTGCCGCCGAGCCAGCCGACCGCACCCTCACTCAGCTCCTCGCGCCAGCCTCTCGCCATCTCGCGGAGCTCGTCGTGTCGGGTGCACCTGCCCTGGATGATCTGAATGAACACAGCATGGCCTCCTGTCGTGCAGGCCATCTCGGGATGAGGTGGTCTCGTGTCCGCAGTCGACGCTAAACCCGTCGGGGCCCGAGGGCCAGACCTCCGCGGACCCCGGGATCGGTCACTGGGAGCGGGAGGACCGCGTGCGGTCGCCGGTCAGGCCGAGCTCCTGGTAGGCGACGTCGAGGGCAACCGTGCGGGCACGCTGGGCATCGACCACGGGATCGTCGAGCGCGACCTGGACCACGAGACCGTCGAGCAGCGAGCTCCACATGATCGTGAACGTCTCCACGTCGACCTGGTGGATCTCGTCGGCGTCGATCCCTGCCTGGACCACGCGGGAGATCAGGTCGCGCCACTGCCGGTCGAGCTCGGCGCGGTCCTTGTTCACCTCGGGGTGACGGAAGGCCTGGGCCCACACGTCGAACCACAGGCCCCAGTCACCGGTGAGCTCCGTCTGCTTGTCGGGGACGAGCGTCCACTCGACGAGGATCTGGATCCGCTTGCGCAGGGTGGTGGTGGAGCGGAGCATCTCCTCGGTGGCGGCGTAGAACGAGCGCTCCGACCAGCGCAGCGCCTCGGTCAGGAGGGTGTCCTTGGTGCCGAAGTAGTAGATGACCAGCGCCGGACTCGCGCCGACCCGCTCGGCCACGTCGGCGATCCGGGTGTCGCTGAAGCCGCGCTCGGCGATCAGCGTGGCGGCGGCGGAGAGCATCTGGTCACGCCGTACGTCGGCGACGGCGTCACCCTGCTCGCGCGCAGCCATCGGTCCCCTGTCTCGCGTCCGCTCCTTGTGGGCGCACGGTATCACCTCGTAGACTGAACAGTCAGTCAGGACCATTCCATCCGAACGGCGGACCATGACCCACCGACCAGGAACCCTCGACGCGAGGGGTGTCTGCGCCGGGCACCACGTGCTCGCGTCGCCGGCGCGCCGTTCGCCGCGACGGTTGCCGGCTCGTCGTCCGCAGTGACGCCCGCTCCGCCGCCCCGCCTGGAGGCGATGATGCGCGCCCGGTCGGTCGCGGTGGTGGGCGCCAGCGACCGGCCCGACTCGTTCGGCTGGCGGCTGACCACCGAGGTGCTGCGCAGTCCCGGGCTGTCCGCCGTCCATCTCGTGCACCCGACGAGACGAGAGGTGCTCGGGCGCCCGTGCGTCCCGTCGCTGAACGACGTGCCCGAGCCGGTCGACCTCGTCCTGCTGGGCATCCCCGACGCCGCGCTGGCGTCGACGCTCGCGATCGCCGCGGCTCGCGGTGACGCGGGCGCGGTCGTCTACGGGCCGGCGTACGGCGTGAAGGAGGCGGTGGTCGCCGCGGCGGGCCCGATGGCGCTGGTGGGCGGCGGGTGCATGGGCTTCGTCGACCTGACCTCGGGGGTGCGCGCGATCGGCTACCTCGAGCGCGACCCCATGCCGGTCGGGTCGATCGCACTCGTGACGCACTCGGGATCGGTGTTCTCGGCGATGCTGCGCACCCACCGTCGGCTCGACTACTCCGTCGTCGTCTCCTCCGGGCAGGAGCTGGTCTGCACGACGGCCGACCACCTGGCCTACGCCCTGTCGCTGCCCGAGACCCGGGTGGTCGGACTCGTGCTCGAGACCATGCGCGACGCGGCCGGGCTCCAGGCCGGGCTGGCCGAGGCCGCCGCGCGCGACATCCCGGTCGTCGCGCTCACCGTGGGGTCGTCCGTGCGCGGCCAGGCGCTGGTCGACGCCCACTCCGGCGCGATCGCCGGCTCCGACGCCGGCTGGGAGGCGTTGTTCGCGGCGTACGGCGTGCACCGCTGCGCCGACCTCTCGGAGCTGACCGACAGTCTCGAGACGTTCGCGATCGCGCGCCGTCCGCTCCCTGCCGGCGGACGCGGCCTGGCCACGGTGCACGACTCCGGGGCGGAGCGGGTGCTGGTGGCGGACGTGGCCGAGCGGCTCGGCGTACCGTTCGCCGACCTCTCGCCGAGCACGATCGCGCGGCTCTCGTCGCTGCTCGACCCGGGGCTCGAGCCCGACCAACCCGCTCGACGTCTGGGGCACCGGCGCCGACACCGAGGACCTCTTCGGCGACGCGTTGGCGGCGTTGGCGGACGACCCGGCGGTGGGTGCGGTGGCGCTCGCGGTGGACCTGGTCGAGGAGTACGACGGCGACGAGTCGTTCCCGCAGGCTCTCGAGGGGCTGCTCGCCCGCACCGACAAGCCGGTCGCCGTCCTGACCAACCTGCCGTCGGCCGTCGACCAGGTCGCGGCGTCCCGCCTCCGTGCCCTCGGGATCCCCGTCCTCGAGGGCACGGTGTCGGGGCTCCGCGCGCTGGGACACCTGCTGGCGGCGGCGCCGCGGCCGCGGCCGGCGACCGTCGTCGACGAGGAGCGGCAGGCGCGATGGCGTGGCCGGGTGGGCAGCGACTGGTCGGCCCTGCTCCGCGACTACGGGATCGGAGTCGCCCGGGCTGCCGTCGTCGAGTCGTGCGACGAGGCGGTCGCGGCGGCCGAGCAGACCGGGTATCCCGTGGTCCTGAAGACGGCCGAGGACGAGATCCACCACAAGACGGAGGCGGACGGCGTACGCCTCGGGCTCGCCGACCGCGACGCCGTCGGCGCGGCGTACGACGACCTGGCGGCGCGGCTCGGGCCCCGCGTGCTCGTCCAGAGCCAGCTGACCGGGGTGGAGGTGGCGCTCGGCATCGTCAGCGACCCCCTGCTCGGGCCACTGGTCGTGGTGGCGGCGGGCGGGACGCTCGTGGAGCTGGTCGCCGAGCGTGCGGTCGCGCTGCCTCCCGTCGACCGGGAGACCGCCCACGCGATGGTGGGCGGGCTGCGGGTCGGGCGCCTGCTCGAGGGCTACCGCGGCTCGGCCCCGGCCGACGTCGAGGCGCTCGTCGACGCGATCGTGGCCCTCGGCCGGCTCGCGGTCGAGCTCGGCGACCGGCTCCAGGGCCTCGACCTGAACCCGGTGGTCGTCGGCCCCGACTCCGCCCTCGTGGTCGACGCCCTCATTCTCTGACCCGGCAGACGTTCACGCCGTACGACGCTGACCCGGCAGATGTCGACGCCGTACGACGCCCACCCGGCAGATGTTCAGTTTCGCCGAGTTGTCACCTGCCGACTCGGCGTGATTTCCGTGCCTGTTTGCGCCGACTCGGCGTGATTTCCGTGCCTGTTTGCGCCGACTCGGCGTCGACTTCTGCCGGGTCAGCGCCCTGGGGTCAGCGCCCTGGGGCGTCGACGTGTGCCGGGTCAGCGCTCTCGGGGAAGGGGAGGGCGATGGGGTCAGGGGTGAGGCGGCTGCGGCCGTGCTCGTCGAACCGGTCGAGTCCGAGGTCGGAGACGTCGAGGACGTCGGTGGTCCCCTCGAGCGCGAGGTCGGCGGCCGCGCGGGCCACGCCGGGACCCCACATCATCCCGTGCCCACCGGCGGCGGCGACGACCGTGCCGGCGATCGCTCCCTCGGCACCGAGCGCCGGCCCGAGGATCGGCAGGTGGTCGGGGGTGAAGTCGATGGTCGCGGCCCAGGTCTTGCGGAGCCCGACCTTCCCGGTCGTGGGGAGCAGCTGTGCCATCCGCTCGCTCATCCGGGCGTAGTAGACGTCGTCGAACTCGACCGCCTCGCCGGGCTGCTCGTCGGGGTTGCTCATCCCCCACATCACGCCGCCTTCGCAGGGCCGCCAGTAGATCCCCGACGCCAGATCGAAGACCATCGGCAGCCGTTCGGGCGCGAAGTCCGGGTGGCTCTCGGTGACCACCACCTGGTGCCGCGCGCCTCCGGACGGGATCCGGACACCCGCCGCTGCGCCCACCGCCGCCAGGCTCGGGCCGCCGGTCAGCACCACCCGGTCCGTGGCGATGTCGCCGGCCGACGTGCGGACCCCGGTCACCCGGCCGCCCTCGACCACCAGCCCGGTGAACGCCGTCCGCTCGCAGACGCGCACCCCCGCAGTGAAGAGAGCCGCGGTGTAGGCCAGGACGTTGCGCGGCGGCTCGAGGTAGCCGTCACCCGCGGCGTACGACGCTCCGAGCGTCTGGCCGGCCGCCATCGCCGGGTTCATCGCATCGACCTCGTCGCCGTCGACCCAGCGCACGTCGAGGCCGACCGACTGCTGCATCGCGATCCGGGCGTGTGCCTGCTCGACCTCCGCGTCGGTGAAGCACGGCATGAAGTAGCCCTGCTCCACGAAGCCGGAGTCGATGCCGAGCAGGTCGTGCTGCCCGAGGTAGAACTCCCGGCTGAACAGTCCGAGCCGGACCGCCGCCTCGGTGCCGCCCTGCGCACGCACCATGCCGGCCGCGCGCGCGCTCGCGCCTTGGCCGAGGGTGTCGCGCTCCAGCAGCACCACCTCGCCGACACCCGCACGCCGCAGGAACCAGGCGGTCCAGGCACCGATCGTCCCTCCGCCGACGACGACCGCGTCGGCACTGCGCGGCACAGTGGTCATGACCGCGAGCGTGGCATAGACTGAACAGTCAGTCAACGGATCGCGACTCCACCCGATCGCCGAGGCACGCCACCTCGATCGCCGAGAAACCCAGAAGGACAGGCCACGACCGTGTACGGACTCACGCCCGACGACCTCGAGCTCCAGGCCCGCGCGCGGGGCTTCGCCGACGAGCTGATCCCCCACGAGCAGTACGCCGAGGAGCACGACGGTGAGCTGCCCGACGACGTGGCACACCGGCTCGAGGCCAGGGCCGTCGAGCTCGGTCTCACGGCCACCAACATCCCCACCGAGCTCGGCGGCGGCGGGTGCAGCGCGCTCCAGCAGGTCCTGGTGCAGGAGCAGGGCGGCCGGGTCACCAACGCCCTCGCCTGGTGCCTGACCACGCCGCCGGGCTGGTGGCCCGCGGTCGCCAACGACCACCAGCGCGAGACCTACCTGCTCCCGACCATCGAGGGCCGGCGCGAGGAGTGCTACGCCATCACCGAGGAGTACGCCGGCTCCGACGTGTCCGACCTCGCGGCCACCGCCACCCGCGAGGGCGGCGACTACGTCCTCAACGGCGTGAAGTGGCACGTGACGTCCTTCAACAAGGCCGACTATGTCTTCTTCCAGGCCGTCCTGACCGAGGGTCAGCACGCCGGCGAGCAGGCACTCTTCGTCGCCGACAAGGACACCCCCGGCATCCGGGTCGTCCGCACCCCGGCGTACACCCACACCATCGCCCACCACCACCCGATCGTGGCCTTCGAGGACGTAAAGGTCCCCGCCACCCAGCTGATCGGGTCGGAGGACGCCGGGATGTCCTTCGTCTACGAGTGGTTCCGCTTCGAGCGGCTGATGATCGGGGCCCGCTGCCTCGGGGCCGCCGAGCGCCTCGTCGACGAGATGAGCGCGTTCGCCGCCCAGCGTCGGATCGGCGACGAGCGGCTGGCCGACAAGCAGCTCGTGCAGGGGATGCTCGCCGACAGCCTGACCGAGCTGTTCGCGGCCCGCACCATGGTCTACGAGGTGGCTCGGTCGCTCGATGCCGGAGCCGACCTCAAGGTGGCCCACGCCCAGTGCTCGATGGTCAAGCTGTACACCAGCGAGATGGCCGGCCGCGTCGCCGACCGCGCCGTGCAGGTCTTCGGCGGTCGCGGCTACATGCGCGAGAACGTCGCCGAGCGCTTCTTCCGCGAGCTCCGCGTCGAGCGGATCTGGGAGGGCGCGAGCGAGGTCCAGCGCGCGATCATCGCCGACCAGCTGGGCAAGCGGGGCCGCGCCCGACTCGTGTAGAGCCGCCCCGCCCGACGTGGTTGGCTGGCTCCGTGACCTCGCTTCCCTCCGCCTGGACCGGTCTGGTCGACGACGCCGCCGTCTTCCCACCGGGTGACGCCGACCTGTCCGACGCGGTCGCTGCCTACGACGCCCGGCTGGGCGAGTGGTACGCCGACCTCGTCGGCCCGCTGGTCGTGAAGGACACCCAGCTGCCCGACGTGCCGACCGACGTGCCGGTCTCCGTGGTGCTCAGCGGTGGCGCCGGTGCCGTCGCCGGAGTCGCCGCGCTGGCCACCAAGCGAGGCCATCGCCTCGTCGCGCTCGAGGCGGCGGTCCGCGACCTCGACGACCTGGCCGGCAACGTCCGCCGCCTCCACACCGCCGTCGACGCGGCCCGGGCCGAGGGAGGTCTGGCCGACGCGCAGGTCTACGTCGAGCTCCCGCAGACTCCGCCCACCCCCGACTGGCTGGCCGCCGCCGACGCCGTGGCCGAGGCGGAGTCGCACCTGAAGTTCCGGACCGGAGGGCTCGAGGCCCACCTCTTCCCCGACGCCCCCACGGTGGCCGCCTGGATCGACGCCGCGCTCGACCGGGAGACGTCGTACAAGTGCACGGCCGGGCTCCACCACGCCCTGCGTCACCGCGACCACGAGACCGGGTTCGAGCACCACGGCTTCCTCAACGTGCTGCTCGCGACCAGACGTGCGTTCGACGGCGGCACAGTGGCCGAAGTGGCCGAGGTCCTCGACGACCACTACCCCAACGACCTCGTCGCCCTGGCCCGCACGAGCGACCTCGGCGGCGCACGGCGCTGGTTCAGGTCCTACGGATCGTGCAGCGTGACCGAGCCGCTCGACGACCTGCTCGCCCTCGGCCTGCTGGAGGCTCCGCATGAGTGACGACGGCTTCGGCCTCGACCACCTGCCGTACGGCGTCTACGCCGTCGGGGCCGGCGCCCCTCGCGTCGGCGTGCGGCTGCGGGACTCCGTGCTCGACGTGGCGACCGTGCGACCAGAGCTCGACCGGCCCACGCTCAACGCCTTCATGTCCCTCGGCCCGGCCGTCTGGGCCGAGACCCGCGCCGAGATCTCCGAGCTCGCCGCCGCCGACGCGCTCCCGGCGACGCCGCTCGCCGACGCCCGGCTGTCCCTGCCGTTCGGGGTGGGCGACTACGTCGACTTCTACGCCTCCTTCGACCACGCCTCCAACGTCGGCCGGATCTTCCGCCCCGACCAGGAGCCCCTGCTGCCGAACTGGCGGCACCTCCCGGTCGGCTACCACGGCCGTGGCGGCACGGTCGTGGTGAGCGGTACGCCGGTCATCCGGCCGTGCGGGCAGCGGAAGGCACCGAGCGAGGACTCACCGACCTACGGCCCGAGCCGGCGCCTCGACATCGAGGCCGAGCTGGGCTTCGTGATCGGCGCCGGCTCCGAGCGGGGCGACCGGATCGGGGTGGGCGAGCTCGCCGACCACGTCTTCGGCGTCGTCGGCCTCAACGACTGGTCCGCCCGCGACATCCAGGCCTGGGAGTACGTGCCGCTCGGCCCGTTCCTCGGCAAGTCGTTCGCGACGTCGGTCAGTGCGTGGGTGACGCCTCTCGCGGCCCTCGACGCGGCCTGGTGCGACCTGCCCGCGCAGGACCCGAGGCCGCTCGACTACCTGGTCTCGACAGGCTCGACCCACGGTGACGGCTCGACCCACGGTGACGGCTCGACCCACGGTGACGGCTCGACCCACGGTGACGGCTCGACCCACGGAGGCGGCTCGACCCACGGAGGCGGCTCGACCCACGGAGGCGGCTCGACCCACGGAGGCGGCCCGACCCACGGAGGCGGCCCGACCGACGGGGGGCCACGCGGGCTGGACATCGACGTCGAGGTGGTGCTCAACGGCGAGGTGGTGAGCCGGCCGCCCTACCGCACGATGTACTGGTCGCCGGCCCAGATGCTCGCCCACCTGACGGTCAACGGCGCCTCCACCCGGCCCGGCGACCTCTTCGCCTCAGGCACCATCAGCGGGCCCGAGCCCGACACCCGCGGCTCGTTCCTGGAGCTCTCGTGGGGCGGCAGGGAGCCGTTCGGTGAGGGCCGTACGTTCCTCGAGGACGGCGACGAGGTCACCCTGCGCTACGCAGCACCGGGGGTCGGCGGCGGCCGGATCACCCTGGGCGAGGTCACCGGCAGGATCGAGCCGGCGCGCCCGTGAGCGGGCCGTGACCACCCGGCACACGACCTTCCTCGCGGTCGTGGCGGCCGCCGGGTGCGTCCTCGTGCCCGGCGGCGCGCTCCTGCTCTACCAGGGCACGACCGGTGACCACGGGGCAGAGTCGGTGGCCGGGATCCTGGCGCTCGTGCTCGGTTTGGCCTGCATCCGCGTCCTGTTCTGGGTCCGACGAGCCCGCCTGCTGACCCGCGTCGGACTGTCGTTCCACGACTCGGAGGACGAGCCCGGCCGCGGGGGCTGACTGTGCGATAGTGCGCGCGTGGTGAGGGCGGCGCGCACATGAGCAGCGACGCTACCCACGCCGACGACCTCAGCTCCACCGTGTCGCACAGCGGGCGACCGGCCTGGGTCACCCGGCTCGTGCTTCTCGGGGTGGCGCTCGTGGCCACCTACGTCATCGTCCGGCTGGTGGGTCGCATCGACTGGGCCGCGGTCTGGGACGCCCTCTCGCAGCTGACCTGGTGGCAGCCCATCGTGCTGTTCGCGGTCGTCGTGGTGCGCCAGGTCCTCAACGCCCTCCCGTTGAAGTTCTACATCCGCGGTGTCTCGGCGTACCGGGCGACGATCAACGACCTCGGCGCGATCTTGATGTCGGTGGTCGCGCCTCCGCCGAGCGACCTGGCCCTGCGCGTCGCGATGTTCACGTCGTGGGGTGTCTCGGCAGCAAAGGGTCTGGCCGGCACGGTGATGAACACCCTCACCTTCTACATCGTGCGCTTCTCCGCGCCGGCCGTCGGGTTCGTGCTGCTGCTGGCCACCGGGCAGCCGCCCGGCCTGCGCTGGCTCGAGCTGGCGAGCATCGCGGTCGCCGTGACGATCGTGGTCGGGATCCGGCTGGTGCTGCGCAGCGAGGCACTGGCGCGGACCACGGGCTCGCGCGCTGGCCGGTTGGTACGACGGGTCCGGCGGACCGTGGACCCCGACGCGTGGGCCGAGGCGTGCCTCACCTTCCGCTCCGACATCTCCGCGACCTTCCAGCGAGGCTTTCCCCGCTCGCTGCTGGCCCTGGCCGGGATGCTCGCCACCGATGTCCTGGTCCTCCTGCTGTGCTTGCGCTTCGTCGGGGTCTACCCCTCGGACGTCGACCTCGCCGACGTCGCGATCGCCTACCTCTTCGCCTACCCGCTCACGCTGTTCCCGTTCTCGGGCATCGGGGTCGTGGACGCCTTGATCCTGGCCTCGCTCGTCGAGGCGGGCGGCCTCGAGATCGAGCCCGCAGCCGTGGCCGCGCTGGTGGTCTGGCGGGTCTTCACCGTCGGCGTACCGGTCCTGATGGGCGTCGGCGCGGTGGGGCTGTGGCGCCGCTCGGTGGCAGGGATGGCCGAGCCACCCGGACCCGCGGCGCCCTAGCGAACGTCACTCACCTGATGACCGCTCGCCGTTCGGCTGTCTGCGCGACCAGGCGTGCGGTGTCGGACGCGGTCCATCCGGGGGGCGGGAGGATGGCGGCCCACGCGTCCGCCGGCGCCGTGCCGAACTGGTGACCCTGCCCGTTCGGGACGTCGTTGGCCACGAGCTGGTCGGCTCCGAGCTGCAGCATCGTGATCACCGGGATCCATCGGATCGACGGGGGCACGTCGCGACCGCGTGGCTCCGACAGCCAGTCGGGCCTGCGGACGGCGAGCGACCAGTCCCACCAGGTGACCGGGTCGTTCGCGTGCTGGAGGTAGCCGACCCGGGGCCCGGCCCAAGGACCGTCGGACGTGAAGTCCGGTGGGCTGTCGGCGAAGCGGACCGTCGCGCCGCCGCCGTAGGTGGGCAGCACCTCCGGCGTGCCGGGATCGCGTTCGGCGGTGAACCGGCTCCACAACGAGTTGTCGGCGGTCGGTCCGATGAAGAGAGCACCGTCGGTCCGCTGCGCCAGGTCCTGCGCACCGCTGAACGCCCCTTCGGCCCCGAAGCTGCCCAGGCTCTCCCCACTCACGACGAGCTTCGGCCGGTGTCGGGGCGGCAGCTCGCTCCATCGCGCGTAGACGGCGTCGAAGAGCAACCGACCAGCGGTCTCGGCGCGGTTCCCGTCGACCAGGAACGACAAGAGGCTCGGGAGGTAGGAGTACTGCATGCTGACGGTCGCGGTGTCGCCGTGCCACAGGTACTCCAGCGCCTGGGCCTGGTTCTCGTTCACCCACCCACTGCCGGTGGGGGTGACGACGTTGAGCACCGCGCGCTCGAAGCCACCGAGGCGCTCGAGCTCGCCGACCGCCAGCGCGGCCTCCTGCGGAAGGTCCACCGTCCCGTCGGTGCCCACGCCGACGTAGGCCCGGACAGGTGGCCGACCCCGTGGCCCGCTGAACGACCTGATCTGCTCGCGCGTCGGTGCGTTGGCGATGAACACCCGACCCTGCCGACCGAGGTCGTCCCAGGCCACCGCCGAGCGTGGGCCGCCGGACAGGAAGCGGCTGGTGGGCGCCGGGACGTCGGTGGAGAACTCGTGGTTGATCGCCATGAAGGTCGCGTCGACAGAGCCGAGCAGCCGGTCGGTGGCGACACCGGTGACCAGCACGTAGCCGACCATCGCCACGACGAGGCCACCGACCACGGTCGCGACCCGGGCCGGTAGGAACCGCCCGACGAACGCGCCCACCATCCGGCCGGCCGCCTTGAGCCCACGGGCCAGGGCCAGCAGGGCCACGAAGAGACCCGCACCGACCAGGAGCATCAGGAGCACGTCGTCGACCCCGATCCGGTCGACACCGACGGCGCCGCGGAGCTGGTTCTCCCAGCGCAGGTACGCCGTCACCATCACCACGGTCCCGGCGAGCGCCGCGATGCCCACGACGATCCAGGCCCGGCGACGCGTCCGCCCCGTCAGCCGACCCCCGCAGCTGCGCACGATCCACCCGAGCAACGCCCCGAGCCCGTAGCCGAGGATCCCCGCGACCGCGACCACCGCGCCCTGGAACACCGGGTCGCGGGGCAACAGGGACGGGGTCAGTGACGCCCAGAGGAGCAGGACCGCTCCCACGGACGCGGCGAACGGCGCACGCAGCTGACGGCGAACCCACGCGAGCGCCGTGGCGCCGACCGCGCGGAGCCGGCCACGCACCGGGCGGTCGCTCACGGCTGCCAGACGAGCGGGACCACGACGAGGGCGACCACGAACCACCACACCATGATCGGCAGCCCGAGCTTCCAGTAGTCGCCGAACCGATAACCGCCCGGGCTCATGATCATCATGTTGCCCGGCGTCGAGATCGGCGTCAGCAGTGCCGCGCAGCCCGCGATCGCGACCACCATCAGTGCGGGTTTCACCGAGGTGCCCGTCGCCTGGGCGGCCGCGATCGCGATCGGGGTCACGACCAGCACGGTCGCGGTGTTGCTCACGACCTGACCGAGCGCGGCGGTGAGCAGGAACAGCGCGGCCAGCAGCAGGGCCGGGCTGCTCGCACCGACGGCGTCGATCAGCAGGGACGAGATCTGGTCAGCGGCACCGCTGCTCTCGATCGCGGTGGACAGGGGGATCAGGGCGCCGACCAGCACCACCGTCTGCCACGAGACGGACCGGTAGGCCTGAGCAGGGGTGACCACCTTGGCGAGCACCATGGCGCAGGCCGCGGCCAACCCGGCGATCGCGGGAGGCACCTGGCCCGATGCCAGCATCACCACGAGCGCGGCGAGGACGACGACGGCCCGGGTGGCCTTGGCTCCCCACGGCACGGCCTGGCGTCGTACGACGTCGGGCGAGTCGACCAGCAGCACGTCGCGGTCGCGGTTCAGCTGGTCGAGAGCCGACCAGCGGCCGTGGACGAGGATGGCGTCTCCCTCGGCCAGCTCCATCGGGCCGTCCCCGCGGTCGCGGCCGAGCCGCTGCACGGCCAGGATCACCAGGTCGTTCTGCCGGCGCATGCCCGGGTAGACGCTCTCCCCCACCAGCCTCGACCGCGGCGGGACGACGACCTCGGCCACCCCGGCCTCGCGGGTCAGCAGGTCGCGGGCGTCGGTCGAGCCGGTCATGCCGACCGCGAGCCGGTGGTCGAGCGCGAACTGGGTGACCTCATGGGGCGGCCCGGTGACCACGATGACGTCGTCGTCGTGCAGGTGGTCGAGCACCGGTTCTCCGGCCGGCGACTCGACCGCCGTCACCCGCACGCCGGGGTGCTCGGCGTCCTCGACCCGACTGCACGGCCGGCCGATCAGCTCCGACCCGGACCGCACCCTCAGCCGGTAGAACCCGTCGCTGAGGTCGTACTGCGCCTCGAGCGTCTCGCCGTGGCGGCCCAGGTCCGGAGGCGTGTGCTCGGGCACCCGGGCCGGCAGCAGCCTCGGGCCGAGGACCACGCAGATCGCGACCGTGCCGATCAGCAGCGGGATCCCCACGAGGGCGAAGGAGAAGAAGGGAAAGGTCCCGGCCCCCGCCTCGTCGGACGCCTCGGAGATGATCACGTTCACCGGACTGCTCATCAGCATCAGCAACCCGCCGGCACTCCCGGCGAACGCGACCGGCATCAGCAGCTGCGACGGTGACCTCCCGATCCGCTGGGCCAGGAGCACCACCAGCGGGAGGAGCGCCGCAATCGCGCCGTTGAGGGTGATCAACGACGTGAGCAGCGCGGACAGGCCGCACACCGCGACGAGCACCCGGGCATGCGCAGTGCCGGCGCGGTCGAGCAGCCCGCGTCCTGCCCACGTGGTCACGCCGGTGGAGTCGATCCCCTCGCTGACCACGAACAACGTGGCGATGAAGATGACCACCGGGTCACCGAACCCGGCGACCGCCTCCTGCGTGGTGACCAGCCCGGTCGCCCACAGCGCGAGGGCCGCCAGGATCGCGACGACGCCGATGGGGAGGCGGTTCCAGATGAACAGGACGACGACAGCCCCCAGCACCACGAGGGCACGGGTCGCGTCATCCACCGGTCGCCTGCTTCATCGGTCGGACGGGGCGCTACAGATGGACGGGTGCACCCGGTCCCCACGGGATGCCGACGAGGTACCACGCGACGAAGAAGAGCGTCCACGTCACCAGCACCACCACCGTGTAGGGCAGCATCATCGAGACGACGGTGCCCATCCCGGCATGGGCCCGGTAGCGCTGGCAGACCAGGATGATGAACGGCAGATAGACCATCAGCGGGGTGATCACGTTGACCGGCCCGTCACCCACCCGGTACGCCGCGATCACGGTCTGGGGAGCGATCCCGAGGTTGTAGAACAACGGGATGAAGATGGGCGCGATGATCGCCCACTTGGGGATCACGCCCGGCATGATGATGTCGATCACGAACACCAGCAGGATGAACCCGACGAGCAGGGCCAGGGCCCCGATGTTCGCGTTGCCGAGCGCATCCGCCAGCTTCGTGGCCAGGATCGCGGAGATGTTGGAGTAGTTGAAGAACGAGATGAACTGCGCGATCAGCAGCATCAGGAAGATCAGGCCACCGAGACCGTTGAACGTCTTGGTGATCGCGTTGATGACGTTGGTGCTGCCCACCAGGCTGTTCGCGCCGCGTCCGTAGCCGAGGCCGGCGGCCAGGAACAGCATCGAGATGATGAAGAGCAGGCTGCTCATGAAGGGTGAGTTGCCGAAGATCTCCCCGGTGTCCGGGTTGCGCAGCGGCGCGTTCGGCAGGAAGGTCAACAACCCGACGACCAGCGCCGCCACCAGGGTGTAGAGGCCTGCCAGCCGGAGGCCGCGTGCCTCGTGCGAGAGCTCGTCACCGCTCGGCACGTGGTCGACCGGGGCGTCGGGCGGACGCTCCGCGGGATCCCACCGTCCGAGCCGAGGCTCGACGTACTTCTCGGTCAGCACGGTCATCACGGCCGCGCAGAAGAGCGTCGAGGCGATCGCGAAGTAGAAGTTCTGGGTCACGTTCAGCTGAGCCGCGTTGGGCGCGACGCCCCCGATGATCTCGTTGGTGACCTCGGTGATGATGCCGTCGGCCGGCGTGATCAGGATGTTGACGAAGAACGCCGCACTCACGCCGGCGTACGCCGCCGCGATGCCGGCGAGTGGGTGTCGGCCCAGGCTGACGAAGGCCGCCGCTCCCAGGGGGATCAGGACGAGGTACCCGGCGTCGGACGCGACGCTCGAGATGCCGCCGAGCAGGACGATGATGAACGTGATCGCACTCGCGGGAGCGACCTGCACCATCTTCCGGATCAGGGCGGCGATCAGGCCGGCCTCCTCCGCGACCCCGACGCCGATCATCGCGACGAGGATCACCGCGACGACGCCGAAGTCGTTGAAGTTCTGGACCACCGTGGTGAACATCTGTCGGATACCGTCACCGCTGAGCAGGCTCTTGACCTCGATGGTCTCCTGGTGGACGTGGTAGTCCGGGACCGGCTCCTGGGGCTCCTGGGTGATCGACGGGTACGTCGAGCCGGCGTCGGTATCGGTCTGCGACACGTAGGTGGGGTCGGGTTCCGCGACGTCGGTGGTGACGCTGACTCCCGCCCAGGACATCACCGCGGACAGCACGATCACCCCGACGATCAGGCCCAGGAAGATCATGGCCGGGTGCGGCACCTTGTTGCCCACCCGCTCGATCCAGCCGAGGAAGCCTCCGCTGCCGGTGTCCGGCTCCGCTGTCGCCTCGCTCATGCCCGTGCTCCCTCGGGTGCGGAGAAACCGGTCGCCAGCTCGATCAGCAGCTTCGCACCGAACCCGCTGGCCCCCTTGTTGCGCCAGGTGCGCACCGCCGGCTGCTGCGCCGTACCGGCGATGTCGACGTGGGCCCACGGCGTGCCGTCCACGAACTCCTCGAGGAACAGGGCCGCGGTGATGGAGCCGGCGTTGACCCCACCCATGTTGGTCAGGTCGGCGATCGACGACTCGAGCTGGGCCCGATAGGGCCGGTGGAGCGGAAGCTCCCACACCGGTTCGTCTGCCACCTCGCCCGCCTCCTGGAGGCGCCCGATCAGGTCGCGGTCGTTGCCCATCACCCCTGCGATGTCGACGCCGAAGGTCCGCAGGCAGGCGCCGGTGAGGGTGGCGATGTCGACGACCGCGTCGACACCGTCCTCGACCGCCAGACACAGCCCGTCGGCCATCACGAGGCGACCCTCGGCGTCGGTGTTGAGCACCTCGACCGTCGTCCCGTTGCGCATCCGGAGCACGTCACCTAGCTTCATGGCCGAGCCGGAGGGCATGTTGTCGGTGCAGCACAGGTACGCCGTGACCGCCGCCGTGCAGCCCAGTGCCTGCAGGGCCGTCATCGCACCGAGGATCGCCGCCGCGCCCGTCATGTCGTTCTTCATCTGGGCGTGGGACTCGTCGCTGGGCTTGAGGCTGATGCCTCCGGAGTCGTACATGACCCCCTTGCCGACGAGACCGAGATGTCCGGCCGGCGAGGCGGGACGGTAGGTCAGCTTGATCAGTCGTGGCTCGTCGCGGCTACCGAGGTTCACCCCCAGGATGCCGCCGCAGCCCATCTCGATCAGCTGGTCCTCGTCGAACACCTCGACCTCGAGCCCGGCCCCGGGGCCGAGCTCGAGGGCCACCTCGCCCATGCGGGCGGCCGTGAGCGTCGTCGCCGGGCAGTTGGACAGGTCGCGGCTGATGGCAGCGGCGCGGGCGACCACCTGGCCGCGCGTCGCTCCGGCCCGCGTCTCCTCGGCCGCGGCCTCGGGGGCGACGAGGGTGAGCGCGGTCAGGGTCGGTTCGTCACCGCCCCGACCCACGAAGAAGCGCCAGCGGGCGAGCAGCACGCCCTCGACGACAGCCTGCGCGAACTCGCCGGCCGAGATCGCGGTGCGGGACTCCGGCAGCTCGACGGCCAGGGTGCGGTGCTGCGGGACCGCCCTCGCGAACGAGGCCGCCAGGTCACGGACCAGGGTGACCCCGACGTCCGCACCGTCGCCGATCCCCAGGGCCACCAGGGCGCGCCCGTCCTCACCGGGGACGACCAGCGTCTGGTCCGCCGCTCCGGTGAACCCGGCCACCGCCAGATGTGCGGCGTCGACGCCCAGGTCCGCCGGCGGCTCTGCACCGGAGAACACGGGAACCGCCAGGGCGGCGGCATCAGCCACCGACGGGAGCGAGGTCACGACGGTCACGGAGACGGGTCTCCGGGCGGACGGGATCGGGTCGAAGTCAGCGCGTGCCGGGTGGCTGGACATGTGGCCTCCTGGGGGCTCCCTCACCGAGACGGGACTCTCGAACCCTAGTACCGGCGCCACCCTTGTGGGTGACCCGATCACCGCCCCGGCCTCGCCTCCACGGCTTGGGACGCGAGCACGTCGAGGCCGAGCGTGCGTGTGAGCCGACGGGCCGCGAGCGTTCCTCGGACGGAGTTGCCCGCCGGGTCGAGGAGCGGCGAGAAGGTCCCCAGCGCGCCCTTCCCCGGGGAGACCGTGACGATGCCGCCACCGATGCCACTCTTGGCCGGCATGCCGACGTCGAGGAGCCAGTCGCCGGACGTCTCGTACATCCCGGCGATGGTCATCACCGCCAGGGTCGCGTGCGCCGTCTCGGGGTCCATGACGCGCTCGCCGGTCAGCGGGTTGGTGCCTCCGTCGGCGAGGGTCACCCCCATCACGGCCAGGTCGACCGAGGTGACCGACAGGCAGCTCTGCCTCGTGTAGATCTCGACGGCCTCGCCCGGGTCACCCTGGAGGGCGCCCAGTCCGGTGAGCAGGTTGGCCAGCGCGCGGTTGCGGTGGTTGGTCGCACGAGCGGACTCCAGGGTGTCGGCGTCGAGCTCGAGCGGCCGTCCTGCGCAGCGCGAGAGCACCTCGAGGACCCGCCCCCACCGGTCCTCCACGTCGGTGCCCGGCACCAGGCTGGTGGTGGCGATGGCGCCAGGGTTGACCATGGGGTTGGTCCGGCCGTGGGGGTCGCGCTCGACTGCGGTCGCCGAGTTGAAGGCCAAGCCGGTCGCGTTGACGCCGATCCGACGCCGCACCTCGTCGATCCCCACCGTGTCGCAGACCAGGGCGAAGACGAAGGGCTTCGCGATGCTCATCAGGGGGAAGGTCACGAAGGCGTCGCCGGCCGTCACCACCTCGCCGGCCACGGACGCGACCGCGAGACCGAACTGGCCGGCGTCCGCCGCGGAGAGCACCGGGTAGACCGTCGACAGCTCGCCCGACACGTCGTCGCGGAACAGCCCGTGCGCCTCGTCCACCGTCGCTTGTACGGCGTCCGGCGCCGGCAGGCGCCCGGCCGAGACGAAGCGCTCGGGGGAGGCGCCCTCGTCGGAGCGGCCGGTCACGGGTCAGCCGGCCTGCAGGACGAGACCGTGCCGACCGTTGGTGAGAGTCGCGGTCGAGCCGTCGACGGTGACGGCCACCTTCCCGTCGAGCGCCTTCAGGACGGCCTGCTCGATCGTGTCGGCGGGTGGCGGGCAGGCCATCCGCGTGACGCCGGCCGGGGCGAACTCGGCGGTGTCGCCGTCGGTCGTGACCGTCGTGTGCCCGCGGTTGCAGCCGGTGAACAGCTGGACGGTCCCGTCGGCGGCGATGTCGAGCGTCGGGGCGTCGGCGCCGGACGGGAGCGAGGCCACGCTCGTGCCGGTGATGATCCCGGTCACGGTCCAGGTGGTGCCGAGCAGGCCGGCGGCGGGCTCGGTCGTCTCGCGGGTCAGCTCGAGGGTGGCGTCGCCCGAGACCAGCGTGAGGTCGTCGCCGTCGAGGGTGACGTCCGCTCCGTGCTCCAGGAGGTCGCTGAGCCACTGGTCCTGGGCCGTCAGGTCGTCGGGGCAGCCCATCATCGTGGACATCGGGTGGCCGGTCCACGCCAGCCGACCGTCCGTGACGTCGTACGTCGAGCTCATGGTGTTGCAGCCGGCGTTGGCAGACAGCGAGCCGTTCTCGAAGGTCAGCCGGACGGTGCTGCCGGTCACCAGGTCGTGCCCCTCGACGCTGGTCGACTCGAAGGTGCTCCCGTCGAGGTCGGCCGCGGTCACGGCAGCGCCCGACGAGGACGAGCCGTCGGAGGCGCTGCTCGACCCGCCACCGCAGGCCGTGACGAGCAGACCGACGGCGAGGGCGGTGAGGATGCCCCCTGCACGTGCCGTGTGCGCGACTCCCATGTGCCCTCCTGCAGGACTCGACCGGAACGGAGGCGGCCCGGCCACATCCGTGGGAAGGCTAGGGCCACAGCCCGACCTCGGTCGACCCCGACGGCCGGTCAGCGGGCGTCGCGTTTCGCCTGGCGCCGCGCGCCCTGGGCCCGGCTCGACGCATCCTTCTTCAGGCCGCCCGTCGTCTTGGTCGCCGGTCGTGCGCGCGACGGTCTCGGAGTCGTCGCCTTCGCCGTGGCGCCGCCGCCCGAAGCAGGCGCAGACGCGTCGCCACGTGCCGCAGCCAACCGCTCGGCCTTCAGCTCGGCGGCTGCCTGCGCGGCCGCCTTCCCGACCTGCCTGCTGACGCGGGCCAGGCTCAGCTCGAACACCTCGGCCTTGTCACGGTGGCGCTGGTTCTCGGCGTACGCCGTGCCGCGCGACGACCGGGCGCCCACCCGGGCGCTGGCCGAGCGGCGATAGCTCGTGACGTACTTGCTCCGCGCCCGCCGGATGCGCCCGTGCAGCTCGAGCAGCTCGTCCTCGTCCAACGCGGCCATCGCGGCCGGCTCGGTCTCGGCCACGAGGCGGCGCTCGGCGTCGGTCATGGAGTTCAGGACTGCCTTCGTCATCCGGGCCTCCCGGGTCCTTCGAGGATGCGCTCCCCACCATGGTGCCCTACGCCGCGCGGCCGCCCGTACCCTCGACGCGTGATCCCGTACGGCCAGCTCCCTCCGCCCAGCCATGTGATCGCCCACGTGAGCGACACGCATCTCCTGGCCGGTGGCGCCCTGCAGTACGGCGCCATCGACACGGTGGCACGCTTCCGTCCGGCGCTCGACCGGCTGATGCGGATCGACCCTCCTCCCCAGGCGCTGGTCTTCACCGGCGACCTGGCCGACCGGGGTGAGCCGGACGCCTACCGCGCGCTGCGGGACCTGGTCGAGCCCTGGGCCGCACGGATCGACGCCCAGGTGGTCTGGTGCATGGGCAACCACGACGAGCGCGCGTCGTACTCCCGTGAGCTGTTCGGCGAGGAGTCCGACGCGGCGCAGGATCGCGTGTACGACGTCGCCGGGCTGCGGATCGTCAGCCTCGACACCACCGTGCCGGGCTGGCACCACGGGGAGGTGACCGACGCCCAGCTGACCTGGCTCGCCGGCGTCCTCGCGACGCCCGCCCAGCACGGCACGATCCTGGCGTTGCACCATCCGCCGATCCCGTCACCCCTGGTCCCGGCCGCGGAGATCATCGAGCTCCTCGACACCCCACGGCTGGCCGGGGTCCTGCAGGGCAGTGACGTACGCGCGATCCTGGGGGGCCACTACCATTTCACGTCGCACGCGACCTTCGCCGGCATCCCGGTCTCGGTCGCTGCCGCCACCTGCTACACCGTCGACACGGCCCCGCTCGACCGTCTGATCTCGGCCGTCGACGGGCACCAGACGGTCAACCTCGTGCACGTGTACGACGACCGCGTCGTCCACACCGTCGTGCCCGTCCCGAGCGCGCCCGAGGTCGACGGCTTCGGGACCGACGTCGCCCCGCTGCTCGAGGCGCTCAGCCCCGAGGAGCGGCTGGACATGGTCTCGCGCAAGGACTCCCCGCTGAACACCGGCGAGCTGACCATCGACGCCCCGCCGCTCGGCGGCTGAGCCCCGCCGTGACCCAGCACGAGCCCGACGGATCCGGGGTGCCACCACCCCGCCGACGTCCGCGCCACCTGATGGACCCGGACAACCCACGGCCCGCGCACCCGTCGGGGATGTCGCTGACCACCGTGCAGCAGTGGGTGCTCTCGGTCCTGGCGGTGACCACGATCCTGCACCTGTCGGCGGGGCTGGTGGTGTTCGCCATGTTCGCGCCCGACTCCCGCCCGGACTCGCAGATCGGTCTCAACATCCTGGCCGGTGTCACCGCGGTCGGAGCCGTGGCGGCGGGCCTCGGCATCCACGGCAAGAACCCCCTCAGCTGGTGGCTGCTTCTCGGGCTGCTCGTGGTCCCCCTCGGGCTCGGCCTCACGCTGTGGCGCTGACCAGCCGGGGACACGGCATCCCTGTGCGCTCGGCCGCGCCGGCCCGGCGCACGGTGGGGTGAGCACCCCGCTGATCGGGCGTAGCATGGATGGGTTCAGCGGAGGGGAAGGTCATGGTGCCGATCGCGGAGCTCCTGTTCGTCGCACTGGTGATCCTCGTCGGAGTGCGGTGGTACCTCCGGACGCCGATGCACCGGGTACGCAAGACCTACGGCGCGCACGTGCCTGACCAGATGGCCGGCTGGGACGGGTTCGGGATGTACACCCCCAGCAACCCGACTCCGCCGCCGCGTGCGCTGCACGTCGATCGGCACGAGCCCGAGGACGAGGGGTAGCCGGACCCACCAGTCGAGACTCGGAGGTGCGTGCCTCACCCGCCCGATCTCGACGAGCGCTACAGCGCGGCGCGCACCGAGGCGAGCGTCTCGGACAGCGAGCCGCGCGCGTCGACCCAGAACGCGTGGGGTCGAGCCGCGCGGAGCCCCTCGATCGACTCCACGAGGCGGACGGCATCGTCGGGTCCGACGAGGCGGTCGTTGAGTCGGTGCTCCGGGCGGGACGGGGCGCTCGAACGACGGGCGAGCCGCTCGGCGAGAGCGGGGGCGTCGAGTTCGAGGACGATCTCACGGAACCGCGCGTCGAGCTCGGCGGTCACGGCCTCGAGCTCGTCGATGAAGTCGGCCCGGGCCAGGTACTGACCCACCACGACGTCGTAGCCGGCGCGGAGCTGCTCGCGGGCCAGGGCGAGGGCCAGCCGCCTGGCCTGCAGCCCCGAGGCGAGGAGATCGTCGTCCCAACGCCCGAGGGCGTGCTTGATGCCGTCCACGTCGAGCGCCAGCGTCAACGCCAGGTCCTGGGCGAGCTCCGCTGCCACGGTCGACTTGCCCGACCCGGGCGCACCGTTGATCAGCACCAGGCGGGTCATGGTCCGGACCCTACTGAGGTCGCTGAGCGACGCCCGCTACATGTGGGTGATCTGCAGCTTCGTCGGGTCGTTCGACACGTCCACGCCGTGGATGATGAGGTGGATGTCGGAGTCCAGCTGCTTGTTCGCCCCTGACAGCGCGGCCGACGAGTAGCAGTTGACCTTGAGCGGCCACGAGTCGACGACGGGGTCGCGGAAGTAGACCTGGGACGACGAGTTGATCGAGGTGACCTGGGCGACGTACGGCGCTCCGCTGGTGCCGCGGAAGTCGCAGCCGTCGAAGTTGTAGACCGTGCCGCCGATGCTCTGCTCGATGTTGATGGCCTTGCGGTTGTCGGAGAAGTCGCAGCCACCGTTGAAGGTGTAGCTGCCGGCGGCTTGGAACATCGCCAGGCCGAAGCCGTACTCCGCGTGGTTGGCCTTCAGGTTCGTGATGGTGTGGGCGCCGGTCGTGTAGTTGTAGCCGAGCAGCGTCGCCCCGACCTTCGCCCCGTCGGAGGTGCGCTCCCCGTCGAGGGTGACGTTCCTCAGCGACGCGGAGTCGGAGTGGAACAGCGCGAGTGCGAACGTCTCGCCGGGCGGCCTGGAGGCGTAGCCCGGGATGCCGGTCACCTTGACGTCGTGGATCTTGGAGCCGGTGCCGTAGCCCACGACGATCCCGCCGTAGCCGTTGAGGGTCGGCGCCTGGTCGGTGCCCTCCACCGTGAAGCCGCCGAGGTCGACGGCGGCCGCGCTGCCGGACGACAGACCGCCGCTCCGGATGAGCTTGAGCTGGTTGGTGCCCGTGCTCGGGTCCGTCTTGGTCGACGTGTCGGTGGGCAGCCGGTAGATGGTCCGGTCGACGCCGTTGCCGAGCAGCTGGCCCGAGCCCAGGAACAGCCCGGCGGACTGCTGGCTGAAGTCGGTCAGGGTCTTGATGTCCGGACCCGAGGTCGAGGTGGCGGAGGGTGTGGCCGTCACGGTCACCGTCGGGCCGGGCACGGTCGCGGTGGCGGTCACCGTCTGGGTGGGGCCGGGGACGGTCGCCGTGGCGGTCACGGTCACCGTCGCCGTCGCCGTCGCCGTCGCGGTCTTCCCGACCCAGACCGTCTTGGTGGGGAACCTCGGGATCCTGGCGGTGGAGGCACCACTGGGAGCGAACAGGCTGCCGGCGGCCACGAGGACGAGAGTGATCACGCTGACGACCGAGGCGAAGGCGGTGAGACCTGCCTTCGCGTGGGGTCGGCGAGGGATGCGCTGCGCCCGATGCTTGCGACGTCGGCTCGTGGTCATTGCTGGTGTTCCTCCACACCGGATCCGAGGTACCGGCTGTCGCCCCCGACCGGGTGTCGAGCTGACGTCACGACGATCGCCGCCGTGACTCTGGAGGGTCGCTGGGGGGGTTCACGACCCCCCGCGCACAGATTGGTGGGTGGTCGGCTCCGGCCGCATGACTTTGCCAATGTCTTTACCGGGGCGGTGCCGTGGGGGCCGGATCCGCACCTGGTTAGGCTCGCCTCACTACCCAGGAGGTTCACCGGTGCACGGACGCGTCACGACGACGGAGCAGCTGACGCCCGGGATGGTGCGCGTGACCCTCGGCGGCGGTGACCTCGAGCACCTCTCGATGCCCGACGCGACCGACGCCTACATCAACGCGGCCTTCCCGCCGGCGGGCGCGTCGTACGACGAGGTCTTCGACCCGCAGGCGGTCCGCGACACCCACCCGAAGGAGCAGCAGCCGGCCAGGCGTCGCTACACCGTGCGCGCCTGGGATCCCGGGGCCCACCTGCTCACGGTCGACTTCGTCGTGCACGGCGACGAGGGAGTCGCCGGCCCGTGGGCGGCGAACGCGACGACCGGAGACGTCCTGGTCTTCAGCGGACCGAGCGGTGGCTACCGGCCCGACCCTGCCGCGGACTGGCACCTCCTGGTCGGCGACGAGTCCGCCCTACCGGCCATCGCCGCCTCGCTCGAGGCACTGCCCCCCGAGGCGACGGCGGTGGTCCGGGTCGTCTGCGACGGCCCCGAGCACGAGACGCCGCTGCCGAGCCGTGCCGACGTCGACGTCGCGTGGCTCCATCGCAGCCGAGGGCCGGAGGACGCGAAGCTCCTGGTCGCCGCGGTCCGCGCGCTCACCTTCCCGGAGGGCCGGCCCTTCGGGTTCGTGCACGGCGAGGCCGACGAGATCCGTGCCGTCCGCCACCACCTGCTGAGCGACCGCGGGCTGACCCGGCAGGACCTGTCCTGCTCGCCGTACTGGCGGCGCACGATGACCGACGAGGCCTGGCGCCAGATCAAGCGCGACTACGTCGCCGCCATGGAGGCCGACGAGGCGGAGGCCTAGACGCCCTCCCGCTCGTGGAACCCGAGGTGCGCGAAGGCCTCGCCTCGCTTCATCGACTCCACGACACCCGGGTGGACCCGGTGCAGGTGGGCGATGGCCTTGTGCCGGTAGCGCAGGATCATCGCCGCGCCGAACCCCCAGAAGACGAACTGCACCGACATGGCGACCCGGAAGTCGTCGAGGTCGTACGACGACGAGCTGCCCCCACCGCTGGTCCAGTCGAGCAGCACACCGATGAACGCCATCGTGAGCAGGCTGGCCGAGAACCCTCCGACGTTGACGAAGCCGTTGGCCCGGCCCGACGCCTCCTTCGGGATGAAGGTGCGGGCCAGGTCGAAGCCGACCATGGACGCCGGGCCCCCGGTCGCCATCAGGCAGACCAGCACGACCAGCATCCACAGCGGCGCGGGCGTCGAACGGGCCAGGACCACCGCCCAGCCGAGAGCCATCGCTGCCACGATCACGAGGACGAACCACGAGCGGTAGTACGGATAGCGGGCCACGAGGGCGCCGAGGACGAGTCCACTGACGATCACCCAGCCGGTCATCACCATCAGCAAGGTGCTGGCCGCGCCCTCCGACAGACCCTCCCCCTTCACCAGGAACGGGAACCCCCAGAGCAGGGCGAACACCGTCGCCGAGAACTGCGAGGTGAAGTGGGACCACATCCCGAGCCGGGTGCCGGGATGGCCCCAGACCAGGCTCAGCGTCCGTCGGAGCGCCCGCATCTTGATCCGGACGGGACCCTCCCGCCGGTAGGGCGAGTCCTTGACGCACAGGGCCACGGCCACCATCAGCACGACGCCGAGAGACGAGGCCAGAGCGAACGTGCGGGTCCACCCGAGCCGGTCGAGCGCGAACGCCAGGGGCGCGGCCGCGATGATCGCCCCGACCTGCCCCACCTGTCCGGTCAGCTGGGTGACCATCGGTGCCTGCCGGACCAGGAACCACAGCGTCACCAGCCGGATCACGCTGACGAAGATCGTGGCGTCGCCGGCTCCCAGCACGGCACGGGCAAGCACCGCCACCGGGAACGACGTGGCGTAGGCGAAGAGCAGCTGCCCGACCGACATCAGGACCAGGCCCGAGAGCAGGAGAGCCCGGGACCCGTAGCGGTCCAGCAGCACACCGATCGGGATCTGCAGCCCGGCGTACACGATCAGCTGGAGCACCACGAAGAAGGACAGCTGGGCCGCCGAGATCCCGAACCGGTCCTGGGCGAGGAGGCCGGCGACCCCCAGCGAGCTGCGGTTGAACACGGCGAGCAGGTAGACCGACAGCGACACCAGCCAGATGACCCACGCACGGCGCTTGCCGATGTCGTGGACCTGCTCGCTCACGGAGTCATGCTCCCCTACCCGGAGTGGAGCGCCCTCACCGCCCGGAGGGCCGGGCACGCGCCGGCCGCGTCGACGTCCGCCGCCGGCGGCGTCAGCCGATCGGCACGGTCCAGACCAGCGTGGTCCCGCCCAGCTCCGGCGGCTCCGCGACGACCATCGAGCCGTGCCGGTCCTCGGCCCGGCGGCGCAGGTTCTCCAGTCCGCTGCGCCGCGTCGTGTCGGACATGCCACGGCCGTCGTCGCTGATCGTGACGGTCAGGTGCGAGGTGGTCGCATGGATGCTGAGCTGAGCCGCCGTCGCGTCGGCGTGCTTGGCGACGTTGGTCAGCGCCTCGCGGACGACGGCGGTGACGTCGCCGACCAGGTCGTCACTGCTCAGGGAGTCGAGCGGGCCGTCGAGGTCGAGCCGGGGGTCGAGCCCGAGGGCCGGCCGCACCTCGCCCACCACCCCGAGGACCGCTGACCGCAGCCCGGTGGTGGACGACGGCTGCAGCTGGAAGATGGAGACGCGGATCTGCTTGATCGCCTCGTCGAGCGCACTGATCACGCCCGACAGCACGGCGACGTCGCGCTCGGCGTCCAGGTGCGTCGCCGTCGCCTGCACCATCAGTCCCGCCGCGAACAGCTGCTGGATCACGTGGTCGTGCAGATCGCGGGCGATCCGGGCCCGGTCCTCGAGCAGCAGCACCCGCTGCTGGTCGCGCCGTGCCTCGGCCAGCTCGAGCGCGGTCGAGGCGTGGCTGGCGAACGACGTGGCCATCTCCATGTCCACCTGCGCGAACGGTCGCCGGCCCGGGTCGCGGCACACCACCAGCGTGCCCCGCACGTCGCCGCGACCCATCAGCGGCAGCACCATGACCGGGCCGACCTGGACCATGCCCGCGAGGTAGATCGTGCGACCGCCCACCTGGGCGGTCTCCTCGGCGCTCGCGAGGCGGACGGGCTTCCCGGTCTCCATGACCAGGTCGCTGAGGGTGCCCTCCCGCAGATATCTCGTGCCGCCCAGGTCGGTCGCCTCGCGACCCTCGGCCACGGCCACCACGAGCTGGCCGCCCTCGGGAAGCACCATGGTGGCCAGGTCGGCATCGGCGAGGGAGAGCACGCTGCGCGCGATCAGGTGCAGTGATCCTTCGTCGCCGGCGAGCACGCGGTTGGTCACGTCGGCGGACGCCGCGAGCCAGTCCTGCCGCTTCTGGGACTCGGCGAAGAGGCGCGCGTTCTCGATCGCGATGCCGGCATGGGCCGCCAGGGCCTGGACGATCTCCTCGTCCTGCTCGGAGAACGTCAGGCCGTCGTCGCGGGTGAGGTAGAGGTTGCCGAACACCTCGTCGCGGACCTTGATCGGCACACCCAGGAAGGCGCGCATCGGCGGGTGGCCCTCCGGGAAGCCGACGGAACGCTCATGGCGAGACAGGTCCTCGAGACGGATGGCGTGCGGCTGCTCGATCAGGAGGCCCAGCAGCCCCTTGCCCTCCGGCAGGTGTCCGATCGACTCGACCGTCGACTGGTCCATGCCGACGTGGACGAACGCCTCGAGCCCGACCCCCTCCGGTGCGATGACGCCCAGCGCGCCGTACTCGGCATGGACGAGACCGACGGCCGCCTCGATGATGCTCCGGAGCACCGAGGAGACGTCGAGGTCGCTGGCGATGGCGCGGTTGGCCCTGAGCAGGCCTCCCAGTCGGTCCTGGACCTCCTGGACGTCGCGCGCACGCTCGACGAGCTGCTCGAGGAGCTCCTCGATTCCTGGTTGCCGGCCGTCGAGCTGGGTCTGGCCCCCATCGGTCACCCCGCGAAGGTATCGCGACGAGGAGGGAGCACCGGGCCGGCCGGGGCTAGGGACCACCCAGTACGGCGCACGTCTCCCGGGCGACCTCGACGTCCTCGGCCGCGGTGACGACCACGGTCCGGGTCCGGGCGCCGGCCGCGGTGATGTCCTCGTCGCCGTGGACCTCCACCTGGTCGGCGGCCAGCTCGATGCCCAGGTGCGTCAGCCGGTCCGCGACGGCTGCACGCAGCACGGGTGAGTTCTCCCCCATGCCCCCGGTGAGCACGAGCACGTCCACTCCACCCGCGCTCGCGGTCATCGCCCCGATCTCACGGACCAGCCAGTGCACGAACACCTCGAACGCGAGGTCCGCGTCCGGGTCCCCTGCCTCGCGCGCCGCCAGGAGGTCGCGGAGGTCGCCCGAGCCGCCGGACAGTCCCTTCAGCCCCGACTGGTGCTCGAGCACGCCGCTGAGGGTGTCCACGTCCACTCCCCCGTGCTGCATCAGCCACAGCAGGATGCCGGGGTCGAGCGACCCGGGGCGGGTCTTCATGACCAGGCCCGCCAGTGGCGTGAAGCCCATCGTGGTGTCGACCGATCGGCCCTCGACCACGGCGCACACCGAGGCTCCGGCACCGAGGTGGCACGACACGATCCGCGACGTGGCCGGCGACCGGCCCGCCAGCCGGGCCCCACGCCGTACGGCGTACGAGTGGGAGAGTCCGTGGAACCCGTAGCGACGCAGGCCGAAGCGGCGGTTCCACTCCCGAGGCAGTGCGTACGTCGCGGCCGCGGCGGTGAGCGTGGCGTGGAACGACGTGTCGAAGGCGGCCACCATGGGGGTCTCGGGCAGCAGCTCGCGCAGCGCCCGGATGGCCGCGACGGCACGCGGGTTGTGGAGGGGTGCCAGATCGGCGACCGAGTCGAGGTAGTCGACCACCTCGTCGTCCACCCGCACCGAGGTGCGATGACGGGGGCCGCCGTGCACCACGCGGTGGCCGACCGCGTCGACCTCGGTCGCCTCGTCGAGGAACTCGCGTAGCGGCCCCAGGTCGTCCGCGCCGTCCCATCGCTCGACGGTCGACGCGGCCGTCACCTCCTCACCGTCGAGGACGCTCAGCTTGAGGCTGCTCGAGCCGGCGTTGACCACCAGGACCCGCATCCGGACGTCACGCCTCGGGGGCGTTGCGGGACGGGGAAGGCGTGTGCACCTGCGGCCCCTCACTCGCCCCCCACTGCCACTCGCGCACCTCGGGCAGGTCCTCGCCGTGCTCGCGGATGTAGAGCGCGTGCTCGATCAGCCGGTTGCGCAACCACTCCCGGGCCTCGCCGCCTCGGGCCTGCAGCCCGGGCACCCGGTCGATGACGTCGATCGCGAGGTCGAAGCGGTCGACCTGGTTGAGCACGGTCATGTCGAAGGGCGTCGTGGTCGTGCCTTCCTCGCGATAGCCGCGGACATGGAAGTTCGGGTGGTTCGTACGCCGGTAGGTGAGCCGGTGGATCAGCCACGGATAGCCGTGGTAGGCGAAGATCACCGGCTTGTCGCGGGTGAACAGCGCGTCGAAGTCGGGGCTGCCGAGCCCGTGCGGGTGCTCGGTGTGGTCCTGCAACCGCATCAGGTCGACCACGTTCACCACCCGGATCTTCAGGTCGGGAAAGAATCCACGGAGCAGGTCGACGGCCGCGAGCGTCTCCATCGTGGGGACGTCGCCCGCGCAGCCCATCACCACGTCGGGCTCCTCGCCACCACACGTGCCGGCCCAGTCCCAGATGCCGATCCCCTTGGTGCAGTGGATGATCGCCTGCTGCATGTCGAGGTACTGCAGGGCGGGTTGCTTGCCGGCCACGATCACGTTGACGTACTGCTTGCTGCGCAGGCAGTGGTCGGCCACCGACAACAAGGTGTTGGCATCAGGTGGGAGGTAGACCCGGATCACGCCCGCCCTCTTGTTCACGACGTGGTCGATGAACCCCGGGTCCTGGTGGGAGAAGCCGTTGTGGTCCTGCCGCCACACGTGCGAGGTGAGCAGGTAGTTCAGCGAGGCCACCGGGCGGCGCCACGGGATGCGGTTGCTCGACTCCATCCACTTCGCGTGCTGGTTGAACATCGAGTCGACCACGTGGACGAAGGCCTCGTAGCAGGAGAAGAACCCGTGCCGGCCGGTCAGCAGGTAGCCCTCGAGCCATCCCTGGCACGTGTGCTCGGACAGGATCTCCATCACCCGACCGTCCGGCGCGAGGTGGTCGTCGTAGGGGAGGGTCTCGGCGTTCCACGTCCGGTCGGTGACCTCGAGGATGTCCTGGAAGCGGTTGGAGTTGTTCTCGTCGGGGGAGAACACCCGGAACCGGTCCCCGTTACGAGCCATCACGTCGCGCAGGAACCTCCCGAGGACGCGCGTCGCCTCCACGGCACCCGTGCCCGGCTCCGCCACCGGCACGGCGTACGCGCGGAAGTCGGGGAGCCGCAGGTCCCGCAGCAGCAGACCACCGTTGGCGTGAGGGTTGGCGCTCATCCGCCGCTCGCCCAGGGGGCGCTGGTCGAGGATCGCGGCGACCGGCGCGCCGGTGGCGTCGAACAGCTCCTCGGGGCGGTAGCTGCGCATCCAGTCCTCGAGGATCTGCCGGTGGCCGTCGTTGCCGCGGGCGTCCGCGAACGGCACCTGGTGGGAGTGCCAGTAGCCCTCGATCCGGGCTCCGTCGACCTCCTTCGGGCCGGTCCAGCCCTTCGGGCTGCGGAGCACGATCATCGGCCACGAGGGGCGCCCGTGGAGCCGTCCGGCGCGGGCGCGGTCCTGCACGTCGCGGATCTCGTCGAGGCAGCGGTCGAGGGTGGCGGCGAACGCCTGGTGCATGGTCTCCGGGTCGTCGCCGGAGACGACGTACGGCGTGTGGCCGTAGCCGCGGAGCAACGCGTCGAGCTCCTCGTCGGGGATGCGGGCCAGGATGGTCGGGTTGGCGATCTTGTACCCGTTGAGGTGGAGGATCGGCAGCACCGCGCCGTCGCGCTCCGGGTCGACGAACTTCGTGCCGTGCCAGCTGGTGGCCAGCGGGCCGGTCTCCGCCTCCCCGTCGCCGACGACGGCCGCCACCACCAGGTCGGGGTTGTCGAACGCCGCGCCGTAGGCGTGGGACAGCGAGTAGCCCAGCTCGCCACCCTCGTGGATCGAGCCCGGTGTCTCGGGCGCCACGTGGCTCGGGATGCCTCCGGGGAAGGAGAACTGCTTGAAGAGCCGCTGCAGCCCCTCCTCGTCGAGCGTGATGTCGGGATAGGTCTCGGTGTAGGTGCCCTCCAGGTAGGCCGACGCCACCAGGCCGGGGCCCCCGTGGCCAGGACCGATCACGTAGATCACGTCGAGGTCGCGCGCCATGATCGCCCGGTTGAGGTGGGCGTAGAGGAAGTTGAGCCCCGGGGTGGTCCCCCAGTGGCCGAGCAGCCGTGGCTTCACGTGCTCGGGGCGTAGGGGCTCACGCAGCAGCGGGTTGTCCATCAGGTAGATCTGCCCCACCGAGAGGTAGTTCGCCGCGCGCCACCAGGCGTCGATGCGAGCGAGCTCGTCGGCCCCGAGGGGCGTCGTCGTCGGCTGGCTGACGGCGTGCGTGGTCATCGCGGGCCTCCCGGTGCTCGGACCTGGGCGGTCCGCCTCGACGTGCCGCGGACCTGGGTCCTCTGTACTCCGCCTCGGGGCCGACGACAACCCGCGTCACTTGATCCCGGTGTTGGCGATCGACTGGACGAAGTAGCGCTGGCCGAGCAGGAACAGCGCCAGGACCGGGATCTGGCTGATCACCGTCGCCGCCATCAGCACCGGCCAGTTGGTGTAGTGGGCGCTCTGGAAGGTCGCGAGCCCGAGCTGCACGGTCATGTTGTCGGGCGTCGCGATCACGACGAGGGGCCAGAGGAAGTCGTTCCAGACCGACAGGAAGGTCAGCACGGCCACGGTGCTCAGGGGCGGGCCCATCAGGGGCAGGAGGATGGTGCGGAGGATCCGGAGCCGGCCGGCTCCGTCGATGAGCGCCGCCTCCTCCAGCTCGAGCGGGAGCGAGAGGAAGAACTGGCGGAGCAGGTAGATCCCGAACGGCGTCGCCAGGTTGGGCAGGATCAGCGCCGGGAGGCTGTCGACGAGGTGCAGGTGCTTGACGATCAGCAGCGTCGGGATCATCACCACCTGGAACGGCACCATCAAGGTGGCGAGGATCGCGATGAAGGCCACCTGAGAGCCGGGGAAGCGCAACCGGGCGAAGGCGTAGCCGGCGAGGCTGCAGATCACCAGGTTGCTGACCACGCAGGTGGTCGACACGATCGCGCTGTTGATCATCCACCGGGCCATGGGTGAGTCGGTCCAGGCCTGCGAGTAGTTCGCCCAGTGGATCCCGCTGGGCAGACCCGGCGGGAAGCGTCGCGTCTCGGCCAGCGTGGACACGCTCGTGAGCAGCATCCACAGCAGCGGCAGGGCCATCACCACCGCCACCGGGATCAGGACGAGGTGCCATCCGGAGGGTCGTCGCCAGCGCTTCCGCGGCGGCCCGCCCGACCGTCGTACGGCGTCGGCGGTGCTCGTCATCAGCGCTCACCCGCCGATGAGTCCCGCGTGAGCCGCAGCTGGACCAGCGTGATCGCGGCGATCACCACGAACAGCACGGTCGCGATGGCGGTGGCGTAGCCGGCGTGGAAGAACTGGAACGCCTGGAGGTAGAGGTAGTAGACGACCACGGTGGTCGCGTGCAGCGGACCGCCCTTGGTCGTCACGTAGACCTCGTCGAAGAGCTGGAGGGCGTTGATGGTCAGCCAGACGAGCATGAATCCCGAGACCGGGCGCAGCAGCGGCACCTCGATCCGCCAGAACACGCCTCGCCGGGAGCAGCCGTCGATCTGGGCCGCGTCGATCAGGTCCTGCGGGATCCCCTGGAGCCCGGCCAGGAAGATCAGGGCGCCGAACCCGACCCATCCCCACACGGTCATGATCACGACCGAGAACAGCGCCTGGTGTGGTGAGGAGAAGAAGCCGAACGTGGGCAGGCCGAGCTTGCTGAGCCCGGCGTTGAGGAGCCCGAACTCGGGATCCATGAGCCAGGTGAAGATGACGCCCGTGGCGATGGTCGAGGTGACGACCGGGATGAACACCGCCAGCCGGTAGACGGTGATCCCACGGATCCGCCGGTTCAGTGCGGACGCCGCGAGCAGCGAGAGCAGCAGGGTGCTCGGCACGAAGAGCAAGGTGTAGACGATCGTGTGGCGGACCGAGTCCCGGAAGACCGGGTCGTGCATCAGCTGCCGGTAGTTGTCGAGCCCGGCCCACTGCCCCGGCGTCTGCAGGTCGTTGTGCTGGAACGACAGCAGGAACGCCCAGACCACCGGGACCAGCCCGAAGAGCCCGATCAGGAGGATGCTCGGGGAGACCATCGCCCAGCCGGTGACCGCGTCGCTGCGCGTGCGCCAGGACCGTGACCTCCGGGGACGCCCTGCCTGCGGGGTCGGCACACGGCGCGGCGGCAGGATCGTGCCCCGCCGACGAGCCTGCGTCACGAGCCGGCCAGCACCGAGGAGACCTGCGACGAGGCCGAGCTGAGCGCCTCGTCGGGCGACGCCTGGCCGAGGAGGACGGACTGCACCATGGTCCCGATGATGGCCGACACCTGGGCGTACGACGCGATGTTCGGGCGGATGTGCTTGACGTTGTCGAGGTTCGACACGAAGACCTTCTCGGCGGGGAACTTCTTCAGGAAGGTCTTATAGCCCGGAAGCGTGGTCTCGGACTGGCGCAGTGGCAGGTCGCCGGTGGCGATGGCGAACTTCAGGTGCTGCTCGGCGGAGGTCAGCCAGGTGACGAAGTCGAACGCCGCGTCGGAGCGGGCCGACGAGTGGTCGAAGAGCATGTACACGTCGGGCCCGGAGATCGTCTCGTGGTTGCCGTTGTAGCCGGGCAGGTAGGTCACGCCGTACTTGACGTCGGAGTTGATGCTCGACAGGTCCCACGGACCGGTCCAGAGCATGGCGATCTTCCCGCTGTTGAAGAGGTTGAGGTACTGCCCGTTGCCCTGGTCGAGGTAGACCGACTTGTCGGTCACCGCCATGTCCTCGAGCTGCTGCAGGGCGGCCTTGCCTGCGGGCGAGTCGAAGGCCGGCTTGGTGTTGTCGGAGTTGAGGAGGTCACCGCCGGCCTGCCACAGCATCGCGAGGTAGCGCCAGACGGTGTCCTCGCTGCCGTCGTTGACGTAGGCCCAGCCGTAGGTGTGCGTGCTCGCGTCCGTGAGCTTCTTGGCCGCGTCACGGAAGTCCTGCCACGTCCAGTCGCTCGTCGGCGGGGCCACGCCCGCCTGGGCGAAGAGCTGCTTGTTGTAGACCAGGCTGAGGTTGTCGATCAGGGCCGGGACGCCGACGACCTTGCCGTCGACCGTCGCCGCCTCGCGGGCCGAGGGGTAGAAGTCGTCCCAGTGCACCGACGGGGCCGTGACCCGGTCCGTCAGGTCGACGAGCTTGGGCTGCCGCACCAGCTGGGTGGCCGAGGACCCGTACTGGTAGGAGACGTCGGGGAAGTTCCCCGCGGTGAACCCGGCCACGACCTTCTGGAGCGCGTTGTCGTTGCCGCCGTTGAACTGGAGGCTCACCTTCTCGTCGGGGTGCTGCTGGTTCCAGGTGTCGACGGCCGACTGCAGGGCCGTGGCCTCGGCGTCGGTGTAGCCGTGGGAGACCACGATCGACGTGCTCCCACTCGAGTCGCCACCGCCGCCGCCGCACGCGGTCAGGACGCCGGCCGCCAGGGCGACGGCCACGAGCGCTCGCAGCGGCCGTCCGCGGCGGTGGACGGACCGGGGGTGAGGTGACATCTCGCTCGTCCCTTCATTTCCGCGATCAAGCAGATTCGATCGTGAAGTTTGCTCAGCCTTGCACGGTTGTAACGGTCGGTCAAGGAACTCGCGCCCGTGAACGTGCGCGAAGTGAGCACGGATCTGCGCGTACTGTGCACCCATGCGACAAGACGTGCGCCTGGGGCTGATCCTCCAGCAGCTCAACGAGAGCGGGTCGGTGGGCGTCTCCGAGCTGGCGGAGCAGCTGGACGTCTCGGAGGCCTCCGTACGCCGCGACCTGCACCGCTTGGAGCAGCAGAACCTGCTCACCCGGACGCACGGCGGGGCCGTCGCCTCCGGCGTCCTCTACGAGCTGCCGATGCGCTACCGCGGCGGCCAGCACCACGACGCGAAGCGCGCGATCGCGGCCGCAGCCGCGGAGCTGGTGACCGCGGAGACGACCTCGGTCGGCCTCAACGGCGGTACGACGACCACCGAGGTCGCGCGGGCCCTGTCGGGTCGCCCGGGGCTGCGCGTGGTGACCAACGCCCTCAACATCGCCTCCGAGCTCGCCGTCCGCTCCAACATCGAGCTGGTGGTCTGCGGGGGCAGCGCGCGGGCCGAGTCCTACGAGCTGGTCGGTCCGCTCGCCGAGCTGACGCTCGCCCACCTGAACCTGGACCTGGCCTTCATCGGCGTCGACGGCATCAGCCCCACGGCCGGGCTCACCACCCACCACGAGGTGGAGGCCCAGACCAACCGCGCCCTCGTCCGCACCGCCGCCCGCGCCGCCGTCGTGGCCGACTCCAGCAAGCTGGGCCGACGCGGGTTCGCCAAGATCGGCGACCTCGACCTGGTCACCGACCTGATCACGGACTCGGCCGCGGCGCCGGACGCGGTCTCCGCCCTGCAGCGGGCCGGGATCCGGGTCCACCTCGTCGACGCGTCCTGACGCGGCCGCGGGCGTCAGAGCGACAACGGTCCCCGCAGCGCCTCCGGCAGCAGCGACCCGTGGGCGGCCACCATCGCGTCCGCGAGGTCCCAGATGGCCCCGACGGACAGGGTCGCGGCCGTGTTCGGGTCGACCATCAGGGCTCGTCGTACCAGCTCGGGCCGCTCCTCGACGGCGGCCCGGACGGTCAGGTCGACCACCGAGAGGAAGTGCCGGTTCAGCGCCGCACACGCGGCCGGCAACGCCTCGACCGCCTGCGGCCGGACGCCGTCGGCGTCCAGCACGCACGGGACCTCGACGCCCGCTCCGGCCGGCAGGTTCGGCACGAGGCCGTGGTTCGGGACCGTCACCTGGATCGTGCGCGGCGTCCCGGTGACCAGGCTGTGCACGACCTGTGGCGCGTACTCCGCCGCCTCCTCCTCGGGCTCGACGTACCGGCCGGCCGCGACCTCCGTCTCGAGCGCCTCGATGTCGGCCACGTTCGCTGCACTGATGCCGATGTAGTCGTCGACCGGGATCCGCAGGCGAGCGATCTCCGCCTCGTCGTGGAGGTACCACGGCACGTACTCGCTGGAGTGCTCGCTGGTCTCGGTCGGGTAGTAGCCGAGTCGTCGGTAGAGATCGACACGTACCCGGCGGCGCAGCTCGGGGTCGGCCGCGATGCGCTCGTCGAGCAGCGGGTACAGGCTCTCGCCGTCGCGCTCCCACCGCAGCACCCAGGCCTGGTGGTTGACCCCCGCGCTGTGGAACGTCACGTCCTCCAGCGGCACGCCGACGAGCTCGCACAGGTCGTGCACGGTCCAGAAGACCGAGTGGCACAGCCCCAGCGCCTTGACCTCCGGGTGGCGGTCTCCGAGGTACTGGAGGTTCATCGCCATCGGGTTGGTGTAGTTGAGCAGCCACGCGTCGGGACACACCTCACCGATGTCGCGAGCCAGCGCATCGAGGACGGGGAACGTGCGCAGCGCGCGGAAGACGCCACCGACCCCCAGGGTGTCGGCGATGGTCTGGCGTACGCCGAAGCGCGCCGGCACCTCGAAGTCGGAGAGTGTCGCGGCGTGGCCTCCGACGTTGACGGTGTTGACCACGAAGTCTGCGCCGGTCAGGGCCGTACGACGGTCCGCCTCGACCCGCACCTCGGCCTCGCGACCGTGGTGGTCGACGGTCAGGCGGGCCACGTCGCCGGCCAGGCGGAGTCGGCGCTCGTCGATGTCGTGCAGCACCAGCGTGAGTGGACCGAGGTCGTCGTAGGACAGCAGGTCGCGCAGCAGCTGACGGGTGAACTCGGCCGACCCGGCACCGACGAAGCAGATCGTCGTCATGGCGGGAGCATGGCACTGACCGGCGAAACGATCAAGAAAGTGCAATCACTTTGCGTGTTTCTGGACAGATGTGCACGTGGTCGGTCACGATAGGGAGGTGTCCTCCGCCCCTGTGCCCGCCGTCGACGGCGCCGCTCGGGTGCTGGTGATCGGTGACGCGAACCCCGACCTGGTCCTCAGCGGCGACGTGGTCCCTCGCTTCGGCCAGTCCGAGCAGCTGCTCGACGAGGCGTCCCTCGTGATCGGCGGCTCCGCCTCGATCACCGCCCACGGCCTGGCCCGGCTGGGTCGACCCGTCTCGCTCCTGGCCGCGGTGGGCGGTGACCACTTCGGCGCCTTCATGGTCGACCGCCTGGGCGAGGCCGGCGTCGACGTGCGTCGGATCGCGGTCCGTCAGGACCTCCCGACCGGGCTCACGGTCGTGCTCAGCCGCGGCGACGACCGGTCGATGCTCACCCTGACCGGAGCCCTCGACTCCCTCACCGAGTCCGACCTCGACGGTGCGCTGGGCGACCTGCAGGCCGAGGGTCTGCGCCATGTGCACGTGGGCTCGCTGTTCCTCCTGCCCTCGCTCGCGGCGGTCCTGGCGCCGTTCCTGGGCCGCGCACGCGAGCACGGGCTGACGACCTCGCTCGACACGAACGACGACCCGACCGGACGGTGGGAGGGCGTCGACGAGCTGCTCCCCCACCTCGACGTCCTGCTCCCCAACCGGGCCGAGGCCGTCGCCCTCGGTCGTGAGGCCGACCCCCGTCGCGCGGCAGCCGCGTTGGCGGCCCACGGCCCCCTCACCGTCGTGAAGGACGGTGCCGCCGGCGCCTTCGCGGTCTCCCGGGACGGCGCCGTCACGCAGGTCGCGGGCCGAGGGGTGCGGGCCGTGGACACCACCGGGGCCGGTGACACCTTCGACGCCGCCTTCCTCGACGCGTGGCTCGACCAGGTCCCGCTCGCCGACGCCCTCACCCGGGCCGTCACCGCCGGCGCGCGCAGCGTCGGTCACGTCGGCGGCACGGCGGGCCAGCCGACCCGCGACCAGCTGACCCACGACCAGCGCGACGCCGCCACGCAACAGTCAGGAGACCGCCATGAGCAGTGACCCCGCAGCTGACGCCCCGTTCGTCCGCGAGGAGATCGGACGGCAGCCCGACTCGTGGCTCCGAGCAGCCGCCCTGGCGCCCGGCCTGGCCGGCGTCCTGCCCCGTCCGGGCGAGTCCGTCGCCGTGATCGGCTGCGGGACGTCGTGGTTCATGGCCACCGCGTACGCCGGCCTCCGCGAGGCCGCGGGGCAGGGTCGCACCGACGCGTTCGCAGCCAGTGAGCTCCCGGCCGGGCGTGAGTACGACCGGGTCGTGGCGATCTCCCGCTCCGGCACCACGACGGAGGTGGTGCGCGCCGTGACCCCCGTCCGCTCACCCGTGCTGGCCTTCACGGCTGTGGCCGACACCCCGGTGGAGGAAGCCGCCACCGACACGGTGGTGCTGGACTTCGCCGACGAGCGCTCGGTCGTGCAGACCGTCTTCGCCACCACCACCCTGATGCTGCTGCGCGCCTCGCTCGGGGAGTCGGTCGACGCCGCCGTCGCCCAGGCCCGCGACGTCCTCGCCGGGCAGCACCGCGTGGATCCGGCCCTGGCCTCGGTCGAGCAGATCTCCTTCCTGGGCCGCCAGTGGGCCTATGGCATCGCCCAGGAGGCCGCGCTCAAGCTCCGGGAGGCCTGCCGGCTCTGGACCGAGTGCTACCCGCAGATGGAGTACCGCCACGGACCCATCGCCATCGCCCAGCCCGGCCGGGCCGTGTGGGTGATGGGCGAGCCCGTGCCGGGCCTGGTCGAGGACATCGACAGCACGGGGGCCCTCCTGGTCGACGACCACCTGGACCCGGTCGTCGACCTGGTCCGGGCCCAGCTCCTCGCGGTCGACCGCGCCGAAGCGGCAGGGCTCGACCCCGACCGGCCGCGTAGCCTCGCCCGTTCCGTCGTGCTCGCCGACTCGTGATCCTCTGCGTGTGCCTCAGCCCGGCGGTCGACGTGACCTACCACGTCGACCGCCTGCACCCCAGCGGCACCACCCGGGTGAGCACCGTGACCGAGCGGGCCGGGGGGAAGGCCGTCAACGTCGCCCGCGTGCTGCACCGGCTGGGTGAGCCGACCCGGCTGGTGGCGCCCGTCGGAGGCGGGACCGGTGAGCAGCTGCGGGACGACCTGGCCGAGTCCGGGCTCGAGGCGACGCTCGTCGAGAGCGATCACCCCACCCGGCGCACGGTGACGGTGGTCGAGCACGACGGCGCCCACCCCACGACCCTCGTCGAGCCGGCCTCGCTCGACTGCTGGGCCGCCGTGCTCGCAGCCGTCGACGGCGCGCTCGGTGACGCCGACGTGCTGGTCGTCAGCGGCAGCGTGCCCGACGGCGTACCGGAGGACGGGCTCGCGGCGCTCGTGACGGCCGGACGGCGCCATGCGCTGCCGGTCCTCGTCGACACCCACGGTCCCTGGCTGCTGTCAGCCCTGGCGGCGGGTGCCACGGTGGTCAAGCCGAATGCCCACGAGCTCGCGGTGGCCACGGGCGACGACGACCCCGTCCGAGCAGCCCGCACCCTGGCCCGGTCCTCCGGGGCGACGGTGGTGGCCTCCCTGGGTGCGGACGGCGCTGTGGCGGCCACGGCGGACGGCGTCTGGGAGGCCAGGCCGGCGGCGGCCCTTGCCGGCAACCCCACGGGCGCCGGCGACGCCCTGGTCGCCGGACTGGCCCGGGAGCTGCTGCGCGACCCGAACGCGGCCCGTCACCCCGAGCTCCTGCTGCACGATGCGGTCGCCCTCGCGGCGGCCGCCGTGCTCTCGCCCGTGGCCGGGGAGGTCGACCCGACCCATCACCTCGAGCAGCGCGCCGGCGTCGTCGTCCGGGCCCTGGACGGTGCGCGATGACCGTCGTCGGGACCGGAGAGCTGATCGCCGAGGCGCAGCGGTCGGGGCGGGCACTGCCCGCCTTCAACGTGATCACCCTCGAGCACGCGGAGGCGATCGTGGCCGCCGCCTCGCAGTCCGGCCGCGGAGTGGTCCTCGCGCTGAGCGAGAACGCCATCCGCTACCACGACGGTGCGGCGGAGCCGGTCCTGGCGGCCGTCCACGCTCTCGCCACCCGCTCCGAGACACCGCTGGGCATCCATCTCGACCACCTCATCGACGATGCCTTGGTCGACGAGGCGGTCCACGGTCGGCTGCGCCCCTACGTCAGCTCCCTGATGTACGACGGGGGTGCGCTGCCCTACGCCGACAACCTCGCCCGCACGCAGCAGGTCGTCGACGCGGGCCACGCGGCCGGGCTGTGGGTGGAGGCGGAGCTGGGCTACGTGGGCGGCAAGCCGGGCGTCGCGCAGAGCGCGCACGCTCCCGGCGTGCGGACCGACCCGACCGAGGCCGCGGCGTTCGTGGCCGCCACCGGCGTCGACGCGCTCGCCGTGGCCGTGGGCAGCTCGCACGCGATGACGACCCGGACGGCACGACTCGACCACGGGCTGATCGCGGCCCTTCACGACGCGGTGCCCGTGCCGCTCGTGCTGCACGGCTCGTCGGGCGTGCCGGCCGAGGAGCTCGCCAGGGCCGTGTCGTCCGGGATCACGAAGATCAACGTCGGAACCGCGCTGAACCTCGCGATGACCGCGTCCCTGCGCGACACGCTGGACGCCGATCCCGGCGTCACCGACCCGCGCCGCTACCTGGCCCCCGCACGGCTGGCCATGCGGGAGACCGTCCTCCGCATCCTTCACGAGATGGGCTGACCATGAGAGTCCTCGCCGTCGCTGTTCCCCTCGCCCTGGCCCTGGGATCGGCCGCCACCGTCACCGCGCACGGCTCGGCACCCGCACCCCCGCAGATCCTCTACGTGTCGCCGACCGGCGACGACAGCGCGCCCGGCACCCGGGACGCTCCGCTGCGCACGCCGCAGGTGGCGGTCGACCGGCAGGTCTCGGGCGGCGTCGTACGGCTGCTCCCCGGCACCTACCACCGGACCCGGATCGTGCTGCGTGGGCGGCACGACCTCACCGTCGCCGCCACGCGGCCCGGCGCGGCCATCCTCGACGAGCGAGGCCTGGTGCCGCTCGACGGGCAGTCGGGCGTCGTGCAGATCCAGAACAGCTCGCGGATCACGGTGAGCGGCCTCGACATCCGCGGCTATCGGACGACGTCCATGGCCAAGGTGCCGATCGGCATCTACGTGACCGGGCACGGCTCACGGATCACCCTGGCGCACAACCACGTGCACCGGATGGGCAACGACAACACGACCCTCGGCAGCTTCGACATCAACGCCCACGGCATCGCGGTCTACGGCCGGAGTCCCACCCGCCCGATCACCCGCGTACGGATCCGCGACAACGAGGTCGACCACCTCCACCTGGGGGCCAGCGAGAGCGTCGTCGTCAACGGGAACGTCACCCGGTGGAGGATCACCGGCAACCACATCCACGACGACAACAACATCGGCATCGACGCGATCGGCTGGGAGGGCACGGTTCCGGGCCGCCACCGCTATGCCCCCGTCGACCAGGCCCGGCGGGGCGTCATCGCCGGCAACACCGTGAGCCGGATCATCAGCCGCGGCAACCCGTCGTACTGGGAGGGCGACGGCTGGTGCAACTGCGCCGACGGCATCTACCTCGACGGGGCGGGTCAGGTCGACGTGCGCGACAACGTGGTGCGCACCAGCGACATCGGCATCGAGGTCGGCGCGGAGAACCCGCGCGGCCACGCCGACCACGTCCGCGTCCGCGGCAACCGGGTCAGCGGCAGCGCCTACGTCGGTCTCGCTCTCGGCGGCTACAGCCCGAGCCGGGGCGAGGTGTACGGCGTGCGGGTCACCGGCAACCACTTCCGCAACGACAACACCCTGCACGACGGCTCACCGGAGCTGCTCCTGCAGTTCAAGGTGCACGAGACCTCGATCGTGGGGAACACCGTCGTGGCCACCCACCGCGCCACCCCGCTCCTGCTCCAGCGCAACCGGCTGGTCGGCCCGCCGCGGCTCAACGCCCACGTCCGGCTCGACCACAACCGCTACCTGGCGCCGGTGCGTGCCTCACGTGCCCAGGTCGTGTGGCTCGGCCACCGGGTCACCGGGTTCCGGGCCTACGTCCACCGAAGCGAGCAGGACGCACACAGCAGCTACCGGGAGCTCCCCCTCACCTGAGGGCAGCAGATCGGGAGACAGGCCCCCGCTCTGGGCCGCTCTCACCATCGGAGAAGGGCCCGTGACACCGCTTGTCGCGGGTCACGGGCCCTCGCCGTGGCAGGTGAAGGATTCGAACCTTCGAAGGCAAAGCCGACGGATTTACAGTCCGCTCCCATTGGCCGCTCGGGCAACCTGCCAGGATGTCGTCGTCCTGCGTTTGGCGGGCCGACGGCAAGTCGGAAGAATAGCAAGGCAGCACCGGAGACCCGAAACCGCCAGGAGGCAGCGAGATGGCCGACAGCTCGTTCGACATCGTCAGCAAGATCGACCGGCAGGAGGTCGACAACGCGCTCGGTCAGACCGCTCGCGAGATCGCGACCCGCTTCGACTTCAAGGGCACCGGCGCCACCATCGAGTGGCAGGGCGAGCACGCGATCGAGATCAGCGCCTCCGCGGACGACCGAGCCTCCGCGGTCCTCGACGTGTTCAAGGACAAGCTCATCAAGCGGCAGCAGAGCCTCAAGATCCTCGACGCCGGCGAGCCCCGGCAGTCGGGTCAGCAGTCGAAGATCTCGATCACGCTCAAGGAGGGCATCACCTCCGAGGACGCCAAGAAGATCTCCAAGCTGATCCGCGACGAGGGCCCCAAGGGTGTGAAGGCCCAGATCCAGGGCGACGAGCTGCGCGTCTCCAGCAAGAAGCGCGACGACCTCCAGGCGGTCCAGGCGCTCGTACGCGGCCAGGACTACGACTTCGCGGTGCAGTTCACCAACTACCGCTGACCAGCACCTGCGCGACTCCGACAGGGCTCCCGGGCCCAGGTGCGCGTACTGTCACAGACATGTCCTCCACTTCCGTGTCCATGACCGAGCACGTCCAGGACTCGCCGGAGGTGCCCCGGGATGCCGCTGACGTGGGTGTGGAGGAGTCACGCGCAGCCTGGGCGGAGGCCGCCCGCCCGATCCTGATCGAGGTCGCGGGGCACTACCACGCCGTGATCACCTACAAGGAGCTCGCCACCGAGGCTCAGCGCGTGACCGGCATCCAGGGCACGCAGCAGATGCACTACTGGATCGGCGACGTGCTCAGCCGCGTCTCGCGCGAGGCGTTCGGCCGCGGCGAGCCGCTGCTGTCCGCGCTGTGCGTGAAGGCCGACGGCACCGTCGGGGAGCGCTACACCGCCGCGGTCGCCGAGACCACGGGCGACCTGGCCGGCGACGCCGACGACCACGCGGCCGTCCAGCGCCTGGCCTGCTACCGCTACTTCCAGGCAGCCGACCTCCCCGCCGACGGCGGGTCGCCTGCCCTGACGCCGCAGCTCACCGCCCGTCGCGCCCGGGCCAAGAAGATCCGCCTGGCCGAGGCGCCGATCGACGTCTGCCCGACCTGCAACACCCAGCTGCCGGCCACCAAGGTCTGCGACAACTACTGCAGCTGAGCGGAGCCCGCCGGATCAGGACGCCGGCGAGAGCCGCGGCTTCATGGCCGGGACGGTGGCGGCGCCACTGGTCGGCGTGATCCAGACCCGCATGCCCTCCTCGAGCCCCAACGCACGCGCGTGGGTCCGCGTGGTGACCACGGAGACCTCCTGCCCGTCCTCGGTGCCCGCGACGAGGCGTACCTCGAAGCCCACCCGGGTCAGCCGCAGGATGTCTGCCGCCGCGCTGCCGGCGAGGTCGGGGGTGAGCGCGATCTCGATGTCGTGCGGCCGGAGCCGCACCGACCCGAGCTGGGTCACCTCGCCGAGGAAGTCCATCACGAAGTCGTTGGCCGGCTCGTCGTAGAGCTGGTCCGGAGAGCCGACCTGCTCGATGCGACCCTCGTTGATCACCACGATCTCGTCGGCGACCTCGAGGGCCTCCTCCTGGTCGTGGGTGACGAACACGGTCGTGACGGGCACCTCGTCGTGGAGGCGTCGCAGCCACTCGCGCAGCTCCTTGCGCACCTTGGCGTCGAGCGCACCGAACGGCTCGTCGAGCAGGAGCACCTTGGGCTGGATGGCGAGCGCGCGGGCGAGCGCCATGCGCTGTCGCTGGCCACCGGAGAGCTGCGACGGCAGCCGGTGCGCGAACTGCGAGAGGTGCACCAGCTTCAGCAGCTCGTCGACGCGGTCGGCGATCTCGGCCTTCGGCTTGTTGCGGATCTCGAGGCCGAAGGCGACGTTCTTGGCGACCGTCATGTGCTTGAAGACGGCGTAGTGCTGGAACACGAACCCGACGTTCCGCTTCTGCGGCGCCGTCCGCGTCGCGTCGACGCCCTCGATGGTGATGGTGCCGGTGTCGGCCCGCTCGAGCCCCGCGATGATCCGGAGCAGGGTCGACTTGCCGCCGCCGGACGGACCGAGCAGGGCGGTGAGCTGCCCGGTCGGTAGCGAGACCGTGACGTCGTCGAGGGCGACGAAGTCGCCGAACTTCTTGTTGACGTGGGCGATGTCGATGCTCATGAGGATGACTCCTTGGGGCGCAGCAGGGAGACGACGACGATGCAGAGCACGGCGAGCAGCACGAGGACGAACGAGATGGCGTAGGCCTCGCCCTGGGAGAAGTTGTTGTACTCCTGCTCGACCGCTTGCGAGGCAGTCTGCGTCTGTCCGATCAGGTTGCCCGAGACGATCTTGACGGCTCCGAACTCACCGAGCGAGCGGGCCAGGGTGAGGACGACGCCGTAGACGACGGCCCACTTGATGGCCGGCAGCGTGATCCGGCGCAAGGTCTGGAAGGCGTTCGCGCCGAGGCTGGTCGCGGCCTGCTCCTGGTCGTCGCCGATCTCGGTGAGCACCGGGACGACCTCGCGCACCACGAGGGGCAGCGAGACGAAGCAGGTGGCCATGATCATGCCGGGGCTGTTGAAGATCACCTGGAAGCCGTGGGCCTCGAGAGTCGGCCCGAACCAGCCGGTGCGGCCGTTGTAGACCAGCAGCAGGGCGAGGCCGATCACGACCGGGGACACGGCCATCGGCAGGTCGATCAAGGCCGACAGGGCCCGCTTGCCGGGGAACTCGTAGCGCACCAGGAGCAGGGCCATCCCGACTCCGAAGACGGTGTTGATCGCGACCGCCCACAGCGAGATCTCGATCGTGACGATCATGGCGTGCACGACGTCGGGGTCGGAGAACGCGGCCTGGAAGTTGCCCAGACCATCGGAGAACGCGTTCTGGACCAGCGTGATCATGGGCCACCCCACGAGCAGGAACACGTAGCCGACCGCGATGATCCGCAGGGCCCACTTGGCGGGGGCAGGGAGCTTAACCACGACGAGCCACCCTTCGCTGGATGATGTCGAGCGCGACGATCACGAACAGGGCGACGGCCAGCATGATCGTGGCCAACGCGGCCGCAGCCGTCTGGTCACCGCCCTCGACGAAGCTGTAGACCCGTACCGAGACGACCTCGGTCTTGTAGGGGAGCATGCCGCTGAGCAGCACCAGGGAGCCGTACTCCGAGATGGCCCGGGCGAACGACAGGGCGGCGCCGGCCGCGATCGCCGGGACCAGCGAGGGCAGCACGAGCCGGCGCAGGATCGTGGTCTGCTTGGCACCGAGCGAGGCGGCGGCCTCCTCGACGTCCGTGTCGAGCTCGGCCAGCACCGGCTGGACGGTCCGGACGATGAACGGCAGGGTCACGAACGCGAGGGCCAGCGTGACCGAGGACCGCTGGTTGGCGACGTTGATGCCGAGCGGGCTCTTCGGGCCGTAGAGCCCGAGCAGCACGAGACCGGCGACGATGGTCGGCATCGCGAACGGGATGTCGATGAGGACGTCGAGGATGCCACGTCCCCAGAACTTGTCACGGACGAGCACCCAGGCGATCAGGGTGCCCATCACCACGTTGACCAGGGTCACCAGGAGCGACTGCGTGACGGTCAGCCTGATCGCGGCCCAGGTCTGCGGGTTCTTGAGGGTGTCGACGTAGCCCTGCCACCCGTCCTTCCCCGCGGTGACCACGATGGCCGCCAGCGGGATCAGGACGAGCAGGCTGAACCAGATCATCGCGACCCCCAGCCCGAGGGCGGAGCCTCGGGTCAGAGTCGAGTGGACACCCGGCCGACCGCGCCCGATCGGCCGGGTGTCCAGCCCGAGTACGGCAGATGACATCTGTCAGCTGCCGACGTGGAGGCCGGCGATCATCTTGGTGATGATGCCGTTCGTCTCGTCGAAGAACTTGGTGTTGGCGCTGTCCCAGCCACCGAAGGTCTTGTCGATCGTGTACTGCGTCTTGACCGCGGGGAACGGGTTGCTCGGGTCGTTGGCACCCGGCACGTCGACCTTGATCCCGCTGATGACCGGGCGGAAGCCGGCCTTGGCGTAGTCGGTCTGTCCGGCGGTGCTGAGCTGGAACTTCAAGAAGTCCTTCGCAGCGCTCGACGCGTCCTTGGTCAGCGCGACGGGGTTCTGGATGAGCAGGGTGTCGTCGGGCAGGATGTAGTCGACGTCGTCACCGGCGGCGCGGGCCGCGATCGAGTCGTTCTCGTAGGCGAGCAGCACGTTGCCGTTGCCGGCCACGAAGGACGCCAGGGCGTCGCTGCCGCTGCCCGGCAGGGCGACCACGTTGTGGAGCAGCTTGTTGACGAACGCCTGCGCCTGGGCGTCGGTGCCGCCCTGGCCGCTGACGTGGGCCCAGGCAGCCAGGATGTTCCACTTGGCCGAGCCGGAGGAGGCGGGGTTGGGCGTGATGATCTTGACGCCGGGCTTGGTCAGGTCGTCCCAGGACTTGATGCCGAGCGGGTTGCCCTTGCGCACCAGGAACACGACCTCGGAGTCGGTCAGGATGCCCTTGGTGGGGGTCTGGTTCCACGAGGAGTCGACCAGGCCGGCGTCGACGATCTTCGAGACGTCGGGCTCCAGGGAGAGGTGCACCTCGTCGGTCGGCAGGCCACCGATCACCGCACGCGACTGGTCGCCGGAGGCGCCGTACGACGTGGTGAACTTGACGCCCTTGCCCGCGTCGGTCTTCTGGAAGTCGGCGATGACCGGCTCGTTGGCGGTCTTCAGCACGGAGAAGCCCACCACGCTGACGGAGTCGGAGCTGGAGCACGATCCGCTGGAGGCGGCGCAACCGGACAGGACGGCCGGGATGGTCGTGGCCGCGACGGCGAGCGCCGCGAACCTGATCCGCTTGGACATGGGTGAGTCTCTTTTCGCTGTCGGGTGATAAGCAACGTAAGTAACGTTGTTTGGTTGAGATTATCAGGGAGGTCGTCAAAGTACCTCATCGGAACTGGCGACCGTGTCGTGGTGCTGGTCACTGTCCAGATGCCGCGGATCGGTCGGAATCCGCCGCCTGCCGGACTATCGTGGGGGAGTTGCGCCGAGGACCGGACCGCACCAGGAAGATCTGGCGCACAGCGCCCCAGTGACGAGAGGTTGTGCACGCAGTTGTCCAAGCAGGTCAAGCGGCTGGACCGCGTGATCATCCGGTTCGCTGGTGACTCGGGAGACGGGATGCAGCTGACCGGCGACCGTTTCACCCAGGAGTCCGCCTCGTTCGGCAACGACCTGTCGACGCTGCCGAACTTCCCCGCCGAGATCCGGGCCCCGCAGGGCACCCTGCCGGGGGTCTCGTCGTTCCAGGTCCACTTCGCCGACCACGACATCCTGACCCCCGGCGACGCTCCCGACGTCCTGGTTGCGATGAACCCCGCCGCGCTGCGCGCCAACCTCGGCGACCTGCCCAAGGGCGCCACGATCGTGGTCGACACCCACGACTTCACCGCGCGCAACCTGACCAAGGCCGGCTACACCGCCAACCCGCTCGAGGACGAGAGCCTCGACGAGTACGCCCTGCACCCGGTCGACCTGACGGGGATGACCGTCGAGGCGGTCAAGGAGTACGGGCTGTCGCGGAAGGACGCCGCGCGCGCCAAGAACATGTTCGCGCTGGGTCTGCTGTCGTGGCTCTACGGCCGGCCGACCGAGTCGACGATCGCGTTCCTGCAGAAGCGCTTCGCCAAGGTCCCCGACATCCGCGACGCCAACGTCACGGCCTATCGCGCGGGGTGGAACTTCGGTGAGACGACCGAGACCTTCGCGGTGTCCTACGAGATCAAGCCGGCGCCGATGCCGACGGGCACCTACCGCAACATCACCGGCAACCTCGCGCTGGCCTACGGACTGGTCGCCGGCGGCGTGCAGTCGGGGCTGCCGCTGTTCCTCGGGTCCTACCCGATCACGCCGGCCTCCGACATCCTCCACGAGCTGAGCAAGCACAAGGCGTTCGGCGTGACGACGTTCCAGGCCGAGGACGAGATCGCCGGCATCGGGGCCGCCATCGGCGCGTCGTTCGCCGGCAGCCTCGGCGTCACGACCACCTCCGGCCCCGGCATCGCGTTGAAGTCCGAGTCGATCGGCCTCGCCGTGATGACCGAGCTCCCGCTGCTGGTCATCGACGTGCAGCGCGGCGGCCCGTCGACCGGACTGCCGACCAAGACCGAGCAGGCCGACCTCCTGCAGGCGATGTTCGGGCGCAACGGCGAGTCGCCCGTGCCGATCGTCGCGCCGCAGTCACCGGGCGACTGCTTCGACGCGACCCTCGAGGCCATCCGGATCGCGGTCACCTACCGCACGCCGGTGATGCTGCTCTCCGACGGCATGCTGGCCAACGGCTCCGAGCCGTGGCGCATCCCCGAGCTGTCCGAGCTCCCCGACATCGACCCCGACTTCGCGACCGCACCCAACCACCAGGCGTCCGACGAGAAGGCGGAGTTCTGGCCCTACCTGCGCGCCGAGGAGACCCTGGCGCGGCCGTGGGCGATCCCCGGCACCCCAGGACTCGAGCACCGCATCGGTGGGCTCGAGAAGGGCGACGGGCACGGCAACATCTCCTACGACCCCGCCAACCACGACTTCATGGTGCGCACCCGCGCGGCCAAGGTCGAACGGATCGCCGAGTCGCTGCCGCCGCTGGAGGTCGACGACCCCGACGGGCTGGCGAAGGTCCTCGTGCTGGGCTGGGGCTCGACGTACGGCCCGATCGGCGCCGGCGTACGCCGGGTGCGCAAGGCCGGCTACCGCGCCGCGCAGGTGCACCTGCGCCACCTCAACCCCTTCCCGCGCGACCTCGGCGAGATCCTCGCGCGCTACGACAAGGTGCTGATCCCCGAGATGAACCTCGGTCAGCTGGCGCTGCTGGTCCGGGGCCGATACCTCGTCGACGCCGTGGGCTACAACCAGGTCAACGGCATGCCGTTGAAGGCCGCCGACCTTGCCGAGGCGATCGGCAACCTGGTCGCCGAGGCGGAGGGCATCGAGGTCGACCTGAGGAGCATGGACACCCTGGCCGGAGACGAGCGATGACGAACACCGACCTGCCCCTGCCCGTGATGAGGAGCGGCATCGAGCTGGTGCCGACCCGGGCCGAGGGCGACCCACCCGAGACCGGCAAGGACTACACCAGCGACCAGGAGGTCCGCTGGTGCCCGGGGTGCGGCGACTACGCCGTCCTCAAGGCGGTCCAGGGCTTCCTGCCCGACCTGGGCCTGCGCCGCGAGAACATCGTCTTCGTCTCCGGCATCGGCTGCTCGTCGCGGTTCCCCTACTACCTCGAGACCTACGGCATGCACTCGATCCACGGGCGCGCCCCGTCGATCGCGACCGGCATCGCCACCTCGCGCGAGGACCTCTCCGTCTGGGTCGTCACCGGCGACGGTGACGCGCTGTCGATCGGCGGCAACCACCTGATCCACGCGCTGCGCCGCAACGTGAACATGACGATCCTGCTGTTCAACAACCGGATCTACGGGCTCACCAAGGGGCAGTACTCCCCCACCTCCGAGTTCGGCAAGGTCACCAAGTCCACGCCGATGGGCTCGCTCGACCACCCGTTCAACCCGGTGTCGCTCGCGCTCGGCGCCGAGGCGACCTTCGTCGCGCGCACCATCGACTCCGACCGCAAGCACCTGACGTCGGTGCTCTCCGCAGCGGCCGCCCACCGCGGCACGTCGCTCGTCGAGATCTACCAGAACTGCCCGATCTTCAACGACGGCGCCTTCGACGCCGTGAAGTCGCCGGTCACCCGCGACGAGGCGATCATCCCGCTCGTGCAGGGCGAGCCGATCCGCTTCGGGGCCGGGATGACCGAGGGCGGGGGCGGCCACGGCCTGGTCCGCGACCGCGCGACCGGCGGCGTGAAGATCGTCGAGGTCGGCGACGGCCAGGGACAGGTGAGCGCCGGCGACCTGCTGGTCCATGACGCGCACACCTCCGACCCGACGACGGCGTTCGCGATCTCGCGGCTGACCGACGCGGGCCAGCTCCACCAGGCACCGATCGGGATCTTCCGCCAGGTCGTGCGGCCGACGTACGACGACCTGGCCCGCGACCAGATCGCCCAGGCCGCCGCGCAGGTGTCCGGGTCCCCGACCGAGCGGCTCGGTGCCCTGATCGGCGGCGGCGACACCTGGACCGTCGCCTGAGCGAGTCGCGCCGGGGCTTCCTGCTGGGCGTCGCGGCGTACGGCATCTGGGGGCTGTTCCCCCTCTACTGGCCTCTGCTCGAGCCCGCCGGCGCGGTGGAGATCCTGGCCCACCGGATCGTCTGGTCGTGCGTCACGATGGGCCTGCTGGTGCTCGCCCTGCGTCGCACCGCGGTCGTCCGCTCGATCGCGGCTGACCGTCGTACCCGGTCGATCCTGACGCTCGCGGCCTGCCTGATCACGGTCAACTGGGCGGTCTACATCTGGGGCGTCAACAACGGCCACGTCGTCGAGACCTCGCTCGGCTACTTCGTGAACCCCCTCGTGACCGTGCTGATGGGCGTCTTCATCCTCGGGGAGCGACTGCGCCGCTGGCAGTGGGCGGCGCTCGGGGTGGCTGCGCTCGCCGTGGTCGTCCTCACGGTCGACTACGGCAGGCCTCCCTGGATCGCCCTCACCCTGGCCCTGACCTTCGGCAGCTACGGACTGTGCAAGAAGCAGGCCAACGCGCCGGCCGTCGAGAGCATCACGTTCGAGACCACGATGATCGCTCCGGTCGCCGTGGCCTACCTCGGCTGGCTGACCTGGCACGGCGAGTCCGACTTCACCGGTCACGGAGCGAGCCACGTCCTGCTGCTGATGTCGGCAGGCATCGTGACCGCGGTCCCGCTGGTGTGCTTCGGCGGCGCGGCGATCCGGGTGCCGCTGGTGACGCTCGGCCTGCTGCAGTACCTCACGCCGACCCTCCAGTTCGCGCTGGGCGTCTTCTACTTCCACGAGGACATGCCGGCGGGTCGCTGGATCGGCTTCGGCCTGGTCTGGGTCGCCCTGGCGATCTTCACCGTCGAGTCGCTGCGACACCGCCGTACGTCGCTCCAGCTGGCCGCCGCGGCTGCCGCGTAGTCTCCATTAGTTGAGTAACTCACTGTAGTTACTTATATTAGCCGGATGGAGCGGCCCGCCCGGGTGGCCGCCCAGGGCCGGAGGAGAGCGATGACAGCCACCGTAGCGACGAGGGAGACGACGCGGGACAAGGGGGCGGTCGGGACGCCGGAGCTCCTCTGGTACATCCCCAACCAGGTCCGGGCCGGTCACCGCGGTGATGCGGTCACCGATGACCACAACAGCCTCGACACGCTGACCGAGCACGCCACCACGCTGGAGCAGCACGGCTGGGACGGCGCCCTGCTCGGCACCGGATGGGGTCGACCCGACACCTTCACCGTCGCCACGGCCCTCGCCGCCCGGACGACGACCTTCCAGCCCCTGATCGCGATCAGGCCCGGGTACTGGCGCCCGGCCAACTTCGCCTCAGCCGCGGCCACGCTCGACCACCTCAGCGGTGGTCGGGTGCTGGTCAACATCGTCTCCGGACAGGACGACCTGGGCGCCTACGGCGACACCGAGGGTGACCAGGCCCACCGCTACGCGCGCACCCGGGAGTTCATGCAGCTCGTCCGCAGGCTGTGGACCGAGGAGGACGTGACGTACGACGGCGAGCACTTCCAGGTGTCGCACTCGACGGTGGCCACCCGGCCGGTCGTCCGCGGCGCGCGCCGCCATCCACGCCTCTACTTCGGCGGCGCGTCCGAGGCCGCCGAGCGGGTGGCGGCGACGGAGGCGGACGTCCAGCTGTTCTGGGGCGAGCCCCTCGAGGGCGTCCGCGAGCGGATCGAGCGCCTCACCCGGCTGACCGAGGAGCTCGGCCGCGAGCACGCGCCGCTGGAGTTCGGGCTGCGGATCACCACCTTCGTGCGCGACACCACGGAGCAGGCCTGGGCGGACGCGGAGGCGAAGGTGGCCGAGATGGCCGGCCGTCAGGACACGCTCCAACGGTCCAACCCCGGCTTCAAGGCCGTCGGTCAGCAGCGCCTCCTCGACCTGGCGGCGCGGGGCGAGGTGCTCGACGACAACCTCTACACGACGCCCGGGAAGTTCGGCGGTGGCGGCGCCGGCACGACCTGGCTCGTCGGCTCGGCCGACGACGTCGCCTCGTCGCTGCGGAAGTACCAGGAGCTGGGCATCACCCACTTCGTGCTCTCCGACACCCCCTACCTGCAGGAGATCCGCCGCCAGGGCGACCAGCTCCTCCCCCTCCTGCGCCCCTGAACCGACCCCCTTCGCCGAGTTGTCAGGTGACGACTCGGCGCATATTGGATGTCTGTTTGCGCCGACTCGACGCGTGTCGGATGCCTCTTTGCGCCGACTCGGCGTCGTGGGGCGTGGGTCAGGTGGAGCGGGTGGCGACGATGTCGGCGAAGCTCTCGAGGGCGGTCCGGACCGAGCCCTCGGGGACGGCGCTGAGACGCGCCTTCGCCTCCTGCGCGCGGGCCATGACGTAGGCCCGGGCCTCGTCCATCGCCGGGTGCACCCGGAGCAGCGCCAGTGCCTCGCCATGGAGGTCGTCGTCGCTCAGGTCGGAGTCGAGCAGCTGGAGCAGCCGGGAGTCCTCCGGCCGGGTCGACGCCTTCGCCATCAGCACCGGCAGGGTCGGCACGCCCTCGCGCAGGTCGGTACCGGGCGTCTTGCCCGACTCGACCGAGTCGGAGGCCACGTCGAGGATGTCGTCGGAGAGCTGGAAGGCGGAGCCGACGATGTCGCCGTACGCCGTCAGCGCCTCCTCGACCTCCGGGGTGGCACCGCCGAAGCGGGCGCCGTAGCGGGCCGACGTCGCGATCAGTGAGCCGGTCTTGCCGGCGACCACGTCGAGGTAGTGCTCCAGCGGGTCGTCGCCCGCGCCGGGCTTGACCGTCTCCTGGATCTGGCCCTCGACGAGGCGGGTGAAGGTCTGCGCCTGGATCCGGACGGCGTCGGCCCCCAGCTCGGCCGTGAGCTCCGACGACTTCGAGAAGAGGAAGTCGCCGGTCAGGATCGCGACGTGGTTGTCCCATCGCGCGTTGGCCGACTCGGCGCCCCGTCGCAGCGCCGCCTCGTCCATGACGTCGTCGTGGTAGAGGGACGCCAGGTGGGTCAGCTCGACCACGCAGGCGGCCGTGATCACGTCGTCGGACTCGGGCCGCGAGCCGGTCTCGGCGGCCAGCAGCACCAGCAGCGGGCGGAAGCGCTTCCCGCCCGCCTCCATCAGGTGGCTCGCGGCACTCGTCACGAACGGCGCGCGGCTCTGGACGTGGACGGCCAGCGCCTGCTCGACCACGGCCATCCGGTCCGCGAGGCGACGCGCCAGCGCCTCGTCGGGCACCGGCATGGCCAGGCTCGACAGCGCGTCACGAACAGAAGGGTCGGTCACCTGATGAATTGTCCCGCAACCCGCGCCAGGTCGAGCACCGGCCCGGGTACGACGCCGAGCACGAGGGTGGCAGCCGCCGAGATCCCGATCGCCGTGGCGGTCAGGGCGGAGGGGTGCGCGACGTAGGCGCTCTCGCTGTCGGGCTCCTGGAAGTACATCACCACGATGACGCGGACGTAGAAGTACGCCGCAGCCGCGCTGACCAGGACACCCACGAGCACGACCGGCCAGGCTCCCGCCGACAACGCGACCTCGAAGACCGCCCACTTGCCGATGAACCCGGCCGTGAGCGGGATGCCCGCCATGGACAGCAGGAAGAGGGCGAAGACCCCGGCGATCACCGGGGAGTGCTTGCCGAGGCCGGCCCACCGCGCGATGGTCGACTGCTCGCCCGCACTGTCGCGGACGAGACCCACGACGGCGAAGGCGCCGAGCGTGGCGAAGCCGTAGGTGACCAGGTAGAAGAGCACGGCCTGGAGCGAGGTGATCTGCCCGGCCCGGATCTGCTCCACGCTCTGGAGGCCGAGCACCCCGGTGATCAGGAAGCCGGTGTGGGCGACGGAGGAGTAGGCGAGCATCCGCTTCATGTCGGTCTGCACGAGGGCCAGCACGGTGCCGACGACCATGGTGAGGATCGCGATCACCCACATCATCGGCTGCCAGGTCCAGCGGGCACCGCCGAAGGCGACGTAGAACAGGCGGAGCAGGGCGCCGAAGGCTGCGGCCTTCGTCGCCGCCGCCATGAACGCCGTCACCGCGGTGGGCGCGCCCTGGTAGACGTCGGGCACCCAGGCGTGGAAGGGAGCGGCGCCGACCTTGAACAGCAGACCGACGGCCAGCATGCCCATGCCGATGTCGAGCAGGGTCTGGTTGCCGGCGTTGTTGACCACGGCCTCGTTGATCGCGCCGAAGTCCATCGAGCCGGCGTAGCCGTAGACGAGCGCCACGCCGTAGAGGAAGAAGCCGGAGGAGAACGCGCCGAGCAGGAAGTACTTCATCGCGGCTTCCTGGCTGAGCAGGCGCCGACGACGGGCGAGGCCGCAGAGCAGGTAGAGCGGCAGCGAGAGCACCTCGAGCGCCACGAACATCGTGAGCAGGTCGCCGGCGGCTGCGAAGAGCATCATCCCGCTGATCGCGAACAGGAGCAGCGGGTAGACCTCGGTGTGGTCGAGACCGGCGGACTGGCGCTCGGACTCGGTGCCGGGCAGGGCCGCGGCCTGGCCGGCGAACGCGGAGACCCCGCCCTCGACGCGACGCTCGGCGAACAGCAGGACGCCGCCGAGGCCGAAGACCAGGACGAGGCCCCAGAGGAACATGGTCGGGCCGTCGATCGCGATCGTGCTCTCGGAGCCGAAGAGGCCCCGGGCCGCGCCGTCGCCGAGCTTCGGCAGGTCGTTGGCGACGAAGCCGACGCCGACGAGCGCGGCCGCCAGCGCCACGAAGGTGAGACCGAACTGTGCGGCGTAGCGCTGGGCCCGCGGCACGAACGCCTCGACCAGGACGCCGAGACAGGCCGCCACGAAGATCAGCAGGATCGGCCACAGCGAGCTGTAGGCGATGTGCGGCTTGCTGAACGTGTCGGTCGCGAGCGCGATCACTGCTGTCCTCCCTGGGCCGAGGTGGCCTGGACGGTCGGCGGCGGGTCGGTGACGCCGACCTGCTGGAGCGTGTCCTTGACATAGGGGTTGATCACGTTGAGCAGCGGCATCGGGTAGAACCCGAAGAGGACCAGCGCCAGGGCCAGCGGTGCGAGGATCCCGACCTCACGCCGGTCGAGGTCGCGGACCTCGCCTCCGCCGACGACGTCGGGACCGGTCATCGTGCGCTGGTACATCCACAGCACGTAGAACGCGGCCAGGACGATCGCCGTGACGGCGATCGCGCCGACCCACCAGTGGTGCTGGAAGGCCGCGATGATCACGAGCATCTCGGAGACGAACGGCGAGAGGCCGGGCAGGCCGAGGGCGGCGAGACCGAAGACCAGGAACAGTCCGGCCATCACCGGCGCGACCTTCTCGATGCCGCCCATCTCGCGGATGGAGGCAGTGCCGCGGCGCTTGATCACGAAGCCGGCCACGATGAACAGCGCGGCCGTGCCGATGCCGTGGTTGACCATGTAGAGGACCGCACCCGCGCCGCCCTGGCTGGTGAACACGAAGATGCCCAGCACGATGAAGCCGAAGTGGGACAGGGAGGTCAGGCCGATCAGGCGCAGGATGTCGTCCTGGCCGATCGCGACCAGCGCGCCGTACACGATCGAGATCAGGGCGAGGGTCACCACGACCGGCGTCGCCCAGACCGAGGCGTCGGGCAGGATCCCCAGGCAGATGCGCAGCATCCCGAAGGTGCCGATCTTGTCGAGCACGCACACCAGCAGCACGCTGGTGCCGGTGGTCGCCTGCTGGGTGGTGTCGGCCAGCCAGGTGTGGACCGGGAACATCGGAGCCTTCACCGCGAAGGCGATGAAGAAGCCGGCGAACAGCCACTTCTGGGTGGTCGGGTCGATGCTCAGGCCGGCGAGGTCGCTGAAGAGGTAGGACGGCGTGCCGTAGGACGCGGACACGACGTAGAGGCCGATCACCGACGCCAGCATGACCAGGCCACCGGCGAGCTGGTAGATCAGGAACTTCACCGCCGCGCGGCGGCGGCCGGGACCGCCGAAGCCGCCGATCAGGAAGTACGCCGGGATCAGGGTCACCTCGAACACGACGTAGAAGAGGAAGACGTCGGTGGCGGCGAAGACCGCGATCGCGGACGCCTCGAGGGCGAGGACCCAGGCGAAGAACGCCTTGGTCTGACCCTGGTCGGCGTCGTACCAGCTCGCGCCGATCACCACGGGCACGAGGACGGCGGTGAGCAGGACCATGAGCAGCCCGAGCCCGTCGACGCCCAACGCGTAGTGGGCGCCGAACGCCTTGATCCAGGTGACGTCCTCGGTGAACTGGAAGCCCCCGTCGAGGTGGTAGCCGAAGGCCATCACGATGCCGAGCACCAGGGTGAGGAGCGAGACGCCGAGAGCGACCTGCTTGGGCAGCGCCTTGGCGTGGCCGCCCGGCAGGGCGGCGGTCGCGATCGCGCCGGCAAGCGGCAGCACGATCATGATCGTCAGGAACGGGAAGCTGCTCATGTCGGGGTCCCTGCGGCGTAGTTCGACGGAGGAGCGAAGCGGAGGAGGAGAAGAACGTCGTGGGGTGATTTCATGCGAGGTTCACCGCCAGGAGGGCCGCGACGACGAGCACCGCGCCGAGGAGCACGGACAGGGCGTAGGAGCGCACGAAGCCGGTCTGGGTGAACCGCACGACCATGCCCGTGCCGAGGACGGCGAGCGCGCCGCCCTCGACCGCGCCGTCCACGATGTGGCGGTCGGTGTAGGTCAGCCCGGAGACCAGGTGGCCGCCGGGGCGGATCACCAGCTCGTCGTTGACCTCGTTGCCGTAGAGCTCGGCCCGGGCCGCGCGGACGGGCCAGGAGACGTCCGACGGAGCCTCGCGCGGCACCCGCTGCTTCCCGACGAGGAACCAGGCGGTGGCCACGCCGACGGCGACGATGGCGACGACGATCACCGAGACCAGCCAGGACGGCAGTGGTGGGTTCTCCGGTGGTGGTGTGCCGGTCACCGGCTCCAGGAAGTCGACGATCCAGTTCCCGATCAGCATCACGCCACCGAAGACCGACAGCGCGGCGAGCACCATCAGCGGCACCGTCATGACCTTCGGCGACTCGTGCGGGTGGACCCCTTCGGCCCAGCGCTTGTCGGTGAAGAAGGTCATCAGCATCAGGCGGGTCATGTAGAAGCCCGTGATGCCGGCGCCGATCATCGCGAGCACGCCGACCAGGATGTTCTGGTCGAGTGCGACCTCGATGATCCGGTCCTTGGACCAGAACCCGGAGAAGCCCGGGAACCCGATGATCGCGAGGTAGCCCATCGAGAAGGTCAGGAAGGTCACCGGCATGACCTTGCGCAGCGTGCCGTAGTGCCGCATGTCGACGTCGTCGTCCATGCCGTGCATGACCGAGCCGGCACCGAGGAACATGTCGGCCTTGAAGAAGCCGTGGTTGAGGAGGTGGAAGATCGCGAACGGGTAGCCGGCGATCCCGATGCCCGCGGCGAGCATCATGTAGCCGATCTGGCTCATGGTCGAGCCGGCCAGGACCTTCTTGATGTCGTCCTTCGCACATCCGATGATCGCGCCGTAGAGCAGCGTGACCGTGGCGACGATGACCACGACCGTGCGGGCGTCGGGCGCGTAGTCGAAGACGAAGTTGGACCGGACGATGAGGTAGACGCCGGCCGTCACCATGGTCGCTGCGTGGATCAGGGCCGAGACCGGCGTCGGGCCCTCCATGGCGTCGAGCAGCCAGGACTGCAGCGGCACCTGCGCCGACTTGCCGCAGGCCGCAAGGAGCAGGAGCAGGCCGAGCGCGGTCATCGTGGCCTCGGAGGCGTCCGGTGCGGCGGCACTGATCGTGGTGAAGTCGGTCGTGCCGAACGTCGTGAAGAACAGGGCGATGCCGAGCGAGAGGCCGATGTCGCCCACCCGGTTGACGATGAACGCCTTCTTGGCCGCCGCTGCCGCCGAGTGCTTGTACTGCCAGAAGCCGATCAGGAGGTAGGACGCGAGACCGACGCCCTCCCAGCCGAGGAACAGGCCGAGATAGTTGGCCGACAGCACCAACATCAACATCGCCGCGACGAAGAGGTTGAGGTAGCCGAAGAAGCGCGTACGGCGTGGGTCGTGCTCCATGTAGCCGATCGAGTAGATGAAGATCAGCGAGCCGACCCCGGTGATCAGCAGCAGGAACAGCGACGACAGCGGGTCGTAGAGCAGGTCGAACGGGACCTTGAGGCTGCCGGCCTCGAACCACGTGAACAGGTGCTGGCTCACCTGGCGGTCGTCGGAGCTGCGGCCGAGCATGGTGACGAACATGGCCACGCTGATCAGGAACGACACGACCGGGAGGGCGGTGCCGAGGAGGTGGCCGTGCTTGTCGAGGCGCCCCTTGGACAGCGGCCCACCCACGAGCAGGATCAGCGCACCCAGGGCGGGCAGCGCAATGACCAGCCACAGCAGGGAGAAGACGCCTCCGGCCGCTCCGGGGTCGACGACCGGAGCGGTGCCTTCTGCGAGAACGAACATCGAGTCAGTCTCCTGTTATCTGCTCAGTACTTCAGCAGGCTCGCGTCGTCGACCGAGGCCGACCGGCGGGTGCGGAAGATCGTCATGATGATCGCCAGCCCGACCACGACCTCGGCCGCGGCGACGACCATCACGAAGAAGGCCGCGATCTGACCCTCGAGGTTGCCGTTCTGCTTGGCGAAGGCGACCAGGGCGAGGTTGGACGCGTTGAGCATCAGCTCGACACACATGAACACGACGATGGCGTTGCGGCGGGTGAGCACGCCCACCGAGCCGATCGTGAACAGGATCGACGACAGGACCACGTAGGGAGTCACGCCGGAGCCTCCTCTTCCGTGGCGGCGGGCGTCGAGGCCTCGCGCCCGGCATGGTGCGCCCCGGCGATCTGCTGCTCGATCTCGGCGATGTCGTCGGCCATGGCCGGAGCGGAGCGCACGGTGCCGCGCGCCGCCAGGACGCGCGAGACCGAGGCCTCGGACGCCGTCCCGTCGGGCAGGAGCGCGGGGGTGTCGACCGCGTTGTGACGGGCGAACACACCGGGCGTCGGCAGCGGGCCGAGGTGCTTGCCGGAGTCGGCATAGTCGCGCAGCCGTTGGGCGGCCAGGCTCGCCTGCGTCGACTTGGGCTCGAGGCGCTCACGGTGGGCGAGCACCATCATGCCGAGGGCAGCGGTGATCAGCAGCGCGCTGGTCACCTCGAAGGCGAACACGTAGCGGCTGAACAGGATGTCGGCGATGGCCGGGATGTTGCCCCCGGCGTTCGCGTCGTCGAGGCCGACGACCGGGCCCAGGCTGATCTGGCTGAGGCCGATCACGAAGACCGACCCCAGCAGGAGTCCGCCCACGACCGCCATGAACCGCTGGCCCCGGATCGTCTCCACGATCGAGTCGGAGGCGTCGACGCCGACCAGCATCAAGACGAACAGGAACAGCATCAAGATGGCCCCGGTGTAGACGATGATCTGCACCGCGAAGAGGAACGGCGCGTCGAGCACCAGGTAGAGGACGGAGAGGCTCAGCATCACGATCGCCAGCAGCATCGCGGCGTGCACCGCCTTGCGGACGAACAGGATGCCGAGCGCAGCCAGCACCATGATCGGGGAGAGGACCCAGAACGCGGTCACGACGTCGCCTCCTCGGGGGGTCCGGCTGGGTCACTGACGGGGCTCTTGAAGGTGCCGCGGTAGTAGTCGCCCTCGTCGTCGCCCAGCCGCATCGGGTGGGGCGGCTGCTCCATGCCGGGCAGCAGCGGGGCGAGCAGGTCGGACTTCTCGTAGATCAGGTCGGCGCGGTTGTCGTCGGCCAGCTCGTACTCGTTGGTCATCGTCAGCGCGCGGGTCGGGCAGGCCTCGATGCACAGGCCGCACAGGATGCAGCGCAGGTAGTTGATCTGGTAGACGCGGCCGTAGCGCTCGCCTGGGCTGAACCGCTCGCCGTCGGGGCCGTCGGAGTTGGAGCCGCCTTCGACGTAGATGGCGTCGGCCGGACAGGCCCAGGCGCACAGCTCGCAGCCGATGCACTTCTCCAGTCCGTCGGGCCAGCGGTTCAGCTGGTGGCGCCCGTGGAAGCGCGGTGCCGTGGGCTCCTTCTCGAACGGGTACTGCTCGGTGACGACCTTCTTGAACATCGTCCGGAACGTCACCCCGAACCCGGCGACCGGGTCCCAGAGCTGCTCCTTGAGGGTCTTGCCCTCTTGCTGGGACGTCATGCGAGCTGGTCCTCCTCGACGGCCGCGACCGTGCGGCCGGTGTCGAACGTGAGCGCGGCGGCAGCGCCGCGGACGGCACCACCCTCGGGCATCGGCGGCACCGGGAACCCACCGTCGTACCCCTGGGGGGTCGGCTCGCGCACCTCGTCGTCCTCCTTGGACTGGTCTCCGAAGAAGAACACGCCGAGGAAGAGCACGACGGCGATGCCGAGACCGATCAGGAGGTACTGGCGGTCGACGCCGCCGTCGAGCGAGGTCACGCGGATCGACGCCACCGCGATGATCCACAGCAGCGAGAACGGGATCAGCCGCTTCCAGCCGAAGGCCATGAACTGGTCGTAGCGCAGCCGGGGCAGCGTGCCGCGGAGCCAGATGAAGATGAAGATGAAGAAGATCACCTTGCCCATGAACCACAGGAACGGCCAGTAGCCCGAGTTGGCTCCGGGCCAGATGTGGTCGATCCAGAACGGCGCGTGCCAGCCGCCGAGGAACAGCGTGGTCGCCAGCGCCGAGACGGTGGCCATGTTGATGTACTCGGCGAGGAAGAACAGCGCGAACTTCAGGCTGGAGTACTCGGTGTGGAAGCCCCCGACCAGCTCGCCCTCGGCCTCGGGGAGGTCGAAGGGCGCGCGGTTGGTCTCACCGACCATCGCGATCAGGTAGATCACGAACGACGGCGCGAGGATCAGGCCGAACCACCAGGTGTCCTGGGCGGCGACGATCTGGCTGGTCGACATCGAGCCGGCGTAGAGGAACACCGCGACGAGCGCGAGGCCCATCGCGACCTCGTAGGAGATCATCTGCGCGCTCGAGCGGAGGCCGCCGAGCAGGGAGTACGTCGAGCCGCTGGACCAGCCGCCGAGGACGATGCCGTAGATCCCGACCGAGGCGATGGCCATCACGAACAGCACGGCGACGGGCATGTCGGTCAGCTGCAACGGCGTGAGCCGCTCGGTGAACGGGACCGTGACGACGGGGCCGAACGGGATCACCGAGAAGGTGATGAACGCGGGGATCACCGCGATCACGGGGGCGGCGAGGAAGACCACCTTGTCGGCGGCCTTGGGGATGATGTCCTCCTTCAGCGCCAGCTTCACGCCGTCGGCGAGGCTCTGCAGCAGCCCGAACGGGCCGTTCACGTTGGGGCCGATGCGGTGCTGCATCCGGGCCACCACGCGACGCTCGAACCAGATGTTGAACAGCGTCAGGAGCACGAGGATCAGGAAGATCAGCACGGCCTTGATCAGGATCAGCCACCAGGGGTCGTGGCCGAACTCCTCGAGCCCGGCCGCGCCGGCACTCGGCGGCACGGCGGCCAGCACTGCAGCCATCATCGGTCGGCTCCCTTCACGCGTACGCCGCTCCCGGGCGAGGCGAGGTCGGCGAGGACACCGTGACCGGTGGAGTTCGTCGGCACCCAGACGGTGTCGGACGCGAGGTCGTCACACGGCTCGGTCGGCAGCGTCACGGACCCACGGTCGCCGGTAAGGGTGACCATCGGACCCAGCGCGGCGAAGGCCGCGGGTGCGACGCGGCAGACAGCCGTGGGCGCGGTGGCGCGGAGGTACTTCTCGCCGTCCTGGAGGGACCCGTTGTCGAGCATCAGCTTCCAGGTCGCGAGGGACAGGGTGTCGTCGCCGCCCGTCGACGCGGCCGCGGGGGCGTCGGACAGGGCTGCGCGCTCGCCGTCCCACGGGCCCATCTCGGTCATCAGGCGCCGGGCGTCGGCCGTCGAGCGGAACCCCAGCGGCCGGCCGAGCTCCTCGGCGATCCCGGCCAGGACCCGTGCGTCGGGCAGGGCGTTGGGGTTGGTGAAGACGGCGTCGAACGTGCGGACGCGGCCCTCCCAGTTCACGAACATCCCGGCCTTGTCGGTCACCGCAGCGACGGGGAAGACCACGTCGGCGACCCGCGTGACCTCGGTCTCGCGCAGCTCGAGCGCCACCACGAAGCCCGCGGCGTCGAGGGCGGCTCGGAACGCCGCCGGATCGCTGGTGTCGTCGGGGTCGACGCCACCGACGACCAGGCCGCCGAGCTCGCCGGAGGCCAGGGCGGCCACGATCGCGTCACCGTCGCGGCCCTCGTGCTCCGGCAGGCTGTCGACGCCCCAGGCGGTGGCGGCGTCGACGCGGGCAGCCGCGTCGGAGACCGGACGACCGCCGGGCAGCAGGTTGGGCAGGCAGCCGGTCTCGAGCGCGCCCCTGTCGCCGGCGCGACGGGGGACCCACGCCAGCTTGGCGCCGCTGGTGCGGGCCAGGTGGGCGACTGCCGTGAGGGCACCCGGCACGGTGGCCATCCGCTCGCCGACCAGGATGACCCCGGCGCTGTCGAGCTCCACGTCGCCGTCGTGGGCCAGGCCCGCGACGACGTCGGCCTCGGTGCCCGGTCGAGCGGCGATCAGGGTGCCGCCCATCTTGCGCAGGCCGTTGGTGGCGAACGGGGCGACCGACCACACCCGCGTGCGGTGGTGCCGGTTGGCCTTGCGGAGCCGTAGGAAGATCGTGCCGGCCTCGTCCTCGGGCTCGAGCCCGACCAGGAGCACGGAGTTGGCGGACTCGAGGTCGGCGTAGGTCGCGCCTCCCTGGTCGCCGGAGCGCAGCACGACCTCGGAGGCGAGGAACGACGCCTCCTCGGCCGAGTGGGGCCGGGAGCGGAAGTCGATGTCGTGGGACCCCAGGGCGACGCGCGCGAACGTGCTGTAGGCGAAGGCGTCCTCGGCGGTGAGCCGGCCACCGGTCAGGACGCCGGTGGCCCCGGCCCCGGCGAGACCGCGCGCGGCCACGGCGAACGCCTCGGGCCACGACGCGGGACGGAGCTCGCCGTCCTCACGGATCCGGGGGTAGGTGATCCGGTCGTCGGCGTAGAGGTAGCCGAAGGCGAAGCGGTCCTTGTCGGTGATCCACTCCTCGTTGACCTCGGGGTCCTCGGCCGACAGGCGACGCATCACCTTGCCGCGCCGATGGTCGACCCGGATCGCGGAGCCACACGCGTCGTGCTCGGCGACGGACGGCGTCGAGACCAGGTCGAAGGGGCGCGAGCGGAAGCGGTACTCGGCGCTGGTCAGCGCACCGACGGGGCAGATCTGGATCGTGTTGCCCGAGAAGTAGGACTCGAAGGGCTCCTTCTCGTAGATGCCCACCTGCTGGAGGGCACCTCGCTCGATGAGCGCGATGAAGGGGTCACCCGCGATCTGCTCGGAGAACCGGGTGCAGCGCGCGCACAGCACGCAGCGCTCGCGGTCGAGCAGGACCTGCGCCGAGATGTTGATCGGCTTGGGGAACGTGCGCTTGACGCCGCCACTCGCGGCGAAGCGGGACTCGCCCCGCCCGTTGCTCATCGCCTGGTTCTGCAGGGGGCACTCGCCGCCCTTGTCGCACACCGGGCAGTCGAGCGGGTGGTTGACCAGGAGGAACTCCATGATCCCCTGCTGCGCCTTGTCGGCGACCTCGCTCGTGGCCTGGGTGTTGACCACCATGCCCTCGGCCACCGGGATCGTGCAGGACGCCTGCGGCTTGGGGAACGGGCGCCCGTTGCCGGCGTCGGGGACGTCGACCAGGCACTGGCGGCAGGCACCCACGGGCTCGAGCAGCGGGTGGTCGCAGAACCGCGGGATCTGGACGCCGACCTGCTCGGCGGCGCGGATCACCAACGTGTCCTTGGGGACGCTGACCTGGACGCCGTCGATGGTCAGCGTCACCAGGTCGGTCTTCTCGACCTCGGAGGTCGTCATGGCGTGGCTCCCTCGGCGACGAACACGGTGGAGGCGACGGGATCGAACGGGCAGCCACCCTCGGTCAGGTGGGCGAGGTACTCGTCGCGGAAGTACTGGATGGAGCTCGAGATCGGGCTGGTGGCGCCGTCACCGAGCGCGCAGAACGACCGGCCCAGGATGTTGTCGCACTGGTCGAGCAGGAGGTCGAGGTCGGCCTCGCTCCCGATCCCCTTCTCGAGATTGGCCAGGGTCTGGACCAGCCACCACGTGCCCTCGCGGCACGGCGTGCACTTGCCACACGACTCGTGCTTGTAGAACTCCGTCCAGCGCAGCACCGCCCGGACCACGCAGGTGGTCTCGTCGAACAGCTGGAGGGCGCGCGTACCGAGCATGGAGCCGGCCTCGCCGACCGCCTCGAAGTCGAGGGGGACGTCGAGGTGCTCGGAGGTGAGGATCGGTGTCGACGACCCGCCCGGCGTCCAGAACTTCAGCTCGTGCCCGTTGCGGATCCCGCCGGCGAGCTCGATGAGCGTGCGCAGGGTGATGCCGAGCGGCGCTTCGTACTGACCCGGGTTGGTGACGTGGCCGGAGAGGCTGAAGATGCCGAAGCCCTTGGACTTCTCGGTGCCCATCGCGGAGAACCACTCGGGGCCCTCGCCGATGATGCTCGGCACCGAGGCGATCGACTCGACGTTGTTGATCACCGTCGGGCTGGCGTAGAGCCCGGCGACGGCCGGGAACGGGGGCCGCAGCCGGGGTTGGCCGCGACGGCCCTCGAGCGAGTCGAGGAGGGCGGTCTCCTCGCCGCAGATGTAGGCGCCGGCGCCGGCGTGGATGACGAGGTCGAGGTCGTAGCCGTAGCCGTGGATGTCCTTGCCGAGGTGTCCGGCGCGGTAGGCCTCCTGCACGGCGCGCTGGAGCCGTCGTACGACGTGGAGGACCTCGCCGCGGACGTAGATGAAGGCCTGGTTGGCCCGGATCGCGTAGCTGCTGATGATCACGCCCTCGACCAGGGTGTGAGGGCTGGCCATCATCAGCGGGACGTCCTTGCAGGTGCCCGGCTCGGACTCGTCGGCATTCACCACGAGGTACTTGGGGTTGGGGTTGTCCTGCGGGATGAAGCTCCACTTCATGCCGGTCGGGAAACCGGCGCCGCCACGACCGCGGAGCCCCGAGTCCTTGACCGCGGTGATCACGTCGTCGGGCCGCATCGCGAGCGCCTTCTTCAGGGCGCCGTAGCCGCCGCGCTCCTCGTAGGCGGCGAGGGTCCAGGACCGGTCCTGGTCCCAGTTGTCGGTGAGGACCGGCGTCAGGGTGTCCGTCACTGGCCCTCCTCCTGCTTCGTCTCGCTCTCGGCGCGGCCGGTGTCGGCCTGCTCGACCGCTGCCGCCTTGGTGTCGGCCGTGCTCCCGGTGTGGCCGCTCGCGTCGGCGCCAGGAGCGGTCCAGTCGTTCTCGCGGGCCACGGCGAGCCCGACCAGGGACGCAGGGCCCGCCGAGGGACCCTCGTCGGCGAGGTCGTCGCTGAAGCCCGCCAGGACCCGCTCCGCCTCACGCCAGGTGACGACGCGCGGACCGCGGGTGGAGTGGACCTCCTTGCCGTCGCGCAGGTCGTCGACCAGCTCGGTCGCCGACTGAGGGGTCATGTTGTCCATGAACTCCCAGTTGACCATCATCACCGGTGCGTAGTCGCAGGCGGCGTTGCACTCGACGTGCTCGAGCGTGATCCGGCCGTCGTCGGTGGTCTCGTCGTTGCCGACGTCGAGGTGCTCCTTGAGCCGCTCGAAGATCGCGTCGCCGCCCATCACCGCGCACAGCGTGTTGGTGCACACGCCGACGTGGTAGTCGCCGACCGGGCGCCGCTTGTACATCGTGTAGAACGTCGCGACGCCGCTCACCTCGGCGGCGGAGATGTCGAGGATCGCGGCACAGGCCTCGATGCCCTCGGGCGTGATGCGTCCCTCGGAGGCCTGGACCAGGTGGAGCATCGGCAGCAGGCCGGAGCGCGCCTGGGGATAGCGGGCCGCGATCTCGCGCAGCTCGGCGTAGGTGGCGTCGCTGAGCCCGCCGCCCTCGGTGGTCGCGCCTGTCGAGACCTGGCTCATCTGTCGACGCCTCCCATCACCGGGTCGATGCTGGCGATCGCGACGATCACGTCGGCGACCATGCCGCCCTCGGACATCACGCTGGTCGCCTGCAGGTTGGTGAACGACGGATCACGGAAGTGCGCACGGAACGGGCGCGTGCCGCCGTCGGACACGACGTGGGCGCCGAGCTCGCCGCGCGGGGACTCGATCGGGACGTACACCTGACCGGGGGGCACCCGGAAGCCCTCGGTCACCAGCTTGAAGTGGTGGATCAGGGCCTCCATCGACTCGCCCATGATGTGGCGGATGTGGTCGAGGCTGTTGCCCATGCCGTCGCTGCCGATCGCGAGCTGGCTCGGCCAGGCGATCTTCTTGTCGGCGACCATCACGGGCGCGCCCTCGAGCTTGGCCAGCCGGTCGGCAGCCTGCTCGATGATCCGCAGGGACTCCCACATCTCGCCGAGCCGGACCCGGAAGCGGCCGTAGGAGTCGCAGGTGTCCCAGGTCTGGACGTCGAAGTCGTAGGTCTCGTAGCCGGAGTACGGCTGGGTCTTGCGGAGGTCCCACGGGTAGCCGGTGGAGCGCAGCACGGGGCCGGTCATGCCGAGGGCCAGGCAGCCGGCGAGGTCGAGGTGACCGACGTTCTCGAGCCGGCCCTTGAAGATCGGGTTGGCGTTGCAGAGGTCGGCGTACTCGGGGAGGCGCTTCTTCATCAGCGCGATGAAGCCGCGGATCTCGTCGAGGGCACCGGGCGGGAGGTCCTGCGAGACCCCGCCGGGGCGGATGAAGGCGTGGTTCATGCGCAGGCCCGTGATCAGCTCGAAGAGGTCGAGGACCAGCTCGCGCTCGCGGAACCCGATGGTCATCACCGTGAGCGCGCCGATCTCCATGCCGCCGGTCGCGATGCAGACCAGGTGGGAGGAGATGCGGTTGAGCTCCATGAGCAGGACCCGCATGACCTGGGCCTTCTCGGGGATGTCGTCCTCGATCCCGAGCAGGCGCTCCACGCCGAGGACGTAGGTCATCTCGTTGAAGAACGGCGAGAGGTAGTCCATCCGGGTGCAGAACGTCACGCCCTGGACCCAGGAGCGGTACTCCATGTTCTTCTCGATGCCGGTGTGGAGGTAGCCGATGCCGCAGCGGGCCTCGGTCACCGTCTCACCCTCGAGCTCCAGGATCAGCCGGAGCACGCCGTGGGTCGAGGGGTGCTGCGGACCCATGTTGACCACGACGCGCTCCTCGACGTCGTCGAGGCCCTGCGTGATGGAGTCCCAGTCCTGACCGGTGACGGTGAAGACCTTGCCCTCGGCGGTGTCGGCCGAGCCGGCGTACATGTCCTGTGTCATGACTCATCTCCACGAGACGTCGGGGTCGCCGGGGCGTGGTCCGACCCGGGACCCGCGGGGGGTGAAGCGTGGCGGAGGAGAAGAAGGTCGTGGGGTGCCATCAGCTGTAGGACCTCCTCTCGTCGGGCGGCGGGATGCTGCCGCCCTTGTACTCGACCGGGATCCCCCCGAGGGGATAGTCCTTGCGCTGCGGGTGGCCGGGCCAGTCGTCGGGCATGAGGATCCGGGTCAGCGACGGGTGACCGTCGAAGACGATCCCGAACATGTCGAACGTCTCGCGCTCGTGCCAGTCGTTGGTCGGGTAGATGCTCACCAGGCTCGGGATGTGGGGATCGGCGTCGGGAACGCTGACCTCGAGCCGCACCCGGCGGTTGTGGGTCATCGAGAGCAGGTGGTAGACGGCGTGCAGCTCACGACCGGTGTCGGCGGGGTAGTGGACGCCGCTGACACCCGAGCAGAGCTCGAACCGCAGCGCGTCGTCGTCGCGGAACATCTGCGCCACGAACGGGAGGTCGTCGCGGCGGACGTGGAAGGTGATCTCGCCACGGTCGACCACGACCCGCTCGACCGCCGCGTCGAGGTCGGTCGCCTGCAGGCGGGCCTCGAGCGCGTCGGCGACCTCGTCGTACCAGCCGCCGTAGGGGCGCTGGCTGGCGCCCGGGAAGATCGTCGGCTTGACCAGCCCGCCGTAGCCGCTCGTGTCACCGCTGCCCGAGACGCCGAACATGCCCTGCCGCACGCCCATCGTCTCGATCTCGCCCGGTTGCGCCGGGACGTTGCTCTGCTCCTCGGTCACCTCAAGAGGCCCTTCATCTGCGAGGTCGGCAGGGCCTTGAGGGCGTCGGTCTCGTTGGCGACGATCTCGCGGCGCGCGTTGGGACCGAGCTTCTTGTTCTGCACCTGGTCGTGGAGCTTGAGGATCGCGTCGATCAGCATCTCCGGGCGGGGCGGGCAGCCCGGGAGGTACATGTCGACGGGTACGACGTGGTCGACGCCCTGCACGACGGCGTAGTTGTTGAACATGCCTCCGCTGCTGGCGCAGACGCCCATGGCCAGCACCCACTTGGGCTCGGGCATCTGGTCGTAGATCTGGCGGAGCACGGGCGCCATCTTCTGGCTCACGCGGCCGGCCACGATCATCAGGTCGGCCTGGCGCGGGCTGGCGCGGAAGACCTCCATGCCGAAGCGGCCCAGGTCGTACTTGGGACCACCGGTCGTCATCATCTCGATCGCACAGCAGGCGAGGCCGAACGTGGCCGGCCAGAAGCTGGCCTTGCGCATGTAGCCGGCGACGCCCTCGACGGTCGTCAGCAGGACGCCGCTCGGAAGCTTCTCTTCGATTCCCATCAGGTGATCAGTCCCAATCCAGTCCGCCGCGGCGCCAGACATAGGCGTAGGCGACGAACACGGTGACGATGAACAGCACCATCTCGAGCAGCCCGAACCCGCGGAGCACGTCGAAGTGCACGGCCCACGGGTAGAGGAACACGATCTCGATGTCGAAGACGATGAACATCATGGCGGTGATGAAGTACTTCACCGGGAAGCGTCCGCCGCCGACCGGCTGCGGGGTCGGCTCGATGCCGCACTCGTAGGAGTCGAGCTTGACGCGGTTGTAGCGGCGGGGCCCGACGAGGGCCGACATCAGGATCGAGAAGAGCGCGAAGCCTGCGGCGATCGCCGCCAGGTAGAGGACGGGCGTGTAGAGCTGCATCCAGCCTTCCCTTCGCTGCTCGCTGCTGGGCCCGGCCGTGACCTGCGTCACGAAGATTGTGACTTTGTGAACGACTTCACGAACCGGCGCGGTCAGTCTAGGACTCCACCACAGGTCCCGCACCCCCGGGTCCGGGGGGCAGGAAACGGCCGCTCACCTGGGCATTTAACGAAGCCGTCCGTGTCCTAAATGTGGGATCACGCGGTGGCGCGGTGCAGCGCGACGATGCCCCCCGAGAGGTTGCGCCACTCCGGACGACTCCAGCCGGCCCCCGCGACCAGGTCGCCGAGGGCAGCCTGGTCGGGCCACGCCCGGATCGACTCGGCGAGGTAGACGTAGGCATCGGGACTCGAGCTGACGGCCCGGGCGATGGGCGGAAGCGCCTTCATCAGGTACTCGACGTAGAGGGTGCGGAACGGCGCCCAGGTGGGGTGGCTGAACTCGCAGACCACCAGGCGGCCACCGGGCCGCGTCACCCGGAGCATCTCGCGGAGACCGGCCGCGGGGTCGACGATGTTGCGCAGTCCGAACGAGATGGTGACCGCGTCGAAGGTGTCGTCGCCGAACGGCAGCTTGGTGCCGTCGCCGGCCGTGAACGGCAGCTGCGGTCGGTTCGCCTTGCCCACCTGGAGCATCCCGAGCGAGAAGTCGCACGGCACCACCTCGGCGCCGGCGTCAAGGAACGGCTGGCTCGAGGTGCCGGTGCCGGCGGCCAGGTCGAGGACGCGCTCGCCGGGCAGCGGCGCCACCGCGCGGATCACCTCGTTGCGCCAGCGCCGGTCCTGTCCGAGGGACAGCACGTCGTTGGTGACGTCGTAGCGCTGGGCGACGGCGTCGAACATCCGCCGGACGTCGGTCGGCTGCTTGTCGAGGTCTGCGCGTGCCACGCCCGAAGCGTAGGGCGCTCACCTGTACGTCGACTGTGCAGGCCCGGTGTGGACGCCGGGTGTGCGGACGGGGCGCACCGGTTGCCCCGCACGCATCCCGCGCGGCGCAGCAACCAAATCCCGGGATTCCGCGTCTTCAGGAACGAGACTGGGGCGTCTTCACCACGCCCCGGGCCCGCGCCAGCAGGACGCGGGCGTGGACTTCCCCGGAGGAGACTGATGAGAGTCGTCAAGGTACTGCTGACGCTCGTGCTCGTCGTAGGCCTCGTCGCCGGCGCCGCCTACGGCGCGGGCGCGGTGATGCGCCACCACGACCAGCGCACGACCGCCGCGGCCGACCACCCGGACCGCGCGCCCGCCTCCGAGCCCACCTCGCCGGCGCCGGCGCCGAGCTCCCCGAGCTCCCCGAGCTCCCCGAGCACTCCGTCGACGAGCCCGTCCCGGACGGCCTCGCCCCAGCCGGCGGACGACCTGATGCAGCCCGGCGCGACGGGTACGCGGGTCCGCGAGCTGCAGGTGCGGCTCCACCAGCTGGCCTGGCTCCCGGAGACCACGACCGGGGTGTACGACGACGCCACGGTCGCCGCGGTGAAGGGCTTCCAGGCCAAGCGCGGCCTCGACCGCACCGGCGTCCTCGACCGGCGCACCTGGCAGCGCCTCGTCGCCATGACCGACCGACCGGGCCATGACGCGATGTTCAACGTGCTGCACCCGGGAAAGACGCTCTACGGCCGGGGCGACCAGGGCTCGGCGGTCCGCGACCTGCAGGCACGCCTCAAGCAGATCGCGTGGTACTTCGGCGACGTGACGGGCACCTACGACGCGGCGACCGTGACTGCGGTCAAGGGCTTCCAGGGCAAGAGGGTCATCCCGGTCACCGGTGACGTGGACCAGCGGACGCTCGACCGCTTGACCGCGATGACGGTGACGCCGACCCACGACGAGCTGCTCAACATCGAGCCCTCTCCGGGCAAGCTCGACGCGCGCTGCCTGAGGGGCCGGGTGATGTGCATCGACAAGACCAGCCGCACGCTGCGCTGGGTGGTCGACGGGCACGTGCGGCAGACCCTCGACGCACGGTTCGGCTCGACGCTGAACGACACCCCGACCCGCGAGGGGCTGTTCCACGTCTACCTGATGGACGCCGACCACGTGTCGCACCTCTACGGCTCCGCGATGCCCTACGCGATGTTCTTCTCCGGGGGGCAGGCCGTGCACTACTCCTCGGACTTCGCCACGGTCGGCTACTACGGCGCCTCGCACGGCTGCGTGAACATCCGCGACTACGACGGCATCCGGTGGCTGTTCTCCCAGGTGCGGGTCGGCGACAAGGTCGTCGTCTACTGGTCGTGACGCTCCCGCTCACAGCTCGGTGACCTGCGCGACATCTGGCCTCGCCGAGTCGGGTCCGGGTGCGGGCGCCCGGTACGCTTCCCGACTGTGACGAGCAGCCTGACGGTCCGCACGACCGAGCTCCCCGTCGGCGACCCGCTGCTCGACCTGCTGCCGGCCGATGCCGACCCCGTGACGTGGCTGCGTCGCGACGAGGGCCTGGTCGGCTGGGGCGTCGCGGCCCAGATCCGGACACGGGGGCTGACCCGCTTCTCCGACGCCGACAAGTGGTGGACCGAGACCTGCGCGCGGGCGGAGATCCACGACGCCGTGAACGAGCCTGGCTCCGGGCTGGTCTGCTTCGGCACGTTCGGCTTCGCCGACGACCCGGGCGACTCCGTGCTGACGGTCCCCCGGGTGGTGATCGGCCGCCGCGCCGGGCGCACCTGGCTCACGCTCGTCGGAACGGCCGACGAGGGCGCGACGTACGACGGTCCGGCGAGCGCGCCGGTCGCGCCCGAGGGAGTGGTCTTCGCCGACGGTGCCCTCGACAGCGAGCACTGGATGGCGGTCGTCGCGGAGGGCGTGCGCCGGATCGCGGCGGGCGACCTGGAGAAGGTCGTCCTCGCTCGCGACCTGATCGCGACCGCGGCCGCCCCGATCGACGTCCGCTGGCCGCTCGCGCGACTGGCAGCGAGCTACCCGATGTGCTGGACGTTCCATGTCGACGGCATGTTCGGAGCCACGCCGGAGATGCTCGTGAGGCGCGAGCGCGGCCTGGTGACGTCGCGGGTCCTGGCCGGCACGATCCGGCGAACGGGTGCCGACGAGCGCGACCTCGCCCTCGCCGCGACCCTCGCCCGCTCGAGCAAGGACCTCGAGGAGCACGAGTACGCCGTCCGCTCGGTCGCCGACGCGCTCGAGCCGCATTGCTCCTCGATGAACGTGCCGGAGGCGCCGTTCGTGCTCCACCTCCCCAACGTCATGCACCTCGCCTCCGACGTGGCCGGCGTCGTCCACGACGCGAGCACGGTGTCGTCGCTCCACCTGGCTGCGTCCCTGCACCCGTCGGCCGCCGTGGGAGGCACGCCCACCGCCGACGCGGTGCGCCTGATCTCCGAGCTGGAGGGCATGGACCGCGGCCGGTACGCCGGTCCGGTCGGCTGGATGGACACCACCGGCGACGGCGAGTGGGGCATCGCGCTCCGCTCGGCAGAGGTGTCGGGTGCCACGGTCCGGCTCTTCGCCGGCTGTGGCATCGTCGCCGACTCCGACCCCGAGGCGGAGCTGGCCGAGGCTCAGGCGAAGTTCGTCCCCGTCCGGGACTCGCTGGCAGCAGGCTGACCGGTGCCGGGTCGGGTCGTCGCGGTCAACGTGGCGCACATGATCGACACCCCCGTACCGGCGCACGACGAGTGGCGCGACACCAAGCCCCAGCGCACCGGCATCGACAAGCGCCCGGTCTCGGGGCCGGTGAGGGTCGAGCCGCTCGGGCTGGTGGGTGACTCGATCGTCGACACCGCCCACCACGGCGGTCTGCTGCAGGCGGTCTACGCCTACGCGCTGGAGGACCAGGAGTGGTGGACCCGCGAGCTCGGCGACGAGCTGACCCGGCCGATCACGCCTGGGTCGTTCGGGGAGAACCTCACCGTCACCGGCGTCGCGGTCAACGACGCGCGGGCCGGCGAGCGCTGGACGATCGGGTCGGTGGTGCTGGAGGTGACCGACCCGCGGACCCCCTGCTCGACGTTCGCCGGGTTCATGGGGCTGCGCCGCTGGGTCAGGCGGTTCGCTCTCGCCGAGCGCCCGGGCGCCTATCTCCGGGTCATCACGCCCGGCGAGCTCCGTGCCGGCGATGCGATCGACGTGTCACCGGGACCACCCGACGTACCGACGCTGCGTGAGGTGTTCGCGGCGTACTACGGGCGCTGACGGCGCCCGCTCGCACACGGACGTCGCGCCTCCTGCAGCCCTCAGTCGAGGTCGGCGCCGTCGGCCAGCCGGACGTAGCTCTGCGTCTCGGGCAGGAGCAGGCCGTACTGGCCGTCGACGATGCGGAGACCGGCCTCGGAGTAGATCCGGTCGTGGATCGCGACGTTGCGGGGCGCTCCCACGGCGCGGGCGAAGTCGATGCCCTCGGCCGCGCGCATCCAGGGCGCACAGACCGGGACGCAGAGCACGTCGACCTGCTGCTCGGGCACGGTGAGCGCGTCGCCGGGGTGGAAGACGGTGGTGTCACCGAGGGTGAAGAGATAGCCGGAGTTGGAGAACCGGGGCAGGTCGGGGTGGATCACGGCGTGCAGCTCGCCGACGGACACGGCGGGGATGCCGGGGTCGAACGCCTGGCCGGGCGTCACGACGCTGAGGCGCTCGGCGACGTCGGGCGCGTCCTCGCGGATCCGCGCGGCGACGGCGTCGATGGTGAACACCGGCACGGCGGCGCGCGCGAGGTGGTCGGGCAGGTAGTGGTCGGGATGCTCGTGGGTGATCACCACCGCGTCCGCACCGTCGACGGCCTCCGGGTCGGTGAACATCCCGGGGTCGATGACCACCGTCGTCCCGTCGTGCTCCAGCCGGATGCAGGCATGCCCGAACTTCGTGATCCGCATGCCCCCACCCTAGGCACTCCTGTTGAGTTGGCCCTCCGGGCTCGTCGAGTTGGCCCTCCCGGCTCGTCGAGTTGGCCCTCCGGGTGGGGCTGCCCGACCCGGAGAGCCAACTCACTGCACCCGGAGGGCCAACTCAACGAGGGGTCAGGCGGTGAGGTGGTGGACGTAGCACCAGCGCCAGTCCTCGCCCGGCTCGGCCGACTCCATCACCGGATGGGTGGTCGCGCGGAAGTGGGCGGTCGCGTGGCGGCTCGGTGAGGAGTCGCAGCACCCGACGTTGCCGCACCCCAGGCACTGGCGGAGGGCGACCCAGGTGGTGCCCTCGCGCAGGCAGTCGGTGCAGGTGGGTTCGTCGACGGTGTCGACGGCGGGGGTGGCGGCGAGGTGGTCGCACGTGTCGCCCGTACGACGTACGGCCGTCACGTTGCGGATCTCCTCGCGGCTCTGCTGGCTGATGTCGAGCATGGACTCCTCGACGTCGAGCATCGACAGGACGTCGCTGACCACCTCGCTGGCGACCGACCCCGACGACCGGATCTCGAGCACGCGGCCGCGCTCGGCCTGGATCATCTCGAGCCGGACCCGCGCATAGAGCTCGCTCGGGCTCTCCTGGTCGGCCGTGGTGCCGAGCCGCTCCCAGGCCGCGAAGTTCCGCTGCTCGATCCGCTGCTTCAGCACGTCGAGGACCTCGTGCTGGTCGTCGTACTCCAGCTCGTGGAGGCGCTTGAACCCGGCCTTGGACGCCTGCTGCAGCACGGTCGCGCGCGCCAGTGCGTCCTCGAGCGGGTCGGGCGAGGGGACGTGGAGGCGCCGGGCGAACCACGGCAGCGTGAGGCCCTGGATGAAGAGCGTGCCCGCCACCACCGTGAAGGCGATCAGCAGGAGCACCTCCCGGTCCTGGGTGTCCGCCGGGATGATGAACGCCGCGGCCAGGGTGACCACGCCGCGCATGCCGGCCCAGCCGAGCAGGAACGTGAACGTGGCCGGTGGCTTCCGCCCGAGGTCGGGGTCGTGTCCGGGACGGATCAGCAGGTAGCGCGCGGCGAAGACCCACACCAGCCGCAGCACGATCACGGCCACCAGGGTCAGGCCGCAGACCAGGACGATCCGACTCCCCGGCACCTCGCTGTGGCTGACGTCGCGCAGGATCCAGTCGGCCTGGAGCCCGATCAGCATGAAGACGGTGTTCTCGAGGAAGAACGCGATGGTGCGCCAGTTCATCCGCTCGGCGATGCGCGACTGGGCGGTCTGGAGGATCGGGGCCTTGTGACCCAGGAGCAGACCTGCGACCACGACGCTGACCACGCCCGAGGAGTGCAGCTCCTCGGAGACGATGAAGGTCGCGAACGGCACCACGAACGAGATCGCGACGTCGAGCACCGGGTCGGTGACGTGCTTGCGGACCTTCGCCACCAGCAGGAACGCCACGAAGCCGATCAGGGCACCACCGACCGACGCCACCAGGAAGTCGGCGGCGACCCGCCACATGGCGACGCTGCCGAGACCCGCGGCGATCGCCGTACGCAGGGCCACCAGCGCCGTGGCGTCGTTGAAGAGGGACTCTCCCTCGAGGATCGTGACGATCCGGCGCGGCAGACCGATGCGCCGGCCGATCGACGTCGCCGCGACCGCGTCCGGGGGCGCGACGACAGCGCCGATCGCGAGCGCGGCCCACCAGTCGAGGCCCGGCAGCAGGGCGTGCACCAGCCACCCGACTCCGAACGTCGTGAAGACGACGAGCCCCACGCTGAGCAGCAGGATCGAGCGCCGGTTGGCGTTGAAGTCGACGAGTGAGGTCTGGATGGCTGCCGAGTAGAGCAGCGGCGGTAGGAGCCCGAGCAGGACGACGTCGGCCGTGAGGTGGACCGTCGGCACGCCCGGGAGGTAGGACACCACCACCCCGACGACGATCAGGCCCAGCGGTGCCGGGAAGCCGACGCGCTCCGCCAGTGTCGTGCCGGCGAGCACGGTGACCGCCAGCGCGACCAGCAGGAACGCGATCTCCACCGGGTCATTGTGTCCGGTGGCCGGTCAGCCCGGTCGGGCCACCCAGCGCATGGGATCGCCCCAGCCCAGCTCGTCGATGCCGTGCCGGCCCAGCGCCATCACCACCAAGGTCCGGCGGTACGCCGCGAACGTGAGCACGTGGGCGACCATGCCGCCGTAGGTGAACACCTCGGCCTGCTCGCACAGGGCGTCGACGAAGGTGTCGTCGAGCCGCCCCTGGTCGCAGACCTCGCGGACGTGCGCGAGGTAGCGGGGTCCTTCGATCGCGAGCCGCCGGCGCATCGACGCGACCGACTCGTGGTCCTCGACGCTCCAGTCGTAGTCGCGGGTCGCCATCGCGGCGTTCCACATGCCCATCTGCCCGACCAGCCGGCTCAGCAGCGAGCGCAGTGTCTGCTCGTCGTCGTCGACCTCGACCAGGACCGGCTCGTCGAGCTGCTCCGGCGTCAGTCTCTCCGCGAGCCGCACCATCTCGCCGGTGAGCCAGACGTGGTGCTCGACCATCTTCTCCACGAGGTCTGCCCCCCTCACCGTGTCGCGGGACGGAAGCCGGATGCTGCCCGGCGGGACGAAGTGCACCGCCACCGGCTCGCCGATCTGGATGTGCCCCGGCTTCTTGCGCCACTCACGCGGCGGCACGTCGTAGGCCTTGGTGAACGCGCGGGTGAACGCCTCGTGCGAGGAGTAGCCGGCCTCGACGGCGATGTCGATCAGCGGCGCCTTCGTCGTGATCATCCGGTACGCCGCCCGCTCGAGCAGGATGCGGCGGCGCAGGGCCTGTGGTGGCTCGCCGCCGACGGACTTGATGATCCGGTCGAAGTGGAAGCGCGAGAAGTGGTGGCGCGACGCCCAGTCCTCACCGCTCACCTCGTGGTCGTCGAGCGCCTCGGCCAGGCCGTCGACGAACTCGGCGAAGGTGTCTGCGGCGACGGTCATGCCGTCATGGTGCCCCCGATCTGAGGCCCCCGTCTTGATCCGGCTTGCTCAGACGTCGCGGCCGAGCGCGCGGATGCGCTCGTCGAGCTCGCGTCGGTTGTCGCGGCGCACCACGGCCTCGATCACCTCGATGCCGCCGTTGGGGCTGGCGAGCGCCTGCTCGAGCCCGGGCAGGGAGGTCACGCGGAGGTGCGGGGTCCGGGTGGCGGCGCAGAGGGCACCCAGGTCGACGCCGTGCGGCGTGCCGAAGAGCCGGTCGTAGCGATCGTCGTACTCGGGTGCGCCCTGCTCGAGCATCGCGAAGATCGAGCCGCCGTCGTCGTTGACGACCACGATCGTCAGGTCGGGCTCGGGCTCGCGGGCGCCGCGGACCAGGCCGTTGCTGTCGTGCAGGAAGGTCACGTCGCCGAGCAGCGCGAGGCTGCGGTCGGACGTGCGGCCGAGCGCGGCGCCGACCGCGGTCGACACCACCCCGTCGATGCCGGACAGTCCGCGGTTGGCGACGACCTTGCGGCGGGCACCCACCGGGTAGCGCGGCACCATCAGGTCGAGGTCGCGGATCGGGCTCGAGGCTCCGACGACCAGCAGGCTCTCGGGCGGAAGCGCCCGCGCGACCGCACCCGCGACGTCGTACGGCGTCAGGTCGGGCTCGGCGGCGAGCAGCGCGTCGAGGTCGCGCCCGACCCGCGCGTCCGCGTCGCGCCAGCGCTGGAACCAGTCGGTGGGGTCGGGGTCGGAGGCCTCGACGCGGTCGAAGGTGCCCGCGACCGGGTAGGGCCGGTCGAGGCCCAGGCCGGTGGGCTTCGCGGCCCACACCTCGACGTCGGCTCGGCCCAGGAGGCGCGAGACGGGGCGGGACAGGGTCGGGTGACCGAACACCACGACCCGCTCGATCTCCTCGGCCAGCGGGCCACCCAGCAGCAGCCGGTAGCAACGGATCGCGTGCTCCCCGGTGCGCGCACCGCTCGAGGGCTCGGCCAGGAGCGGCCAGCCGGCGGTCTCGGCGAGGCCGCGCGCCGGCGGGCCGGCGTCGTCCCCGGCCACGACCACGGTGCGTGGACCGGCCGGCAGCGTCGTCGTACGGCCCGGTGGACCGCGCCACCACCCCCGCTCCTTCGCCACCGGCTCCGGCGGTACGACGTCCACCCGCCACCGGTCCTCCGGCACCAGCGGCTCCTCCAGCCGGACGTTGAGATGGAGGGGTAGTCCGTGACGAAACGGTCGTTCCAGAGCCGCCAGAACGACATTTTCGTCACGGACTATCGAATCCGTCCCCAGGTCCAGGGTGGGGATGAGGGGGCCGAAGACACCGACCTGGTCGGTGGTCTGGTTGGCGTCGGTGCCGCGGAGCCGCTCGGGACGGTCGGCGGTCACCGCGACCATCGGTACGCCGGCGTGGGCGGCCTCGAGCAGGGCCGGATGGAGGTTGGCGACGGCCGTGCCCGACGTGCAGACCACCGCCGCGGCCGAGCCGACCTTGGTCAGCCCGAGGGCCAGGAAACCCGCCGACCGCTCGTCGAGCCTGGTGTGCAGCCGCAGCAGCCCGGCCTCGGCGGCGTCGTACGACGCGAACGCCAGCGGTGCGTTGCGCGAGCCCGGCGCCAGCACGAGCTCGCGGATCCCGCTCTCGACGAGGCGGCCGATCACCGCGCGGGCCAGCTCGGTCGACGAGGTCACGGGTGCCCACCCTTCCGCACGCCCCGCACCGCCGCCAGGCGGTCCTCCCACCACGCCACGCGGTCGGGGGGAGCCGCCCACGCGTCGAGGTGCTCGGGTACGACGACGGGCCGGGTGACCGGCAGCATCCCGCCCACCGGGACGAGCTCGGGCGCGGCCAGGTCGCCGGTGAGCAGCGACCGGGTGGCCAGCCCGCACGCGTGGTCGAGCGTCGGCAGTGCCGCCGCCAGCGCCACCCCGGCCGCCAGCCCGAGCGACGTCTCGAGCGCCGACGAGACGACCACCGGCATCCCGAGGTCGTCGGCGATGCGGAGGCAGGCGCGCACCCCACCCAGCGGCTGCACCTTCAGGACCGCGATGTCGGCAGCCGCGAGGTCGCGGACGAGGTAGGGGTCGGCCGCCCGCCGGATCGACTCGTCGGCCGCGATCGGCACCGACACCCGACGGCGTACGGCGGCGAGGTCCTCCACCGACGCGCACGGCTGCTCGACGTACTCCAGCCCGCCCGCGGCCCGGTCGAGCTCACCGATGGCGGCGACGGCCGTGTCGACGTCCCACGCGCCGTTGGCGTCGACCCGGACGCGGCCGGAAGGCCCCAGCGCGTCGCGAACCGCCTCGACCCGGTCCAGGTCGTCCGCCAGCGGGAGCCCGGGGTCGGCGACCTTGACCTTGGCCGTCGAACACCCCGAGCCCAGCACCAGGGCACGGGCCTGGTCCGGCGCAAGGACGGGCACGGTGACGTTCACGGGCACCGCCTCTCGTACCGGCTCCGGCCAGTCACCGGCAGCGGCCTCCTCGGCGCACCGAAGCCAGGCCTCGGCCTCCTCGGGCGGGTACTCGACGAACGGGCTCCACTCGCCCCACCCGGCCGCCCCCTCGACCAGCGCGCCCTCGCGGACCGTGATCCCCCGGAACCGGGTGGTCATCGCGATCGCGTAGACCCTCACCGGGCCACTCCCCCGGCCAGGTCACGCACCGCCAGGCGGTCGACCTTGCCGTTGGCGAGCATCGGCAGCGACGGTACGACGACGAGGTCGCGCGGCGCCCAGGCCCGCGGGTGGCGGACGGCCACCCAGTCACGCGCCGCGTCGAGCGAGAGGGAGTCGAGGTCTCCGACGGAGATCACCGCCACGACGCGGTTGCCCCATTCGGGGTCGGGCAGCCCCACGACCTCGGCACCGGTGACCGCAGGGTGCTCGCGGAGCCGCGCGCCGACGGCCGCGGCCGGCACGTTGACGCCGCCACTGACCACCATGTCGTCGACCCGGCCGAGCACGCTGAGTCGCCCGTCCTCGTCGAGCCGGCCCGCGTCGGAGGTCACGAACCATCCGTCGACGAGGGCCGCACGCGTCGCCGGCTCGTCGTCGAGGTAGCGGTCGAAGAGGGTCGGACCGGTGATCCGGATCCGGCCGTCGGTGGCCAGGGCCAGGCCCACCCCGTCGAGCGGCAGACCGTCGTACACACAGCCACCGCAGGTCTCCGCGGACCCGTACGTCGCGACCACCCGTACGCCGGCCTCCGCCGCGCGGGTGCGCAGCGACGGGTCGACCGGCCCTCCCCCGACCAGGACGGTGTGGAGCCCCGCGAGCGCCGCACGCTCGGCGGGCGTGTCGAGCCAGCGGTGCAGCTGGGTCGGCACCACCGAGAGGAACCCACCCGGGGCGACCACCGCGGCGAGCCCGCGGTCGCCGAGGACGCCCGGGCGGTGACCGGCCACCAGCGACCGCACCACGACGTTGAAGCCCGCGACGTACGACGAGGGAAGGGCGAGCACCCAGGGCCCGGAGCCACCGAGCCGTGCCGCCGAGGCCGCCACCGAGGCGAGCACGGCGTCCCGCCCGAGGACGACCTGCTTCGGTGCGCCCGACGAGCCGGACGTGGCGAGGACCACGGGGCCGGGATGCGGCGCCGTCAGCCACGCGTCGACGGCGTCGACGTCGCGCTCCGCGTCGCCGGTGAGCCGCAGGGGGGTCATGCGACGAACGCTACTGGCGACCAGGTGCACCCCACACGCTCGGCCCCACCGGCGAGGCTGCTTGAATCCGGCCATGGCCACCGTCGCTCACTGGGTCGCAGGCGCCCGCCCGCGCACCCTGCCGGCCGCCGTCTCGCCGGTCCTGGCGGGCACCGCCGTCGCGCTCTACGACGACGGTGCTGTGTGGTGGAAGGCGCTGCTGGCGCTGGTGGTCAGCCTCGCGCTGCAGGTCGGCGTGAACTACGCCAACGACTACTCCGACGGCATCCGCGGCACCGACGCCGAGCGCGTCGGGCCGATGCGGCTCGTCGGCTCGGGGACGGCATCACCCGGCGCCGTGAAGCGCGCGGCGTTCGCGGCGTTCGGGGTGGCCGCCGTGGCCGGGCTGGTGCTCGCCGCGACCACCGCGTGGTGGCTGGTCGCGGTCGGTGCGGTCTGCGTCGTGGCCGCGTGGTTCTACACCGGCGGCTCGAAGCCCTACGGCTACCTGGGGCTGGGCGAGGTGATGGTGTTCTGCTTCTTCGGGCTGGTCGCGGTCACCGGTACGGCGTACGTCCAGACCGAGACGTGGACGGTGTCGGCGCTCTACGCCGCCGTCGGCATCGGGGGCCTGGCGTGCGCGATCCTCGTCGCCAACAACCTGCGCGACATCCCCACCGACCGCGTGGCCGGCAAGATGACGCTCGCCGTCCGCCTCGGAGACGACCGCACGCGTGCGCTCTACGTCCTGCTGCTGGGCCTTGCCGCGGTGGCGCTGGTCGGCGTCGCCCTCACCACCTCGTGGTGGGCGCTGCTCGCCCTGGCGTACACCGGGCCGGGCGTGCGTGCCGCGCGGGTGGTCTGGTCGCGGGCCGTCGGCCCCGGCTTGATCCCCGTCCTCCAGCTCACCGGGGTCTCCGAGCTGCTCTACGGGCTCGGCCTGCTCGTGGGTCTGGCCATCGCCTCCTGAGCTGCGACCCTCGGGGCCGCGGCGGCCCGACGTAGGCTGGGGTCATGTTCTGGTTCATCCTGCTGGTCATCGTCGTAGCCGGGTTCGTCGCGTGGAAGATGCGCGCGCCGCTGCTGGCCAAGATCCTCGGCCAGGACCGCTCGCGCATCGACCGCCAGCTCAACCGGCGGAAGTGAGCCGAGCCCGCCGGCCCGTCGGTCTCGCCGTCGGCTCGTCGAGCTCGTCGAGACCAGGGGTAGCCACTCAGGCATCGTGACCGGGTCTCGACAGGCTCGACCAGCGAGAGGCTCGACCAGCGACCCTGGGTCTCGACAGGCTCGACCAGCGACAGGCTCGACCAGCGAACGGGTCGACCAGCGACCGGGTGAGACCTCAGTCGACGTCTTCCTTGGCCCGCATCTCCTCGAACTTCTCCGCGGCGCGGTGGGCGCGCTCGTCGACCTGGCGCGCGAACGCGGTGCGCTGGGGGTTGAGGAGGAAGTACGACGCGATGCCGCTGACCAGGAACGCGACGACGAGCACCCACATGATCGGGGCGGATCCGGCGATCGCCAGCCAGATCCCGAACACGACGGCGGCCGTCGCGAGGAAGAGCAGCACCCGCAGAGTGGTGTAGGTCCAGAACGCCTTCACACCCCTCAGGGTAGTCAGCGCCCCCACGAGTGCCCGAATCGCGGGGTCTGCCTGCATCTCACCCACCGGCGACCTACTCTTGTCGCGTGTGGAGGTTCGTGTTGCTGCTGGTGGTCGTGGCGGTGGGCTCCTACTACGCGGCCAGGTTCCTGCTCGAGGGTTGGCCGCATCGCCGCCCCCGGCACCACGAGGAGTACCAGCGACCCTTCGGTCCCGATGACGACGACGAGTTCCTGGCCGGGCTCTCGCAGCGGAAGAAGCCGGACGACCCGACCTGACGCCGGCTCAGCCGTCGTGGAGGCTGACGACCGCCGAGCCGTTGGCGTAGGAGTGCTGGCTCGTGGTCGAGAAGTAGTTGATGCCGATGAAGTTGAACCACAGGCTCGCCAACCCCACCAGCGACAGGATCGCCGCGTTGCGACCCTTCCAGCCGGCCGTCGAGCGGGCGTGCAGGTAGGCGGCGTAGAGCACCCACGTGATGAAGGCGCACACCTCCTTGGGGTCCCAGTTCCAGTACGACGACCAGGCCTGGTGGGCCCAGATCGGCCCGCTGATCAGCACGGCGAAGGTCCAGACCGGGAAGCCGAAGGCGTGGATCCGGTAGGAGACCCGGTCGAGCGTGGGCAGTGAGGGCAGCCGGGCGATGTAGCCGCGGTCGGTCGCCGTGCCGCGCGCCAGCGAGCGTGCCTTGATCAGGTAGAGCGCCGAGGTGATGCCGCCGAGGGTGAACGCGCCGGTGGCGATGATCGCCGACACGACGTGGATCACCAGCCAGTACGACAGCAGCGCCTCCGTCAACGGCGCGACGGGGTCGTAGAGCCAGAGCACCGCGACCATCAGCAAGATGACCTCGATGGCCGTGATGATCGGGCCCATCCAGGACAGGCCGTAGCGCTTGCGCAGCAGCAGGTAGCCGAGCACCACCACGAACGCGCCCGTGATCGTGAACTCGTACATGTTGCCCCAGGGCACCCGGTTCGGGTCCGCGGCCATGCCACGCCCGACGAGGCCGACGAAGTGGGCTGCGCAGGCGATGATCGTGAGCAGCAGCGCGAGCCGCCCGAACATCTCGACGCGGTAGCGCTTCGCCTCGTCCGGGGAGGTCTCGACAGGCTCGACCCGCGACCGTCCCCGACCGCGACCGTCCCCGACCCGCGACCCGTCCTCGACCCGCGAACCGACCTCGGCCGGGGTCTCGACGGCTCCGGCCGGCACCGCGACCTTCGTGGCCCGGCCCAGCGGCACGGTGCGGAGCGCGCTCCACTCGACCAGGTGGGACAGCAGGGCCAGGAAGTAGACGATGCCCGCGGCCGCGATCGCCTGGTTGCTCAGCTGCTCCCATTGCAGGTCGCTCATGCAGGTGTCTCCTCCGTGGTACGCCGGTCGGACTCCTCGGGCCTCTGGAGCGAGTCCACCACCGACGAGAGTACGACGGTCAGGTCACCGCCCCCCGACCGGTCCAGTGCGGCCAGCTCGACGAGCGTCGTACCGTCCTCGCGTCGCGCCCGGACCCAGACCCGGCGTGGCCGGATGAACAGCGACCCGAGCAGGCCCACCAGCGCCAGGATCACGCCGAGCAGCGTCAACCAGACGTCGGGGGTCCGGCTGATCTGGAGCCTGGTCCAGTGCTTGACGCCGTGGAAGGTCACCGACCCCGCACCGTCGGGCAGCTGGATCGTCTGGCCCGGCTGCAGGTCGACCCGGAACATCTTCCCGTCCGGCTTCTTCAGCTGCTTCATGCCGGCCTTGTCCATCTCGTAGACCGACTGCGGCACCCCGCTGTCGAGGCCGAGGTCGCCGACGTAGGCCAGCATCGAGAGGGTCGGGTTCCGGTCGTCGCCCATCACGTTGACCGGGTTGCCGTTGATCAGGGCGTAGGTCGGGTAGAACAGCCCCTCGAGCCCGATGTCCTTGCCCGGGCTGAGCCCGGGAGCCTTCACCACGCCGAAGGACTCGAAGTTGGCACTCTCGGGCAGGAAGACGGTCGGTCCGTCGTAGAGCCGGTGGCCCTGGGCGTCGCGCACGGTGATCACCGGGGCGTAGCCGTGGCCGATCAGGAAGATCTGGGTCCCGCCGATGGTGAGCGGGTGGTTGACCCTCAGGTCGTAGCTCTTCTGCGGCGACCAGGTGCTCGGGTCGCCCTGGCACGACTCGCGATAGGTCAACGGCGCCTTGAACCCGCGGGCCATCCCCTGGCGCGGCCCCGAGTCGAGCCAGTCGACGGTGAAGCCGTGCACGGTGAAGCAGAACGGCTCCATCTTCGAGGCGCGGAACAGCCCGCCGGGGTCGAAGTCGTCGTACTGGGTCAGCGAGTTGGAGAACCCGTTGCCGACCACCAGGATCACGCCACCCTTGTAGCCGAACAGGCTGCCGATCCCGAAGCCGACCAGGACGACCAGCACCGACAGGTGGAAGAGCAGGTTGCCGGCCTCGCGCAGCTGTCCGCGTTCGGCGGCCACCCAGCCGCCCTGCCCGTCGGTCGAGCGCGCTCCGCTGGTCGAGCCTGTCGAGACCCGGTGGCGCCGGGACAGCGAGGAGGCTGCGCGCCGCAGCACCACCTCGGGCTCCTCGTCGGTGGTGTACGCCGCGTGGTCGGGCAGCCGGGTCAGGTTGCGGGGAGCCGCGGGCGGGTCGGCGCGGTAGCCGCGCCAGTAGACGAACAGCCGCGGCACGATGCACCCGACCAGCGACACCATCAGGAGCAGGTAGATCGCCGCGAACCACGGCGAGTGGTAGACGGCGAACAACCCGAGCCGGTCGTAGATCGGGGTGAGGTGGGGGTGGGCGGTCTGCCAGTTCTGGGTCTTGAGCGCGTCGACCCCACGCTGGGGGATCACCGACCCCGGGATGGCGCCGAGGGCCAGCAGGAGGAGCAGCACGAGGGCCGTCCGCATCGAGGTCAGCTGGCGCCACGCCCAGCGCACGAGCTCCCACGGGGTCAGCTCCCCCGGCCTGCGGTGATGGTCGCGGTCGCCGCTGGGCTGCCAGGTGCCGGTCTCCTCCGAGCCGTCTGCCCGGACCTCGCTGGTGCTCACAGGCTCGCCGTCGAGTTCTCGACCAGGTGGATCTGGAGCCAGTTCACCGCGATGTCCCACCAGCCGGTGACGAGGGCGAGGCCGACCAGGACGAGCATCAGGCCGCCGAGCCGGGTCACCCACTGCTGGTGGCGCCGTACGAACGAGAAGGCACCGAGCGCGCGTCGGTAGGCCACCGCCGCGAGGATGAACGGGAGGCCGAGACCGATGCAGTAGACCCCCGCCAGGAGAGCGCCGCGGCCGGCCGTCGCCTCGTTGAGCGAGAGGTTGGTGATCGCGGCCAGGGTCGGGCCGATGCACGGCGTCCAGCCGACCCCGAAGAGGAAGCCCAGCAGCGGAGCGGCTGCGAGGCCGACCGCCGGCACGGAGTGCGAGCGCCACTCACGCTGCGAGAAGGGGATCAGGCCGGCGAACGCCAGGCCGAGCAGGATGGTGAGGATGCCCAGGACGATCTCGAGCTGGTGGCGCCAGTCCACGAGCCAGGCGCCGATCGAGCCGGACACCCAGCCCAGCAGCACGTAGACGGCCGAGAAGCCGAGCACGAAGAGGACCGACCCGGCCAGCATCCGGCCACGGCGCGCGTGCTCGAGGTCGGCACCCGACAGACCGGTGGCATAGGACAGGTAGCCGGGCAGCAGCGGGATCACGCACGGCGAGAAGAACGACACCAGGCCGGCCACCAGCGCCACCGGGATGGCGAGCACCAGCGACCCCGAGGAGGCCTGCTGCTGGAACCAGTCAGCCACCCTGCGCCACCTGACGGACCATCTGGACCAGGGTGCGGGTGGACGGCACGGAGCCGTTGATGGCGGCGGCCGGGCGACCCTGGGCGTCGAGCACCACGGTCGACGGGACCGAGTTGGGACTGATCACGCCCGGGAACGAGAGCAGCGCCTCTCCCCCGGGTGAGTAGAACGAGGGCCAGGTGATGCCGTACCTGGTCTGGAAGGCCTTCGCCTGGGCGGTGCCGGGGTCGCGGCTGTCGATGCCGACGAAGTGGGCGGTGGAGCCGAGCTCCTTCGCCGCGGCGACGACGTACGGCGACTCCCGGTGGCAGTCGGCGCACCACGAGCCCCAGACCGTGACCACGGTCGGCTTGCCGCGCATCGTGGCGAGGTTCAGCGGCTTGCCGTCGAGGTCCTGGCCCGACAGGCCCACCGCGCTGCCCCGGTCGGCGACGTCGATCTGGCGGATCGCCCCGTCACCACTGACGTAGCCCTTGTCACCGGTGCCCTGCAGGGAGGTGCATCCGGTCGCGGTCAGCAGGACTGCTGCTGCCGCGACCAGGAGTCGCCTCGCGTCCTTCATGGCCGGTGGGCCTCCGGCGCGTCACCGGCGGAGAAGGGCGCCTTGCGGTCGCGGACGGGGATCAGGTCACCGGCCGGCTCGGAGTAGCTGACCGTGCGCAGCACGTCGCCGTCGAACTGCAGCGAGGTGAGGGAGCACAGCGTGCACTGGCGGCGGCGCGGGTCGTGGAGGAAGGAGCGCTTCTCCAGCGACAGCCGGGTGATCCAGATCGGCAGCTGGTGGGAGACGATCACCGCCTCGTGACCACGGGCGGCGTCGCGAGCGTCGTACACCGCCGCGAGCATGCGCGCGGTGACCTCCTTGTAGGGCTCGCCCCAGGACGGCTTCCACGGGTTCCAGAGGTGGATCCACGCCGACGGCTTGCGCAGCGCGCCGTCGCCCATGCCGAAGCGCTTGCCCTCGAAGACGTTGGCGGACTCGATCACCCGCGGGTCGACCGTCGGCGTCAGGCCTCGCGCCGCGGCGAGCGGTGCCGCGGTCTCCTGGGCGCGCTCGAGGGGCGAGGTCCGCAGGTGGACGATGTCGCGCTCGGCGATCGTGTCGGCGACCCGCTGAGCCATCTCCCGGCCGAGCTCGGAGAGGTGGTAGCCGTCGCGGCGGCCGTAGAGGACGCCCTCCGGGTTGTGCACCTCGCCGTGTCGCAGCAGGTGGACGACGGTCGTGTCAGCCATGGGTTCCTTCCGGGGCGGTGGCCGCGGCCTGGGCGGCTGCGTCTGCTGCTGGTGGCAGCGCGTCGAGGACGGTCTGCACCGCGCGCTCGTCGTGGGCGGCGGAGACGAACCACGCCTCGTACGCCGACGGCGGGAGGTACACGCCACGGTCGAGCATCGCGTGGAAGAACGCGGCAAAGGCCGCGGTGTCCTGTCGCTGCGCGTCGGCGAAGTCGCGCACCGGCCCGTCGGCGAAGAAGACCGAGAACATCGTGCCCGCGGACTGCACCGCGTGGGGCACGCCTGCGTCGGAGAGGGCCTTGGCCGCCGCATCCTTGATCGTGTCGCCGACCGAGGTCAGGTGGGCGTAGACGTCGTCGGTGGCGAGGCGCAGCGTGGCCAGACCGGCGGTGGTCGCGATCGGGTTCCCCGACAGGGTCCCCGCCTGGTAGACCGGCCCCTCGGGCGAGAGCATCGCCATCACGTCGGCGCGGCCGCCGAAGGCAGCGGCGGGGAAGCCGCCGCCCATCACCTTGCCGAAGGTCATCAGGTCGGGGGTCCAGCCCTCCTGGGCGCCGTCGAGGCCCCACTGGCCCTGACGTGACGCGCGGAACCCGGTCATCACCTCGTCGCTGACGAACAGGGCGCCGTGGGCTGCGCAGGTCTCGGCCAGGAACCGGTTGAAGCCGGGCTCGGGCGGGACGACGCCCATGTTGCCCGGAGCCGCCTCGGTGACCAGGCAGGCGATCCGGTCGCCCAGCTCGGCGAACAGGGCGGTCACGGCGTCGCGGTCGTGGTAGGGCAGCACCCGGGTCAGCGCAGTCGCGCTCTCGGGCACGCCAGGGGTGCCGGGCACCGCGAAGGTGGTCAGGCCGGAGCCGGCCGAGGCCAGCAGCGCGTCGACGTGACCGTGGTAGCAGCCGGCGAACTTCACGACCACGTCGCGACCGGTGAAGCCGCGGGCCAGCCGGATCGCCGACATGGTGGCCTCGGTGCCGGAGGAGACGAAGCGGACCCGCTCGACCGGCGTACGGCCGACGATCTCCTCGGCCAGCTCGACCTCGGCCTCGGTCGGGAGCGCCGTACGACGTGCCGCGGGAGAGCGCGTCACGTACGGCCGCCATCACCTCGGGGTGGGCGTGGCCGAGCAGCATCGGGCCCCAGGAGCCGACCAGGTCGACGTAGTCCTGCCCGTCGGCGTCTGTCAGCCAGGCACCCGACGCCGAGTGGATGAAGCGCGGGGTGCCGCCGACGGCGCGGAAGGCACGCACGGGCGAGTTCACGCCGCCGGGCGTGACCGCGCACGCGCGCGCGAAGAGCGCCTCGGACCGGTCGGGAGTCACCGGGCCATTGTGTCCGAGGGGGGCAACCCGGCCGCAATCGAGGCCTGCGTAACGTCTCGGGCCGCCGGTCGTTTGAACCGGTGACAGGGAGGGAAGCCTGTTCTCCGGAGCCGCCGCCCCGCGGGTGACGTCTGTGGCACGCTCGGGGTGGCCAGACCGGAGGGCCGCGGACGACGAACCCCTCCTGACGGCTTCACGAGGAAGGGACGGGTCGATGGCGGTCGCCAGGTTCGGACGCGCGCAGAAGGCGTCCGCCCTGATCCCGCTGGCCCTGCTGTCCGTCGCCTGGACCGCGAGCCTCGCCACCGCCGGCTCCGACACCTCCGCAGACGCCTCGGGGACGCTGCCCGACGGCACCCGGATCCCGACGCGGGCGGTCCGCGCACCCGCCAGCCTGACGTCCCCCGGGACCCTCACCCCCGGCGTGCGCGGCGAGGGCCCGCGCGTCGTGTCCACCGCCGCCGCGAGCGGCATCCCCGCCGTCGCGCTCGCGGCGTACGAGCGGGCGGCGACGGTCATCGACGCGGCCGACCGTACCTGCCACCTCCCCTGGCAGCTGGTCGGCGCCATCGGCCGGGTGGAGTCCGACCACGGACGCGCCGGCGGGAACGTGCTGAGCGACCAGGGCATCGCGCGACCGGGGATCCTCGGGCCCGTCCTCGACGGGACTCACGGCACGACGTTGATCCGCGACACCGACGCGGGACAGTACGACGGCGACACCAGGTTCGACCGCGCGGTCGGCCCGATGCAGTTCATCCCGTCGACCTGGGCCATCGTCGGGGTCGACGCCGACAACGACGGCCGGCGCGACCCCCAGGACATCTACGACGCCTCGCTCGGCTCCGCGGTCTACCTCTGCTCCGGCACCGACGACCTCGGCACCGACGCCGGACGACGCGCGGCGGTCTACCGCTACAACCACAGCGAGCGCTACGTCGCGCTGGTGCTGGCGATCATGCAGTCCTACCTCGACGGCGACTACTCGGCGGTGCCCAACGGCACGACCTCGACCGCGTTCTCGTTCGGGACCCCGCCGGCGACGACGGCAGCCGACCACCACCCCCGTCACCACGGTCGACACCACCGACACCACACCCCGACGAGCACGACGAGCACCGGTCCCACGGCCGGCCCCACGTCGGGGCCGACGGCCGGTCCCACCCACGGTCCGACGTCGAGCCCCACGTCGCACCCCACCAGCGGCGTGCCGACGTCCCTCCCGACGCTGCCCACCAGCCTGCCGTCGAGCCTGCCCACCGACGTACCGACGATCCTGACCCAGGCCGAGGCGATCGCGCGGTGCCTGGCCGAGGGACTCGTCGACAACCCGCTCGACCCGAGCGACGCCTTCGACCGCTGCGTGTACGACCTGACCCACTGACCGGTCGAGACACCCCTCGCCCCCTCCGGCCTCACCGCCTCATGGGTCGTCCGCTCCACAGGCCACTAGGGGCTCCTGTCAGGCGGACGACCCCATCAGCACCAGCGGTCGTCCGCCTGAGGTTCAGCTCTAGGTGAACGTGGGGCGGACGACCCGGTCGGCGCAGTCGGCTCAGGGGGCGAGCAGACGGGCGGCCTCGGCGGCCCAGTAGGTCAGGACCACGTCCGCCCCCGCACGGCGGATCGAGGTGAGCACCTCGAGGATCGCGCGCTCGCGCTCGATCCAGCCCTGGGCGGCTGCGGCCTCGACCATGGAGTACTCACCGGAGACGTTGTAGGCCGCGACGGGGACGTCGACGGCCTCGCGCACCCGGCGTACGACGTCGAGGTAGCCCAGCGCGGGCTTCACCATCACGATGTCGGCGCCCTCGGCGACGTCGAGCAGCGCCTCGCGGACGCCCTCGCGCGCGTTGGCGGGATCCTGCTGGTAGGTACGCCGGTCACCCTCGAGCGAGGAGTCCACGGCCTCGCGGAACGGGCCGAAGAAGGAGGAGGCGTACTTCGCGGAGTAGGCGAGGATCGCCACGTCGGTGTGGCCGGCGGCGTCGAGCGCGCCACGGATGGCGGCGACCTGGCCGTCCATCATCCCGCTCGGCCCGACCATGTCGACCCCGGCGTCGGCGTGGGCGAGCGCCATCTCGGCGTACACCTCGAGCGTGCGGTCGTTGTCGACCCGCCCGTCGGGGGTCAGGACCCCGCAGTGGCCGTGGTCGGTGAACTCGTCGAGGCACAGGTCGCTCATCACCGTCAGCGCGTCGCCCACCTCGGCCACCACGTCCGTGATCGCGAGGTTGAGCACGCCCGACGGGTCGACGGCACCGGAGCCCACGGCGTCCTTGTTCTCCGGGATGCCGAACAGCATCAGCCCGCCCAGGCCCAGGTCGGCCGCCTCGTGGGCGGCCTCGAGGAGCGAGTCACGCGTGTGCTGGACGACGCCCGGCATCGACGAGATGGGGCGTGGCTCGGTCGCGCCCTCGCGGACGAAGACCGGCAGCACGAGCTGGGCCGGCGTCACCGTGTGCTCGGCGACGAGACGACGCAGCCCGCTGGTCGTGCGGAGCCGCCGCGGCCGGGTGACCGGCCGCGGCACCGGGGTGTCGACCCCCTCGCTCACTGCGTACGGACCTTCTTGCGGCTCGTCGGCTTGCGCTCGGAGGGCTTGGTCACCGGCTGACCTGCCTCGAGCATCGCGGCCCGGCGGGAGGCGCCGAAGTCCGCGAGCGCGTCGACCAGCTCGTCGACGTCGGGCTTCGGGGCCAGGACGTCGACCCGCAGGCCGTGCTCCTCGGCCGTCTTGGCCGTGGCCGGACCGATCACCGCGATCACCGTGGAGGGGTGCGGCTTGCCGGCGATCCCGACCAGGTTGCGGACCGTCGAGGACGAGGTGAAGACCACGGCGTCGAACCGGCCACCCTTGATCGCGTCGCGCACCGGTGCGGGCGGCGGGGCGGCCCGGACCGTGCGGTACGCCGTCACGTCGTCGCACTCCCAACCCAGGTCGACCAGGCCCGCGACGAGGTTCTCGGTCGCGATGTCGGCCCGCGGGAGGAAGACCCGGTTGATCGGGTCGAGCATCTCGTCGTACTCGGGCCAGTCCTCGAGGAGCCCGGCGGCCGACTGCTCGCCGCTCGGGACGAGATCGGCTCGCAGGCCCCAGTCACCGATGGCAGCGGCGGTCTTGTCGCCGACGGCGGCGATCTTGAGACCGGAGAAGGCCCGGGCGTCGAGGCCGTACTCCTCGAACTTCTCGCGGACGGCCTTGACCGCGTTGACGCTGGTGAAGGCGATCCACTCGTAGCGACCCTCGACCAGGCCGCGCACGGCCTTGTCCATCTGGAGCGGGTTGCGCGGCGGCTCGACCGAGATGGTCGGCACCTCCTCGGGTACGCCGCCGAACTCGCGCAGGCGCGCCGACAGCGAGCCCGCCTGCTCCTTGGTACGGGGCACGAGGATCCGCCAGCCGAAGAGCGGCTTGGTCTCGAACCACGAGAGCGCCTCGCGCATCGTGACCACGTCACCGATCACCGTGACCGCGGGCGGCGCCATCCGGGCGGCGCGTGCGTCGGCGGCGATGTGCTCGAGCGTGGAGGTGATCGTCTGCTGCTCGGTGGTCGTGCCGGTGCGCGTCATCGCGACCGGGGTGTCGGCCGAGCGGCCGGCCGCGACGAGAGCGCGGGCGATCTCGCCGATGGAGCCGACGGCCGAGAGCAGGACGAGCGTGGGGCACGCGACGTAGCGGCTCCAGTCGATCTTCTCCCCCGCCGTGACGACGGTGACCTCGCGGTGGTTCTTGGTGGTCAGCGGGATGCCGGCGTAGGCCGGGACCGCGGACACCGAGGACACACCCGGCACGATCTCGAAGCCGATGCCGGCCTTGGCGCAGGCGGCGGCCTCCTCGGGCCCGGAGGCGTAGACGAACGGGTCGCCGGTCATCAGGCGTACGACGCGGACGCCGCGCTTGGCCTGCCGGACCACGACCTTGGCCCGGGCGGCGTGGGTCAGCGGCTGGCCGTCCTCGCCGAACCCGCCGTCGACGAGCTCGGGGCCGCCCTCGGAGCCCTCGGGCAGGCCGAGCACGGAGCGGACCAGAGCAGGATGCTCCGGCCCCTCGGTGATCACCACGTCGGCACTGCGGACGAGGTCGGTGGCGCGCACGGTGAGAAGCCCGGGGTCACCGGGCCCGCTCCCGACGAACGCCACCCACCCCCTCGTCTGGGAGGAGGTGGTGGGGATGGACTGGGCTCGCGTCATGCCTCTTGCCTTTCGCAGTCGGTCACCGGCTGCTCATGCGGTGTGTCCGTCAGCTGTGCTGCCCCCTCGTCGAGCATGTCGCTCGCGAGACGGCTACCGACGCCGGCGGCGTCGGCTGGGTCGCCGGTGGCGGACATCCGGACCGCCAGCGTCCCGTCGGGTGAGAGCGCCACGGCCCTCACCCAAAGCTCTTCGTCGTGCTCCCCTTCGGCCACCTCGGCCAGGGCTCCCACCGGAGCGGCACAGCCGCCCTCGAGGGTGGCGAGCACCGCGCGCTCGGCGGTCACCGCGGCGCGGGTCCGGGCGTCGTCCAGGACGGCCACCTCGGTGGCGACGTGGTCGTCGCGGGTCTCGAGCGCGAGCGCACCCTGCCCGGGAGCCGGGAGCATCTGCAGCGGGTCGAGCACTTCGGTGGCCTCCTCGAGACGGCCGATCCGGGCCAGTCCTGCGCGGGCGAGCAGCACGGCGTCGTACGCGCCCTCGCGGACCTTGCGGATCCGGGTGTCCACATTGCCCCGGATGTCCACGATCTCCAAACCGAGGCCGAGGGCATGGAGCTGAGCGGCCCGGCGCGGCGACCCGGTGCCGACGCGACTGCCCACGGGAAGCTCGCCCAGGGTCAGGCCGTCCCGGGCGACGACGACGTCGCGCGGGTCCTCGCGCAGGGGTACGGCGGCCAGCACGAGACCGTGGGCCGGGCCGGTGGGGAGGTCCTTGAGGGAGTGGACGGCGAGGTCGATGCGCCCGTCGAGCAGGGCCTCGCGGAGGGCACTGACGAAGACGCCGGTCCCGCCGAGCTGGGCCAGCGGCGCGTCGTCGCGGTCGCCGGTGGTGGTCACCTCGACCAGCTCGACCTCACGGCCGACCGCGACGGACAGGCGCTCGGCCACCCAGCGGGACTGGGTGAGGGCCAGCAGCGAGGCTCGGGTGCCGAGGCGGATGGGGGCGCTCATACGTCGTCACCCCGCAGACCGGTGCCGTCACCCGGCGCGACCGGACGGGTCATCGCGTCGACCGCATCCGGGTCGAGGGCGAAGAGCTCGGCCAGGGCGGCGGCGTACGACGTCGCGTTGCGGTCGCCGAGCTCCTTGGCGCGGATCGTCGGCTGGTGGACGAGCTTGTCGGTGACCCGGCGCAGCGTCTGCAGCAGCTCGGCGCGGGTGCTGGCGTCGAGCCCCGGCAGCCGGCGGTCCAGGCGCGCCATCTCCGACTCCACGACACCGGTGGCCATGGTGCGGAGCGCGACCACGGTCGGGGCGAGGCCGGCCTGGCGGCGGGCGGACAAGAAGGCCTCGACCTCGTCGGTGACGATGGTGCGGACGGCCTCGACCTCGGCCCCGGCCTCCGACTCCTGGAGGTCACCGGCCAGGTCGGCCAGCGTCACCAGCGTGACTCCGGGCAGGTCGGCGGCCGACGGGTCGATGTCGTGGGGAAGGGCGAGGTCGACCAGGGCCAGCGGACCGGGCGCCGCCGCGACGGCGTCGCGGCTGATCAGGACCCCCGCGGCGCCCGCGCAGGCGAGCACGATGTCGGCGTGGGCGACCTCGGCCTCGAGGGCGCTCATCGGCGCCCAGCGGGCCGCGTACTCACCGGCGAGGCGTTGGGCCCGCTCCGGCGTGCGGTTGACCACGACGACCTCGCTCGCACCGCGGCGTACGACGGTCGCGACGGCGAGCCCGGCCATGCCGCCTGCGCCGACGACCACGACGCGGCGACCGAGGACGTCGTCGGTCGCCCGGTCGAGCGCGGCGGAGACGAGCGTCGGCGCGGCCCGGTCGATGCCGGTCTCGGCGTGGGCACGCTTGCCGACGCGCAGAGCCTGCTGGAAGAGGGTGTTGAGGGTCGGCCCCACCGAGCCGAGCTCCTGGCCGAGAGCGAGCGCCTCACGGGTCTGCCCGAGGATCTGGGCTTCGCCCACCGCCATCGAGTCGAGGCCGGCCGCGACCTGGAAGAGGTGGGACACCGCACCGTCGTCGTAGTGGATGTAGAGGTGAGGCAGGAGCTCCTCGACGCTCTCGTGGGCGGGGGACAGCAGGCGCTGCGAGAGACCCTCCACGCTGCCGTGGAAGCGGTCGACCGCGGCGTAGATCTCCATCCGGTTGCAGGTCGCCACCACGGTCGCCTCGGACACGTGGGGGTTGGCCAGCACGTCCTCGATCAGCTTGGTGGCACCGTCGGTGTCGACGGCGAGCTTCTCCAGCAGCGGGATCGGCGCGGAGCGGTGGGAGATGCCGACGACGAGGATGGTCATGCTGTCGCCTCGTGGGAGGCCTTGCGCTGCTCGTGGTAGGCCAGGATCTGCAGCTCGATCGACAGGTCGACCTTGCGCACGTCGACGCCGGGCCCGACGTTGAGCACCGTCGGGGCGAAGTTCAGGATGCTCGTGATCCCGACCGCGACCATCTTGTCGGCGACGTCCTGGGCTGCGGCGGCTGGGGTCGCGATCACGCCGATGGCCACTCCCTGCTCGCGCACGATCTGCGTGAGGTCGCTGAAGGGGCGCACGTCGACACCCGCCACGACCTCCTGGTGGCGCTCGGGATCGGCGTCGAGAAGAGCGACCACCCGGAAGCCGCGGCTCCGGAAGCCGGAGTAGTTCGCCAGCGCGTGGCCCAGGTTTCCGATCCCCACGATGACCACGGGCCAGTCCTGGGTCACGCCGATCTCGCGGGCGATCTGGTAGCGCAGGTAGTCGACGTCGTACCCGACACCGCGCGTGCCGTAGCTGCCGAGGTAGGAGAGGTCCTTACGCAGCTTGGCGCTGTTGACCCCGGCGGCGGCGGCCAGGTCCTCGCTCGAGCACGTGGCGGTGCCGGCCTCGGACAGGGTGGTGAGAGCCCTCAGGTAGACAGGCAGTCGGGCCACAGTCGCCTCGGGAATCTCCCGGGCGGTGTCGTGGGACGTCCGTGCGGTCAAGGTTCTGTCTCTCCAGCCGCCGAGCACGGGGTCGACCCGTCGTGGGTCAGGCCCGGCCCGAGCGGCGTCGTTCACTGTAAGAGTTTGTGAACGCGAGAACAAAATGGCGGAGGCAGGGGCCCGGCCGACCTCAGGCCGCGGTGGTCTGCACGCTCGCACCCGAGGGGCTCACCCGCCCGTTGCCGGCCGGTGTGCCGACCGGACCGTCCGCCCCGGAGGCCTCGGTCGCGGGGTCGGCGTTGGACACCAGATAGGCCGCCACGGCCTGCGACACCAGGCCGATCGTGGCGATGGTGAGCGGCTTGTTCCACTCGCCCGCGTTCACCCACGAGACCGCCAGGGTCGCCACGGCGGTGCATTGCGCCGCCATCCACTTGTTGGTCGGCTTCCAGGACTTCTGCTCGACGCTCATCGTCACTCCCCAGGTCAGGCGTCACCACATGGAGAGAGGACGCGCGAGCGCCGGGCCGTGATACATCCGGCCCGTCACCGGACCGGTCAGGAGTAGCGGTGGCTCTTGGCCGCGTGCCCCGCCTCGCGGGTGCAGGTGCGGCCGCCCATGTTGCGATGGCCGCACAGGGACGGCGCCGCCTCGGGAGGGTCGGGGACGACGGCGAGGACCGCCGCCGGCTCCGGTCGGCTCGCCGGCGCTGTGGTGGCGGGCCGGGCCGGCGTCGCAGGAGCGATGGTCTTGGCCCGCGCCCTGGACTGCTCGTAGCGGGCCTCGCGCATCGCGCGCAGGTCGTCCATCTTGCTCATCGTCGCTTCACGCCACCGACCCTACGGCGCGCGACCGACAGTGGCCGACGGCGCGCAGGACCGGAGTCCGCGGTGTGGCACGCGGCTTCCGAGTCGCACCGCGGAGGTAGTGCGTCAATGGGTCAGATGCCTCTCCGACGCACTACCTCGGCACCTCCCCTGGGGCGAGCCGGATCCTCAGGAGAGAGCGGTGCGGAGGCGGTCGGGGTCGACGCGCCAGAAGTCGTGCTGGCGGCCGTCGACGAAGGTCACCGGGATCTCCTCGCCGAACCGGCGCCGGAGCTCCGGGTCGTCGTCGATCGAGACCTCGACGTAGGACTCGCCGAGCTCGGCACAGACCTGCTCCACCACGACCCGGGCGTCGTCGCACAGGTGGCAGCCCGGGCGGCTGTAGAGGGTGACGCGGGCGTCGGTCATCGGGTGGTCACTCCAGCAGTCCCAGGGCACGCCGGCGCTCGATCCCGCGCAGCCGGCCCTTCTGCACCTTGCCGGTGACCGTGAGAGGCAGCTCGTCGACCACGACGATCCGGGACGGCTGCTTGAACCGGGCCAGTCGCACGGCGCAGTGCTCGCGTACGGCGTGCGCGACGTCCTCGGCGTCCTCACCGCCGACGGCGTGCACGTAGGCGACGACCGCCTCGCCGGTGGCCGGGTCGTCGACCCCGATGACCGCCGCGTCGTCGACCGACGGCACCTCGCGGATGACGTCCTCGACCTCGCTCGGGTAGACGTTGAACCCCGACACGATGACGAGCTCCTTGAGCCGGTCGACCAGGAACAGGTCACCGGAGGCATCGAGGAAGCCCACGTCGCCGGTGCCCCACCAGCCGTCCTGGTCGGGGCCGCCGTCGCCGTCGGGCCAGTAGCCGCTGAACATGTTGGCACCGCGGATCCAGATCTCGCCCGGGTCGTCGCCCTCGGGCTCCTGGCCGAACTCGTCGAGCAGCTTGATCTCGATGCCGGGCAGGGCGGCGCCGACGGAGCCGTTCTGCAGCACAGCGCTGCACAGGGTGCTGGTGACGACCGGTGCGGCCTCGGTGAGCCCGTAGCCCTGGTGGATCGGGATCGACGTCGCCTCACCGAACTGCTCGATCAGCTCGGCCGACAGGGGCGCCGAGCCCGACAGCATCAGCCGGACGGGCCCGAGGCGTTCGCGCAGGTGGGGCATCGGGAGCCAGTAGGCGAAGACCGGCGGCGCCACGGGCAGGACGCTGATCGCCTCGTCGTCGATGAGGTCGAGCGTGGCCTGCGGGTCGAAGTGGTCGACCAGCACGAGCTTGGCGCGCTGGTGGAGCACGCTGCCCAGCACGGCGTTCAGCCCGTAGACGTGGAACAGCGGCAGGACGCCGAGCACCACGTCGTCGCCGTGGATCATCGGCGGCTCCACCGCGGAGGCCTGGTCGATGTTGGCCACCAGGGCGCGGTGGGTCAGCATCGCGGCGCGGGGGCGTCCCGACGTCCCGCTGGTGTAGAGCAGACAGGCCAGCTTCTCCGGGTCGGGCAACGGCGGCACGGGCACGGCCACCGACGCTCGCAGCGCGTCGTAGGACTGCTCGCCCTCGGCGGGGGTGGTGCCGACGACGTAGACCCGCGGCTCGTGCGAGCGCCCCACCAGGTCGGCGTCGAGCTCGTCGGTCCGGCCCGCCCGGGCGGCGCGGACCAGGTCCGCGGCAGCCCGCACGCTCTCGATCGTCTCGGGATCCGCGATCACGATGCGGCACCCGGAGTCGGCCATCATCCGGGCGAGCTCGCCCGAGGTCGCGCGCGGGTTGACCGGTACGGCGACGATCTGCGCGCGCAGCACCCCGAGGTAGGCCGCCACGAACTCGATCCGGTTGCCCAGCGCCAGCAGGACCCGCTGGCCCGCCACCAGGCCCGCAGCGCCGAGGCCGGTGGCGACCCGCGCCACCTCGGTCTCGAGCTCGCCCCACGTGACGCTGCGTCCTGCGGCCTCGACCACGGCCAACGCGTCCGCCCGGTCGGCAGCCGCCTCGGCCACGAGCGAGGACACGTCGTGGGTCGTGGGCATGGGGGCGATGATCCCACAGCCGAGCAGGGAGCCCGGCCTCCCCCGATAGGCTGCCCGCGTGACTCCCGAGAAGAGCCGCCGGGTGCTGAACCTCCAGCAGCGTTCGGCTCTCGCAGGCGAGGCCGCTGCCGCTGTGGCCGAGGTGGAGACCGCCCTCGCCACACCCACCGACCCCTCGGTGGCCGCGTTCTTCGACGTGGACAACACGATGATGCAGGGCGCGAGCATCTTCCATCTGGCCCGCGGGCTGCACAAGCGCGAGTTCTTCACCACGCGCGAGATCCTCGCCGCGGCCTGGAAGCAGGCCTACTTCCGCATCGTCGGCGTCGAGGACCCCGACCACGTCGCGAAGACGCGGGCGTCGGCCCTGTCGTTCATCGCCGGCCACACCGTCGTCGAGCTCGAGGAGCTGGGCGAGGAGATCTTCGACGAGGCGATGGCCCACCGGATCTGGCCGGGTACCCGCGCACTGGCACAGATGCATCTCGACGAGGGCGAGCGGGTCTGGCTGGTCACGGCAGCGCCGATCGAGATCGCCCGGATCATCGCGCGCCGGCTCGGTCTCACGGGCGCCCTGGGCACCGTGGCGGAGCACGAGGACGGCGTCTACACCGGGCGGCTGGTCGGCGACATGCTGCACGGGCCGGCCAAGGCCGAGGCGATCAAGGCGCTGGCCGCCCGTGAGGGGCTCGACCTGAGCCGCTGCTCGGCGTACTCCGACTCCTTCAACGACCTCAGCATGCTGTCGCTGGTCGGCCATCCGTGCGCGGTGAACCCCGACGCCCGGCTGCGGGCCCACGCCAAGCAGCAGGGCTGGCGCATCCGTGACTACCGCACCGGTCGCAAGGCGGCCCGTGCCGGTGTCTTCACGGCGGCCGTGGCCGGCGCGGCCACCGGAGCCGTGGCAGCGGGAGTCGCCGTTCGCCGTCGACGGTGAGCCCCGCCCCGCTTACCATGACGGGGCGCCATCACCGGTGCTCGGGAGGGATGCGGCATGACGTGGGCTGACCACGACCCGGCTCGCGGCTGGGACGACCTGCGCGCGGCCGTCCTGGTCGCGCTCGGTCGCCTGCCCCAGCCCGCGGACGCCCCCGCCTGGATGCTGCTGAGCGAGGCCACGGTCGGTGGCGCGCAGCCGGGCGGGTCGTACGGCGACTCCGACCAGGCCGCCTCGTCCGAGGCGAGCGAGGCCGAGCGCAGGCGCCTGATCGCCCTCGTCGAGCTGGCCCGGGGCGGCGACGCCGAGGCGTTCGGCCACCTCTACGACCACTACCACGGCTCGGTCTACCGGTTCCTCTACTACCGGACCCGCTCGACGAGCCTGGCCGAGGACCTCACCTCCGACACGTTCGTGCGGGCGTTGCGGGCGATGAGCGGCTTCCGGTGGCAGGGCAAGGACTTCGGGGCCTGGCTGATGACCATCGCCCGCAACCTCTGCACCGATCACTTCAAGGCCGGCCGGACCCGCCTCGAGGTCACCACCGAGGACATGGGCCTCCACGACGACGCCACCGAGGGCCCCGAGCAGGAGGTGCTCGCCGGGTTGACCAACCAGGTGCTCCTCCACGGGCTGCGCGCGCTGTCGGACGAGCAGCGCGACTGCCTGATCATGCGGTTCCTCCAGGGCCTGAGCATCGCCGAGACCGCGGAGGTCCTCGGCCGCAGCGAGGGAGCCGTCAAGCAGCTCCAGCTGCGCGGCGTCCGCAACCTGGCCAAGCTGATGCCGGCGGGGTGGCGCGATGAGTGAGCCCGGCGGCCGTCCTGGCGTAACCCCGGTCCGGTCCGCCTCGTTGTGCAGTGCGTCCGGCACTTGCCGCGACGCAGAGCGCGACCGCGGAGGACGGGCATCGTGATCACGGGGCGGCGATCCCAGGAGTTCCACGACCTGGTGGAGGGCAGGTCGGCCGCCGACGCGCGCCCGTCGTCGTACGCCGAGCTGCTCGAGGTCGTGGGGGCGCTGCGGGCCGTTCCCGCCCCGGAGCCGGACCCCGCCTTCGTGCTCGCTCTGCGCGAGCGGCTGCTGGAGGAGGCGCAGACCGTGCTCGTCGCGGCCGCGGCGGAGCAGGCCGACGTCGACGACCGGCTGCGACTGAGCCGAGCCGAGCCACGCGTCCGCCGCCGCAACCGCCGCCTCGCGGCCGCGATCAGCGGCGCCATCATCGTCGGCGCCTCCGGCACCATGGCCGTCGCCGCCCAGACCGCCCTGCCGGGCGACCGGCTCTATCCCCTCAAGCGCGGCCTCGAGAGTGCCCACGCCCAGCTGACCTTCGACCGCGCCGCGCGTGGTCGGGTCCTCCTCGACAGCGCCTCGACCCGGCTCGACGAGGTCGCCGAGCTCAGCCGCACGGGTGCCAGTGCCGACAGCGTGAGCCGGACCCTCGACGCGTTCACCCAGGAGTCCATCGACGGCTCCGACCTGCTGATCGCCGACTACCAGGCGACAGGCGACACGTCGTCGATCACGAGCGTGCACACCTTCACCGCCGCGAGCATGGCGCGGCTTCGCCTGCTCCAGGGCGAGGTCCCGGCCGGCTCGGTCGACCAGCTGCTGCAGGCCGCTGCGTCGCTCGACCAGGTGCAACAGGTCGCGACCCGCGCCTGCCCGACCTGCGCCGGGCCGTCGGTGACGCAGGTGCCGACGGTGCTCACTCAGGCGGTCGACGCCGCCGCGGACCCCTGGCTGGTGGCGCTGCCGTCCGCCGCGCCCGGCCGGCATCACGGCTCCGGCCCGGGACCCGGCGGCGTGACGCTGCCCCACGTGGGCGGCAACCTCCCGCCGGCCAGCGTCACCGACCCGACGCAGACGGCTCCCGACCTGGGCCTCCCGACGGCACACGACGTGCAGCACACCCTGCAGCACCTCACCGACGGGCTCACCGACGACCAGCAGCCCGACGTGGGGTCGACGGTCACGGACACGGCCGCGAACCTGCTCGACGCCGTCGGCGACGTCGGCAACACGATCGCCGGGACGGTCAGCGGCACCCTCGACGACCTCGGCAGCGCGCTGCCGACGGTCCTGCCGACACTCCCCTGAGCTAGCGCCAGACCGACTCGCGCTGCCCGAGCAGGGAGTAGAGCGACTGCTGGATCGTCTCGCGCACCTGGTCGGTCACGTTGAAGACGAGCATCGGGTCGTCGGCCGCGGCCGGTTCGTACTCGTCGGTGCGGATCGGCTCGCCGAACTCCATCAGCCACTTCGACGGGAGCGGCACCAGCCCGAGCGGGCCGAGCCAGGGGAACAGCGGCGTGATCGGGACGTAGGGGATGCCGAGCAGCCGCGCCAGCGCCGGGACGTTGCCGATCAGCGGGAAGATCTCCTCGGCGCCGACCACGGACAGCGGCACGATCGGTACGCCGGTCCGGAGCGCTGCCGCGACGAACCCGCCCCGACCGAAGCGCTGGAGCTTGTAGCGGTCGTGGAACGGCTTGCCGATCCCCTTGAACCCCTCGGGCCAGACCCCCACCAGCTCACCGCCGGCCAGCATCCGCTCGGCGTCCTCGTTGCAGGCCAGGGTGGCCCCGCCCTTGCGGGCCAGCGAGCTCACCACCGGCATCCGGAAGACCAGGTCGGCGCCCAGGGGGCGCAGGAACCGGCCGGTCTCGTCGTGGATCGTCAGCATCGTCATGAGGCCGTCGACCGGCAGGGTGCCGGAGTGGTTGGAGACCACCAGCGCGCCGCCCTCGGCGGGGAGGTTCTCCACGCCGCGGGTCTCGATCCGGAACCAGTTCCGGGCGACCGGCCGCAGGCTGGCCAAGAGCAGCCGCTCGGCGACCTCGGGGTCGAAGCCGTAGTCGTCGACCTCGTAGTCGCCGCTCAGGCGACGGCGCAGGAAGGCCAGGAACTGGGCGAGCTGGGCCTCCCAGTCCTCGCCGAACACCTGTCGCGCCCCGCCCTGGAGCGCGGAGAGCCAGTCGAGCGGCGACAACCCGGCGAGCGGAGACCGCTCGTGCGTCGTCGTCGGACGGCGGACCTCGGTCACCGTGAGCTCGGTGGAGTCGTCGGGCGGCGCCGGGCGCGGGGTCTTCTTCCGGGGGGTCGACTTCCGGGTCGCGCGAGCCGCGTCGCCGGCGAGGCCGCGCGAGGCGTTGGACGGGCGCGCGCTGCCGGAGCCGCGGCCGGGGCGGCCACCGGTCCCGATCGGGATGATCTCGGCGTCACCCACGGCCGGCTCCGGGGGTGGGGACGACGGGTTCCGTCGGGGACGGGGCGATCCCGTCGACGGCTCGCTCGGCGGGCCGCGGCGGGTGGCCGATCGAGGTGGAGAAGTCGGCGAACGCCTCGGCGGTGGTGCGCTCCGGCTCGAAGCCGAGCTCGGTGCGCATCCGGGTGGTGTCGATGCCGCGACCGAAGGTGAGGAACCCGAGCTGCTCGGGTGAGAAGTCGGCCATCCGCGCCGACTTCAGCAGCGAGGCCAGGCCGCCGACCGCGGGTCGGGGCAGGGCCACGGTCGGCTTGCGGAGCCGGCGTACGGCCTGGGAGAGCAGCATCACGCCGTCACCCGCGACGTTGTAGGTGCCGGGCACCTCGGCATGGACCGCGTGGGCGAGGACCCGGAGCAGGTCGGTCTCGTGCAGGAACTGCAGCCGGGGGTCGAAGCCGAGCACGGTCGGGACGACCGGCAGCCGGAAGTACGACGTCATCGGGCTGGTGACGTGGGGTCCGAGCACGTTCGCGAGCCGCAGGGTGGTGACCAGGACGTCGGGCCGGCGGCGGGCGAAGCCGCGGACGTAGCCCTCGATCTCCGCGACGTCCTTGGCATAGCCGGAGCGAGCCGCGTGCCGCGGCTCGAGATCCTCGGTGAACATCGCCGGGTCGCGGCTGCTGGCGCCGTAGACGGTGGAGGTCGACTTCACGACGAGGTGCCGCAGGCCGGGGGCCTTCTGGCACGCCGCGAGGAGCTGCATCGTGCCGATGACGTTGAGTTCTTTCATCGTCCCGCGACCACCGGCACTGCCCGGCGTCGCGATCACGCTCATGTGGACGACGGTGTCGACGTCCTCCTTGGCGAGGACCTTGGCGATGACGGGGTTGCGGATGTCGGCGCGCACGAACGAGACGTCGCCGATGTCGTCGCGCGGCGGGACGGCGTCGACGCCGACCACACGGTCGATGTCGGGCTGCGCGGCGAGACGGCGCGCGAACCTGCGACCGAGGTCTCGGGAGACCCCGGTGACCAGGACCACCTTCCCCACGGCGCCGCCTCGACTGGGGTTACTTGCCGAGCTTGCGACGCTGGACGCGCGTCTTCTTCAACAGCTTGCGGTGCTTCTTCTTGGCCATCCGCTTGCGCCGCTTCTTGATGACAGAACCCACGAAAACCTCTTCCGACTGCGCCGAACGCACACTGGGGAGCCCCGGAGGTACGCCGGGACGACCACGACAGCCTAGCCGCCGCCGTGCACGCAGCAGAATCCGAGCGGTCCCTCGCGAGGCCTGCGCCGGGTGACTGTCTCAGCCGGCGCTGTAGAAGCTCTTGCGGAGGTACTCGTTCACGTCCTCCTCGGTCACGCGGAACGAGCGACCGACGCGGACGGCCGGCAGCTCACCTCCGTGGACCAGGCGGTAGACGGTCATCTTGGACACGCGCATCATCGCGGCCACTTCGGCCACGGTCAGGAACTTGACGTCGGAGATGTCTCCGGGCGGGTGGGTCGGCATCGCAGGCACCATCTCTCTTGGCAGGCACGCACCGGCTTCCCCTCCGGTGACCCACGTCCCGCGCTTCGTGGTGAGAATAGGGCCTGTTGTGACTCGTGGGGAAGGAAATCTCTACAGAAACTCAAGGGAACCGTGCGTGTCGAGTTGAAAACCCACGCGATTTTACCTTCGCACCCCTCACGGAAGGGGGTCGAGGCCGTGGAACGGGAAGATCTCCTCCCGGGTCGCGTGGATGGTCCGATCGAGCCAGGTGCCGGGGTCGTAGCCCTCGGACCAGTCCCGGTAGGCCGGGTCGCGACCGTCGGTGAGGCGGTACGGCGCGGGTCGGCCGAGGCGCTCCCGGACGTACTCCCGCCAGCCGTCGGGCGTCGGCGTCGAGACGTCGATCGGGTGTCCGGCGACCACGGACAGCAGGTGGGTCCAGGCCCGCGGGACCACCTCGACGAGGGCGTAGCCGCCGCCTCCCGTCACCACCCACTTCCCCCCGCAGACCTCGTGGGCGAGGTCGTGGAGGGCCAGGTACGACGCGCGCTGGCCGTCGACACTGAGCATCAGGTCGGCGAGCGGGTCGTCGCGGTGGCTGTCGCACCCGTGCTGGGTCACCAGGATGTCGGGTGCGAACTCCCGCAGCAGCGGCGGCACGACCGCATGGAAGGCGCGCAGCCAGCCGGCGTCCGAGGTCCCCGGGGGCAGGGCGACGTTGACCGCGCTCCCTTTGGCGTCCGGCCCGCCCACGTCCTGCGGGAAGCCGGTGCCCGGGAAGAGCGTCTGGCCGGTCTCGTGCAACGAGATGGTCAGCACACGCGGGTCGTCGTAGAAGATCCGCTCGACGCCGTCGCCGTGGTGGACGTCCACGTCGACGTAGGCCACCTTGCCGGCGCCGTGGTCGAGCAGCCAGCGGATCCCGATCGCCACGTCGTTGTAGATGCAGAAGCCGCTGGCGTGGTCGGGCATCGCGTGGTGCAGACCGCCCGTGATGTTGGCGCTGTGGAGACTCTCGCCGCTCCACACCTGTCGGAACGCCTCCGCCGTCGCGCCCACGACATGGGACGCCGCCCGGTGCATGTCGTGGAACACGGGGTTGTCGTCGCTGCCCAGCCCGTGGGACGGGACGAAGCCCTCGGGGTCCTTGCCGGCGAGCCTGACCGCCTCCATCATCGCCGGCTCGTGGACCGTCGCGATCAGGTCGTCGCCCGCCATCGGCGCGGGCACGGTGCGGACCCGGTCGAGGACGCCGAGCTCGCGGGCCAGGCGCATCGTGAGGTCGACCCGGATCGGTGACATGGGATGGCTCGGCCCGAAGTCGTACTCCGTGAGGGTCTGGTCGAAGACCACCGTCGCGGGACCCGGGCACGCTGGCATGCCTGTCACGCTACCGGTACAACCCGGGACCGGCTCCGGGCCCGGAAGACCCCTGCTTCTCGTGTCCAGACCTCACGACAGTCAGGATGTGGTGAGGAAGCGCGAGTCAGACTCGCGCTGTGGCGACCTCCGTCCTCGCCCTCCGGCCCCAGCGGCACCGACGTACGAGTGCGGTCGACGCAGCGCTGGTCTACGTCGTGCTGCGCGTGGTCAGCGCCGCGACGATCCTGCTCGCGCAGCGGGACCAGCCTGCGGTGCCGGGCCTGAGCCGCGCGCCGTACCTCGGGATGGTGACCCACTGGGACGCCCAGTGGTTCGAGGCGATCGCGACGTCGGGGTATCCCCACCACCTGCCGCACCAGGTCACCGGCGCGGTCGCGATGAACCAGTGGGCGTTCTACCCCGGGTTCCCGTTCGTGACACGTCTGGTGATGCAGCTGACCGACACGGGCTTCGCGGCCTCGGCCACCCTGGTCGACGTGGTGTGCGGCCTGGTGGCCGCGGTCGCCATGGTCCGGCTGCTGGAGGCGCGGATCCCGCGAACAGCCGCACTCTCGGTCGTCGGCGTGTGGGCCGCCCTCCCGATGGCACCGAGCCTCCAGCTCGCCTACTCGGAGGCCCTGGCCCTGGCGCTGCTGTCGCTCACGCTCCTGTGTCTGCAACGCGAGCAGTGGGGACGCGGGGCGGTCGCGGCCGTGCTGCTCGGGCTCACGCGTCCGATGGTGCCACCGCTGGCCGCGGTCTTCGCCGTCGCGATCTGGCTGCGATGGCGCCGTCGCACCCTCGACCCCCTGCTCCGCGCGGAACGACGCCGCATGGTGGCGGGTCTGGTGGCGACCGCGGCCGGGTCGGCGCTGTGGCCGGCGATCGCGTGGTGGGTCACCGGGACTCCCGACGCCTACTCGCGGACCGAGGCCGCGTGGCACCACGGCGTCCTGTACCCCTTCGCGGGGCTCTCCGACCTCCACCCCGTGCTCTGGCACGGACATGTCCTCTGGCTCCGGGTGGTCGTCGTCGCGGCGCTGGGCCTGAGCGCGGCGCTCACGGCTGTCGCGGTGCGATCGCCGCGGATAGACCCCCTCCTGGCGACGTGGTGCGTGGCCTACCTGACCTTCGACCTGGCCGTGGGCAACATGTACGCCGACGAGCTCCGGCTGCTGCTCCCGCTGTTCCCTCTCGTCGCGGTGGCCTGCGGGGTCGCGTCGACCCGGCTGGCCAGGCACTGGCGCGAGCGCGTCTGGCTGGGGATCACCCTGGGCCTCGCAGGGCAGTACGCCTGGCTGATGCTGTGCGTCCGCTTCCTGCCGGGAGTGCCGCGGGCGCCGTGAGCGTCGTACCATGGCGGCGTGACGATCTCCTCGACCTGCCAGTGGTGGCCCGCCTGACGGCGGACCCCGATCGAGCACACCCTCATCCACGGCCGCCCACGGGCGGCCGTTCCTCGTTCTCCCGCCAGTCGAGCGGAGTCGAGGCCCAGGTCGTCCCGGGGCCACACACCCAGGAGCCACCCATGGACCGCAGCCTCTCCCTGATCACCCCCACCGGACACCTCACCCTCGGCAACCTGCTCGGCGCCCTGCGCGGCATGGTCGCGGGGCAGGAGGCCGGCGACTGCTTCTACGGCGTCAGCGACCTGCACGCGATGACGACGCCCCACGAGCCCGCCGTGCTGCGGGAGGCGATCACCGAGGTGTCGACCCTCCTGCTCGCGGCGGGTCTCGACCCGGCACGGGCGACCCTGTTCCGGCAGAGCCAGGTGCCGGCACACCGCGAGCTCGCGTACCTGCTCGAGTGCACGGCGTACACCGGAGAGCTGAACCGGATGATCCAGTTCAAGGAGAAGGGTCGCGGTGTCGCGTCGACCCGGGCCTCGCTCTACACCTATCCGGCGCTGATGGCGGCCGACATCCTGCTCTACCGACCCTCCTCGGTCCCGGTCGGCGACGACCAACGGCAGCACGTCGAGCTCACCCGCGACCTGGCGATCCGCTTCAACAACACCTACGGGCGCGTCTTCACGGTGCCCGAGGTGACGCTGCCCCGGGCCGGTGCGCGGGTGATGGACCTGCAGTCGCCGACGTCGAAGATGTCGAAGTCGGACCCCGTCGGCACCGGCGTGATCCGTCTGCTCGACCCGCCCGACGTCGTACGCCGCAAGGTCGCGCGGGCGGTGACCGACTCCGACACCGGCCCCGACGCGGTGCGGGCGGATCCCACGAAGCAGGGCGTCACCAACCTGCTCGACATCCTCGCCGCGTGCGGCGGGTCTGCCTCGGGGATCACGACGTACGGCGCGCTCAAGGCGGCGGTCACCGAGGCGGTGGTGGCGGTGCTCGAGCCGCTCCAGAAGACCTATGCCGAGCTGGCCGACGACCCGACGTACGTCGCCTCCGTCTTCGCCGACGGCTCGGCCCGCTGCCGCGAGGTCACGGCCTCGGTCCTCGCCGACGCCACCGCCGCGATGGGGCTGTGAGGGGCTTCCTCGAGGGGGGTTTCCCAGTCTCACGGTGTGTAGAGCCAGGCGCGGTGGGTGAGCGCGTCGCCGGAGTAGCCCCGGGTGGAGTCGGCGCCGCCGAACGCGAGGAGCCGGCCGTCGGCCCACGCCCCGGTGACGCCGTAGTCGGGGGCACCGTCGGGACGGGGCAACGTCGACACCTGCTGGGTGTCGTCGTCCAGGACCTGGCCGGCGGTCGCGAACCACGCCCCACCACTGGCCGAGACGCTCCAGCCACTCGGATCCCCGGTCAGCGCGGCCGGCAGCGTTCCCCACTGACCGGCCACCGGGTCGAGGGTGCCGCCCTGGGGGATGTCCCGACCCCAGCCGTTCACCTCGCCGCCGTTCTCGGAGGACGGGTCCGGGTCGACCAGACGGGTCCCGGTCCAGCTGAACGCGTTGCCGAGCTGGTCGCTCGCGGGGAGGCGCACCCACGAGGTGCCGTCCCACCGGTCCGCGAGGACCAACGACGGCTCGATGCCGTCGTTCGGCTTCGTGGCGTCGACCCCGGCGACGACCGGACCCACGCTCGTCGCGGTCACCGTGCGCTGGGCGAGGGCGGGCCGGTTGCGATCGGGCGGGAGCAACGACCAGCGGAACCTGGTCACGTCGTAGACGGCGACCCTGCGGCCGGCCGTCACGTAGACCCGGGCCCCGACTGCCGACGGTTGGCCATCCACCGTGGCGGGCACGCCCTCGATCCGGGACCAGCGGTTGTGGTCGGGCTCGTAGGTGTACCAGGCGGAGCGCCCATGGCTCAGACCCTTGTGCAGCACGACGACGCCGTCTGCCACGACCAGGCGGTCGCCCGGACCGACGCCGACGGGAGCCGGCGGGATCGCACGCCAGGAGCTCGTCGACGGGTCGTACGCCGCGCCGTCGCGGAGCAGTCCTCCCACGACGGCGCAATCGGCGCCGGGCGGGCAGAGCTCGGTGAGGCCACCCAGCACGACCACCTCACGGCCCGTCCAGACCGCGAGTGAGTCCGCACGCGGAGAGAGTGGGGGCGTCGGGAGCTCGTGCCACTGCCCGACCCGGCCGGACGGCTGGTCGGAGTGCGGCTCGCCGGAGACGACGATCCCGGCGACCCCCGCCGCGGCGACGACCACGGCGGCCACCCCTGCGGTGACCCGGCGGCGTGCGCGCAGCCGGCGACCGGCGCTCCGTGCGCCCTCCACGTCACCGGCAGACATCTCGACCGCGTCGAGTCGCGACTCGAAGGTCCTGGTCAGCGTGTCCTCGAGGCTCATGACCGCCCCTCCCTTGCTGTCGTCGTCTGGTCGAGCCGCGTCCGGAGGGTCGCCAGCGCGGCGGAGGCCTGCGACTTCACCGTCCCGGGGCGACACCCGAGCACGTCCGCGATCTGTTGCTCGCTGAGGTCCTCGTAGTAGCGGAGGACGAGCACGGCGCGCTGCCTCGGCGGCAGCGACTGGACCGCCTGCCACATCTCGTCGTGCACCAGGGCACCGTCGTCGGAGACGGCGTCCGCTGCGTCGGGTACCTCCGCCTGCACCACCTCGCGTCGGACGTGCGCCGTACGCCGGGTGTTGAGCACCTCGTTGACCGCCATCCTGCGCACGTACGCCTCGGGTGAGTCGAGGCGCGAGATCCGGCGCCAGCTCCGGTAGGCCTTCGCGAAGGCGGTCTGGACGGCGTCCTCCGCGATCCCGAGGTCACCGGAGACGGCGTACGCCGTGCGGACCAGGCGTGGCCGCAGCGCGACGTAGAAGTCGTCGTAGTCCGGCACCGTCATCGCCCCTCCTCACCTCAGGAACGTGGACGGGGACCGATCGGGTTCGGTTCCCGGGTCAGGAACCTTCGGCGAGCTCCGACGAGCGGTCGCGCGCGGCTTCCATCGCCGCGAGGAACGCGGCCCGCACCTTGTGGATCTCGAGCTCCCGCAGGGCCGCTGCGGTGGTGCCGCCGGGGGAGGTCACCTGCTCGCGGAGCACGACCGGGTGGGCGCCGGTCTCACGGAGCATCTTCGCCGAGCCGACGACGGTCTGGACCACCAGCTCGGTCGACGTCGAGCGCGGCAGCCCGAGGTGGACCCCGGCCTCGATCATGGCCTCGACGACGAAGAAGAGGTACGCCGGCCCGGAGCCGGAGATGGCCGTCACCGCGTCCATCTGCTTCTCGGGCACCCTCAGCACCCGGCCGGTCGAGCCGAGCAGCTCCTCGGCGATCGCCAGGTGCTCCTCGTCGCAGTGGGAGCCGGCCGCGATCGCCGCCATGCCCTCGTCGACCAGGGCCGGGGTGTTGGGCATCACCCGGACGACGGCCGTCCCGGCCGGCAGCCGCGCCTCGAGGAAGTCGGTGGTGATGCCGGCGGCGAGCGAGACCACGAGCTGGCCCGGCCGGACCTCCCCGCCGATCTCCTCCAGCAGAGCCGCCATGTCCTGCGGCTTCACGACGAGGGCGAGGGTGTCGGCGCGCTTGGTCGCGTCGAGGTTGGAGACGACCGAGACGGCGTACTTCTCCTCGAGCTCGCGGGCGCGCTCGGGCCGCTTCTCCCCCACCAGCAGCTCGGTCACCGGGCGACCGGCGCGGACCAGGCCGGACAACAGGGTCTCGCCCATGACACCGGCCCCGAGGATGCCTGTGACGTGCGACGTCGAGGACATGGGATCGCCTAGCTCTTGGAGATCAGGGACCGGACGAAGAATGTCAGGTTCTGCGGTCGCTCGGCGAGACGTCTCATGAGGTAGCCGTACCACTCGGTGCCGTAGGGGATGTAGACGCGGACGGTCTCGCCGGCCCCGGCCAGTCGACGCTGCTCGTCGGGGCGGATCCCGTAGAGCATCTGGAACTCGTAGCTGCCGGCGGCACGGCCGTAGCGGCTGGCGAGCGACGAGGCGATCGTGACGATGCGCGGGTCGTGGGTCGCGATCATCGGATAGCCCTGGCCGGCCAGGAGCACCTTGAGGCACCGGACATAGGACCGGTCGACATCCGTCCGGCCCTGGAACGCGACCGACTCGGGCTCGTCGTAGGCACCCTTGCAGAGGCGCACGCGCGACCCCTCGTAGGCGAGGGCCCGGCAGTCGGCCTCGGTGCGGTGGAGGTAGGCCTGCACGACCGCACCGGTCTCGGGGAAGTCCTTGCGGAGCTCGCGCAACGTCGCGAGCGTGGCGTCGGTGGTGGTGTGGTCCTCCATGTCGAGGGTCACCGTGGTGCCGGCGTTGCGGGCCGCCCGGCAGATGGTGCGGGCGTTCTCGAGCGCGATCTTGTGTCCCTGCTGGGGCAGCGCCTGGCCGATGGCGGAGAGCTTGACCGAGACCTCGGCATGGCGGGTGAGCCCCCGCGCGGAGAGGGCCGTGAGGAGGTCGAGATAGGCGTGCACGGTCGCGTCCGCCTGGTCGGCGTCGAGGGTGTCCTCGCCGAGGTAGTCGAGGGTGACGCGGAGGTCGTCGCCGACGAGCCGCGCGGTGGCGTCCACGGCATCAGCGGCGCCCTCGCCGGGCACATAGCTGCGCACGATCCCCGCCGACACCGGCATCCTCGTCACGAGGTTCTTCACCCGCTCGCTCCGGGCGAGCAGGAGCAGCGGTTGGCGGAGCAGCGACATGCGGACCAGGCTACTTCGTGCGACCGCCGGCATCCCTGCTGGCGGTCACGGCGTACGGCGTCGCAGGGTCGCCGCGCCCAGGGCGAGGGCCGCCAGGGCGAAGCCGGCCACGATGCCGAGGTCGCGCCACACCTCGGCCGTGGCGGTGGTGGCGACCAGCGCCTCCATCGCGTCGGTGGCGTAGCTGAGCGGGAGCACGCTGCTGATCGCGTGCAGGACGGTCGGGAGCTCGTCACGTGGGACGAAGAGGCCGCACAGCAGGATCTGCGGGATCACGAACAGTGGCATGAACTGCACGGCCTGGAACTCCGTCTGCGCGAACGCGCTCACGAACAGGCCGAGCGCCGTGCCGAGCACCGCGTCGGCGACGGCGACGAGCCCGAGCAGCCAGACCGGTCCGGCCACGTGGAGGCCGAGGGGACCGACGCTCAGCGCGACGGCCAGCGCCGCCTGGACGGCGGCCACGACACCGAAGGCCAGGGCGTAGCCGCCGAGGAAGTCGAGCTTGCCCATCGGCATCGCGAGCAGCCGCTCGAGGGTGCCGGAGCTGCGCTCTCGCAAGGTCGTCACGCTCGTGACCAGGAACATCACGATGAACGGGAAGAGCGCCAGCAGCCCCGGGCCGAACCGGTCGAAGAGGTCGCCGGAGAGGTCCTTGAACATCCACCACAGCAGGGTCATCAGGGCACACGGCAGCACGAGCAGCATCGCCGCCGTACGACGGTCGCGGCGCAGCTGGATGAGCACGCGCGAGGTGACGGCGAGCAGGATCCGGGGCGTCATCGCGGGCTCTCCTCTCCGGCCTGGTCGACCAAGGCCAGGAAGGCGCTCTCGATGTCGGCGGCGCCGGTCTGCTCACGGATCCGATCGGGGGTGTCGTCGGCGATGATCCGGCCCTCGCGCATGAGGAGCAGCCGGTCGCAGCGGTCGGCCTCGTCCATCACATGGCTGGAGACGAAGACGGCGGCCCCGCCGTCGGCGAGTCGGTGGAAGAGCGCCCACAGGTCGCGGCGCAGCACCGGGTCGAGGCCGACGGTCGGCTCGTCGAGGACGAGGAGGTCGGGGCTGCCGAGCAGCGCGACGGCGAGGCTGGCCCGCGACCTCTGGCCGCCGCTGAGCCGCTCGACCACCTGGTCGGCCTGGCGGGCCAGGTCCACGGTCTCGATCGCCCGGCCGACAGCGGCGCCGTCCGCACCGAGCACCCGTGCGAAGAAGGTGAGGTTCTCCCGGACCGTGAGGTCGGCGTACACGCTGGGCGCCTGCGTCACGTAGCCGACCCTGGGGCGGAGCTCCGCACTGCCCGCCTCGGCCCCTGCGATCCGGACGCTGCCGCCCGCGAGCTGCTGCACGCCGACCAGCGACCGCATCAGCGTGCTCTTGCCACAGCCGCTCGGCCCGAGGAGCCCGGTGACACTGCCCTGCTCGATGGTGAGGTCGAGGCCGTCGAGGACGCGTCGGCTCCCGCGGTCCACGGTCAGCCCCCGGATCTCCACCAGATTATTCATCATGTGTTGAATTATTGACCGCCGCGGTCCCACCGTCAAGATGGCGTCGGTCACTCATGGGCTGCGACGAGTCGTACCGGCGCCACCCGCGCTGCCGCCCGAACGGCAGCCCGAGGAAGGCCCGGCACGGCGGCGCGTCCGGGACGCTCAGTCGATGTCGCCGGTGAGGTAGCGCTGGAGCGTCGGGGCGTACGCCGCGACCACGGCGTCGGCCGACATCGAGGCGATCGGCTCCAGCGCGATCACGTAGCGGGTCAGGATCAGGCCGCCGACCTGGCTGATCACCAGGGGCATCCGCACCTCCGGGCGGTCGATCCCGAGGGCCGCCCCGATCGGGAGCAGCACCACCGGCACGAAGCCCTCGGTCAGGAGCCGCTCGCCGCCGGGCTGCAGGGCCGACCGGACGATGCCGACCAGCACGGGCGCGATCTCGGGGTCGTCCCACAGGGACAGGAAGACCCGGAGAAGCCGTTCCCCCGCCCCCTCGGCTCCTCCGACCATCGCCGGACCGAGCACCTCGCGCGGGTCCATCGGCAGCTCCATGGCGGCGAGGAAGAGCGCGTCCTTGGTGCCGAAGTAGTGGTGGACCAACGCAGCGTCGACGCCGGCGGCCCCGGCGATGCCGCGGATCGTCGTCCCGGCGTAGCCCTTGTCGGCGAACGACGCGCGCGCCGCCCCCAGGATCGCGGCCCGGGTGTCCGGCGCACCGGGGCGGCGGCCCCGAGGGGTGCTCACGAGGTCGCGTCCTCCGCGACGACGAAGTGCTCGCGGGCGAACTCCAGCGACTCGCGCAGGTCGGCCTCGCGCTCGGCGCGCGTGCCGGCCTTGCGGGTGTTGATCTCGAGGACGATGTGCCCGTCGAAGCCCTCGGCGGCCAGGTGCGCGAGGAAGCCGGCGGCGTCCATCGCGCCGCGGCCGGGCACCAGGTGCTCGTCCTTGGCCGACCCGGAGCCGTCGGTGAGGTGGACGTGGCGGAGTCGTCCGCGGAGCCGCTGGGCCATCTCCACCGGCGAGGACTGGGCGATGGCGGCGTGGGAGAGGTCGATGGTGGCGTTGCGGTAGTTCTCGCTGGAGGGGTCCCACCCGGGGAGGTACATCTCGACCCCGCGCCGCGCCGACGCGCGCCAGGGGTACATGTTCTCGACGGCGAAGGCGAGCCCGGTCGACTCCTCCAGCGCGGCAATGCCGTCGACGAACCCGGCGGCGTACTCCTTCTGCCAGCGGAACGGCGGGTGCACGACGACGACGTCGGCGCCGACGGCGTGCGCCATCTCGGCGGACCGCTCGAGCTTGCCCCAGGGATCGGTGCCCCAGACCCGCTGGGTGAACAGCAGGCAGGGCGAGTGGATCGCGCAGACCGGGAGCTCGTGGTGGTCGGACAGCTGCTTGACCGCCGCCGTCTGCTGGCTGAGCGCGTCGATGCCCACCATCACCTCGACGGCGTCGTAGCCGATCGACGCGGCGTAGGCGAAGGCGTGCGCGCTGGACTCGGGGTACACCGAGGCCGTCGACAGGGCGATGGTGGTCATGGGGTGGTCATGGCGTGGTCACCGCCGGTCCTTGTCGGAGAGCTGGTCGAGACGCTCCAGGATCACGCCCTCGCGCAGCGCCCAGGGACAGATCTGCAGCTCCTCCAGGCCGAAGATGTCCATCACCGCCTCGGCGACGAGTGCGCCCGGCACGATCTGGTGGGTCCGGCTCGGCGAGACACCCGGCAGGTCGGCCAGGTCGTCGGCGTCGGTGTCGATCAGCCTCGGTATCCACGTCTGCAGGTCGGCCAGAGCGAGCACGCGGTCGACGAGCGGACCGTTGTCCGACGGCGCGGCACCGCAGATCCGGGCCAGGGAGCGGAAGGTCTTCGAGGTGGCGGCGGCCATGTCGGGCGGTCCGCCGCGCAGCAGGTGCCCGGCGTCCTGGGCGATGTCGGCCCGGATCTTCTTGCGCAGCGCCCGGATCTCCTTGTCGTCCGGCATGCCGTCGCGGAAGTAGTCGCGCGCGAGTCGCGCGGCTCCGATGGGGATCGACCAGGCGACATCGGGCTCCTCGTCCGAGCCACCGGCGATCTCGAGCGAGCCGCCACCGATGTCGAAGACAGCCAGCCTCCCGGCCGACCACCCGAACCAGCGGCGTACGGCCAGGAAGGTCAGCCGCGCCTCGTCGTCGCCCGGCAGGACGGCGATCCGGACGCCCGTCTCGTCGGCGACGTGGTCGAGGACGGCGTCACAGTTGCCGGCGTCGCGCACTGCCGAGGTCGCGAACCCGAGCATGTCGAGCGCACCCTTGTCCTCCGCGACCACGACGGCGTCGGCCACGAACCTGGTCAGCGCCTTGATGCCCGACCGGGAGATCTCTCCGTCCTCGAGGTGCTCGGCAAGCCGCAACGGCTCCTTGTGGGAGTACGCCGGCAACGGGGCCGCGCCGCGGTGGGCGTCGACCACCAGGAGATGACCGGTGTTGGAGCCGATGTCGAGGACGCCGAGGCGCATGCCTCGAATCTACCGGTGACGCGCGCAGGCCGGTTCGAGGGACGAGGGGCGGGCGTGGGCGCGCGACGTACGCAGGCGGCGCCGACGGACGACGACCACCGCCCCCCGTAGGCTGGCGACGTGCCCGAAGTCGACCTGGTCTTCCCCCGCGCCTACGTCGAGTTCGTCGACCCGGGAGACGGCGACCAGGTGTTCCGGTGCGACCTGACCTGGCTCACGTCCCGCTACCACTGCATCTTCGGGCAGGGCTGCAAGGGGATCTACGCCGACGCCCCCGACACCGGCTGCTGCACGCTCGGCGCGCACTTCGCCGACAAGGACGACGAGCGGCGGGTCGCGGGCTACGTCGGCCAGCTCGGGCCCGACCTGTGGCAGTTCCGGCCGAAGGGCAGGGTCCGCAAGTCGGACTGGATCGACCGCGACGACGAGGGCGCCCGCAAGACGCGGGTGGTCGAGCACGACGGCCAGTCGGCGTGCATCTTCCACAACCGCGAGGACTTCGCGACCGGCGCCGGCTGCGCCCTGCACTCACTGGCGCTCCACCAGGGACGCAACCCGCTGGAGACCAAGCCGGACGTGTGCTGGCAGCTGCCGATCCGGCGCACGTTCCGCACCGTCGAGCGGCAGGACGACACGTCGTACACCGAGGTCTCGATCGGTGAGTACGACCGACGCGGCTGGGGTCCGGGCGGCCACGACCTCGACTGGTACTGCTCCGGGAACACCGAGGCCCACACCGCGCCGGACCCGCTCTACGTGACCAACGAGGCCGAGCTGGTCGAGCTCATGGGCCGTCCGGCGTACGACGAGCTGGTCACGCACTGCGAGCGGCACCTGGCCGCGCGCGACCGCCTCGCGGTCCACCCTGCGGACCCGGCGTGAGTGGTCGCAGGGGAATTCTCGACGTCAAGAAAACCCGACCCCCTGTCCCGGAGGTCCGGGCACGTGGCGCAGAATGCCGCCATGCGCCTGGACCATCTCAGCTTCGCCGCCGGCCCTGACGGCCTCTCCGGCACCGCCCAGCGCATCGGGGGGTTGCTCGGCCGTGACTTCGTCGACGGGGGCGTCCACCCCCGCTTCGGGACCCGCAACATGGTCCTACCGCTCGCAGACCACACCTACCTGGAGGTGGTGGAGGTCCTCGACCACCCGGCCTCCGACAAGGCTCCGTTCGGCCAGGCCGTGCGCGCCCGCTCCGCTCTCGGCGGCGGCTGGCTCGGCTGGGTCGTCGCGGTGGACGACATCGCGCCGGTCGAGAAGCGGCTCGGCCGCGAGGCCGTCGTCGGCAACCGTCACCGCCCCGACGGCACGGAGCTGCGCTGGAACCAGATCGGTGTCAACGGCCTGATCTCCGACGCGCAGCTGCCGTTCTTCGTGCAGTGGCTGACCCCCGACGAGCTGCACCCGTCCAACGGCGGCAGCCCCGACTGGTCCCTCGCGTGCCTCGAGATCGCCGGCGACCCGCAACGGGTCAGCGAGTGGCTCGGCGAGACCGTCGAGTCACCGCTCGAGGACGTCAAGGTCGAGTGGGTCGCGCCCAACGGGACCCCGGGCATCATCGCCGCCCAGTTCCAGACCCCCAACGGGTTGGTCCGGGTCTGACCGGTCCCGGAGGCCTGCCCCGCGGCGCCGTCCCGAGCCCGAACATCTGGCAGCACCCCGCGACGTACGAGCTGGAGAACCACGCCGTCGACCGCGACGGGCTGCTCGACGACGCGATGCGCGCCCGGGCCGACTGGTCAGGGCGCGTCGTGCTCGACCTCGGCTGCGGCACGGGCTTCCACCTGCCGCACTTCGCCGAGACGGCTGCCTGGGTCTACGGCGTCGAACCGCACCCCGGGCTGGTCAGGCTCGCCACCCGCCGGACCCGGAGCCTGACCGGCGTCACCGTGCTGCCCGGCACCGCCCAGGCGGTGCCGCTGCCCGATGCCTCCGTGGACGTGGTGCACGCCCGGTGGGCCTACTTCTTCGGTCCGGGCTGCGAGCCCGGCCTCGCCGAGCTCGATCGCGTCGTACGGCGCGGGGGCACGGCGTTCGTGATCGACAACGACGCCACCCGGTCGACCTTCGGCCGCTGGTTCAGGCGTGGCTATCCCGACGTCGACCCGGTGGCGGTCGAACGCTTCTGGGCCGGTCACGGCTGGACCCGCACCCCGCTCGACCTCGACTGGCGCTTCGACAGCCGGGCCGACCTCGAGTCGGTCGTCCGCATCGAGTTCACCCCCGAGGTCGCCGACTCCGTCCTGGCCGAGCACGACGGCACGACCGTCGACTACGCGGTCAACCTGTGGTCGAAGGACTTCTGACCCGCGCGTCCTCTCAGCCCGAGCTGAGGCGGACGGCCAGCGTCGGTGTGAGGAGCACCCCGGGGCCCGCGACCGGGGGGGTGGAGAGCAGGCCCTCGAGCGCCTTGACCAGCTCGACGGCCACCTGCTCGAGCGGCTGACGCACGGAGGTCAGCCCACCCGGCACGACCTGAGCGACCTGGGAGTCGTCGAAGCCGACGACCGCGATGTCCTTGCCCCAGTGGATGCCACGGTCGCCGAGGGCGTGCAGCACCCCGAGCGCGAGCGTGTCGGAGGCGCACACGAACGCCGTCGGCCGGGCCTCGTCGAGCAGCACCGCCGCGGCCTCGCGCCCGCTGGAGATCGTGTCCTCGACGCGGGACGCGAGCCCGGTCGTCGCGAGGTCGCGGGCGTGCATGGCACGGGTCCAGCCCGAACGTCGGTCCTCGCCGATGAAGGAGTCCTTGCGCCACCCGATCCAGGCGATCCGGGTGTGTCCCTTGTCGAGCAGGTGCTCGGTGGCCAGCTGCGTGCCCGCCGCGCCGTCGACGTCGACCCAGGGGTACGACGCGTCGGGGTCGTCCCACGGGCGCCCGAACGCGACGAACGGAGCACGCTTGCTGGTGAGCCAGGCGGCCTGCGGGTTGCCGAGGTAGGTGTCGGTGACGATGAAGGCGTCGACGGCGGTGGACCGCAGCAGGTCGTCGTAGCCGCCGACCGGGTCGCCCGGCGTACCGGAGAACAGCAGCACGTGGTAGCCGCCGTCACCGGAGGTCTCCACGAGCGTGTGGACGAAGCGGTCCATCGCGGCGTTGGCGGTGCCCTCCTGGGCCGGGTTGAACCTCAGGCCGATCAGGTGGCTGGCACGGGTGCGCAGGTTGCGTGCGGCGCGGTTGGGCGAGTAGCCCAGCTCGGAGATCGCGTCCTGGACGCGGGCCAGCGTGTCCGGACGCAGGAGCTCGGGGTTGTTGACGGCGTTGGAGACGGTCTGTCGCGACACGCCTGCCCGCTCGGCCACGTCGGCCAGCGTCGGCGGCGAGAGCGACACGCGCCCGGTCCACGCCATGGGCCCTCCCTCTTGATCGATCCAATGCGTGAGGATACCGTCCACGGTCCCCCGGGCGGGCGCCACACCCGCACGGGCGTACGGCGGGTCGACGAGGACTGTCGGCGCGGACGCCTAGCGTCCTGTCCATGTCGAAGACCCCGCACCCGTCCTACCTGTGCTCCGAGTGCGGCTGGACGTCGGCGAAGTGGGTGGGCCGCTGCGGGGAGTGCCAGGCCTGGGGGTCGGTCGCCGAGGCCGCCGTCGCCCGCACCACCCGTGCCGACCCCGGGCCGGTGACGAGCGCCGCCGTTCCGATCGCCCAGGTCTCGGTCGACTCCGCCTCCTTCCGCAGCAGCGGCGTGCCCGAGCTCGACCGGGTGCTGGGCGGCGGCCTCGTCCCGGGCGCGGCGATCCTGCTCGCCGGCGAGCCCGGGGTCGGCAAGAGCACGCTGCTCCTCGAGGTCGCGGCTCAGACCGCTCGCTACCAACGCCGCACCCTCTACGTCACCGGCGAGGAGTCGGCCTCGCAGGTGCGACTGCGCGCCGACCGCACCGGCGGCGTCCACGACGAGCTCTACCTCGCCGCCGAGACCGATCTCGGCGCCATCCTCACCCACGTCGAGCAGGTCCGCCCCGAGGTGCTCGTGGTCGACTCCGTGCAGACGATCGGCGCGGCCAACGTCGACGGCGTACCCGGGGGCGTCACCCAGGTCAAGGAGGTGGCGGCCGCGCTGATCCGGGTGGCCAAGACGCGCGACATCACCACGATCATGGTCGGCCACGTCACCAAGGACGGCTCCATCGCCGGCCCGCGCGTGCTCGAGCACGTCGTCGACGTGGTGCTCCACTTCGAGGGCGACCGCAACTCCCGGTTCCGGATGGTCCGCGCCCTGAAGAACCGCTTCGGTCCGGTCGACGAGGTGGGCTGCTTCGACCTCGGCGCCGACGGCATCACCGCCGTCACCGACCCCACCGGCCTCTTCGTGGAGAACCACGAGAGCCGCGTGCCCGGCACCTGCGTCGCGGTGACGATGGAGGGCCGCCGCCCGATGCTCGCCGAGGTCCAGGCCCTGGTGACGCGCAGCAGCCAGGAGCGGCCGCGCCGTACGACGTCCGGGCTCGACTCCGCGCGCGTGGCGATGGTCCTCGCCGTCCTCCAGCAACACTGTGGCATCGCGCTGCACAGCCACGACATCTTCGCCTCGACCGTCGGCGGCGCCCGGCTCACCGAGCCCGCCACCGACCTGGCGATCGCGATCGCGCTCGCGTCAGCGGGCACCGGCGGAGCCCCACCGCGTGGTGTGGTGGCCCTCGGCGAGATCAGCCTGGCCGGCGAGGTGCGCAAGGTGCGCGACCTCCCCCAGCGCATCGCCGAGGCCGCCCGGCTCGGCTTCCGGGTGGCCGTGGTGCCGGCCACCCGCGGCGACGCCGCCGGCGAGCGGCGCACCGTCGACGGCATGACCGTGCTCGAGGCCGGCGACCTGCCGTCCGCACTGCGGGCCCTCGGGCTCGCGCAGGCAGGCCGGCGAGAGTCTCACCCCCTAGACTGACGCGCGCGCGGCTCGGGCCGCGCTGACCGAGGTGAAGGGGAGACCGTGGCCGGCAGCACCGTGAGCGACGAGACGATGCGCCTGCGCGCGACGTTGGCGTCGATCGCCCCAGGCACCGCCCTGCGTGACGGACTGGAGCGGATCCTGCGCGGCCGCACGGGGGCCCTGATCGTGCTCGGTCACGACCGCGTGGTCGAGTCGATCTGTACCGGCGGGTTCACCCTCGACGTGCCGTTCACCGCAACCGGTCTGCGCGAGCTGGCGAAGATGGACGGCGGCATCATCATCGACCGCGACATCACACGGATCACCCGGGCGGCGGTCCACCTGATGCCCGACCCGTCCATCCCGTCGGAGGAGACCGGCACCCGCCACCGCACCGCCGACCGCGTCGCGCGACAGACCGGGTTCCCGGTGATCTCGGTGTCGCAGTCGATGCAGATCATCGCGGCCTACGTCGGGGAGACCCGCCACGTGATCGAGGGCTCGGCACAGATCCTGTCGCGCGCCAACCAGGCCCTGGCGACCCTCGAGCGCTACAAGCTCCGCCTCGACGAGGTGTCGGCGACGCTGTCCGCGCTCGAGATCGAGGACCTCGTCACCGTCCGCGACGTCGCCGTCGTGGCCCAGCGTCTCGAGATGGTCATCCGGATCGCCCGCGAGATCGAGGACTACGTGCTCGAGCTCGGGACCGATGGCCGGCTGCTCTCGCTCCAGCTCGAGGAGCTGGTGACCGGCGTCGACCAGGAGCGCGAGCTCGTCGTACGCGACTACCTCCCCTCGGGTCGGCGCTCGAAGGGTCCCGAGGCGACCCTGGCCAAGCTCGAGTCGCTGTCCTCGATCGACCTGGTCGACCCCGCCTCCGCGTCGCGGGTCCTCGGGCTGGGTGAACACCTCGACGGCGCCGTCGCCCCCAGGGGCTACCGCCTGCTCGCCAAGGTGCCGCGTCTGCCGGCGACCGTGGTGGAGCGGCTGGTCGAGCACTTCGACACCCTGCAGAAGCTGCTGTCGGCGGGCGTCGACGACCTCCAGGCCGTCGAGGGCGTGGGCGAGCTGCGGGCGCGCAGCGTCCGTGAGGGCCTCTCCCGCCTCGCGGAGTCGTCGATCCTCGAGCGCTACGTGTGACGCGTGGCCCGGGCGGCTGACTCCGCCAGCGGCTCAGCCCTTCGTGGTCGGGTGGTCGTGCGGGTGGGCGGTCCGCGTGACCTGGGCGGGTGCCGGCGCGTCGAGCAGGAAGGTCGCGTCCTGGGGGTGGCCGGCCAGCGCGGCGACGTGCAGGTGGTAGGTCCCGGGCAGCGCCCACTGCGTCTGCCGCGGACAGCCCGGCTCCGAGCGGCGGGCGTTCCAGGTCAGCTTCACCCGGGTCGGTGCCGCACTCCGGAGCACGACGTCCTGGGTCGGGATCGCCCGGCCGCACTGGACGCTGGTCCAGATCAGGTCCGCCCCCGAGGTGATCTTGAGGGCGAGTGACTGACGCGAGAGCGCCCAGGTGCACGCCGGGCTCCTGATCGTGGAGAGGTCGAGCACCAGCGTGATGTCGCGGCCCGCGATCGGCTGCGGCACCGACGGGGTGATCACGATGTCGTCGGGCGTGCACGATCCGGTCGGCTCCGCCAACGGGGTGATGTCGTCGGTGGCGTGGCCGCCCTTCATCGGGGACTGTCGCGTGTGCGGGGTGGTGCGGGTCGTCGTTCCCGAGGTGGGCGGGCTGATCGCCTGCGAGCCGGTGTCGGCGACGCGCGCGGCCTGACCAGGTCCGGACGACCCGTCGCTGGAACCTCCGAGCAGCCGCGCGATGCCGACGACGAGCAACAGGGCGATGCCCAGCACCATCAGCCGCCGGACCCAGTAGACGCGGGCCGGAAGCCGTCCGCGCGTCAGTCCGGTCATGTCGGCCACGCTAGTCAGCGCTCGTACCCGGACGCGGTTGCCACTCCCGAGCGAGGACGTGTCAGTTCGGCGAAGCCGAACAGACACGGCCGCAGCGAGCTTCACGCGAGCTTGCTCGCGAGAGGACCCGTCCGCCCGTACGGCCGCAGCCTACGATCACGGAGATGTCCGACCTGCAGACCGCCGTGCTCACGTGGTACGACGAGCACGCGCGCGACCTGCCGTGGCGTCGTACGGACGCGACGGCGTGGGGCGTGCTGGTCTCCGAGCTGATGCTGCAGCAGACACCCGTGGCCCGGGTGCTCCCGGTCTACTCCGCCTGGATGGCGCGCTGGCCGACCCCTGCGTCCCTTGCCGCCTCGCCCGTCGGTGACGCGATCCGTGCCTGGGGCCGGCTCGGCTACCCGCGCCGGGCGGTGCGGCTGCACGGCGCCGCGACCGCCATCGCCGAGGAGCACGGGGGCCAGGTCCCGGACTCCTACGACGCCCTCCGCGCTCTCCCCGGGGTCGGCGACTACACCGCCTCGGCCGTGCTGGCCTTCGCCTTCGGCCGGCGGCAGGCGGTGCTCGACACCAACGTCCGCCGGGTCCTGGCCCGGGTCGTCAGCGGGGTGGAGTTCCCGCCGAACGCCCTGACAGCCGCGGAGCGGTCCGTCGCTGCGGCGCTCCTGCCCACCGACGAGCCGACGGCCGCCACGTGGTCGGTGGCCGTGATGGAGCTCGGAGCCCTGGTCTGCACCGCTTCCTCGCCCGGCTGTGCGACCTGTCCGGTCCGCGACCGGTGCGCGTGGCGCCTCGCCGGCCACCCGGCGTACGACGGACCGCCGCGGCGCGGACAGGCCTGGGAGGGGACCGACCGCCAGTGCCGCGGCCGGCTGATGGCCCTGGCGCGCGACGCCGAGGGCGTCGTACCGGCGCGGGCGATGGAGCGGGCCTGGCCCGAGCAGGAGCAGCGGACGCGCTGCCTGGCGGCGCTGGTGGCCGACGGCCTGCTCACGCCGAGCGGCGACGGCTATGCGCTGCCGGGCGCATCCTGAGACGACGACGGCGACGCCTCGACGCGACCCCACCGGGCGGCGACGGAGTCTGCGAGGTCGCCGATCGTCCGTCGCTGCTGAGCCTTGGTGTACAACGGCTGGTCGAGCTGGAGGCCCATGAAGGCCGCGTCCACCAGGTTCGCGACCCTCGTGGCAACGGCCCGGGTCAGCCCGACCGCGCGGAGATGGTCGGCGAGGGCACCCGTCCAGGCGGTGTTCGCCTCGCGCACCTCGGTCGCGTACGGCTCGTGCCCGAACAGGCCGAGAGACGCAGCCTCGACGTAGAGGCGCTGACAGGCCTGGAGCCGACCCGTCGAGACGGCCCGCCACAGGTCGAGGACCGCCTCACGCAGGTCGGTCGACGCGGGCAGGGCACGGATGCTCTCCACCGACCGGATGGTCGACGTACGCAGGATGGTGGCGACCAGGTCGTCCTTGTCACGGAAATGGTAGAGCAGCATGCGGTCGCTGGTGCCGAGCGCGACCGCGAGCGGCCGCAGGCTGAGCTTGATCAGACCGTGCTCGATGGCGTAGTCGGTGGCGGCCTCGGCCAGCTCCTCACGCCGTGTGGCCATCAGCACACCTCCTCACTATTGGTTTGAACCTCGTTGTAGCACTCGCTACAGTAGACATGTAGCAACCGCTACATCACCACGAAACTGGAGTGAGAGTCATGTTCAGCCCGTTCGTCGTCCTCCTGGCCGCCATCGGCGTCGAGGTCGGCGCCACCACCATCCTGCCGAAGACGCGGGGATTCCACGACCTCCCCTGGTCGCTGGTGGTGCTCGGCGGGTACGCCCTGTCGATCTGGCTGCTGGCTCTCGTGGTCCGGCAGATGTCGGTCTCCGTCGCCTACGCCGTCTGGTCCGGGCTCGGCACGGCGTCCATCGCCCTCGTGGGCGCGCTCGTGCTCGGCGAACGCCTCGACTCGGTGAAGCTCCTTGCGCTGCTGCTGATCGTGGTCGGCGTGGTCGTGCTCAACCTCCACACCGCGCACTGACCCGGCAGACGTTCACGCCGTACGACGCCCACCCGGCAGAACTCGACGCCACCCAACGCCGAGTTGTCAGGTGACAACTCGGCGCAATTTCGCTGCCTCTTTGCGCCGACTGGGCGTGTTGTGCCTGCCTCTTTGCGCCGACTCGGCGTGTTTTCCGTGCCTGTTTGCGCCGACTGGGCGATCCCCCGCGTCGACGTCGGCCGGGTCGGCGTGCAGAAGGCCCGGCCGCAGGCGGCCGGGCCTTCGTGCTGGTGGGATCGGTCAGTCGGTCCCGCTCGCCTTCTCGACGTCGGTCGGGCCCGGCGTCTCGTCCTCGCCCTCACCGCGGCCGGCCGGGCCGCTGGGCGGCTCGACGGCGACGGTCTCGAGCGGAGGCAGGTCGGGCAGCTCGCCGACCTTCTGGCCGGAGAACGTGAACGACGCGGTCGGACCCTCCCCCTCGACGCCGACCAGCACGATCTGGCCGGGGCCGACCTCGCCGTAGAGCATCTTCTCGGCGAGGACGTCCTCGATCTCGCGCTGCACGGTCCGGCGCAGAGGCCGGGCTCCCAGCACCGGGTCGAAGCCCCGCTCGGCCAGCAGGTTCTTGGCCGGCTGGGTGAGCTCGAGCGACATGTCGCGGTCCTTCAGGCGCAGCTCCACCGACGCGATCATGTTGTCGACCATGTGGATGATCTGCTCGCGCGACAGCGGCGGGAACACGATGACCTCGTCGACACGGTTGAGGAACTCCGGGCGGAAGTGCTGCTTGAGCTCCTCCTGCACCTTGTTCTTCATCCGCTCGTAGGAGCCGGCGACGTCGCCGCTCTGGGCGAAGCCGAGGTTCTGGCCCTTGGCGATGTCTCGCGTGCCGAGGTTGGTGGTCATGATGATGACGGTGTTCTTGAAGTCCACGACCCGGCCCTGCGAGTCGGTCAGCCGACCCTCCTCCAGGATCTGCAACAGGCTGTTGAAGATGTCGGGGTGGGCCTTCTCGACCTCGTCGAACAGGACCACGGAGAACGGCTTGCGGCGCACCTTCTCGGTGAGCTGGCCGCCCTCCTCGTAGCCGACGTAGCCCGGAGGCGAGCCGAACAGCCGCGAGACGGTGTGCTTCTCGCTGTACTCGCTCATGTCGAGCTGGATCAGCGCGTCCTCGTCGCCGAAGAGGAACTCCGCAAGCGTCTTGGACAGCCACGTCTTACCGACGCCGGACGGGCCGGCGAAGATGAACGAGCCGCCGGGACGCTTGGGGTCCTTCAGGCCTGCGCGCGTACGACGGATGGCCCGGCTCAGCGCCTTGACCGCCTGGTCCTGGCCGATCACCCGCTTGTGGAGCTCGTCCTCCATCTTGAGCAGGCGCGAGGACTCCTCCTCCGACAGCTTCACGATCGGGATGCCGGTCGCGACCGCGAGCACCTCCGCGATCAGCTCCTCGTCGACCTCCGCGACCTCGTCGAGGTCACCGGCGCGCCACTGCTTCTCGCGCTCCAGCTTCTTCGCGGTCAGCTGCTTCTCCTCGTCGCGCAGTCGCGCGGCCGCCTCGAAGTCCTGGCCGTCGATCGCGGCCTCCTTGCGCTGCCGCACCTCGGCGATCTTGTCGTCGTACTCGCGGAGGTCGGCGGGCGCCGTCATCCGACGGATGCGCAGACGCGAACCGGCCTCGTCGATGAGGTCGATGGCCTTGTCGGGCAGGAACCGGTCGGAGATGTAGCGGTCGGCCAGCGTCGCCGCGGAGACCAGGGCCTCGTCGGTGATGGTCACCCGGTGGTGCGCCTCGTAGCGGTCGCGCAGGCCCTTGAGCATCTCGATCGTGTGGGCGATGGACGGCTCGGCGACCTGGATCGGCTGGAAGCGCCGCTCGAGCGCCGCATCCTTCTCGAGGTACTTGCGGTACTCGTCGAGCGTGGTGGCGCCGATCGTCTGCAGCTCGCCACGGGCCAGCATCGGCTTGAGGATCGAGGCCGCATCGATCGCGCCCTCGGCCGCGCCGGCGCCGACGAGGGTGTGGATCTCGTCGATGAACAGCACGATGTCGCCGCGGGTGCGAATCTCCTTGAGGACCTTCTTCAGACGCTCCTCGAAGTCACCGCGGTAGCGCGACCCGGCCACCAGGGCACCGAGGTCGAGGGTGTAGATCTGCTTGTCCTTGAGCGTCTCGGGCACGTTGCCCCGCACGATGTCCTGGGCCAGGCCCTCGACGATCGTGGTCTTGCCGACGCCCGGCTCACCGATCAGGACCGGGTTGTTCTTGGTCCGGCGACTGAGGATCTGCATGACCCGCTCGATCTCCTGCTCGCGCCCGATCACCGGGTCGAGCTTGGACTCGCGGGCGTCCTGGGTGAGGTTGCGACCGAACTGGTCGAGCACCAGCGAGGAAGACGGGGTGTCGGCCGGGGCGCCGGAGGTGGCGGCCTGCGTGCCGGACTGCTCCTTGCCCTGGAAGCCGCTGAGCAGCTGGATCACCTGCTGCCGGACCCGGTTGAGGTCGGCGCCGAGCTTCTGCAGCACCTGTGCGGCGACGCCCTCGCCCTCGCGGATCAGGCCGAGCAGGATGTGCTCGGTGCCGATGTAGGAGTGGCCGAGCTGCAGCGCCTCGCGCAGCGACAGCTCGAGCACCTTCTTGGCGCGCGGGGTGAAGGGGATGTGGCCGCTGGGCGCCTGCTGGCCCTGGCCGATGATCTCCTCGACCTGCGCGCGGACGGCCTCGAGGGAGATGTCGAGGCTCTCCAGAGCCTTGGCGGCGACACCCTCGCCCTCGTGGATCAGGCCGAGCAAGATGTGCTCGGTGCCGATGTAGTTGTGGGAGAGCATGCGGGCCTCTTCTTGGGCCAGCACGACCACCCGCCGGGCTCGGTCTGTGAACCGCTCGAACATGCCTATCGCTCCTCAACGCGGGGGGTGGGGCCACCCGCCTGGCAAAAACAGGGGGACACCCACGGTGGTCATCGGGGTGTCGACTGTTCCAACTGGTCTCACAGCCTACGTGTTCCCGGCGCCCGTTCACCCGCCGTCCGCCCACAGCGAACATCGTCGGGCAGCCGAGGGCGAGGAACGAGCGTTCGGCGTGGGCCCGCGAACGTCGAGCACCCGACCCGGCCAGGGCGTACGAGCGGGTCGAGACCCGGTGCCGGTGCCGCGGCGTGCGCCACGGTGCCGGTCCGGGTCTCGACAGGCTCGACCAACGGCTGCTCACTCGGCCGAGGGGACTCGGCACGCTCGACCAGCGGGTCTCGACAGGCTCGACCAGCGGGGCCCTAGTGGGATGCCTCGAAGGCCTCGCGCACGTCGGCCGGGATACGGCCGCGGTCGGGCACCTTCTGGCCGTTGGAGCGGGCCCAGTCGCGGATCTCGCGGGCGCTCGGCCCGACCTGGGTGTGGCGCTTGGTGCCGGCCGACGAACGGCCTCCGGCGCGGCGGGCCGCGGCGACGTAGCGCGCGAGCGCGTCGCGCAGCTTCGCGGCGTTCTTGTCGTTGAGGTCGATCTCGTAGCTCCGGCCGTCGAGGCCGAAGGTCACGGTCTCGGTCGCCTCGCCGCCGTCGAGGTCGTCCTCGAGAGTGATGTGGACTTTCTGCGCCATGTGGTGCCCTGCCTTTCGAAGTGTCGGACCCACCGATAATCCGTATGCTCTGCGATGCTTTCACCACAAAGATAGCGGCGTACCGGTAAAGCGGCCACATCGGCACGCACGACCTGTGCATTGCGCCGGCGCCGCGGCCCGCTATTCGTCGGCGATTAGGACCGCGTCAGGTGTTGCGGACGTAGACCAGCTCGAGCCCCTGCAGCGTGAGCCACGGTGCGTGGGCGGTGAAGCACCGACACTCGTCCACCACGAGTGGAGCCAGGTAGCCGGTCGCCACGACGGAGACGGTCGACGACTCGACCGCGAGCTCCTCGATCATCCTCGTGACAATTCCGTCCACCTGGCTGGCGACACCGAACACCATTCCCGACTGCAGCGCCTCGACGGTGTTGCGGGCTATCACGGTCCGGGGTCGTCGCAATTCGACCATGCGTAATTGAGCACCCCGCCGCTCCAGCGCGTCGAGCGATATCTCGATTCCGGGTGATATGGCGCCGCCGATGTATTGGCCCTCGGCATTCACGACGTCGAAAGTCGTCGCCGTCCCACCGAAGTCGACGACGACGGCCGGACCGCCGTAGCGGGTCGCCACGGCCAGGGCGTTCACGATCCGGTCGGTCCCGACCTCGCGCGGGTTGTCGGTGAGCACCGGCACCCCCGTGCGGACACCGGGCTCCACCACCACGCTGCGCAGGGAGCCGAAGTGGTCGGCGAGCATGGTCCGCCACTCCTGCAGCACCGAGGGGACGGTGGCGCAGACGGCGATCCCGCCCACCTGCTCCTCGAGGTCGCCGAGCAGGCCCCGGATCAGGACGGACCACTCGTCGGCGGTGCGGGACTCGACCGTGGCCACCCGCCACTCGGCGGAGACCTCGCCGCCACTGACCAGCCCCAGCACGGTATGGCTGTTGCCGATGTCGGCGGCCAGGAGCGTGACGGGTGGGCCGGTCATCGCAGGTCCAGCCCGAGGTCGAAGACCTTCACCGAGTGCGTCAGCGCGCCGACCGAGATGAAGTCGACGCCGGTCTGCGCGACCTCGCGGGCGCGCTCCAGGGTCAGCCCCCCGGAGGCCTCCAGCGATGCGCGGCCCGCAGTGAGCCGTACGGCCTCGGTCATCGTCGCGGAGTCCATGTTGTCGAGCAGGATCCGGTCGCAGCCCGCCTCGAGGAGCTGGGCGAGCTGGTCGAGGTCGGTGACCTCGACCTCCACGGGGAGGTCCGGGTACGCCGCTCGTACGGCCTCGTAGGCGGGGACCACGCCGCCGGCGGCGACCACGTGGTTGTCCTTGACCATGGCCATGTCGGAGAGGGAGAACCGGTGGTTGGTCCCGCCGCCGCACCGCACGGCGTACTTCTGGAGGGCGCGGTGGCGCGGGAGCGTCTTGCGGGTGTCGAGGACGCGGGCACCGGTCCCGGCCAGCGCCTCCACCCACCGCGAGGTCGCGGTGGCGATGCCCGAGAGGTGGGAGGCGAAGTTGAGGGCCGTGCGCTCGGCGGTGAGCAGGGAGCGGGTCGGGCCGGACACCCGCATCACGACGTCACCCGCTCCCACCCGCGCCCCGTCCCGGACCCGCTCGGCGACCTCGACGTCGGCGTCGACGCGCAGGAACACGAGCGCGGCCACGCCCAGTCCGGCGACGACACCCGGCTCGCGCGCGGCGAAGACGCCCTGGCCCTGCGCGTCGGGCGCGATCGTCGCGACGCTCGTGACGTCGACGGCACCCCCCGGCAGGTCCTCCTCGAGGGCGGCGTCGACGGCCTCGACGACCGCTTCGGGGTCGAGCCCGGCGGCGCGCAGCTCGTCGAGCAGCCCACGGGTGGCGGCAGAGGAGGTCACGCCGGCACCTCGTTGGGCACCTCGTCTGGCACGGCGTCGGTCGGCGCCGACGGCCGGAAGGTCCCCGTCGGGCCTTCGTCGTCGGCGATCCACCAGTCGTGGTGCCCCGACTGGGTCACGTCGTCGCGCTCCGGGAAGTCCTCGCGCCAGTGGGACCCCCGCGTCTCCTGCCGGCGTAGCGCAGCCTCGGCGAGCAGGGCGCTGACCGTGACGAGGTTGGTCGTCTCCCACGCGTCTTGGCCGACGACCGCGGCCGGTCGGCCGGTCAGCTCGTCGAGCCGCTCGATCGCAGCCGCGAGCCCGTCCCTGGTCCGGAGCACGCCGACCCGCGCGGTCATCTCCTCCTGGAGCGTGCGCCGGGCGCCGGCGTCGACGAGGGACGCCGGACGCCGGTCGACGACCGGGTCGCTCCACACCCGCAGCTCGCCGGGCAGCACCTCGGCGATGCGTCGCGAGAACACCAGACCCTCGAGCAGCGAGTTGGAGGCCAGCCGGTTCGCACCGTGCACGCCCGAGCAGGCGACCTCGCCCGTCGCGTAGAGCCCGGGCAGGGTGGACCGACCCCAGAGGTCGGTCGCCACCCCACCGGAGGCGTAGTGACAGGCCGGTGACACCGGGATCAGCTCCGTGACGGGATCGACGCCGTGCCGCCGGCAAGTCGCGAGGATGGTCGGAAACCGCTTCTCCCAGAACGCGGAGCCCAGGTGGCGCGCATCGAGCCACAGGTGTGGGTGGCCGGACTCCATCATCCGTCGGGTGATCGCCTTGGCGACGACGTCGCGGGGCGCCAGATCGGCGAGCTCGTGGACGCCTTGCATGAACCGGTTGCCCTCCCAGTCGACGAGGAAGGCACCCTCGCCGCGGACGGCCTCGGAGATCAGTGGCTGCTGGCCGCGTGAGTCGGGGCCGAGCCACATCACGGTCGGATGGAACTGGACGAACTCGAGGTCGCGGAGCACGGCACCGGCTCGGTAGGCCAGCGCCATCCCGTCGCCGGTCGCGACCGAGGGGTTGGTGGTCTGCGCGAACACCTGCCCGAGGCCACCACTGGCGAGGACGACGGCCCGGCAACGCACGGCACCCACCCCGTCGTGCTGACCCTCACCCATGACGTGGAGCGTCACCCCGGCCACACCACCGTCGGCGGCGAGCAGCAGGTCGACGGCCAGGGCGTGCTCGATCACCTCGATCTCGGGTGCCCTGGCCACCGCCGCGATGAGCGCGCGCTGGATCTCGGCGCCGGTGGCGTCACCACCGGCATGGGCGATGCGGTCGCGATGGTGGCCGCCCTCACGGGTCAGGCTCAGCTCGCCGTCGGGGTGGAGGTCGAAGTTGGCACCCAGGGCGATCAGCTCGCGCACCGCCTCAGGGCCCTCGCTCACCAGCACGCGCACCGCGTCCAGGTCACAGGCTCCGGCCCCCGCCACCAGGGTGTCGCGCTCGTGCTGGGCCGGGGTGTCACCGGGTCCGAGGGCCGCGGCGATACCGCCCTGCGCCCACTGGGTCGACCCGGCGTCGAGCACGTCCTTGGTCACCACGAGGACGCGGCCGACACTGCCGCGGAGCCGCAGCGCAGCGGTCAGCCCGGCGATGCCGGAGCCGATCACCACGACGTCGGCGGTGACCGACCAGCCGGGCTCGGGTGCGGCGAGGCGACGGACCACTCGCCGTACGCCGATCGGGGTCTCGTCCACGGCAGGAGGCTACTGGGCAGCCGGAGGTACGACGCCGGGCCGGCCGCGCAGCGACCTCACCCGGCCCCCCCGAGGGTGAGCGGCAGGTTGTCGATCAGCCGGGTGGTGCCGACCCGTGCCGCCACCAGGACGCGGGCCTCGACGGGGCCGGCGATCGTGGCGTCGACGGCACTGAGGTCGGGCAGACGGATCTCGAGGTAGTCGGGCTCGATCTGCTCGGCCTCGAGCTCGGCGGCCGCCGAGGTCAGAGCTGCAGCCACACCGGCCGGTCCGCTCTCCCGCGCCGCTCCCAGCGCCCGAGACAGCGCTGTCGCCCGGCGGCGCTCGTCGGGGCCCAGGTAGCGGTTGCGGCTGGACAGGGCGAGCCCGTCGGCCTCGCGCACGGTGGGGACCCCGAGCACCTCGACCCCCAGGCACAGGTCGCGGCTCATCCGCCGCACGAGGACCAGCTGCTGGTAGTCCTTCTCCCCGAACACTGCCAGGTCGGGGCGGGTGAGGCCGAAGAGCTTCGCCACCACCGTCAGCACCCCGCGGAAGTGACCCGGCCGCGACGCACCCTCGAGCTCGGCGGCCAGGGGGCCGGGCTCGACCGTGACGAGGGGCTCGCCGTCGGGATAGACCTCCGTCGCCGAGGGCGCGAACACCACGTCCACACCCTCGCGCCCGCAGAGGTCGAGGTCGGCCTCGAAGGTCCGGGGGTAGCGGTCGAGGTCCTCGCCGGGCGCGAACTGCAGCGGGTTGACGAAGATCGACGTCACCACCGGCCCGGTGCCCGCAGCCACACGGGCGGCCCGGAGCAGCGCCGCATGGCCCTCGTGGAGGGCTCCCATCGTCGGCACGAGCGCCACGGGTTCGCCCGAGCGGCGTCGCGGCGCGAGCGCGTCGGAGAGCTCCTCGCGCGTCGACGCGAGGAGCGGGGCCGGTGTCATCGCAGCGGGGTCCGGCGGGGTGGCGCGACAGCCGGAGGCTCGACGCCGGCCAGCGCCTCGTCGAGGACCCGGCGCATGGTGGCGGCGCGGATCGGCAGCACGCGGCCGTCGGTGACCACGCGGTCGAGGGTGTCGTGGGCCAGGGCGACGTAGGACGGCAGGGTGTCGGGCGCCGTGGCCGCGATCTCCGCGAGGTGGGCGCGCACGGTGTTGACGTCGCCGCGGACGATCGGCCCGGTCAGGGCCGCGTCGCCGTCGGTCAGCGCGTTGTCGAGCGAGGCCTCGAGCAGCGGGCGCAGGATGGCGGCGGGGTCGTCGGCCCCGGCCCTGCTCAGCAGCTCCATCGCCTGGGAGACCAGGGTGACGAGATGGTTGGCGCCGTGCGCCAGCCCGGCGTGGTAGAGGCTGCGGTGCTCCTCGGCCACCCACATCACGTCGGCGCCCAGCTCGCGCACCAGCTGCTCGGCCCACTCCGCCTCAGCCGGGCCCGCGGTCACGCCGAACACGCACTCGGGCAGCCGGTCGAGGTCGCGTGTGCTGCCGGTGAACGTCATGGCGGGGTGCATGGCGACGGGACGCACCCCGATCCGGCGTGCCGACTCGAGCACGCGCAGGCCGTGGCTGCCGCTGGTGTGGACCGCGAACTGGCCGGCGCGCAGCGCGCCGCTGGCGGCGAGCTGGGTGACGACGTTCTCGAGCATGTCGTCGGGGACCGTCAGCAGGAGGACGTCGCAGGACCGCGCGACGGCGGTCGGCTTGGCGACGTGCACGCCTGGGAGCAGGTCGTGGATGCGACGGAGCGAGGCGTCGGACTCGCCGGCCACCGAGACGATCTGGTGTCCGCGCGAGCGCAGTGCCGAGGCGAGGACGGCGCCGACGCGGCCGGCACCGATCACGCCCACCCGGAGTGGGGTCATGGGTTTCCTTGCGTTCAGGTCCCTCCGACCACCCTCGGGTGAGGGCCGGTGTGGGTACCACACGGTGTGGAACACCTAGCAATCTACGCCGCGGCGAGCCCGCGCCGTAACCGCGCGGAGTGTGACGTGGGCTACTCCACGTCCGCGCCCTTGTCCTCGTCGTCGAAGCCGATGTCGCCGACGTGCGCCGTCTCGGCCTCCTCGGCGCTCAGCCTCGAGGCGATCAGGGCCGCCACGACCTCGCCCACCGCCTCGCGGTGGATCTGCGGCTCGGGGAACGGGCCGGCCACGGTCTCGACGTCGTCGGGCACGCGGAGGCCGTCGAGGTCACCGATGACGTCGACGCCGCTCTCGGCCAGGAACTCGACGCGGTGCTCGCTGAGCTCGCGGATGGCGCTCGCAGCCCAGTCGGGCAGCGGCGGGTGCGTGGGTCCGGGCGGTGGCGTCCGGGTGCGGAGGTCCCGCAGGATCTGGCCGCGGACGAACCGGCGACGGATGTCGTGGGGCCAGCCCCGCTGGTCGAACACCTCGTTGATGCCCCGCAGCATCTCGCACTCGCCCCAGGTCAGCCCGCGGTTGGTGCGATCGGGGACCGGGCGGATCGTGCCGTCGGGCAGGTCGAGCATCCGCTCGAACGCGGCGGGGAGCTGGTGCTCGTCGGCCTCGTCGAGCACGATGACGGTGATCCGGTCACGGTCGATGTGGGCTGCCCACCGGTTCACCAGCAGCCTCAGGTCGTGGGAGCGCCACACGTTCCACCGGTCCCAGGAAGGCTCCTCGTGGGTCCGGTCGAGCACGACGCGCAGCCACTCGTCGTAAGGCCGCAGGTCGCCCGCCTTGACCCGTTCGCGCCACTGCGACGGCAGGTAGAGGTCGAGCCGGCGCGCGACCACGACAACCCTGATCCGGTCGCGTCCGCCGAGGTCTGCCAGGATCTTGGGGATCAGCAGCGGCCTGGCCCGTGAGAAGTCCTCGTTGCTCACCAGGACCCGGTCGGCCCGGCTGCCGGAGACTTCCGCCGAGAAGGACTCCCACGCGTCGATCGGGGGTCTGCTCGAGCCGGCCGGCCGCGGGAGCCCGAGCGCCCAGCCGACCGCGGCCGGACGAGGGCGGCCACGGGTCGCGTAGAACACGCCGTGGTCCTCGAGCTCGTCGGTCGCGACCTTGAACGCGGCCTGCAGGGCGGTGCCCCCGGCTTTCTGCGGTCCGATGTGCAGCAGGACGGTGCCGGGGGGCACGGGGTTCGTGCGCTCTGCCATGCGGTGACCGTCTCTCGTCGCGTGAGGCAGCACTCTAGTAGCGGCCGGAGACCGATCTGCCACCCATCAGGTCTGACAGGATGCCGCCATGGTTCCCAGCGCCGACCGCGTCCGCAACGTGGCCGTCCTGCTGGCCGGTGGAGTCGGCGTCAGGGTGGGACTCGACATTCCCAAGCAGCTGATCAAGGTAGCCGGGAAGACGATCCTCGAGCACTCGTTGGCGGCGCTGCATGCACACCCGATGGTCGACTCCATCACGGTGATGATGGCGCCCGGGCACCTCGACGCCGTACGCGCGATCGTCCGCGGAGGCGGCTACGACAAGGTCACCGAGATCCTCGAGGGCGGTGAGACCCGCAGCGAGTCGACCGTGCGGGCGCTGGACAACCTGGGCACCGAGGAGTGCAACGTGCTCTTCCACGACGCCGTGCGGCCCCTGCTCTCACAGCGGATCATCGGCGAGTGCTTCGAGGCGCTCGACAGCTACCCGGCCGTCGACGTCGCCATCCCCTCGGCCGACACGATCATCCAGGTCGGCGACGACAACGTCATCCGGGACGTCCCTCCCCGCGCCTCGCTCCGCCGTGGGCAGACGCCCCAGGCCTTCCGCTCGTCGGTCATCAAGCAGGCCTACGCGTTGGCAGCGGGGGACCCCGACTTCGTCGCCACCGACGACTGCACGGTGGTGCTGCGCTACCTGCCCGACCAGCCGATCTGGGTGGTCCGGGGCGAGGAGCGGAACATGAAGGTGACCGACCCCATCGACGTCTACCTCGCCGACAGGCTCTTCCAGCTCCCCGGGAGCGACGCGCCCTCCACTCTCTCCGACGAGGAGTACCGCGCGCGCCTCGAGGGCCGGACCGTCGTCGTCTTCGGCGGCAGCCACGGCATCGGCGCCGACATGGCCGCCGAGGCCGGCCGGCTCGGGGCGACCGTCTTCTCCTTCAGCCGGTCGTCCACCAACACCCACGTCGAACGGCGCGAAGACCTGGCGGCGGCGGCGCGCACGGTCCTCGATGCCAGCGGCCGGATCGACTACGTCGTCAACGCGGCGGGCATCCTCCCGCGCGGTGAGCTGATCGACACCAGCGAGGAGACGATCTATGCAGCAACGGAGATCAACTACCTGGCCCCGATCCTCGTCGCGCAGGTCTTCCATCCCCACCTGAAGGAGACCAGCGGGTCACTCACGCTGTTCACCTCCAGCTCCTACACCCGAGGCCGGAGCGGCTACAGCCTCTACTCCTCGGCCAAGGCCGCCACTGTGAACCTGACCCAGGCGCTCGCCGACGAGTGGGCCGCCGACAAGGTGCGCGTCAACTGCATCAACCCCGAGCGCACGGCCACGCCGATGCGGACCAAGGCGTTCGGCGTCGAGCCTGCCGGTTCTCTGCTCGAGTCGGAGGTCGTGGCCCGGGCGTCGCTCGCTGTGATGATCTCCGAGACCACCGGCCACGTGGTCGACATCCGCCGGGACGACCCGCTCGACTGACGAGCCAGGACGCTCCGATGCGACGTCGGTCTCGGAGCGCAGCGCCACAGCGGGCCGTGGCGCGGGCATGGCTCCGCCCGACGACCGGTCAGTGGCCGCGTCTGAGCTTCCGCTTGGCCCGGGATGCGACGACCTTGAGCAGGTCGCGGCCGCCGACCTCGCCCACGGACCTGTCGTCGATCCGGGTCGCCTGCCACACCTGCGGCCCGGGCGGAGGTCGGGCTCGGGGCCACGCGCGCGGACGGCTCGCCAGGTCGTGACCGGTCCTCGGCCTTCGCGAGAATCAGCTGACGCTCGGACTCGACGGCATCGTGGGCGATGTCCACCGCGGCGGTGAAGAGACGCTGGTAGGTCTCGGCCTGGGCGTCGAGGTCGGCTGAGGCTGCTGCATCCTCCCCGTGGGCGCCCTGCAAGGTGCACAGATCGCCCCATACCTCCTCCGCGAGCGTGGGCAACGGCTCGGGAACGCCCAGGTCGTCCCACGTCACGCGGTGCCGACGGAGGCCGGGGTCGATGAAGTCGTCCACAGGCGAGGCCTCGCCGCCGGCGACGTCCACGTCGTAGGTGAGATCGAGGTCGGCGGCGAGACCGGCCAGCACCGGGCGCCAGTCGGCCAGGAGGTCCTCGTAGGCGACGAAGGCGCGTTTCTCGCCGCGCGTCTCCCGCTCGCTCACGATCGACCCGTTGATCCACCGGGCCACGCTGAACGTCTCGTAGGACCTCCTCGCCGCCTCGTCCTTCCGGCTGGCGTAGTAGGTGCTGCGGCTTCCGACGACCTCGGCCGGATGGCGCAGCATCGAGACGTAGCCAATGTCGAGACCGGTCTCGGCGGCCGCCTCGCGCCACAGCCGTTGGGCCCAGACGGAACGGGGGTCCTTGACGACGATCTGGTCGTGTCCCTCGCTCCTCTGCTCGAGGAACTCACGCAGACGGGACCGCGCGTCGTCGGTCACCGCACGCCGAGCGAGGTCGATGGCCTCGGGACGGCTGTCGAAGTCGTTGATGCCTGCTCTCGAGGCGAGCTCCTTGTGGAACCTCACGGCCCACCTGGACTCGAAGAAGCCCTTGGGGTTGGACTCGTTGGCGCCCAGGTAGGGCCCGGGCACATGGAGACCGAGATGGTGGAACGTGCCCGACATCGTGCTGGTCCCGCTGCGGCCGGTGCCGGTGATCAGGACCAGCGTGCTCACGCGGAGCTCCTTCGGGCACACCGCTGATCGCGGGACATGGGGTCCGTCTCCTTCGCAGCCGCCCGTGGCGGGCCAGGACACCGGGAGTCTGTCATGCGTCGCCACGTGGCACGAACACCGCGTCGACCAGTCGAGCCGCCGCCCGGCCGTCGTCCAGGTCGAGGTAGTCGTCGCGGAAACGCTGGTACGCCGCGGCGTGGCGGCGTGCGACCGCCGGGAGGTCCAGGATCGCGTCGACCACCTCGTCCGTGGTCGACGCCAGCGGTCCGGGTGCGGTCGGCTCGAAGTCGAAGAGCCACCCCCTGCTGTCGCGATAGAGCTCGAGGTCGGGCACGTGGAAGATCATCGGCTTGCCCGTCACCCCGAAGTCGAAGCGCAGTGAGGAGTAGTCGACGATCGCGGCGTCGGCGGCGAGGTAGAGATCCGAGACCTCCGGGTAGTCGGTCACGTCGACGGCACCGGGAAGGTCACCGACCCGGTGCTTGGTCCGAGCATTGAACGCATGACCGCGGATCAGGACCACGACGTCGTCACCGAGTCGCTCGTGTGCCCGAACGAAGTCGAAGAACCTCGGCATCACAGCGCGGCTGTCGTCGGCTGACAGGTAGTCGCGGAAGGTGGGCGCGTAGAGCACGGCCGTCTGGTCGGGCCGCAGCCCGAGTGACGTGCGGACGGCCTCCCGGATCGCGTCGCCTCCGGGAGACAGCAGCACGTCGTTGCGCGGGTAGCCGATCTCGAGCACGTCGCCGTCGTAGGCGAAGTCGCGGGTCAGCAGCGCGGTCGCGTACGTCGCCGGCGAGATCAGGTAGTCCCAGTCCGAGGCCCGGCGGTCGTAGGAGTCGATCAGCGCCTGGGAGAGGCCGAGGTTGTCCCAGTGGGGATGACCCATCTGCTTGAACGGGTAGCCGTGGAAGGTCTGCATGAGAACCTGACCTTCGGGTTTGAGGTGGAACTCGGGCTGGAACATGTTGTCCAGGTAGTAGGTCACCGACCCCATCAGGTCGTACCACTCCGCTGAGTTCGCGATCACGGGGATACCGCCGTCCGGCACGACCACTGCGTGATCCTGGACCGCCCAGTACACCGGCAGGTCGGACCCGCGGCGACGCAGCTCGTGCTGCACCGACACCCCACTGTCTGTCGCGAGCTCCCCGAAGTAGGAACGCACGAGCAGGCCCCGACGGGTCGCCTTCCGCCGCGTGTGGGCGGCGGTCCGGCGGAAGGAATGCTGCGGGAACAGGCCGCGGGCGGCATCACCGACGGGTCTCTGCACAGTGATCCGGGTCTGCGCCTCCGGGCCGCGCACGACGCGACCCTCGTGCTGATCAGTGGCGATGCGGACGGGCAGCGTGGCACCCAGGGCCATCGAGACGTCGAGCGGCACCTCGTGGGTCGCCGAACCGACGGTCGCCACGACGAAGACGTCGTGGTCGCCGGCCGGCAACGGGCGCTCACCGAAGCGGAACACGCTGTGCCGAAGCGCGAGCAAGGCCTCGAACCGACCGTCGACCACAGGAACCAGGCCCGTCTCGGAGACGGCCTTCTTGTGGCGGGTACGCACCCGCACGGCACTGACCCCGGGGCCGAGGACCCGGCCGCGCACACGGACCTGGTCACCGGGCACGTCGACGGTCTCGGCCATCGCCACCAACGTCTGCTCGTTCACCACGAGCACGCCGTTGCGGTCGGTCTCGACCAGCAGCCAGGACAGCCCGGCCTCGGCCTCGGCGTAGCTCGATCGACGGGCGGCGGGCACCAAGGGCCGTCTCACGCCGGTCTCGTCCAGCCCCTCGACGGTCCACTGCGCTCGCTGGCCGGGTGCCGGTGGGTCGATGCGTGGCACGACCAGCGTGAACCGGCCGTCGACCACGGGCGCCGTGGGTCGGCCACCGGGGCCGGAGACCGTGACTGCCTTGATGTCCGCAGCCCCGTCGCCGGTCAGGTGGCCGGACAGCGTCCGCCCCGTCAGCGTGAGGTCACTGACGTGAACGCCCGAGTGGTCGACCAGGAACACCAGCTGCGTGCCGACCCGCCAGTCGGCGATCAGCCGACCACCGTCGGGGAGACCCGCGGCCGGGATGGCGCCGGCGGAGCCCGAGCGCACCAGACGAGTGACAGTGCGGGAGACGGTGAAGCCTGCGACCCGGACGCGCAGGCTGGCGCCCCACGCGTCGCCGGGTCTGCCCGATTCCAGGAGCTCCGACAGCGGCACGTCGACCGAGAACGTTCCGGGGCGATAGTCGCACCACTGGTCGTCGACGGGCGGGGGGAAGGCGACGGCCGCCCGGCCACCCGACGAGATCAACGTCTCTTCGCCGGTGCGCTCGTTGCGCAGCACCAGCTCGACATGCGCGTCGTGGTTAGTCAGGTCGACCTTGCGCACGAACGCCCACCCCGACATCAGGCAGTCGACCGACCCGTCGTCGCGCGGCCGGAACTGGAGGTTCTCGATCGCATGCGCGAGCACGAGCTGATCGGGGTCGAGGCGGAACAGAGTCGGGTCGAGCAAGGGATCGTCGTACAGGGGGAGCTCGAGGTAGATGCCGTCGTCGGCGACCCGGGACGGCCACTGCTCCGTCTTGAACGCACCTCTGCTGACGAACTCGCGGGCGTCGTCGCGGCGGTCCTGCACGGCGAGCGTGATCAGGACTCGGCGTGCGGGGCCGGCCGCGCGCCAGATCGCATCAGGAGCATCGGCGGTGAACGACCGCACGGCCTTGACCAGCTCGGCCCAGTAGGTGTCGTCGACGATGCCGGGGCTGCGCAGGTACCAGTGGAAGTGTGCGTCGAAGAGGGTCTGGAGCCAGCCGTGGTAGAGCTCGGGTGACACCTCGGCCCGGAGGACGCGCCGGGTCACCTCCCAGGCCTCGACCCGGTGTCGGAGGTCGGTGAGCGAGGCGGTCTGCTGACTGATGGAGCTCTTGTCGTCGCGCGCGCGATAGGCGTACACGGTGTCGCCGAGCACGTCGATGGCGTGGGCGCGGGCGTAGAGCTGGGTGATGATCGGCTGGTCCTCGTAGGCGACGCCCTCACGGAACCACAGGCCCTGTTGCAGGAAGAAGTCGCGTCGGAACAGCTTGTTCCACGTGTAGAGGTTGCGCAACAGCGGCAGGAAGTCCGAGATGCGGATCCGCTCGCGGGGCTCCTGATGGACGTCGCCGACCCACTCCGGCACCCAGGTGCTGACACTGTCGAAGCGCTCGACGGCACCCGTCACCACGTCGGACCCGGTACGGCGGGCACTCCGGACCAGCACGCGCAGCGCGTCCGGTGGCAGCAGGTCGTCGGAGTCGACGAACGTCAGGAACTCGCCCCGCGCAGCACGCACGCCGGTGTTGCGGGCCGCGCCGAGCCCGCCGTTGGGACGGGTGAGGAGCTTGACGCGAGGGTCGCGGCGGACGTAGTCCAGGGCGATCGCGCGCGAGCCGTCCGGCGACCCGTCGTCGACGAGCAGGACCTCGAAGTCCTTGAACGACTGGGCGAGGACGGAGTCGAGGCACTCCCCGAGGTAGGCCTCGACGTTGTAGAAGGGGACGACCACGCTGACGGCCGGGCGTAGCAGTCGGGCACGTGCGACGCGCGCCGGCTTGGTGCGGGCCACCCGGCGAGCCAGCCGGTGAAGTCGCGGCCTGCTCCGCACGACGTCAACTACGCGGCTCACCGCTCTGAAGTTACCGGACCTCCGCGGAGGGGCCGTCATCCGCGCCTGCCAGCAGACCCTCGATGCGATCGACCATCCGGGCGGCGGCGTGGCCGTCCTGCCACGGGTTGAACCGCTCGTCGAAGGCACGCACACGGGCGGACCAGGTGGCCGCCAGGGTCGGAACGTCTCGCACCTGCGTCACGACCTCGTCGGTCGTCCGCACCAGCGGTCCCGGAGCCGTGTCTGTGAAGGGGAAGAGGAAGCCGCGGACGCCGCGGGTGTAGTCCTCGAGGTCCGGCACGAGGAAGACCATGGGGCGGCCGGTCAGCGCGTAGTCGAAGCGCAGGGAGGAGTAGTCGAGCACGGCCACGTCGGAGGCCAGGACGAGCTCGTTGATCTCGGGATGGTCGGTCACGTCGACGACCCCGCTCCGCGAAGGTCCGGGTGCATGGAAGCGGTGCCCCCTCAGCATCACGACGTGGGAGTCACCGAGGGCGGCGGCAGCAGCGTCGACGTCGAGGTGCTCGGTCATCGCGGCCGCCCGCGGCCGGGAGGCGAGATGGTCACGCCAGGTGGGGGCGTAGAGCACCGCGGTCTGGTCGGGAGCGATGCCGAGCCGTCGCCGGGTCTCGAGCCGCGTCGCCTCGGCTGCCGGCCCGCGCAGGGCGTCGTTGCGGGGATAGCCCTGCTCGGCGACGGCGCCCTCGTAGCCGTACTGCTCGCGATAGACCGCCGCCATCTCGGGGGTGGGCGTCGAGATGAGGCCCCAGGTCTCCACGCTGCGCCGCCGCATCACCGCTACCCGGCTCGGCGGCAGCTCACGGGCCCGCCACTGCGACTCCCCCATCGCCTTCGACGGATAGCCGTGGAAGCACTGGACGACGAGCTGGTCGGGTCGGCGTCGGTACCACTCCTCGAGCTCGGTGTTGACCACCAGGACCCGGGCCGTGCCCAGCACGTCGTACCAGGCCCGGGTGCCGATCACGACCGGCACGGCACCCGCGGGCGTCCACTGCCCGTGGTCGAGAACGCCCCAGACGACGCACCGCTCCGGCGCCCGCCGGCGTAGCTCCTCGAACACCGCCAGCGGCGTGTCGGTCGCGGAGCGGCCGGCGAAGCTCTCGAAGTACCAGAGCCCCGGCTCGGTGGGCCTCTGGTCGACGGCGTACGACACGCGGAGCCGCTCCTGGCCGTAGGCCCCCAGCTCGTCGTCGGCGCGGGGTGGCCCGAGGTGGAGCTCACCCGGACCGTCGGGCCCCGGCAGGATCCGGAGACGGTGGTGGGCACCGAGCACCTCGACAGGGAGGAGCTCGCGCCAGGCCGGCACGGCGCCGAGCCCGCCGGCGCGGTGAAGGCGATGGACGGCGGTCGGGAGCAGCGTCTGGCGGCCGTAGAGGTCGCGCCGCAGGTCGAACACCGTGGTGCCGTCGCGGCGAGGCTCGCCGAGGACGTCGGTGCCCGGACCCCGGAGCCGGAGACCGTCGACCGGCTGCTCCAGGCGTACGACGAGCTGGTCACCGTCGAGGGTGACGCTCACGACGCGGGGCAGGTCGTCGTCCGCCCTGGCAGGTCGGGGCGGAAGGGAGACCTCAGCCGACCGCTCGACGGCGCCGACCCTGACCGTCACCGTGAGCCGTGCCGTCGCCTCGGGCACCGTCACCGACACCGCCCCTTCGGCGGCCGACTGGAACCGGGCCGCGGCCCACCGGTTGGCCGTGAGGTCGTGGCCGAGGACCACGTCGAGCGGGTCCCGCCCGGCCTCGGCCGTCACGTGGAGGGAGCACTCCGCGAGGTCGACCCCCTCCACGCGGACGAACAGGTCGACCCGGCGACCCTCGGGAACGGTCTCGGTACGGACCACCCGGACGCGCAGCCGCGTCTCGGCGTCGGCGAGGCGACGGACCTCCGCAGGCAGGTCGACCGAGCGCCACCGGGCGAGCGGCTGTCCGTCCGCCGTCAGCTCGGTCGGGACGTCGTCACCCAGCGACGCGAGCTCGGCGGCAAGAGCCTCCACGTCGCCGCGGCGCCCCTGACCGGTGAGCCAGAGGAGTGACCGGGACGCTGCCCTCATCTCCACCGCGGGCGGCGCGTGCACGAGCTCGACCAGACGGAGCCAGGTCGCCTCGTCGGCGCGCTCCGCGTTTGCGACGAACAGCGGCAGCAGGACGTCGTACCAGTGCCGCAGCCAGCCGTCCGCCAGGACCGAGCCGGCGACCGCGGCGGTGACGAGGTCCCGACGGAGCAGCGCGGCCTCCAGCTGAGGCAGCGGGCTGGGCCGGGCACCGTAGGCACGGTGTCCGCGGTCAGGGGCCCAGCGGGCGACGGGGCGGGCGAGCACGTCCACGGCGGCCGACGGCAGCAGGTGCGCCAGGGTCGGGGAGCACAGCCAGTCATCGGTCTCGACGAGCCGCAGGCTGCGCGCGAGGGCTCGGGTGAACGCCTTGTTCGCCAGCGTCAGGTCGCCCGCCAGCTCGGGTCGCACCTCCCGCCCCGCCGACGGCGCGTCGTGGCTGTCCGCCTGCGCCCGTTGGAGCCAGCGCTCGGACTCCCCGGCCTGCTCCAGGACCCCGGAGGCCAGGTCGGAGCCGGTCACGGCCAGCGAGCCGGCCAGGGCCTCGAGGGCGTGCGGCAGCAGGTGGTCACACCCGCGCAGCAGCATCACGTAGTGGCCGATCGCGGCCTCGATGCCCCGGTTCGCCGCGGCGTACCACGTGTCGGCCGAGGGCCTGGCACGGAAGCGGGGATCGTCGGGGAGCTCGGCCGTCGCCGAGCCCACGGGGCAGACCAGCGCCTCGAGCAGCCCGTGGGACTGTGCACGGACCGACGCCAGACTCTCCTCCACCCGGTCCCCCGGCTCGGCGACGACCACCACGGTGACCAGGCCGATCTCCGAGCCGGCGATGCCGGCCCGCTCCCCGACGGCCCTGAGGATGCGGGAGCGCATCCCACCCGGCAGCCGACCGAACGCCGCGCGCCCGGCCGCGCGGAGATGACGTCGGGGCGGCATGTCGGGAATCGTAACGACGCCCTCCGGGGGCCGAGGTGATATGAGGTCCGGACCCCTCGGCCGCACGTCGACCACCCGCCCGGGTGCTCGTCGTACGACGAGCACCAGAGCGGGTGGACCTCCGACTGACTCAGCTCAGGCCGTTGTCGGCGAGGAACTTGTCAGCCACGTCCTGCGGGTCCTCCCTGTTGACCGACACGTCGGCGTTGAGCTGGGTCAGGTTCTCCGTCGTCAAGGCAGCCATCAGCGCGTTGAGCGGCGCCGCCACGTCGGGGTGGGAGGCCAGGAAGCTCGACGAGACCGCCGGGACGAGGTTCTCGGCCGGCTGGATCTTCTTGTCGTCGGCCAGCAGGACCAGGCCCTGGCTCTCGAGCGTGGCGTCGGTCGTGCTCGTCTCGCCCAGCTGGGACTCGCCCGACTGCACCGACTTGTAGGTCTGCGGGCTGGCGTAGCCCAACGGCAGGATCTTGGTGATCTTGATGCCGTACTTGTCCGTCAGACCGCCCTCGCAGTCGAGCCGGCCCTTGCAGTCGGGTGCGGCAGCCAGGACGACGGACTTGCCCTTGAGGTCGGACAGGCTCGAGACGTTGTTGTCCTCGGCGAACTTCTTGGTCACGAAGAACGCGTTGCTGTCGGTCGCCGACGACGGGTCGAGCAGGGTGATGCCGGCCTTCTTCAGCAGCGGCTGCGCGTCACTGATGGACTGGGCGGCGTCGGACATGGTCACCGGCGCGGCGTTGCTGCCGTTGTAGGTCCCGTTGAGGAACTCGAGGATCCCGCCGACGTACTCGGGGACCACGTCGATGCTCTTGGGGAACACCTTCATGTAGATGTCGCGGGTACCGACCAGCTTGACCTGCGGGTCGTAGCCCGCCTTCTTCAGGACGCCGGCGTAGAGGTCGGCGACGATCTGGGCCTCGGTGAAGTTCTGCCCCGAGATCCTGACCACTCCACCCCCCGACGACGACGGCGACGACGACGCGCCGGTGTCGGCTGCCGTCGAGCTGCTGGAGCCGCCGCACCCGGCAAGCAGGGCGGCCGTAGCCGCTCCAGCCGCCCCGACGAGGAAACGCTTGTTCATCTGCTCTCACCTTCTGTGTCCCGCGCCGAGCGGCGCGCGTGTCCGGTGCCCCCTTCGTGCCAGGGCAGGAAGTTCACATCATCCCCCACCCGTGGTGGCGCCGCGATCGCCCCTCGGGGTGTGGACACGGTGCCCGGGGTCCGTCGCTCTCTCGACGGCGGACCCGATCAGCTCGAACCCGAAGGCGACCACCGCCACCACGATGGCGGCCGCGATGCCCTTGGCGTAGTCGGTGCGGTAGAAGCCCTCGGTGATCAGGATGCCCAGACCGGGGCCGGCCACGAGCGCGGCGATGGTCGCCGTCGCCCACACCTGGACCAGCGCGAGCCGCAGCCCGGAGACCACGAGCGGCAGGGCCAACGGCAGCTCCACCCGGCTGAACTGCTGCCACCCGGTCATGCCCATGCCACGCGCCGACTCCTTGATCGCGCCCGGGACCTCGTCGACCGCGACGTACCCGTTGGTGACGATCGGCGGCAGGGCGAACAGGGCGAGGGCGATGAGGGTGGCCAGCCCTGCCCGGCCGTAGGGACCGAAGGTGGAGACCCCCGGGTGGTCGAGGGTGACGAGGATCGCCAGGAGGGCGAAGGTCGGCACGGCGCGGCCGATGTTGGAGATGTTGATCGCCAGGAACCCTGCCCGACCGAGGTGTCCGAGCCACAGCGCGATCGGGAGCGCGAGCACCATGGTGATGGTCAGGGCGGTGAGGCTGATCAGGAGCTGCTGGACGAGCAGCGTCCAGATGCCGTCGGCGCCGGTCCAGTTGGAGCCGGTGGTCAGGTAGTCCCAGGTCTCGTTGAAGGTCCTCATCGGCGTCCCCTCGTCCACGGCGTGGCGATCCACTGTGCGCCGACGACGAGGGCGTCGAGCACGAAGGCGAGGACCACGCAGAGCACGCTCGCGGCGAGCAGCTCGGCCTTGAAGTCGTTCTGCACGCCGTCCTCGATCAGGTTGCCGAGGCCGCCGTAGCTGACGAGGGTGCCGACCGTGGTGAGCGCGACGGTCGAGACGGTCGCGACGCGCAGGCCGGCCATCATCACCGGCAGCGCCAGGGGCAGCTCGATCCGGAAGAGCAGCCGGCCGGGGCCGTACCCCAGGCCGATCGCGGACTCGCGCACCTCGGCGGGTACGCCGGACAGGCCGGCCAGCATGCTGCGTACCAGGATGGTGAGGGCATAGAGGGCGAGCCCGATCACGACCGTCCGGGCGGTGATCCCCGTGAAGGGCACCAGCAGCGGGAACAGCGCCAGGCTCGGGATCGTGTAGATGGCGGTGCTCGTGCCGAGGATCGCCCCCTGCAGGCGCGGGATCCGGCGCGCCACGAGCGCGAGCGGGAACGCGAGGATGAGGCTGAGCACGAGGGCCGCTGCGGTGATCTGGAGGTGCTGCACCAGCGCCGTGGACAGGTCCTGGTGGCGGTCGCGCAGGTAGTCGAGGCAGATCCAGTGGTTGGTGAGCCTGCTGTAGCAGCTCGGCTGGATCGAGATCCCGTCCGCCGCAGGTAGGGTCACGGACATGAACGCTACCTCGCCCTCGGGGGAGCCGGGAGAACCCATGATCCGGCTCGAGGGAGTCGGCAAGAAGTACCCCGACGGCACGGTGGCGGTGCAGGAGCTCGACCTCGAGGTGCGTCCGGGGGAGATGGTGTGCCTGGTCGGACCCTCGGGCTGCGGGAAGTCCACCACCTTGAAGATGATCAACCGGCTGATCGAGCCGACGAGTGGCCGGATCTTCCTCGAGGGGCACGACGTCACCCAGGAGGACCCGGTCCGGCTGCGGCGCCGGATCGGCTACGTGATCCAGCAGATCGGCCTGTTCCCGCACCAGAAGATCGCGACCAACGTCGCCACCGTGCCCTCGCTCATCGGCACTCCCAGGGCCGAGGCACGCGAGCGGGCGCGCGAGCTGCTGGCCCTGGTGGGCCTCGACCCCGACGTGTACGCCGACCGGTATCCCCACCAGCTCTCGGGCGGCCAGCAGCAGCGTGTCGGCGTCGCTCGGGCCCTGGCCGCCGACCCGCCGGTGCTCCTCATGGACGAGCCGTTCGCGGCCGTCGACCCCGTCGTACGGGCGCGCCTGCAGGACGAGTTCCTGCGGCTGCAGGGCGAGCTCGACAAGACGGTCGTCCTCGTCACGCACGACATCGACGAGGCCGTGAAGATGGGCGACAAGGTCGCGATCCTCGCGCAGGGCGGCCGGCTGGCGCAGTTCGGCACGCCCGCCGAGCTGCTCGGCCACCCGGCCGACGACTTCGTCGCCGACTTCGTGGGCTCCACGCGAGGGCTACGACGACTCACCGTCACCAAGCTCGAGCGCACCCACCTCGAGCCGCTCGACGGCGTCGCCACCGGCGACCTCGGGGCCGCGATCGACCTGGACTCCACGCTCGAGCAGGCGCTCGCCGTCCTGCTCCGCGACGACCGTCCGCTGGTGGGGGTCAAGGAAGGCAGCCAGTTCGTCGGCGTCCTCACCCCCGACGGCATCCACCGCGCCCTCCGGGCGAGCCTTCACGCCTCGGAGAGTGAGCCCGCGAGCTCTCCGGGGGAGGCGGGAGGTTGAGTACGCCCCACGGCTGAGCCTGCGACGCCGAACGCGCGCGTCGAAACCCGGCGACGGCTGAGGGGCGAGTCTCGCCGAGTCGGCGCAAACAGACACCCAGAATGCGCTGAGTCGGCGCAAAGAAGCGCCCAGAATGCGCCGAGTCGTCAGGTGACAACTCGGCGTGATCTGGACGCTCTTATCCGCCGAGTCGGCGCTGTGCAGACGTCACTGTGCGCCGACCCGGCGTGGGTTCAGGCGTGGCCGGGGGTCAGACGTGCCTGGGGTTCAGGCGTGTCGGACTTCGGGGTGCCAGGAGGTGGCGGCGTCGATCTCGGCACGGAGCACGTCGTTCTCGGAGTGGAGGACGTCGTTCTCCTGCTCGAGCTCGGCCACGCGGACGATGGCCTCGGCGGCGCGCTCCTCGGACTCGTCGAGCGCCTGCGTGAGGCGGACGCCCTCGGCCTCGGCGAGGTCCGCACGGCGGGCCTCGCTGTTGACCTTGCGCATCGCCTCGGCCGCACGGCCCTGGGAGGCGACGACGGCCACCTCGAGCTGGGCCGTGGCCTTGTCGGCAGCCCCGAGGCGGGACTGCATGGCGGTGGCGAACTCCTGGTGCTCGGCGGAGCGGGCCTCGGCCAGGGCGCGGTAGGACTGCGCCTGGTGGGCTCGGTCGGCCGCAGCGTCGCGGCGTGCCTGCAGGAGCTCGGAGTAGGTGATCCGGGCGGCCGCCGCTCCGAGAGCGACGGCAAGGACGGCAGCGGCCGACAGGAACGCCGGTGACCCGCTGAGGACGGCGCCGAGAACGACGACCGCCGAGATGACGACCAGTGCGACAGCGGACACCACGCGGGTGCTGCGCTGCCGACGACGAGCCTTGGGGGAAGACATGAGGTCAGGCTAGGGCTCGTCGTCCTCCGGAGGGACGCGACACGCGCGTTCGAGGAGGAGCCCTCCGGCGACCACCAACAGGCCCGCGACCCCGGCGATCGCCGACCGGACAAGGCGCTGACCTGCGAGATCGTTGTTCTCCACCCCGATCCAGCTGACGGCGTAGCCGAAGTAGAAGCCGGCCGCGAGAGCCCCGACATAGGCGCACGCGCGGGCCAGGACGAGCCGGTTCACGGCCTGGTGGGGCAGCAGCTGGCCCGGCCGGTGCTGGACGGTACGACGGGTGGACCAGGCGGTGCCCCAGAGGATCGCCGCCACCAGCAGCAGCGTCAGCGGCTGCGCCCACGAGACCGTCGGCGGCGTGCCCGTCCCGCGGTTGAGCAGGGCGTGGAACACCCACCCACCAGCCAGCCCGACGAGCCCCCATACGACGAGCCCGGCCGGGCCCATGGGGCGCAGTCGACCCGTCGGCTGGGACGGTGGTGGCGGCGGCTCGGTGGGCTCGGGGCCGGCCCTCACGGAGCCCTCACCGGGCCGTGCTCACGGGCGCGCCGTCACTGCACCTGGAGCGCGATGTCGTCGCGCTTCTTCAGCCCGCTGCGGTCGCTCTTCTCGAGCAGGTCGGCCACGGTGCCCTCGTCGGGGATCACCGCGTCGGGCTCGACGTCGTACCAGGGCTGGAGCACGAAGGCCCGCTCGGCGGCGCGCGGGTGGGGCAGGCGCAGGCTGTCGTCGTGGCCGCGCCGGTCGCCCACCACGATCAGGTCGACGTCGAGGGTGCGCGGGGCGTTCTCCTCGCCGGTGCTGCGGTCGCGACCGAAGGCGTCCTCGATGGCGTGCGCACGGTCGAGGAGCCGGGTCGCGGCGAGCGTGGTGTCGAGCAGGACGACCGCGTTGAGGAAGCTCTCCGAGCCGGCCGGGGCGTCGACGGGCTCGGTCTCGTAGACGGGCGACACCTCGGTGATCCAGACGTCGGGGGTGTCGGCCAGCGCGTTGACCGCGCCCTGGAGGCTCGCGAAGCGTTCGCCGAGGTTGGACCCGAGGGACAGCACAGCCCGCCGGATCGGGCGCATCTCACCGGTCAGGGTGTCTGCGTCGACGATGTGCGGGTTGGGCGTCTCGGTCACGGTCGCACCTCACTGGCTGGGTGATCGGTCAGAGATCGGTCGGTGATCGGTCGGGTGATCGTCAGCGTCACGTCGGCGAAGGTCGCTTCGATGGGGGCTCCGGGCTTGTGGACCGTGACCCGTGCCCATTCAACACGGTCGTCCAAGAGACAGACGTCCGAGATGCGTTGGGCCACGGTCTCGATCAGATCGACCGGATCGGACTCGACTGCGGCTTTCACGTGCGCGACGAGACTTCCGTAGTCCACCGTGTCGTGCAAGTCGTCGGAGGCGGCGGCGGACCGGGTGTCGAGGCCGAGCACGAGGTCGATCACGAAGACCTGGCCGTCGCGCTTCTCGTGCGCGAACACGCCGTGATGGGCGAAGCACTCGATCCCGGTGACGGCCAGCTCGTCGCTCATCAGCCCTGCTCCCAGCGGGCGTAGGTGCGGAGGGCGTCGCGGCTCGCGCGGACGTCGTGCACGCGCAGCCCCCAGACCCGCTGCTGCGCCAGCAGCACGGTCAGCGCGGTGGTCGCGTCCTCGCGGTCGTCGACGGAGCGCGGCTCGCCGTCGGAACCCGCGAGCAGGGTCCCGAGGAACGACTTGCGGCTGGCGCCCACCAGGACCCGGAACCCGAGAGACTGCAGCACAGCGATCCCGGCGAGGAGGGTCCAGTTGTGGTCGGGACGCTTGGCGAAGCCCAGCCCCGGGTCGAGGACGATCCGGGCGTCGGGTACGCCGGCTGCCCGGGCCGCGTCGACGCGCTCGCCCAGCTCGTCGCGCACCGCCGCCAGCACGCCGCCCGGGCCGTCGTACACCGCGAAGTCGGTCATCCGGTCGCTGTGGGCCCGCCAGTGCATGCACACGTACGTCGCCTCGGAGTCCGCGACGACGTCGAGGATCCGAGGGTCGGCCAGGCCGCCGGAGACGTCGTTGACGACGCTCGCACCCGCGGCGAGCGCCTCGGCGGCCACCTCCGAGCGCATGGTGTCGACCGAGACGGTGGCGCCGTCGTCCGCGAGCGCCCGGATCACCGGGACGACGCGGCCCAGTTCCTCCTCCACCAGCGGCCGGGTGGCGCCGGGGCGGGTCGACTCGCCGCCGATGTCGAGGATGTCGGCGCCATCACGGAGGAGGTCGCGCCCGTGGGCGATGGCGGCGTCCGTGGTGGCCCAACGGCCGCCGTCGGAGAACGAGTCGGGGGTCACGTTGACCACCCCCATCAGCACCGGGAGCCCGGTCCGCGGCTGGGCCATGTCAGCCCCGGTTGCTGCTGATCAGCGCCATCGCCTCGGAGCGGGTCGCGGCGTTGTGCATCTGACCGCGGACCGCCGAGGTGATGGTGCGCGCCCCGGCCTTGCGTACGCCGCGCATCGTCATGCAGAGGTGCTCGGCCTCGATCACCACGATCACGCCGCGCGCGTCGAGCGCCTCGACCAGGGCGTCGGCGACCTGCGTGGTCAGCCGCTCCTGCACCTGCGGCCGCTTGGCGTAGACGTCGACCAGCCGCGCGAGCTTGGAGAGGCCGGTGATCTTGCCGCTCTCGGCGGGGATGTAGCCGACGTGGGCGACACCCGTGAACGGCACCAGGTGGTGCTCGCACATCGACCACAGCTCGATGTCGCGCACCAGCACCATCTCGTCGTGCCCGATGTCGAAGGTGGTGGTGAGGACGTCGCCCGGCAGCTGGCGCAGGCCGGAGGTCAGCTCGGCGTAGGCCCGCGCGACCCGGTCGGGGGTGTCGCGCAGACCCTCGCGCTCGGGGTCCTCCCCGATCGCGATCAGCAGCTCACGGATGGCGGCTGCCGCGCGGTCGTGGTCGAACGGAGGGATGTCGTCGCGTGACCGCTCGGGCCAGGCGATGGGGTCCGTCACGCCGGCGCCGGCGGCTCGGGAGGCGTGAGGCCCGGGCCGATGGGTCCGCCGTGGATGTCGCCGCCGGCACCCGGAGGCGTCAGCACCGCGCCGGCGTCGGAGTCGTGGGACGTGCCGTTGCTGGCCGCACGGTCGCGGATCGCCTGCGGGATCTCGACGGGCGGGATCTGCGACGCCTTGCGGTCGGGCGACCCGGTCCAGGCCGGACGTGACGGCCGGCGACGCAGTGCCTCGAAGACGCTGGCGACCTCTGCCTTGTCGAGGGTCTCCTTGTCCATCAGCTCGAGCACGAGCGCGTCGAGGACGTCGCGGTTCTCCTCGAGGATGTCGAAGGCCTCCTGGTGGGCGTTCGCCAGCAGCTTCTTGGTCTCCTCGTCGATGATCGCGGCGACGTCCTCGGAGTAGTTCTTGGTGTGGCCGAAGTCGCGACCCAGGAACGGCTCGCCGTTGCTCTCGCCCAGCTTGATCGCGCCGAGGCGGTCGGTCATGCCGTACTGCGTGACCATCGCCCGCGCCACGGCCGTGGCCTTCTCGATGTCGTTGCCGGCACCGGTCGTCGGGTCGTGGAAGACCATCTCCTCCGCGGCCCGGCCACCCATCATGTAGGCCAGGGCATCGAGCATCTCGCTGCGCGTCTGGGAGTACTTGTCGTTGTCGGGGAGGATCATCGTGTAGCCCAGCGCCCGTCCGCGGGGCAGGATCGTGATCTTGTGGACCGGGTCGTTGCCCGGCAGCGCCGCGGCCACCAGGGCGTGTCCACCCTCGTGGTAGGCCGTGATCAGCTTCTCCTTCTCGCTCATCAGGCGCGTACGCCGCTGCGGGCCGGCGATCACGCGGTCGATGGCCTCGTCGAGCGAGACGTCGGTGATCAGCTTCTGGTTGGTCCGCGCCGTCAGCAGGGCGGCCTCGTTGAGGACGTTCTCCAGGTCGGCGCCGGTGAAGCCGGGCGTACGACGCGCGACGGCGAGCAGGTCGACGCCCGGCGCGATGGGCTTGCCGCGCGAGTGGACCTGGAGGATCTGGTGGCGGCCGGCCAGGTCGGGTGCGTCGACCTGGATCTGCCGGTCGAAGCGGCCCGGGCGGAGCAGCGCCGGGTCGAGCACGTCGGGCCGGTTGGTCGCGGCGATCAGGATGACACCGCCACGGACGTCGAAGCCGTCCATCTCGACGAGCAGCTGGTTGAGGGTCTGCTCGCGCTCGTCGTGCCCACCGCCCATGCCGGCGCCGCGGTGGCGTCCGACGGCGTCGATCTCGTCGATGAAGACGATCGCGGGGGCGTTCTCCTTGGCCTGCTCGAAGAGGTCGCGGACCCGGCTGGCGCCGACACCGACGAACATCTCGACGAAGTCGGAGCCGGAGATGGAGTAGAAGGGCACGCCGGCCTCACCCGCGACCGCGCGGGCGAGCAGCGTCTTGCCGGTGCCCGGCGGGCCGTAGAGCAGGACGCCCTTGGGGATCTTGGCCCCGACGGCCTGGAACTTCGCGGGCTCCTGGAGGAACTCCTTGATCTCGCCGAGCTCCTCGACGGCCTCCTCGCAGCCGGCCACGTCGCTGAAGGTCGTCTTGGGCATGTCCTTGGAGATCAGCTTGGCGCGCGACTTGGCGAACTGCATCACCCCGCGGCCGCCGCCGCCCTGGATCTGGTTCATCAGGAACAGGAAGATCAGCGCGATCAGCACGATCGGGAGCAGGGTCGTCAGCAGCCCGGCCAGGAGGCTCGGGTGGGAGATCTTGACCGTGAAGGCGTCCTTGTCGAGGGTGCCCTTGTCGATCTGGGCGTCGATGCTGTTGACCAGCTGCTGCTGGGTGCCGTCGAGCCAGTGGGACGTGACCTGCGAGCCGTCGGGGCGCACCCCGTCGTTGAGCGTCGCCTTGATCTGCTGGTCGCCGTCGACGAGCGTGATCTCCTTGACCTGCCCGGCGCTGATGTAGCCGTTCATGGTCCCCGTGTCGACCTCGTCGTACCCACCGGAGGGCGCGAGATACTGCAGTGCGAGCAGGACGCCGACGACCGCGACGACGATCCACACCCACGGGCTTCTGAGGAAACGCTTCACAGGACTCTTTCGACCACGTACTGGCTGCTCCACGGACTCATCCGGGAAGCACTGACCAATGACTCACAGGGGAATGACGACGGTACACGTCATCCCCCAACCTCCATTGTCCCCTGCGACGCCCGTGTCCACTACATCGCGCCCCCGATTTCACCCGGCGGGGGCCGCGGAGATCATCCTGAAGGCGCATGACACCCCCGGCCGGGGCCGGGCACCATGTCGGGGAAGGACCGGCCCGGAATCCTGCCAGGAGCTGCCCATGAGCCTCACCCGATCGCCCGCCCAGTGGTGCGCGTCGTTCCTGTTGCTCGTCGCGGCGGGCACGCACATCCCGCTGATCCAGGATCACCTCGAGGAGGCGCCGTACGTCGGGTGGCTCTTCATCGCGCTCAGCGTCGTGTGCATCGTGCTCGCGGTCGCGATCCTCTTCGTCGACAGCGCGAGCATCTGGATCATCAGCGGAGCGGTGTGCTTCGCCGCCGTGGTCGCCTTCCTCGCCTCGCGCACGATCGGCCTCCCCCAGATCGGCGACGACGTCGGCAACTGGACCGAGCCGCTCGGGATCCCGGCCGTCGCGTCGGAGGCGCTGATGGTCGTGCTCGCCTGGGTGCACCTGCGGCGGACCGGACGGCTCGGGTCGCAGCCGACCGCCTGACCCGCGGGCTCCCTGCGCGGCCTGCCTGCGTCAGCTGTAGACGTGGGGCGCGAGGGTGCCGATGTCGCGCAGGTTGCGGTACTTCTCGCGGTAGTCGAGGCCGTAGCCGACCACGAACTCGTTGGGGATGTCCCACCCGATGTAGGTCGGCTCCACCGGCATCGTCAGCGCCTCGGGCTTGCGCAGCAGGGTGGCGATCTCGACGCTGGCGGCGTTGCGGCTGCCCAGGCTGTTGACCAGCCAGCTGAGGGTCAGGCCGGTGTCGACGATCTCGTCGACGATCAGGACATGGCGCCCGGTGATGTCGGTGTCGAGGTCCTTGAGCAGCCGGACGACACCACTGCTCTTGGTGCCCGAGCCGTAGGAGCTGATCGCGATCCAGTCCATCTCCACGTGGCGCGGCAACGCCCGGGCGAGGTCGGCCATCACCATCACTGCACCGCGCAGGATGCCGACCAGGAGGAGGTCCTTGCCCTCGTAGTCGGCCGCGATCTGCTCGGCCATCTCCCCCAGGCGCGCCTGGATCTGGGCCTCGGTGAAGAGGATGTGGACCAGGTCGTCGTCGACGTGGGAAGCGTCCATGGCGAGAACACTAGGCGACACCGGTGGTGGGGCGGATGGCGGCGTTTGACGGGTGGGTCAGGAGTGGTCGAAGACGATCAGCCCGTCACGCCGTGCGGCGCGCAGGTGACCGGGCAGGTCGACCCACTTCTGGCCGTGCCAGTCGGTGAGCAGGGCGTCGACGGCGAGCACGTGCTGGTGGAAGAGCTCGCCGGCCGGCGAGCCCGCCGCCACGGCCGCCAGCCGGAGGACGCGGGTCCGGATCGGGCTCGGCAGCTCGAGGAGCGCAGCGACGCCGAGACCGTCGACGGCCCCACCGCCCCCGAGGTCGTGCAGCGCCTGCTCGGCGTAGGCGTCGAGCAGCTCCATGTCGGGGCGGAGCTGCTCGGCCGTCCTTGCCAACGCGTCGGTGACGCCCGGCCCCAGCTCGTCCTCGAGCATCGGCAGCACCCGGCGGCGGACGCGGACCCGTGTGAACCCCGGGTCGTCGTTGTGGGGGTCGTGCCAGATGCGGAGGCCCTCGACCTGGCAGGCGGTGACGGTATCGGTGTGGGACACGTCGAGGAGGGGGCGACGGTAGTGCTCGAACGACGGGCGCATCCCGGCGAGGGCGCGACCCCCCGAGCCACGCGTGAGACCGAGCAGCACGGTCTCGGCCTGGTCGTCGCGGGTGTGTCCGAGCAGCACCAGGTCGGCGTCGAAGCTCTCACGGAGCTGCTCGAGCACGGCGTACCGCGCGGCCCGGGCGGCCGCCTCGGGCCCCAGGCCCGGCGCCTCCACCGTGGCGCGGGCCGCGACCGTCTCGTCGACGCCGATCGAGGCGAGTTGCGCGACCACCGCGTCGGCGCGCGTGTCGGATCCTTCCTGCAGCCCGTGGTCGACGGTCGCGCCGACGACGTACCACCCCTGCTCGCGGCCCTCGAAGACCGTGGCCGAGGCGAGCGCGAGCGAGTCGGCGCCCCCGCTGCAGGCCACGATCAGCCGAGCGCCCGGGTCGAGGTCCGCGAGCCCCCGCCGTACGGCGTGCCGCACCGCCGCGAGGGAGGGGTGCAGGCTCACGATCGGCCTCCGTCAGCCCTGGAGGACCCGGGCGATCCACGCGTCGGGGTCGTCGATCTCGGTCTTCGAGGGGAGGTTGTCCGGCGTCGCCCACACGGCGTTGAACTCGCTCATCCCGACCTTGTCGACGATCGCGCGGACGAAGCGGGCACCGTCGCGGTACTGCGCCATCTTGGCGTCGACGCCCAGCAGCCTGCGGAGCAGGCGGTCGAGGGTGCCGAGCCCCTGGCGGCGTTCGTCGAAGCGGCGACGGATGGCGCCGACCGTGGGGATCACCTCGGGGCCCACGCCGTCCATCACGACATCGGCGTGGCCCTCGAGCAGCGACATCACCGCCGTCACCCGCTCGAGGATCTCCTTCTGCTCGGGGGTGCCCATCAGGTCGAGCAGGCTCGCGCCCTTGCTGCCGTTGCGGATCGCCTCGGAGATCCGCTTGAAGCCGTCGTCGAGCAGCCGCTGCGGCTCGACCGTCTCCGCGAGCCGTCCGATCTCGGCGTAGAGGTGGTCACGCATCCACGGCACCGCCGTGAACTGCACGCGGTGGGTCTCCTCGTGGAGGCAGACCCACAGCCGGAAGTCCGTGGGGTCGACCTCGAGCTCACGCTCGACGTGGACCACGTTGGGGGCGACCAGGAGGAGGCGGCCGCTGGGCTCGTGGAAGGGGTCGAACTGGCCGAGGACGCGGCTGGACATGAAGCCGAGCAGCCCGCCGACCTCGGCGGCCGTGATCCGGGAGCCGACGGCCTGGGTGAGCGCGCCCGGCTTGCCGCGGCGCTCGGTCATCTTGTCGATCACCGGGGAGAGCAGGGTCGCGAAGCCGTCGGCGTTCGCCTGGATCCAGGCCGGGCGGTCGACCACGAGCACCGGCGCCGTCCGCTCACCCGCCTCGAGACCGGTGAACCCCCGCACGTACGCCGTCGAGCGGTCCGCCCCGTCGCGGAGCTCGGCCACCGTGGCGGCCGCCTCGTCGGGGCTCACCACCGGGCCGGACCCGGCGAGCCGCGACCCCAGCGTGACCGCGAGCTGCCAGTCGACCATCTCCGTCGTCATGGCCAGGAGCCTACGTTGGCCGCGCAGCGCGCGTGAGGGACGAGCGCGCGCGTGGGCGAGGGCAGGTCGAGCGAGCCCCTCGGCTGAGCCTGCGAAGCCGAGCTGGGCGAGACGAGACCCGGTGACGGTGCCCGGGGCGTTGTCTCGACGAGCTCGACCCACGAGGGGCCCGGATCAGCAGGGGCAGCGCGCGAGGGTCGCGGCCAGGTCGTCGAGCGCGTCGCGGGCGTCGTCGGTGGCGCTGGGCGGGATGTGGTTGCTGACGAAGGCGAACACGAGCACCCGGCCGCGGGCGTCGGTCACCAGGCCGGCGAGCGCGCTGGTGCCGGTCAGGGTGCCGGTCTTGGCCCTGACCCAGCCACGACCGGGCGTGTGGACGAAGCGGTAGGCCAGCGACCCGTCGTACGCCGCGACCGGGAGCCCGGTGACGACCGAGCGCAGCTCGGGACGGTCACCCGCCGAGGCGAGCTGGAGCACGTCGACCAGCGTCTCGGCCCGGACCCGGTCGTGACGGGAGAGCCCGCTGCCGTCGTAGATCTGCGCGCCCTGGAGATCGATCCCCAGGCCCGACAGCGTCTCCCGCACCGCCGCCGCACCGCCCGCGAACGAACCGTGGCCGTTCACGGCCAGGCCGGTCTGGTGACCGAGCACCTCGGCACCGTCGTTGTCGCTGACCTGCAGCACCCGTTCGACGATGTCGCCCAGCGGCAGGCTCGTCACGTGCGCCACCTCGCGGGCGGACGACGGCGCCGTGCGAGCCGCGAGCTTGCCGGTGATGTCGATGCCGTCGGCCCGCAGGAACGCCGCGAACTGCTCGGCCGCGCTCGCAGCCGGGTCGGTCTCGCGGCTGCCGTCGGGGGCCACGCCACGGTCGGCCCACAGGGCCATGATCGGAGAGACCTCGCCGTCGGGCACATAGCTGGGCCGCCAGGCCGGGCTGACCGTCGGCCCGCTGAAGAGCGAGGCGTCGTAGGCCAGCGAGACGGAGCGGACACCGCGGCCCTTCAGGGCGCGAGCGGTCTGCGCGGCGAGGGCCTGGAGGCTCGCGTCGCGCGGCCCCGTTCCCCGTGCGGGACGCTTGCTCGCCAGGTAGGGGTCGCCTCCGCCGACGAGGGTGAGGGACCGCCGTCGGTCGGCCACCACCGTGGTCACGAAGGTGTGACCCGGTCCGAGCACGTCCAGCGCAGCCGTGGCCGTGAGCAGCTTGAGCGTCGAGGCCGGCATCGAGGCGCCACGGCCGTCGTCGAGCACCGGCGGTCCGCTGAGGCCGGCGACCACGGCCCGGAGGTCCGCGAGGTCGGGGTCGTCCAGGGCCGGGCCCAGGGTGCGTCGTACGGCGGACGGGGACGGACGACCCGACGGCGCCGGCCGGGCGACCGCGCGGGGGGTCGGCACGGGGGGGAGCGTGAGGCCGGGGACGGGCGGCGAGGAGGTGTCGTCGGCCGGCGCGCCGAACCAGCGGGTGCCCAGGTCGTAGTGGTACGCCGCCGCGGCGCCGCCGAGGAGCACCAGCACGAGGAGCACCGGGACCCAGTGGAAGGCGACCCGGCGGAGCGATCGGCGGCGAGGCTTCTGCTGCCGGTCGCGTCGGGCCACCGTCCTCGCCTCCCACCCGTCGCGCCTCTGGACGCACCCGACTGGGCACGTGGCTTCATTCTGCGCGAGACTGGCCCGGACCCGGGGGCCGGGTCGATCCGATGTCTGTGCCGCTGGAGGATGCCGTCATGGAGTTCGACGTGCTCGTGGAGATCCCGAAGGGGAGCCGCAACAAGTACGAGGTCGACCACGAGTCGGGGCGGATCCGGCTCGACCGGACGCTCTTCACGTCGACGCAGTACCCCGCCGACTACGGCTTCATCGAGAACACGCTCGGCCTCGACGGCGACCCCCTCGACGCGCTGGTGCTCCTGATCGGCGAGCCGACGTTCCCCGGCTGCCTGATCAAGTGCCGGGCGATCGGCATGTACCGGATGACCGACGAGGCGGGCGGCGACGACAAGGTCCTCTGCGTGCCCTCCGCCGACCCCCGGCTCGAGCACATGCGCGACATCAACCACCTGCCCAAGTTCGACCGGCTCGAGATCGAGCACTTCTTCACCGTCTACAAGGAGCTCGAGCCCGGCAAGTCCGTCGAGGGCGCGAACTGGGTCGGCCGCGACGAGGCCGAGCAGGAGGTCACCGCCTCCTTCGCCCGGCTCCAGCAGGCCGAGCCCCACGAGGCCGATGCGTCGACCGAGGACGCCGACGCCTGACGTTTCCCGTGACGTGCCGCTGGTGGCGGCCCTCGGTGGGGTGCGCCCCGGCGAACGGAGCCCGGGCGCGCGGCCCACGCCGAGGGTCAGGCGGCCAGTCGGGCCAGGAACGAGTCCAGTGCCCGGATGACCTCGACGTGCGCCTCCACCCCGCGTACGACGTCGCCGGGCGCCATCATCGCGTGGTCGGCACCCGGCACCTCCAGCACGTCGCAGCCGCGGGCAGCCAGGTCGCGGGCGATCTCCCGATCCCAGGCGATGTCGTCCGCGGTGCCGCCGACGAGCAGCTGCCGGGCCGGGTTCGCGGCGATCGCCTCGACGAGCAGGGGCACCTGGAGCACCGGGGTGAGCCAGACCGCCTGGTAGCCGCGCTCCGCCGCCAGGGGCGCGGCGTACGTCCCGAGCGACTTGGCCACCAGGAGCACGCGTCCTCCGTCGGGCAGCGCGGGCTCGACCTGGGACCGCACCCACGCGGCCGTCTGCTCGTCGGACTCATGCGCGGGCGGGTCCCACCAGACCTGCCGGACGGACCAGCCGTGCTGGAGCAGGGCGAAGCCGGCGAAGAAGGTCAGCGGGGCGACCGGTGGGTAGCCCCGACCCGGCACGACGACCGCAGTCCCGACCGGCTCGCCCGGTGGCTCGAACGAGGTGGCCAGGACTCCCGGGATCTCCATCGGTCCACCCTTGCACTCCTCGGCACCCGGGCTGCGTAGGTCAGGGCCGGGCGAAGAAGTTCGGGGTGATCCAGTAGTACATGGACACCTCCTCGACGTCGCGACCCGTCCGCGGCGCCTGGATGATCATGCCGTTCCCGACGTAGAGGGCCACGTGGTAGATCGACGACGGCGAGCTCGACGAGCCCCAGAAGACGAGGTCGCCGGGCTTCAGCGAGCCCTGGGAGATCGGGGTCGACTGCTCGTACTGCGCGACCGAGTAGTGCGGCAACGAGATGCCGCCGGCGCGCCAGGCACCCATGGTGAGCCCGGAGCAGTCCCACGCGTTCGGGCCGGCGGCACCCCACACGTAGGGGTCACCGATCTGCTGGCGCGCGAACGAGATGGCGGCCTGAGCGCCCGACGCCGGAGCCGGGGGGGTCGGAGGGGGAGGGGGTGGGCTGGTGGGCCCAGATGGCTCCGGCGTCGGGTCGCTGGTCGGGGGGTCGGTCGGGGCGTTCGAGGGGGTCTGAGTCGGCTGCTGCTGAGCGGCCTGCTGGGCGGCCTGCTGGGCGGCCTGCTCGCGTGCCTTGCGACGGGCGGCGGCCTCGGCAGCACGCTGGGCCGCCTCCTGGGCAGCCTTCTCGATGCCGGCCTGGCGCTGCTCGGCGAGCGAGACGCTGACGTGCTGCAGACGAGCGAGCCGGTGGATCAGCAGGGTCTTCTGGGCCGCGATGGCCTGGGTCGCACTGTCCGCCGCGGCTGCCGCGGCGGCGGCGTCGTCCCGCGCTGCACGGGCCCGGGTGGCGAGCGTCTGGGCGTGGGCCTGCGCCGCGTCGGCCTGGGCACTCGCGACACCGGCCAGGGTCGAGGACGCGCGGAAGGAGTCGTAGGTGTGGTCCATCGCATCCTGCGCGTTCTGCAGGGTCGCCATCTTGCTGATCACACCGGGCAGCCCGTCGCTGCTCGTCACGGCCGACAGCGGGCTGAGCGAGGGCCCCATCTCGTACGACGACACGACCGTCGCCGCGTAGGAGTGGCGCTGCTGCCGGACGTCCTGGGCCGCGATGGCGGCGTGCCGCTCGGCCACCCGCGCGTCGCGCTGGGCCTGCTGGAGCTCCCACCGGGCGCCGTTGTAGCGCTCGGCTGCCTGCTCGGCGCGCATCGACGCCGCTTGCAGCCGGAGGTCGGCCTGGACGAGCGCCGCCTTGACCCCGGCGACGTCGTCCGCCGCCTGTGCCACCTGGTGGCGGGCGTGCTGGACCTGCTGCTTGCTCGGGTAGACGTGGTGGCCGTCGGCCGCTGACGCGGCCGCCACACCCCCGAGCCCGGTGACCAGGGACAGGGCGAGGGCGGTGACCCCGACTCGGTGCACGACGGCTCTCCCTGCGTTGCGGATGTGGTGGTCGTCGCTTCGGGTGTCTTCCTCTTCACCCGTGGCAACTCGCTGCACGCTAATGCGCTGGAGTCACAAAGGGAACAACTTTCCCAAAATTCACAGAAGTCACCGGCGTGTCGCCTTGACGAACTACACGGTTGTAACTTCCTCGCGGCGGTCCTCGACCGGCTCGCGGTGTCGGGTGAACGACTGGTGGCTGGCCCAAGCGCCGACGTAGAAGGAGACCAGCGCGATGGCCACGCCCGCGACGTCGTCGGCGACGTAGTGCCAGCCGAAGTAGAGGGTGGCCACGGCGGTCAGGCAGGCGTTGACCCAGAACACGATCTTCAGCCACCGCATCGTGGTCGTGTACTGGATCATCAGCGCCACCAGCAGCGTGATCGCCACGTGGAGGCTGGCGAAGCCGGCGATCGACTGCAGGGACCCGCTGGCGTCGTTGAGGTAGTACTGCCGCGTCCACTGGATCGAGGTCATCAGCTGCATGGCCCCGGTGTTGGGGAGGTCGGCGTACGCGAACGGGTACTCGATGCCCGGGCCCAGCGTCGGCAGCGCGTAGTAGGAGATCGTGCCCAGGGTCCAGGCCACGCACTGGGAGACCGCGAACCAGTAGCCGTAGCCGAGGTTGCGCGACCAGATCAGCCACGCGGCGAGGGCGAGCGGGACCAGCGGGAGGAACCACAGGTAGACCGTCGACAGGACCTCGGCCGACACCCCGGTGCCGAGCAGACGGTGGAGCACCTCTCCGGGCGACTGGCCGAAGAACAGCGCCTTGTCGATGATGTTGAGCTCGCTGTCGAACTTGTGGTTCTTGCCCTCGACGAACGGCAGCTGGGACTTGAGGTTCCGGTAGCTGACGTAGGTGACGTAGAACGACAGCAGGCCGATCACGACCAGCTCGAGCCGCGGCCGGGTCCAGTGCGTGCGGACCCGCTCGCGGAACACCGCACCCATCCGCCTCGGGCGGAACCGCGCACCCCACAGCGTGCGCGGGAGCAGGTCGAGCAGGAAGGCCAGCAGGAGGATGGTCGGGAGTCGGAGGTAGGACGGGCCGATGAAGCCGTCGGGGTCGACCAGCGGGTGCCCGAAGATGACGGAGACCAGCACCGCCAGGGCGCCCATCCCCACGGCGATGGAGACCATGAGGATCTGGGCGCGGCGATACACGCGGTCAGTTTAGGGGCGGGGCGCCCGAGCGCGAACCGGCGGCGAGGGGCGCCAGCCGGGTGCGCTCGACCGACAGCCGTACGACGTCTCCCGGGGCCAGCCGCCGGTCGAGCGACGCGACGGCGTCGACCTCGCCGAGCTCGGAGGTGCAGACCAGCCGGACCTGGCCGGGCGTCGTCCGCACGGTCACCACCTCGGCCGCGATCGGGCCGTCGTCCGCGGCTGCCAGCGCCGAACGGCGTACGGCGACCGCGGGCGCGGGCGCCAGCCCGGCCGCCGCGAGGAGCCGTGCCGCGCCCTCGCCCTCGAGCACCCGCGCGTAACCGAGGAAGAGGGCGGTGTCGGCGTCGGCGGGGGCCTGCCAGACGTCGCCGATCGGGCCCGACTGGACGATCCGGCCGGCCCGCATGACGGCCAGGTCGTCGGCGACGGTGAACGCCTCCTCGTGGTCGTGGGTGACCATCACGGCCGTGGTGCCGGCCTCGACCAGGATGCGTCGGAGGTCGTCGGCGAGACGCTGACGCAGACCGGCGTCGAGGGCGCTGAGCGGCTCGTCGAGCAGCAGCAGACGCGGCGACGCGGCCAGGGCCCGCGCGAGCGCGACGCGTTGCCGCTCGCCACCGGACAGGGTGGCGGGCAGTCGGTCGGCGAGGCCCGTGAGCCCCACCAGGTCGAGGAGCTCGGCGACGCGGGCGTCGGCAGCCGGGCGCGGGGTGCGCCGCAGACGCAGTGGGTAGCCGACGTTGCCGGCCACCGTGAGCTGCGGGAACAGCTGGCCGTCCTGGAACATCAGCGCGAAGCCGCGCTTGTGGGTCGGCGTCCGGGTCAGGTCGGTCCCCTGCCAGGTGACGGTGCCCGCGGCGGTCTCGAGACCGGCGACCGCGCGGAGCAGCGTGGACTTGCCGCAGCCGGACGGTCCGAGCACGGCCAGGACCCGGCCCTCCAGGAGGTCGAGCGAGGCGTCGGCCACCGCCGGCTTCCCGTCGTAGGAGACGGAGAGCCCGCGTACGGCGAGCGCGACGTCGCTCGTCACAGCGTGCCCACCGACGGGACGCGGAGCCGCTCCACGACCAGCATCACGACGGCGGTGGTCGCGCCGAGGACCACGGAGGCGGCCAGCGACATGCCGTAGTTGAGGTCGCCGGGGTGGCCGATCAGGCGGTAGATCACGACCGGGAGCGTCGGACGGTCGTCGCGGACCAGGAACGACGTGGCCCCGAACTCGCCCAGGGAGCAGGCGAAGGCGAAGCCGGCCGCGGCCAGGAGCGGCTTCCAGACGACCGGGAGGTCGACGACCGCGAGCGCTCGGAGGGGTGACGCGCCGAGGGTCGCGGCGGCCTGGCGGAGCCGGTCGTCGATCCCGGCCAGGACCGGCACCAGGATCCGCACGACGAGGGGCAGGGCGACCAGCGCCTGCGCGACCGGGATCAGCAGCGGGGAGTCACGGAGGTCGAGCGGAGGGCTGCCGAGGGTCACCAGGAACCCGAAGCCCAGCGTCACGGCGGACACCCCCAGCGGCAGCATGAAGACGCCGTCGAGGCCCGCCCGGAGGCGGTGCTCGGCCCGGGTGCGAGAGCGGCGGGTCACGATCATCGCGAGCGAGAGCCCGAGCAGGAGTGACATCCAGGTGGCGTCGACGGCGATCCGTAGCGAGTTCATCAGGGCGGTCGTGACCGGGACGAGCAGGGCCTGGTGGGAGCCGGGGGTCTGCAGGGCGCGGTAGTTCGCCAGGCTCCAGGCGCCATCGACGCGCAGCGACTGCACGACCAGCGAGGTGAGGGGAAGAGCGACGAGGACGACGAGCACCGCGGTGAGCACGAGAGCCGGCAGATCGCCGAGGCGCGGGCGCCGTAGCCGCACCTGGGCACGGGCCACCGTGCCGTCCGGCGTACGGCGGGCGCGGGCCGCCGCGATCAGCAGGCCCGTGACGACCACCAGCTGCAGCACGGAGAGGGCGGCTGCGGCCTGGAGGTCGAGGAGGTCGGTGGTGAGCAGGTAGATCTGTGTCTCCACGCTGGAGTAGCGCAGCCCGCCGAGGGTCAGCACGATGCCGAACGCCGTAGCGCAGAAGAGGAAGACGACCGTGGCGGCCGACACGATCGCGGGTCGCAGGGCGGGGAAGGTGACGTCGCGCAGGACCCGCCACGGCGACGCACCCAGCGCGGCGGCGGCCTCCGCGGGGCGCGGGTCCAGCGACTCCCAGGCGCCGCCCACGACCCGGATCACGACGGAGGCGTTGAAGAAGACCAGTCCGGCGATGATCGCGATCGCGCTGCCGTCGAGGCCGAGCCGCCCCAGCGGACCGCCCCGGCCGATGACGAGCTCGAAGGCGACGCCGACCACGACGGTCGGCAGGACGAACGGCACGACCAGCAGGGCGCGGACCCAGGTCCGACCCGGGATCGCGAGCCGGTGGAGCACGTGCGCGGCGGGCAGGCCGAGTGCGCACGCGAGGAGCGTCCCGGTCGCGGACGACCACAGCGTGAACCAGACCGCACGCTGGATCTCGGGTCGTCCGAGGACGACGGCGACTCCACCCAGGTCGAGATGACCGTCCTGGACGAAGCCCTCGCGCAGCATGCCGCCGACCGGGACGACGAAGAAGATCCCCAGCACCAGCAAGGGGATCGTCGCCGTCGCGGCGAGGGTCAGGAGTCGTCGCACGGGAGTCACTGGCTGACGAGGTCGCTCCACTGGCGCAGCCACTCGTCCCGGTGGGCGGCGATGTCGGCCGGGCTGACCGAGAGCGGGTGGGCCGGCTGTACGGCGTACCGCGCCCAGGCCGCCGGCAGCGGCGTGCCCCTCCGCACCGGGAAGACGTACATCGCGTCGGGGAGGGCCTGCTGCACCTCGGGGCTGAGCAGGAAGTCCACGAACGCCTCGGCTCCCTTCACGTTCTGCGCCCCGGCGAGCACGCCGGCGTACTCCACCTGACGGAAGCAGGTGTCGAGCAGCGCCTTCGTGGTCGAGCTCGTCGCGCCCTTCGGGACGGTGAACGCGGGCGACGAGTCGTAGGACACGACGATCGGCAGGTGCCCGTGGCCGCCGCCCTGCGTGAAGTCGGTCTCGTAGGCCTGCGACCAGCCGTCGGTGACGGTCGCGCCGTTGGCGAGCAGCGACGACCAGTAGTCGGGCCACCGGTCGCCGTACTGCGCGATCGTGGCGAGCAGGAACGCCAGGCCGGTCGAGCTGGTGGTGGCACCGGGCACCGCGAGGAGGTCGCGGTAGGCCGGTCTCACCAGGTCGCCGAGGGAGCCCGGCGGAGTGACGTGGTGGGCCCGGAACCAGGTGGTGTCGATGTTGACGCACACGTTGCCGTTGTCCACCGGGGCGAGGCGGTGGTCGTCGCCGGGGATGAGGTACCGGCCGGCGCCGGGCGGCAGGGAGACGTCGTACGGCGCGAAGACGCCCGCGTCGAGGGCCCGGGTGGCGAACGTGTTGTCGACACCGAACGCGACGTCGCCCGTGGGGTTCCCCTTCGTGAGCACGAGCTTGTTGGTGAGCGTGCCCCCATCGCCGGCCGCGTGCACGACCAGGTGGTAGCCCGACTCCCGGTCGAAGCGCGCGATCAACGGCTTGGGCAGCACGAACGAGTCGTGGGTGACCAGGACGACGTCCTTGCCGCCGGCGTCGTGGGTGCTGCCGGTACCGACGAGCGAGCAGGCCGTCAGGCCGGCCAGGGCCGCGACGGCGACCAGGGCGCGCAGCGCAGAGGTGTGGGTCATGTGTGACTCCCTTCGCCGGTGCTAACCGGATCAGGTTCGGAGGGTCTGCGGCTCGTTCCGCACTCTCAGCCCGTGGGGGGCTCCCCTGTCTTGTGCCACCACTCTACGTCCCCCCTTCGCCGAGTCGTCACGTGCCGACTCGGCGTCGTTCGCGTGCCTGTTTGTGCCGACTCGGCGTCGTTCGCGTGCCTGTTTGCGCCGACTCGGCGTCGGGGGGGTGGTTAGCCTGCGGGGATGGCGAGCATGCGGCACCAGGTGATGGCACGGGTGGTGCCGCGGCTGCGCAAGGCCGGCGAGATGGAGGACGAGCCGACCGAGCGGGCGCGCGTCGAGCGCTGGCACGAGGGGCTCGACCGGAGCCTGCCCACCGGGTCGACCCGAGGCTTCGCGCGACGCTTCTCCGTCGTCACCGAGCAGCGGCCGGGCGGGTTCCCGGCGTACTCGATCGTGCGGCGCGGTACGACGCCTGCCCGGTCCGTCCTCTACCTGCACGGTGGCGGCTACATGGCGCCGATCAGCGCCTGGCAGGTGCGGTACGTCGCGCGGCTGGCCGACCACCTCGACGCCCGCATCGTGATGCCTGACTACCCGTTGGCGCCCGAGCACACCTGGCGCGACTCCCACGACGACCTGGTGACGCTGGCGGCGCGACTCGCCACGGAGGGCGAGCTGGTGGTCGCGGGCGACTCGTCGGGGGGCGGGCTGGCGCTCGCTCTCGCGGAGTCACTGCGCGACCGCGGCGGCCCCCAGCCACGGCGGCTGCTCCTGATCTCACCCTGGGTCGACCTGACCACCTCCACCCCCGACACCGCGGCCCTCGACGCGATCGACCCGTGGCTCTACCTCGGCAAGGTCCATGCGTACGCCGAGTGGTGGGCCGGCTCGCCCGCCGACCTGGGCCGTCCGGAGGTGAGCCCCGGGCTGGGCGACCTGACCGGCCTCCCGCCGGCCCTGATGTTCTGCGGCACCCGCGACCTGCTGATGCCCGGCTGTCGGCTGTTGGCGCGCCGGGCGGCCGAGGCCGGGTGGGACCTCACCTACGTCGAGGAACCCGACCTGATCCACGTCTACCCGCTCCTGCCCGGGATCCCCGAGGCGCGACGCGCCCGCCGCCGGACCGTCGCGTTCCTGCGGGCCTGACCTCTCACGAACCCGCCACGTCGCCGACCCACACCCGGCCCCCGGTGCCGTCGTCGGAGAGCAGGAGGAAGCGTCCGCCGCCGCCGGCCACCCCGAGCTGGTCGTCGCCGTTCACCGGCACCGACGCGGGCGGCGTCACGTCGGACCAGGGTCCGGCTGCGGGTCCGAGCGCGAGACGGAAGTGCGCCCCGTCGCTGTAGGTCACGGCGACCTCGCTCCCCACCGACGCCAGACCGACGACGTACGCCGCCTCGGTCCCGGCCGGGTCCCGCCTCCCGAACGTCAGGGCCGGACGCCACGAGCCGTCGAGGAGGGTCCAGGCCCCGAACGCGTCGTCGTCGAGCCCGACCGCGACCAGTCCCCCAGGCGTCGGCGTCACCCGCTCGGCGGTGGCGATCGAGGCCTCGGCCGGGAGAGGCCGGGCCGACCAGCGCCCGGCGCCGGCCGGGGTCCAGGAGGTCGCCGTCTCCACGCCCGCAGGGTCGACCGCCGTACCGACCACCCACCAGGCGCCGTCGTACCACGCCGAGTCGAAGCCCTGGGTCGTCGCGCGGCGGCTGCTCGCGAGCCCCGGGGCCCCCTCCTCGATCCGGAAGGTCCGGCCATCGGCCGACCGCCAGACCGCAGCCCCGCTGGTCCGCGTGCCCGCGATCAGCCAGCCGTCCGGGCCGCCGCTCACCCGGTTCACCCGGACGGCCTTCACCCCGCCGTACAGCTCGTAGGAAGCCCGGACCGCCGCCAGCGACCCGTCGCTGCGCTCCTGCCAGGTCGCGGTCCGCGGCATCCCGTGGGCGCCTCCGGTCTTCGCGCCGAGCACCACGACCCGACCGCGGCTGCAGGCCACCGAGCCGAGGACCGCGCGGGCGGCGTAGTAGTCGCGACCCGGGTGGAGCCGCACGACCTCCCAGTGCGCGGCGTCGGCGCTCGCCCACACGGCCGGGCGGGTGCGGTTCGAGGACGTGGCCGTCGCGCCGACGACGTACCACCGTCCCCCGCAGTACGCCGCGTCCCGCACGACGGCTCGCGCACCCTCGGGCGTCGGCAGCGAGGACTCGCGCCAGGACGGGGAGGGGTCGTGGTGATCGCCTCCACCGCAGCTCGCGAGCACGAGGAGGGCGGCACCCGTCAGGGCGGCCAAGGCACGCCGACTCGCGGTCACCCGGCTCAGGGTAGGACGGGTAGGCGAGGATGACGCCGTGCACGGGATCGCGTCGTACGCCGGGTTCGCAGCCGGCCTGTTCGCGATGACCGGTCTGACCGTCGGCCTGGGACGGTGGGCCAGGATCGGGCTCGGCTGGTTCCCGATGGTCGTGGTGGTCCGCGCCGCCGTCCAGCTCAGCGTGATCGCCCTGCTGCTGCGAGGGATCCTGGCCGTCCCGTGGACGGTCGCCGCCTTCGTCGTGCTCATGCTGACCACCGCGTCGTGGACCTCCGGCCGGCGAATCCACGAGCTCTGGCACGGCCGACGGATCGCGGTCGCCGGCGTGCTGTCCGGCGCCTGCGCGGCGCTGGTCGTCATCTTCGGGCTCCGCCTGGTGGACGCCGACGTGCGCAACCTGGTCGCGGTCGCCGGCATCGTGATCGGCAACGCGATGAGCGCGGCCACGCTCGCGGGGCGGAACTTCAACCGGACGTCACAGGCCCGGCGCTGGGAGATCGAGGCATGGCTCTCGCTCGGTGCGTCTCCCGCGCAGGCGCACGAGGAGATCGGCCACGAGTCGGTGCGCGAGTCGCTCCTGCCCACCCTCGACCAGACCAAGTCGACCGGCCTCGTCACCCTGCCGGGTGCCTTCGTCGGGGCCCTGTTCGGTGGCGCGTCGCCCGTGGTGGCGGCTCAGTTCCAGCTGGTCGTGCTCGCCGGGGTGGCCCTGGCGATGACCCTCACGGGCATCGTGGTCACCCGGATGGCGGGACGCACGCCGTACGTCGTCGAGGGCGCGTCCTAGCCGACCGGGCCACTCCGGCAGCGGGCGGGTCTCACCGTGGGACGAGCTGGTGGTCGGGCTCGTCGCGCTGCAGGTGGAAGTGGCGGCCCGTCACGATCTCCGGGACCAGCTCGACCACGTCGTACTTCAGCGTCGGGACCCAGGGGTGGAGGCGCAGGTCGTCGACCCGATGGGCCTCATCCTCGCCGAGCCGGCGCAGATGTCCACGTGCGACCACGGACCAGGCGCTGACGTCGTCGTGCCAGTCGATCTCGAGCGCCACGTCGGAGTGGAGTGCGGCAGCCAGCAGCTTGTTGCCGGAGGCCGTGCGGAACAGCAGGCTCCGACCGTCGACGACGTAGTTGACCGGGACGATGTGGACCTCGTCCACCAGCCGGTAGGCGAGCCGACCGAGCTCCTCGCCCTCGAGCAGCTCCCAGCACTCCTCCGCGTCGAGCCTCTGGACGGGCTCGTCGTGCGGCCGGGTCGTCATGGCTGCCTCCCGGTGGTGTGGCGGTGCCGCTTCCTCATGAAGCCTCTCGTGCGAACGTACGTCGGCACACCGGCGGCACGGGAGGGCCGTTGGTCCCGCCGGCAGGCGCTGCACGGCCCGCCGGTGCCGTCAGCCCGAAGCCCCGGCGGCCGCGGCCTCCTCCGGCTCGACGACGTCCGCGGACTCGTGGCCCGCGCCGTGGCGGGGCACCATCAGCACGATCATCGCGGCCAGCAGCGCGGCTCCGGCGCAGAGCGCGAACAGCTCGCGGTAGGCCGTCAGCGACGGCACCGCGAAGCTGCCCAGGATCACCGTGCCCGAGGCCAGGATGCTGCCCCCGATCGCGCTGGCGAGCGTGCTCCCGAGGCTGCGGAAGAGGCTGTTCAGCCCGTTCGCGGCGGCGATCTCCGAGGGTGGGGTGTGGGCGTTGATCATCGAGGGGATGGCGGCGTACCCGATGCCGGTACCCATCCCGACGACCGTGGTGCCGATGATCACCTCGACGAGCGACCCGTGCCAGACGATGCGCAGCAGCCAGCCGAAGGCCACGACCAGGGCGCCGAGCGCCAGGGTCTGCGGCGCTCCCCGGAGAGAGATCAGCCGGGCGGCGACCGGCGCCAGCAGCAGCATGGCCAGACCGCTCGGCAGCATCGCGAGGCCGCCCACCAGCAGGCTCGAGCCGAACCCGTAGCCGCTCTCGGTCGGGGCCTCGACGTAGGCGGCCGTCCCGATGAACGAGGCGAAGAGCGCGAAGCCGAACAGGATCGAGGTCAGGTTGGTCACCACGATCGGCTTGCGCCGCAGGGCCTGCAGGTCGACGAGCGGGTCGCGCACACGGAGCTGGGTCCAGCCGAAGATGACCAGCAGCACCGCCGAGGCCACCAGGAGACCGACGACCTTGGGGTCGCCCCAGCCCCAGGCATGGCTCTGCGCCAGCGGGAGCATCAGGCAGACGAGACCGGCGGCCAGCAGGATCGCGCCGACCACGTCGACGCGGCCGCCGCTGCGGCCGGCCGACTCGGGGACGATCGTCCAGATGCCGAGGAGGGCCACCAGGCCGGCGACGGTGGTGATCCAGAAGAGGGAGTGGAAGTCGGCGTGCTCGGCGACGAAGCCGGCCAGCGGGAGGCCGAGCGACCCGCCCACGCCCAGCATCGCGCTGATCAGGGCGATCGAGGAGCCCACGCGCTCGCGCGGCATCAGGGCGGCCAGCAGGCTGATGCCCAGCGGGATGGCGGCCGCGGAGACGCCCTGGATGGCCCGGCCGACGATCAGCCAGGCGATGTCGTTGGAGACGGCCGTCACCAGCGAGCCGACCGTGAGCGCGGCGATCGAGACCAGCAGCATCAGGCGCTTGCCGTACATGTCGCCCAGCCGTCCCATGATCGGGACCGACACGGCCGCGACCAGCAGGGTCGAGGTGAGCAGCCAGCTCACGTTCCCGGCGGACGTGTTCAGGCGCGTCGGGAGGATCGACAGCACGGGGATGAGGACGGACTGCGCGAGCGAGACCACGAGGGCACCCAGGCCGACGACGAGCAGCTCGAGGGTGGCTCGGCGGGGCGAGGTGTGGGCCGCGATCTCGGCGTCGTGGTCGGCGCGCGGGAGCTCGGTCTCGGGAAGGTCTGACATGGGTTCCTCAACGAACGGGAAGGCAGGCGGACGACCATCATAGACACGAGATGACACCGAGTGCCACTTTCGTTACTCAGTGTCACGTGCTGGTAGCCTCGGCGCCATGACCGCCGAGCTCACGTTGCGCGACCACGCCCGCGGAGCCGTCCGCGACGAGGTGATGCGGCAGGCCTGGCTGCTCTTCTCCGAGCAGGGGTTCGAGGCCACCACGGTCGACCAGATCGCGGCCGCCGCCGGGATGTCACGCCGCACGTTCTTCCGCTACTTCCCCGGCAAGGACGAGCTGGTCCTCACGCGTCTGGTCGAGTCGGGGGAGGACGTCGCCGCCGCGCTCCGCGCTCGGCCCGCCGACGAGCCCGTCTGGGAGTCCCTGCGCCGTGCCTTCGACGGCGGGGTCGCCGAGCAGGAGACCCACGCCGAGCGGGCACGACCGCTGCTCGTCATGCTGCACACCGAGCCCGCGGTGCGCGCCACCGTGGTCGAGTGGCGTCGCCGCTGGCAGGAGCTGCTCGAGCCGGCTGTGGCCGAGCGTCTCCCCTCGCGACGCGGCGGAGGCCCCGACGTCCGCGCCTCGTCGATCGTCGCCTGTGCCCTCGCCTGCCTCGAGACGGCCCAGTCGGCCTGGGCCGACCATCCCGGATCCCGGCTGGCGACCCTGCTCGACCAGGCGATGTCGGCCCTGCCTCCCGCGACCCCGGCCTGACGCTCAGCCCGCCAGGTCCGCCGGCAGACCGAGCAGCTCGAACAGCTCGGGACCGAAGGTCGTGATCTCGGCGATCCGATCGCCCTCCACCCGGAGCACGTCGAGCTTGAGCCCGCGGTACGCCGTGTCGCCGGGTCGCCGCAGATAGCTCGCGGCCGCCGGCATCCGGTTCACAGCGGTCGGACGGAGTCGCCAGTCGCCCTCGCGGTCCGGCCCGAAGGCGCGGTCGAGCAGGGGGCGGACCGCGTCCAGCCCGTCGTACCGCCACGGGTAGGGCGGCATGGTGACACGCAGGTCCGTCGCGGCCACCGCCAGCGCTGCCTCGGCATCGCACCGCTCGTGGGCGTCGATGAAGGAGTCGAGCAGCCGCTTCTCCTCGGGGTCCGGTGCACCGACGGTCCAGTCGCTGCGGTGGGACGGCAGGTGGCCGCGCATCGTCTCGCGGGCCCGCTGGAGCGCGCTGTTGGCCGCCGCCACACTCGTGTCGAGGAGCCGGGCCGTCTCCGCCGCCGGGAGGCCGAGGACCTCACGCGCCAGGAGCGTCGCACGCTGACGCGGTGGCAGCACCTGCAGCGCGGCGAGGAAGGCGAGCTCGATCGTCTCCCGGGCGACGTAGGCCTGGTCCGGCTCGTCCGCCTCGGTCGGGACCTGGTCGAGCACGGTGTCGGGATAGGGCGTCAGCCAGCTCACCTCGGTGCCGGCCCGGACCCGCCGCTGACGGGCGCGCGACCGGTCGAGGCAGACGTTCGTGGCGATCCGGTACAGCCAGGCACGCGCGTTCTCCCCGTCGAAGGAGTCGCGCGAGCGCCAGGCACGGAGGAAGGACTCCTGCACGGCGTCCTCGGCGTCGTCGTACGACGCGAGCATGCGGTAGCAGTGCACGTGCAGCTCGCGCCGGTGCCGCTCGAACGACTCCTCGAGCGGATCCGTCGTCGCCTCCATCAGCGCGCGGGGTGCGCGACTTCCTGAAGGGCCCACGAGTTGCCGTCCGGGTCGTCGAAGAAGACGAACGTGCCGTAGGACGCGCGGTTCGGGTCGAGACCGGGGGTCATCTGCCCGTCGAGGAAGTGCTGCGGCCCGCTGTTGGAGATGCCGCGCTCCTCCAGGAACGCGTGGGCCTCCTCGATGTCGGTCACGACGAGCTGCGCACCCTTGAGCGACCCCGGCGCGACGCCGCCGCCGAGGCCGGTCCCGAAGATGATGGAGCAGGCAGAGCCTGGTGGCGTCACCTGGATCACCCGGAAGTGCTCGTTCGGGGCGAAGTCGCTGTCCAGCCTGAAGCCGAGGGTGTCGACGTAGAACGCGCGAGCCCGCTCGACGTCCGCCACGGGGGCGATGACCACTTCGAGCTTCCAGTCCATCTGGTCCTCCTTCGTCTGCGGCCCACTGTGTCAGGCCGATCACCCCTACAACGACGTACGGTCCGGGAACTCATCGGTGCATCGATGAGTCGGTCACCCGTCGCGGGTGACGCCCGCGCCTCCCACGGCAGCAGAGAGTGGTGCGAGAGACTGCGCGCGAGGAGGCACCACCCCATGACACCCACATCGTTGACCTGGAAGAGCGCCCTGGTGCGCGGGGCGATCGCCATCGTCCTCGGACTCATCGCCATCTTCTGGCCGGACACGGCGATCTTCACGTTCATGCTGATCTGGGGTCTGTGGGCGCTCATCGACGGGATCGCCGTGCTCTTCCTGGCGTTCCAGCCCCAGGCACGCGACGCGCGGACGATGCTGCTGGTCCAGGGAGCGATCGGCGTGGTGCTCGGCCTGCTCATCGTGACGCACCCGGGCCTGTCGGCCTCGGTGGTCACCTGGCTGGCCGGTGTGTGGTTCGTGGTCCGTGGTCTGCTCGAGGCCTTCGCTGCCTTCGGCACCTCGCCGCGCGGCCTGCTCCTCGCCAGCGCTGCCATCGACATCGTGCTCGGCGTGCTGTTCATGGTGAACCCCGGCGGCAGCGCCAAGGGGATCACGATCGTGCTCGGGATCGTCGCACTGGTCTGGGGCATCGCCCTGGTCGTGATCGGGTTCGCGTGGCGCAAGCAGCCCTCGATGCAGGAGCCGGCCGCCGCGTGAGCTACGGCGACCTGGGCACGCTCGCGGCAGCGGTCCTCATCACCGGCGAGATCGTCCTGCGTATCGCAGCGCTCGGCATCATCCCGCGCAACCGCAAGCCCACGGCGGGGATGGCCTGGCTGCTGGTGATCCTGTTCGACCCGTGGATCGGCTTCTTCTTCTTCCTCTTCTTCGGCAGCGCTCGCGTGGGTCGCAAGCGCCGGGAGAAGCAGGCGGAGATCAACGCCATCATCTCGGAGCGTACGGCGGCCATCGCCGACCCCGACGTCGACGCGTCCCCGCTGGTCACCACCATGCTGCATCTCAACCGCCGGCTGGGTGCGCTGCCGGCTGCCAGCGCGGCGAGCGTCGAGCTCTTCCCCGACTACCTCGAGTCGATGGCGGCGATGACCGAGGCCATCGGGACCGCCCAGGAGCACGTGCACGTCGAGTTCTACATCTCCGACCTCGACGACACGACCCGTGACTTCTTCCAGGCCATGGCCGACGCCTCCGCCCGCGGGGTGACGGTGCGGTTCCTCTTCGACCACCTCGGCTCGCGGAAGCTACCCGGCCACAAGGCGATGCTCGAGTTCTGCACCAGCCACGGCATCGAGTGGTACCGGATGATGCCGGTCCGGCCACTCCACGGGCAGTGGCGCCGTCCCGACCTGCGCAACCACCGCAAGATCCTCGTCGTCGACGACCAGATCGCCTTCTGCGGCTCGCAGAACCTGGTGGAGGCGTCGTACGGCAACCCGAAGTACCAGAAGATGGGCCGCAAGTGGGTCGACCTGATGGCGCGGGTCACGGGGACCACCGTGGCGGCGCTCGACGCGGTGTTCGTCAGCGACTGGTACACCGAGTCCGGCGAGATGCTCGACGTACGGCGCGCCGAGCACCCGCCTCCGGCGCGTGAGGGCGCGATCACCGACGTCACCTGCCAGGTCGTACCGTCCGGTCCGGGCTTCCCGTCGGAGAACAACCTGCGGCTGTTCACCTCACTGCTGGCCTCGGCGACCCGCCGGATCTCGATCACCAGTCCCTACTTCATCCCGGACGAGTCGCTGCTCTACGCGATCACCACCGCGGCCCAGCGCGGCGTCGACGTCGAGCTGGTCGTCAACGAGCAGTCCGACCAGTTCATGGTCGGGCACGCGCAGGCGTCCTACTACGACGCGCTCCTCGCGGCGGGCGTGAAGATCCTCATGTACCCGCCCCCGCTGATCCTCCACGGCAAGCACTTCAGCATCGACGACACCGTCGCGGTCATCGGAACCAGCAACATGGACCTGCGCAGCTTCGCCCTCAACTACGAGGTCTGCATGATGCTGCTCGGCCCGGACGCGGTCGGGCAGCTCCGCCAGGTCGAGGACGCCTACCGGGCGCTGTGCCGCCCGCTCACCCAGGAGGAGTGGGCCCGACGCCCCCAGCGGACCCGCTACGTCGACACCGTGATGCGGCTGACGGCGGCCCTCCAGTAGCTCTTCACCCGCGCAGGGTGAAGCCCTGGGGCCCCCCGAGGGCGGACAGTCACGACGTGGGAGCACCGACGCAACCGCCGCACCGGGTGTATGAGATCACCTGCCGCGGCGTGGTGCCCGAAGCACAGCAGGAGGAGTTCGCCGGGTGGACCATCACACGCGGCGCGCGCCTCACCCGGTTGACCAGCGACGGCCCGGCCGACCAGGCGTCCCTCCACGGGGCGCTCGACCGGTTGGCCACGCTGGGACTCACCCTGGTCGAGGTGCGGCATCGCTCGGCAGAGGCCGGACGGGTGGCTGAATGAGCCCCGAGACGCGTGGCCCGCGACGGGTCGAGTTCCGCATCGTCGGCGACGTGACGCAGGTGGCCGACTACCTCTTCGGCGACGTGCAGTACGTCGTGGAGCCGGTCACCACCACCATCGTCGGGGAGGTCGCGGACGAGCAGGAGCTCGTCGAGCTGTGCCACCGCATCCGCGACGCGGGCATCGAGCTGGTCGGCCTGCGGCGCATCCCGGCCGACGTGGACGACGCCGGATGAAGAGGTCCTCTGTGCTGATGGCGTTGCGCAGCACGGCGACGGTCCTGGGGATGCTCGCCCTCTACTTCGTCATCCCGGTGCCCGGCGACAACGGGCAGGACCTCGGCGTGACGGCGTTCCTGGCCCTGCTCGGCCTGGGCGCCCTGACCATCGCCTTCCTCTCCCTCGGTCGGCGGGCCCGCAACGCCTCGGATGACCGCGGGATCCGGCTGGAGGCGTTGGGTGCTGTGCTGTACGCGTTCATCTGCTTCATGTCGCTCGTCTATGTCAGCCTCGCCGCCACCGAGGGCCAGTTCGCCGGGATCAACAACCGGATGGACGCGCTCTACTTCACCATGTCGACCATCGCCACCGTCGGCTTCGGCGACGTGCACGCGACCGGCACCCTGTCGCGGGCGGTGGTCACCGCGCAGATCGCCGCCGACCTGATCATCGTCGGCCTGGTGGCACGGATCATCCTCCCGAGCGCCCTGAGCGTCCGGCAGCGGCAGCGCGAGTCCCGTGAGGCGGCGGCGAAGGCGACCGAGGCCGGCCCCGACGACCCGGACGTACCGACGTCCCCGTGAGCCGGCGACCGCCGGTCTAGCTGCTCGGTGCGCCGGCCGACTGCTCGGTCGACCACGCAGCCCCTGCGATCACGGCCTCGCGGCGGCTGCTGACGCCCAGCTTGCGATACAGCGACTTCAGGTGGACCTTCACGGTGTTGACCGACACGAACAGCTCGCCGGCGATCTGTTCGTTGCTCATCATGCTCGGCAGGAGCTGCAGCACCGCCAGCTCACGATCCGTGAGCGCGACGTTCCGGACGGCGCGCCCCGATGGCGACGTCACCAGCTTGTCGACCAGGGGCGACGGGGTCAGGACGACCGTCCGGTAGCGCTCCAGCAAGGGGGTCAGCCGCTCCCGCTCGTTGAGGAACGGACGTACCCACCCCTCCGCCTCTGCCGACTGCAGAGCCCGGGTCAGGGCGGTGAGGGCCGCGCCGTCCTGGCGGAGCGACTCCTGGGCGAGCGCCGTCACCACCCACGCCTCGATGGCGGTGACCCCGGGCCGCCCGCCGGCCGTCAGCGGTTGGACCTCTGCCAGAGCTTCCTCGCCGTTCCCCTCGTGCAGGTGGGCTCGGCCGCGCAGCACCCGTGCGGACGGAGAGGCGCCCCCCGGTGTGTCGGGGTCCAGCAGGTCGAGGACGACCGCGGGCCTGCCGTCGGCCAGCTCGAGCCCGCACCGGACCAGGAGCCACCAGCCGGACAGGAAGGGCACGTCCGGGAGCTCGTCCAGCCTCCGGCCCGCCTCACCAAGCGCAGCCCGCGCGGCGCCCGCATCGCCGGCCTCGCCCAGGAGCCGGGCGGTCGCGAGGGTGCGACAGGCCTCGAGCAGCGCGTCCGGGCGGCGCTCCAGCACCAGGGTCGCCTCGTCGAGTGCGCTCCGGGCTGCCCCTGTGTCGCCCCGCTGGAGGTGGACGAGCGCGAGGCTGAGCCAGGCACTCGTCGACTGGATCTCGTCCGCCCAGCCCTGGGCGTCACCCAGGGCAAGAGCGTGGTCGGCATAGGTCGTCGCCTGCCCCAGCGCTCCACGCATCGCCAGGACGAGCGAGAGGTAGGCACTCGCGAGCAGGCCGCCGTCCACCGGGTCCTGGCGGTGACCGGCGGGCAACGAGGCGGCGAGGACCAGGCAGGTCTCCGCCTCCTCCAGCCGGCCCTGCCAGACCAGGCTCTTGCCGAGCAGGAGGTCGCCGAACGCCCGGTACGACGGGAGCGCCGGCCACTGCGCGATCGCAGGACCGCCCTCGACCGAGTCCGCGAGTCGGAGGGCCCGCTCACACTCGTCGGCGGCCACGACCACGTCGTAGCGGCCGCGCGCCGCCGCCGCCCGGAGCAGAGCAAGCACCATCCGGTGGAGGCGCGCGTCGTCGTCCTCGTAGCCCGCCCAGAGCTCCTCGGCCCGCCGCACGCGCCGCGCCAGCCGCTCGGGCGCTCCGGCATCGTGGAGCTCGAGGGCACGGACGGTCGCCAACCAGGGGTCGTCCGGAAGGACCTCCTCGGGGAGCTCGGCCAGCAGCCCGCGCACGGACGTGCCGGGATGACCGAACACGTTCGCCCCCGCCCGCGCGACCGCGATCCTTCCGAACTCCGACCAGCTGCGGCCGGCGATCGCCTGCCTCAGGCCCTCGTCGAACTCCCCGTGCTCGGCGAACCAGAGCGCTGCCTGGGTGTGCAGCCCGGGCACGATGGCCGGGTCCTCGGCATGCAGGCGCTGGCGGCACAGCTCCTGGACGAGACGGTGGTAGCGGTACCACCCGCGGTGGTCGTCGAGCGGGACCAGCGGCACACCCGCGCTCTCGAGCCGTTCGAGCGCATCGGCGCCGCCGGCGGTGCCGGTCAGGTGCTCGGCCAGGCCCGCGTCCACGCGCTCGACGACACTGGTCAGGAGCAGGAACCGCCGCAGGTCCTCGGGGAGTCGGTCGAGCACCTCGGCGACCAAGTAGTCGGCGACCGCTCGGTTGTCACCGGCGAAGTCGGCCACCGCCCGAGCGCGCTCCTCGTCGTCGGTGCAGCGCTGCAGGCTCAGCGCGGCCAGCCGCAGTCCCACGGCCCAGCCCTCGGTACGCTCCATCAGCTGCTCGACCTCGGAGTCGGTGAGGGAGAGTCCGTGCTGCCCCAGCAGCGCCACCGCCTCCTCGCCGGTGAAGGCGAGGTCGGCGTGGCGGACCTCGCTCAGCCCGCCCGCGACCCGCAGCCGGTGGAGCGACAGCGGCGGGTCGGAGCGGGTGATCATCACCAGGTGGACGCAGTCGGGCAGCAGCCGGACGAGGGTGTCGATGGTGCGCACGGCCACCGGCGCGGTGACCTCGTGCAGGTCTTCCAGCACCAGCACGACCGGGGCGTCCAGCTCCTCGAGCGCGAGCAGCACCCGATCGAGGAAGGCCTCGTTCACCTCGGCCGGTGCCCGCATCCCGGCCAGCGACGGGCTGTCCAGCCCGGCGCGGTCGAGCGACGCCAGGAAGAGCGTCCAGAGCCGCTGCGGATCGTTGCAGTCGGCACCGAGCGCTGCCCAGGCCACGCGAATGGCGGGCCGGCGGCGCCGTCGTACCCAGTCGATGACCAGGTGCGACTTCCCGGTGCCCGGGCCGCCGCAGACCAGCGTGACCGCTCCGCGGCTGCCCGCGTCCATCTGCTCCAGCAGGCGCGGACGCGAGAGGATGTGCGTGGAGGGGCGCGGCGGTGACGTACGAGCGCGCAGCAGCGGCCGGATGGTGCGGGTCGAGGTCATCGTCCGGCCCTCCCTCAGACCGAAGACGCGAGAGGGATCATCGTAGATGGGAGCGAGGTACCCGTGGCGAATCGAGCCGACACGCGGCGCTAGACCGTCTCGGGTCCGGGTGCTGCATGGCGGGGTCCGCCCTCGGACACCTCCGGCGGTGGCTCGCCCTCGCCGGGCATCGCCTCACCCTCCACCGAGATGTGGGGAAGGATCTTGTCGAGCCATCGCGGTAGCCACCACGCCGCCTTGCCGAACAGCACGATGACGGCCGGGCCCAACGTCACCACCAGCAGTCCGGCCAGCAGCACCGCCACCGCCAGACCGACGCCGAACTGCTTGATCGTCGGGTCGCCGTTGAGGATGAAGCTGGCGAAGACCGAGGCCATGATCAGGGCCGCTGCCGTGGTGATCCGGGCGCTGGACGCGAGGCCCGAGGCCACGGCCTGACGCGCCTCCTCGCCCTGATGGTGGTGGTGGTCGACGTGGCTGACCAGGAAGACCTCGTAGTCCATCGAGAGCCCGAACAGACCCGCGAACATCATCAGGGGCACATAGCTGGCGATCGGCACGGACGAGTCGGGGGTGTCGATGCCGAGCAGGGAGATGCCCCAGCCCCACTGGAACGCAGCTGTCAGGACGCCGAAGGCCGCAGCCGCCGAGAGCAGGTTGGTGATCGCCGCCTGGAGGGGGATGAGCAGTGAGCGGAAGGCGATCATCAACAGGATGAAGCCGAGCAGGATGACGGTGCCGATCACGAGCAGGAGCCGGGCGGTGATCAGCGCGGCCAGGTCGACGTACGACGCGGTGAAGCCCCCGACGTAGGACGTCATGCCGGTGGTGTTGACCGGAGGCAGCACGTCGCTGCGCACGTGCTTGACCAGGTCGGCGGTGTCGTTCGAGGCGGGCGAGGTGGACGGGATCGCCGACAGCAGCACGACGTCACCGGCCTTGTTGATCTGCGGTGGAGTCAGCGTCACGACCCCTGAGGTCGCCGAGAGTGCCGACTGGAGCTTCACGACCCTCGGATCCGTCCCGCGGTCGTCGCCCCCGGCCGCCGTGAGCATGTCGGTGAGCTGGTCCTGGAGCTTGAGGGCCTCCTGCTGCTCCTGTTGCGCCTGCTTCTGCTCCTGCTTCAGCTGGTCCGCCTGCTTCTGCAGCGCGTCGGCCTGCTTCTGCAGCGCCGCCCCCTCCTGCTGCAGCGTCGTGGCCTGCGCCTGCAAGGCATCGCCCTGGGCCCGGAGCTGGTCGGCCTGGGCCTGCAGGGCGTCGCCCTGGCGCTGGAGCGCTGCTGCCTGGGCCTCCAGCTCCGCCTTCTGACGGTTGAGGGCGTTCGCCTGCTTCTGCAGGGCCCCGGCCTGCTTCTCCAGCTTCTCCGCCTGCGCGAGGAGCTGTTGGGCCTGCTTCTTCAGGCCGGGGATCTGCTTCTCGATCGCGGCCTCGCGGGCCTCGACGCGCGCCAGTCTCCGCTCGAGGCGTCGGAGGAGCTCCGGCTTGTCGGGGTTGTCAACGATCCGTTGCTTCAGCTCCTTCTCTCGCACCTTGAGTGCCGCGAGCCGCCTCCCCAAGGTGCGCACCTCGGCGGCCAGCGCCTCGGCCTTGCGCTTCAAGGCCGCCTTCTCCTGCTCCAGGTGGTGCTTCTCGGCGTTCAGCTTCGCGGCCTTGGCCTCCAGCACCTGCTTCTGGCGGTTGAGCTCGTCGGCCTGCTGCTGCAGCGCTGCCTGCTGCTGCTTGAGCTGGTCGGCCTGGGTCTGCAGCGCTGCCTGCTGCTGCTTCAGCTCATCGCCCTGGGTCTGCAGCGACGCCTGCTGGGCCTCGAGCTCCTGCTGCTGCTGCTCCAGCTGCTTCTGCTCCTTCGGGAGCTCCTTCTGCTTCTGGTCCAGGTCCTTCTTCAGCGACATCGCCTTGTCGTACTTCTTGGTGTACGCCGCACTCGGGGTCGCCGCAGGCGTCAGCTCGGACGCGACCTGGAGCGGCCCGTTGTAGCCCACGCCGAAGCCGGCCGTGATCAGGTCGTAGGCCTGCCGCTCGGTGGTCGACGGGTCGGTGGCGCCGATGTCCTCCTGGCCGAGCTCGAGGGAGAACACCGGGATGATCAGCGGGACCAGGAACGCCAGAGACAGGACGGTGACCAGCACCGGGTGTCGGCGTACGACGCCCGACCAGCGGAACCACAGGCCGTGCCCGGGCCGGGGCGTGGGGCTCAGGAACGCCGGCAGCGACGCCCAGGCGATCCGGTGCTTGAGCAGGCCCAGGAACGCCGGCAGCAGCGTGATCGAGCCCAGCACGGCGGCCACCACCCCGATGGCCGAGGCCAGTCCCAGGGCGCTGACGAGCGGGATGCCGGCCACCCCCAGGGACAGCAGCGCGATGACCACCGTGCAGCCGGCGAAGACGATCGCGCTGCCGGCCGTCGAGACCGCGTTGGCGATGGAGTCGTGCATCGACATCCCGGCCCGGAGCTGCTCCTGATGTCGGGTGATCATGAACAGCGCGTAGTCGATGCCGACGCCGAGACCGATCATGGTCGCCAGGGTCGGGCCGCTCGACGGGATGGCGACGGCGTGGCCGACGAGCCCGATCACCGACAGGGCGATCCCGAGCCCCGCCACCGCCGTGATGATCGGGAGCCCCATCGCCACCAGGCTGCCGAGCACGAAGCTCAAGATGATCATCGCGGCGACGATGCCGACGATCTCACTGGTCTCCGACGGCTCGTCCGAGAGCGTCGAACCGATCGAGCCGGCGGCCGCCGTGGTGATGCCGGCCTTCGTCGCCGGCGCGGTCGCATCCATCACGTTCTGGGCCAGCTCGGTGGTGAGGTCTCCGGACGAGACGTCCATCAGCACCGGAGCGAACGCCGTCTGCTTGTCCTTCGACAGCAGGCCCGCCGTCTGGCCGGAGCTGCTGAGCGGGTTGGTCACGCTGTAGACGTGTGGCTGCGCCCTGATCGCCTTGACGGAGTCGTTGATCGCCTGCTTGTTCGCCTGGTCGGTGAGCTTGCCCTTCGAGACGTCGAAGACGATCGGGTTGGCGCCGTTCTGCTGCGGCGGGAACTTCTCCTGGAGCAGGTCCTTGGCCGACTGGCTACCGGTGCCGGGGAGGCGCAGGTCGTTGTTGGTCTGCGAGCCGAAGGCCGCCACCGAGCCGAAGACCGCCACGGCGACCAGCACCCACACCCCGATCATGACGAGCGGCCGGCGGGCGCAGAACATGCCCATCCTGTGCAGCAGTCGCGCCACCCGTCATCCTCCCCCGTCCGAGACGTCCTCTCTGACGCCGCGACGAGGCGGGAGCCCGAGGGCCTGCCGTGCAGCCGGCGTGGGAGCCGGCGCGCGAGGAGGCCGTCACCCGCCGTTGTCGAGCCGCCGCCAAGGTACCGGCCGACGTCGGTCTTGGGTAGGTCGAGCACGGAGCGGGTCACCCGACGTGGGTGAGTCGCGGACGTCGTGCTCGCCCGATGGTGAAGACTGCTGACGAACCGTCTCGTGAAGGGAATCCCATGGACCCGCACACCATGACCCAGCGACTGACCGCCGAGTTCCTCGGAACGTTCGTGCTCGTGTTCGGCGGTTGCGGCACCGCCGTGCTCGCGGCCGGCGTACCCGATGTCGGCGTCGGTTACCTCGGCGTCGCCTTCGCCTTCGGCCTGACCGTCCTGATCATGGCCTACTCCGTCGGACACATCAGCGGAGGCCACTTCAACCCCGCCATCTCGCTCGGCCTCGCCCTGGCCAAGCGGTTCAAGATGTCTGAGGTCGTGCCCTACGTCGTCACCCAGGTCGTGGCCGCGATCGTCGCGTCAGCGGCGCTCTTCGTGGTCGCCAACGGCGTCGACGGGTTCAGCGCCAAGGACTCCGGCTTCGCTACCAACGGCTACGGCGACCGGTCGCCAGGTGGCTACTCACTGCTGGCCGTCATCGTGATCGAGGTCATCCTCACCGCGGTGTTCCTCTACGTGATCCTCGGCGCGACGGACACGCGGGCTCCCAAGGGATTCGCTCCCCTCGCGATCGGTCTTTCCCTGACCCTGATCCACCTCGCGAGCATCCCGGTCAGCAACACCTCGGTGAACCCCGCCCGCTCCACCGGCCCCGCGCTCTTCGCGGGGGCCGATGCCCTGGGCCAGCTCTGGGTGTTCTGGGTCGCTCCCCTGGTCGGCGGCGCGATCGCCGGCCTGACCTACGCGTTCATGTTCGGCAAGGACGACGAGGTCGCCCCGCTCGAGGAGACGACCGAGGCCTGACCGGCCCGTCCCGCCGCTCGGTCAGCCGAGCGGCGGGAAGACGGTCTCCCAGTCGCGGGCGATGCTCGCCACGGTCCAGCCCAGGCGCGCCGCGACGTCGGTGATCGGCTCGGTCTCGGTGAAGCTCTCGGCCGTGCTGCGATAGCTGAACTCGCGCTCGGCGTCGTCATGGTCGACCAGGAGCGCCAGGGTCGGCCCCTCGCCGGTCGCCGCCCACGCCAGCATCTGCCGGTCGCCACCCGAGTTGCCCACGCCCAGGATCGGGCGACGCCCGAGCTGGGTCTGGATGCCACTGACCTTGGCCGCGCCCTCGTTCGCCGCCCCGAAGAGGCGGTCCGTCCGGACCAGCGACGGCTGGTCGCCCGGGTCCACGACGTCGTACTCGAGCAGCGTGCCCACCACGCGCTCCGGCGGGACGCCGTAGAGGTCGTCGCTCACGGCTCGGACGAACTCGGTGCCCCCGCCGGTGACCACGCAGATCGTGAAGTCGAGGGTCCGCAGCACGTCGAGCAGCTCCAGCATCGGCTGGTAGACCATGCCGGTGAGGGGACGGTCGAGCGTCGCGTGCCGTGCCCGGCCCATGAAGTCACGCACCCGGGAGGTGAACTCGTCCGGCGAGATCCCGGCGCACAGACCGCTGAGCGCGCCCGCGATGCGGGCCAGCCCGAGGTCGGCGATCGCCGCGCCGTCACCGGAGAGCAGCGCCGCGAACTCTGCCCGCTCCGCGACGCCCGGGTCCCGGGCGACGGCCTGCTCGAGCTCGTCGACGAAGAAGTCGAGCTGGACGTACGACGGGCGCTCGCACCACAGCGTGCCGTCGTTGTCGAGGCAGGCGACCCGGCGCTCGACCGGCACGGAGGTCACGGCGTCGAGGAACGCGACGATCGCGTCCCTCGTCGGACCCGGGCGCCAGGAAGGGAGCGCGGCAGCGGTCTCAGGCATCGGGGACCCTTCGTCGTACGCACCGGAAGCCGACGTGGCTCATGCCGGTGTCGATCATCTGCGGCCGGCGGGCGGCCGGCCGGTAGCGCAGGCAGTAGGAATCGGCGCACAGGTGGGACCCACCCTTGATCACCTTGCGGCCCACGCGGAACTGTGGCTGGCGGGCGTCGAGGCTGTGCTCGAGATCGCCGCCTCGGGGGTTGTCGGGGACGCAGCACGCGGAGGCAGCGTCCGCCGGATGGTGGCTGGTCCACCAGTCGTCGGTCCACTCCCAGACGTTGCCGGCCATGTCGTAGAGCCCGAACCCGTTGGCGGGGAAGCTGCCGACCGGCGACGTCCGGGTGTACCCGCTCTCCCGCGTGCTCCGCCACGGGAAGTCCGGGCCGTCCCAGGTGTTGGCCATGATCCGTCCACCGGGGCGAGGCTCGTCGCCCCAGGTGAACGCCGTGCCCTCGAGGCCCCCGCGGGCGGCGTACTCCCACTCGGCCTCGGTGGGCAGGTCGAGGCCGGCCCAGTCGGCGTAGGCACGGGCGTCCTCGTGGGCCACGTGGACGACGGGGTGGTCGGGGCGTCGCTTGACCGAGCTGCCCGGACCCTCGGGCGCGCTCCAGCAGGCACCGGGCGTCCACGTCCACCACTGGCTCAGGTGGCGCAGGTCGACCGGACCGGCGGTCGGCGTGAACACCAGCGAGCCCGGCACCAGGTTCGCGGCCGGTGCGCCCGGGAAGTCGGCCGGGTCCACCGCCCGCTCCGCCACCGTGACGTGGTCGGTGGCCCGGACGAAGGCCGCGAAGCGCTCGTTGGTCACTGGCACCGACTCGATCTCGAAGGGGTCGACGCGGACCCGGTGGGTGGGAGCCTCCTCGGGGTAGTGCGCGTCGGAGCCCATGACAAACGTCCCTCCCTCGAGGGAGACCGTCGAGGCGAGGGCGGTGCGGCTCACGCGTCCAGCGAGGCGGCCTGGAGCTTCTCCAGCACGCGTTCCAGGCTGAAGCTGGCGGGCTTCTGCCGGACCGGGAACTCCGCGAGCGTCTGCAGCTTCTCGGCCACGAAGGCCTGCGCGGGCACGAAGAGGAAGATGTGGTCCAGCATCCAGTCGTAGTAGGTGTTGGACGTGATGTCCGCGCGTTCGTAGGGATCGGTCTTGAGGTTGAAGAGCTTCGGGACGCGGAGCTCGACGTAGGGCTCGGCCCAGATCTGGAGCGTCCCGACCGCGCGCTGCTCGAGGAACACGAACTTCCAGTTGTCGTAGCGCAGGGCGGTGAGGTCGCCGTCGTCGGAGACGTAGAAGAAGTAGGTGCGCGGGCTCTCGTCGGCCGCCCCGGTGAGGTAGTCGAGCTGGTTGTGGCCGTCGAGGTGGACCCGGTACGTCGTGCCGTCGAGGTCCGTCCCCTCCTTCAGGCGGTCGGCGACGTCGGTGTCGCCCGCGGCCGCGAGCAAGGTGACGAACCAGTCGCTGTGGCTCACGATGCCGTTGCGGATCTCACCCGCCGGGATGTGCCCCGGCCAGCGGACCATCGCCGGCACCCGGTAGGCCCCCTCCCAGTTGGAGTTCTTCTCGTTCCGGAACGGGGTCATGCCCGCGTCCGGCCAGGAGTTCATGTGCGGACCGTTGTCGGTCGAGTACATGACGATCGTGTTGTCGGCGAGACCGGTCTCGTCGAGGTGGTCGAGCACCGACCCGACCAGCTCGTCGTGGTCGACCATCACGTCGTGGTACTCCGACTGCCACCGGCCGGCCTTGCCTCGGCTGCCGTCCTTGATGTGCGTGCGGAAGTGCATGTGGGTGGTGTTGAGCCAGACGAAGAACGGCGTCCCGCCGGCCTGCGCCTCCGACATGAACCGCAGCGCCTCGGGGACGATCTCGTCGTCGATCGTCTTCATCCGCTCCTGGGTGAGCGGCCCCGTGTCCTCGATCCGCTGGGTGCCGTCGCCGTTGGCCCAGGAGTGGATCACCCCTCGGGGCCCGAACCGCTCGCGGAAGTGCGGGAACTCGGCCTCGGTCGGGTAGTCGTCGAGCTCGGGCTCCTCCTCGGCGTTGAGGTGGTAGAGGTTGCCGAAGAACTCGTCGAACCCGTGCATGGTGGGGAGGAACTCGTCGCGGTCGCCCAGGTGGTTCTTGCCGAACTGTCCGGTCGCGTATCCCAGCGCCTTCAGCGCCGTGGCGATCGTGGGGTCCTCGGGCCTGATGCCGAGGTCGGCGCCCGGCAGCCCGACCTTCGTCAGGCCGGTGCGGTAGGGGTTCTGACCCATGATGAACGCGGCTCTGCCCGCCGTACAGCTCTGCTCGCCGTAGTAGTCGGTGAAGCGCACGCCCTCCTCGGCGATCCGGTCGATGTGGGGGGTCCGGTAGCCCATCAACCCGTCGCTGTAGCAGCTGAGGTTGCTCTGGCCGATGTCGTCGCCCCAGATGACCAGGATGTTGGGCTGGTCGGCCATGGAAGCCTCCTCTGCTTGATCGCCTGCGCACCAGGCGTCCATCGAACCTAGGTGGAGGCCCGCCGACCAGCCTCACCCGACGTGGGTGACATGACTAGAGGTGCTTCTTGATCGGCTGCCAGAGCACCTCGAGGGCCGTGGTCACGCAGGCCACCACGAAGCCACCTGCCATGGCGGCGCCGAAGCTGGCGATCTCGAGCCCCGGCGAGATCCAGGCGACGATCGCCAGCAGCAGGCCGTTGACCAGGAGCGACAGGGCTGCGACGACCAGCACCGGCTGCGGCACCGTCAGGACCCGGGGCACGGCACCGACCAGGGCACTGACCAGGCCGACCAGCAGGGACACCACGACGTACGCCCAGAACCCGCCCGGGACGTCGATGCCCGGCACCACGATCGTGGCGACCCAGACCGCGGCGGTGAGGATCCCCCAGCTGCCGATCACCCGGATCACCAGACGGATGTCGTCGGTGGTCAACCCGGCGTTGAGGTCGGCTGCCGTGGGCTCGGGGCGGAGGATCTCGGGGTCCTCCAGCTTGAACCTCGTCTTGAGGTAGAGCGCCCACGGAGCCAGGCAGAAGTCGAACTGGGCCCCCACCGCGGCCGCGCCGACCAGGATGAAGGCGATGGCCAGCAGCCAGCCGATGAGAGAGATGGTCACGCCGAACAGGCCGAACTCCTGGGTGTAGCGCTCCAGCGTCTCCGGCATGTAGAGGATGCTCGCCACGGAGTACACCGAGGTCGCGATGGCGGCGACCACGCCGCCGAACACGAGGCGTCGCCAGTGGACCTGGCGGTTCAGGAGCAGGTAGGGGATCGAGGTCCAGAGGAGAACGCCGGTGACCAGCGAGACAGGCACGGTGAGCAGCCAGTTGAACGGGAGGTAGGCGACGAGCGCCCGCGCGCCGTACAGGACGAAGACCTCGAGCAGCAGGACCAGGAGGCCCAGGGTCGAGTAGACGCCGCTCCTGAAGCCGGCCTTCTCCTGCTCGTACGCCGCCCGGTACATCCGCTGGAAGCGCCGAGTGAACGACGTACCCGAGATCAGGAGGAGCAGGGCGCTGAAGGTGCTCACCGAGCCGGTGGCGCTCTCGGGTACGGCGAACAGCTGCGTCACCGCTGAGGCTGCGTCGCCCTCGAGGTGGAACTTGCGGATGATGGACTCGGCGATCACGTTCTCCTGCCCCGCGGGGGCCCAGGTCGCCAAGAGGATCAGCAACGGGATCAACGAGGTGAACGCCTGCGAGGCGAGAACCATGCTCCGGTCGATACCGGTCATGTCGACGAAGCGCCGCACGCAGCGGCCCAGGAACGAGTCCGCGACACGATGGGCGAGGTCGGTGAGGTCGCCACCTGCCGACGCAACCAGCCGGCCACGGGCGTCGCCGGGGCCTCCGGCGCCGTCGCGCTTGGTCAGCCAACGGTCCAGCACCCGGTCAGTGTGGATCCTCACCGGCCGTATCACTTCGCCCCCCGCGGGTGAACGGCGGGAGTTCTCGGTCGCTCGCTGCGCGACCGACCGACGAGTCGGCAGCGGTCAGCCGCGCAAGGCGTCGAGGTGCGCGACGAACGACGCGGGGTCCGCCACCGTGAGCGTGGCGCCCGGGTGGGTGACGGTGCGGGTCGGGTCGATGCCCGGCACGGGCGTGTGGAAGGTGACGCAGACGGCCGCGTCGCCGTTGGTCGCGAAGGTCACGCCACGGTCGGCGAACGACAGGTGCGCCGGGCCGGCCGTCCTCAGCCACCCGAACCCACCCGTCGTCCGGGCACTCGCGATGTTGGCGATCGTGGTCCGCAGCCGCCAGGGGCCGAACCTGACCCGTAGCCCCCTCGGGCCGAGGGTCGCCCCGGTCGTCGCGGGCAGCACGCCGAACAGCAGGGCCGGAAGCCGGTAGCCCGGCGCGAACACGAAGTCGTAGTGGGTCTCGTCGGCTTCGGTGATCGGCTCGGGCATCCGCCCACGCTAGGCCCCGCCCGCCGTCGGGGGACCACCCCTGGGGGCTCGACGTCGGCACCGGAAATGGCGTTGAGAGGCGGTCGACACCTGGGCAGAGTGGCGGGGTGACCTCCTTCATCTCGCACACGACCATCGACTGCGCCCACGCCTACGCCCTGTCGGAGTGGTGGAAGCCGGTGCTGGGCTACGTCGACCTCGAGGGCGACCCCAACGAGCCCGGCCACGAGGAGTGCATGATCCGCGACCCCCAGACCGGCCACCGGGTGCTGTTCATCGAGGTGCCCGACACCAAGCAGGGCAAGAACCGGATGCACTTCGACCTGATGCCGCGCGAGGGCACCCGCGACGAGGAGCTGGCGCGCCTGCTCGGGCACGGGGCGACGGTGGTGCTCGACCTGCGCGACCAGTGGGGGCCCGGCAGCGGCTGGGCGGTCCTGGCCGACCCCGAGGGCAACGAGTTCTGCATCCTGCGCTCCCCGGCGGAGCGCGACGCGGCCCGCGCCGCGCAGGAGGCGGACGCGTAGGCCGACGAGGCCCGAGCACCGATGGAGCCGCCTGTCGGAATCGAACCGACGACCTATTCATTACGAGTGAATCGCTCTACCGACTGAGCTAAGGCGGCGTGCAGCCCGGGTACGACGTACGTCCGGGCAACGGCCGGAAGTATACGGAGGGCGATCCGGCGGGCGGGAATCGGCGTCTACTTCTGCCGGGTCGACGTTCCAGAGCGTCGAGTCGCGGGTCGGCGCGCTCCGTCGTCGACGTCTGCCGGGTCAGCAGGAGGTGTTGTTCCGCGGGACGATGCCGGAGACGAGGTAGGACTCCACGGCGTGGTCGATGCAGCTGTTGCCGGTGTGGTAGCCGGTGTGGCCGTCGCCGTCGCGGCGCAGGAGGACGCCGGAGTCGAGCTGGTGGGCGAGCGCGACCGCCCACGCGAACGGGGTGGCCGGGTCACGGGTCGTGCCGACCACCACGATCGGCGCGGCGCCCCTGGCATGGATCGTGGGCACCGGCTCGTCGCTGCGAGGGGAGAACCCGCGGCACGAGGTGAGGGTCCAGGCGAAGACCTTGCCGAAGACCGGCGAGGCCTTCTCGAAGGCCGGGAACTGCGACGGCACCCGTGTGGCCGGGATCGACCAGGGGTCGTCGAGGCACGAGATCGCGAGGAACGCCTCCATCGAGTTGTTCTGGAAGGTGCCGTCGGGGTTGCGCGAGGCATAGGCGTCGGCGAGCAGCATCAACGGCTGCCCGTCGCCCCCGAGCGCAGCGCGGAGGGCTTGGGTCAGCAGGACCCAGTACGTGCGGCTGTAGAGGGTGACCGCCATGCCGTAGAACGCGTTGCCTGCGGTCAGCTCCCGGTCGCCGGCCGGCAGCGGCTTCGCCGCGATCTGGTCGATCAGGGTGCTGATGGTCTGCAGCACGTCGGGCACGGTGTTGCCGAGGAAGCAGCCCCCCGAGGAGTCGACACAGTTCTCGGCGTACGCCTCGAGCGCGCGCTGGAAGCCGGCCGCCTGCTGGAGGGTCAGCTGCCTGGTGCCCAACGAGACGTCGACCGCACCGTCGAGCACGAACCGGCCGACCCGGTGGGGAAAGAGCTGGGCGTACGTCGCACCGAGCTTGGTCCCGTAGGAGGAGCCGAGGTAGTTCAGGGTGCCCTCGCCCAGGGCGGCCCGGAGGATGTCCATGTCGCGGGCGGCCTCGACCGTCGAGATGTGGGAGGCCAGCGCACCGGACAGACGGCTGCACCCGGTCGCCATCTGGTGTTGCGTGGCGCGAAGGGCCGCGACCTCGCCCGGCGTGGAGGGCTCGGGATCAGCCCCGAGGTAGCGGTCGAGGGCGCTGTCGCTGAGGCAGTCGACCGGCGAGCTGTCGCCGGTGCCGCGGGGGTCGAAGCCGACGATGTCGTAGTGGTCGAGCAACGGCTGGCCGAAGGCCTGCGCGCCCAGCGCGGCGTACGTCGTGCCGGGCTCTCCGGGACCACCCGGGTTGATCACCAGCGAGCCGATGCGGGTCGTCGGATCGGCGGCGGGGACCTTGAGGACCGAGATCTTGATCGTGGTGGCGGACGGGTGGCGGTAGTCCAGGGGGACGGTCAGCGAGGCGCATTGGTCGCCGTCGTGGCAGTCGGACCACGCGAGGCGTTGACCGTAGAAGGACGCCAACGCCGGCGAGGGCGGGCGCGTCGGTGACGGCGCGGCCGACGGGGTCACGGGCGTGGGACCCCGGCTGGAGGCGCCGTTGGTCGGCGCCGCGTCGAAGGCCGCGACGAGGGCGGTGCCGGCCACCAGCACGACCGCGAGGACCAGCGCGATCGCGACGAACAGCCGCCTCACCGGGTGGGTGCCTTCAAGGCGACCATCATCGACTCGAGCGCAAGCGGGACGGGGACGTTGAACTCCAGCATCTGCTCGCGGGCGTCGAAGATCCACCCGATCCGGCGCAGGTTGAGCTCGGGGGTGGACGTGCGCACGATCTGCTCGACGTCTGCGCGCAGCTCCTCGTTGACCAGCTCACCCCCTCCCGTCGCGAGCGCGATGGCGTCGCGGTAGACCGACACGAGATCCATCAGGCTGCGGTCGACCACGTCGAGGTGGCGCCGCTTGGCGCGGGTCTTCTGGGACTTCTCCATCGCCGCCAGGGCCGGCGCGTACTCGCGCGGCCGCCGCCCCCGCTCCACCACGCCGTACGACGCGTCGAGGTCGGCCCGCTCACGTGCGTCGAGGTCGCCGGTGATCAGGTCGGCCTCCTCCTGCGTGGTCTCGTGGAGGTTGGTGGCGGCGTTCATGCACGCACCCAGGCTGGTGAGCCGGGCCGGCCACGAGATCACCTCGTGGCGGCGGTTGCGGGCACCCTCGTCGCGAGCCAGCGCGCGGGCCCGGCCGATGTGGCCCTGGCTGGCGCGCGCGCAGTAGGACGCGAGGGCGGCGTCGACGCCGGCGGTCCGGACCAGGAAGTCGGCCACCTCGAGGGTCGACGGCGTGGTGAGGGTGACCAGCCGGCAGCGCGACCGGATGGTCGGCAGGAGGTCTTCGACGGTCGGCGCACAGAGCATCCAGACGGTGCGGTCGGTCGGCTCCTCGATCGCCTTGAGCAGCGCGTTCGCGGCCTGGTCGGTGAGTCGGTCGGCGTCCTCGACGATCATGATCTGCCAGCGCCGGCCGACCGGAGCCAGGGCCGACCGGCGTACGAGATCGCGGACCTCGTCGACGCCGATCGACAGCTTCTGCGTGCGGACGACGGTCACGTCGGCGTGACTCCCGGCCAGGACCGTGTGGCAGGAGTGGCAGGTCCCGCAGCCCGGTGGGTGCTCCTCGCACTGCAACGCGGCGGCGAACGCGACCGCGGCGTTGGAGCGGCCCGACCCGGGCGGCCCGGTGAACAGGAACGCCTGGCTCATGCCGTGGCCGCCTGCGGCGGTGCGGAGTGCCTCGATCGCGCGGCGCTGCCCGACGAGGGAGTCCCAGACGGAGGGAGCGGTGACGGTGGTCATCGCCGCGCCGCCTGACCGAGCAGGGGCTCGACCCGCTGCCAGACAGCGGCCGCGATCTCGTCGGCCGGACGACGGGCGTCGAGCACGAGGTAGTGGCCGGGGTCGGCCGCGGCCATCTGGAGGAACGCCTCGCGCACCCGGCGGTGGAACTCCGGAGACTCGCCCTCGATCCGGTCCCGCTCGGCGAAGCGGCCGAAGCCGTGCTCGGGGTCGAGGTCGAGGACGACGGTGAGGTGGGGGCGCAGGTCGCGGGTCGCCCACCGGGCGACGTGCTCGACCTCGCCGGTGACGAGGGTGCGGCCGGCTCCCTGGTAGGCGAGGGTCGAGTCGACGTAGCGGTCGGTGATCACCACCTCGCGGCGCTCGAGGGCCGGGAGCACGACGGTGTCGACGTGCTCGGCCTTGTCGGCGGCGTAGAGGAGGACCTCGGTGCGGTCGGAGAGCTCGCCGGTCGCCGGGTCGAGGACGATCCGCCTCATCTCCTTGCCGACGGGCGTGTCACCCGGCTCGAAGGTGAGGAGGGCGGGATAGCCGCGCTGCTCGAGCGACGCGGCGAGGGCTCGCGACTGGGTGGACTTGCCCGCCCCTTCGCCGCCCTCGAAGCACACGAAGACGCCGGTGGTCGTGTACACACCCCGCCCTTCGCTGGTCATCACTGCCCCTGGTCGTCTCTGCTCGGGCCGAGCGTAGTCGAGCACACCTACACCGTCCGCCGGCGGCGGTGCGCGCTCTCGCTACGGTTGCGCTCATGAGCGCCACGGGAGCGACGCCGACCTTCATCCGGTCCGACAAGGTGATGCTGGGACTCGCCGTGGTCTTCGTCGCCCTCGCCGGGTTCGCCGAGTACGGCGGCTGGAACGCCGTCGTCGCCTTCGTCGTGTCCGCCGGCGCGGTGTGCCTCCTGGCCTCGCTCGTGGGTCGCTCTGTGGAGCAGCTCGGCGACCGGTTCGGCCCGGGCGCGACCGGCGTCCTGCAGTCGGGGCTGGGCAACCTGCCGGAGCTCTTCATCTGCATCTTCGCGCTCCAAGCGGGGCTGGTGGACGTGGTCCGCGCCGCACTGGTCGGCTCCATCCTCGCCAACCTGCTGCTGGTGCTCGGGCTCGCCTTCGTCGTCGGCGGCCTCCGCCACGGCACCCAGCAGCTCGGCTCCGAGCGGGCGCGCACGATCGTCGTCCTGATGCTGCTGTCGGTGTCCGCCATGGCCATCCCGTCGTTCACCCACTGGCTGCACACCCCCGCCGACGCGCACGAGGACGCCTTCTCCGTGATCGTGTCGGTGCTGCTCCTCGTGCTCTTCGGCCTCTCGCTCCCCTTCTCGCTACGCCGAGACCAGGCCGAGGGCGGGGAGGCACCCCACGAGACGCCCCGCTGGTCACTGCCCCTCGCCATCGGCCTGCTCGCCACGGCGAGCGTGGGGGCGGCGTTCGTGTCCGACTGGTTCGTCAACGCCCTCCAGCCCGCCATGGACGCGCTGTCGATCAACGAGACCTTCGCCGGACTCGTCGTGGTCGCGATCGCCGGCAACGCCGTCGAGAACGTCGTCGGCGTGCAGCTCGCCGCGAAGGACCAGTCTCCGTACGCGTTCTCGGTGATCCTCAACAGCCCCGTCCAGATCGCGCTCGTCCTCGCCCCCGTGCTCGTGCTGATCTCCCAGATCTTCGGGCTCGCGACCCTGACGCTGGTGTTCTCCCCGCTGCTGGTCGTGGTGCTGATGCTGGCCGTCGTCCTCGCCGCGTTCATCGCCTTCGACGGCGAGTCGACGTGGCTCGAGGGCGCGTCGCTGATCGTGCTCTACGCGATCATCGCCACCTCGTTCTGGTGGGGGTGAGGCCGACCGCGAGCGAGGAACGAGCTCGCGGTCGAGGCTCTCCCGGTTGAGCGAGCCCACGGCTGAGCCTGCGAAGCCGTGACGGCGAGTCGAAACCCGGTGACCCTGCCCGAGACCCCAGACACGTCACCGGGTCTCGACAGGCTCGACCAGCGGATCGCCCACCGTCACCGGGTCTCGACAGGCTCGACCAGCGGATCGCCCACCGTCACCGGGTCTCGACAGGCTCGACCAGCGGATCGCCCACCGTCACCGGGTCTCGACAGGCTCGACCAGCGGATCGCCCACCGTCACCGGGTCTCGACAGGCTCGACCAGCGGATCGCCCACCGTCACCGGGTCTCGACAGGCTCGACCAGCGGATCGCCCACCGTCACCGGGTCTCGACAGGCTCGACCAGCGGATCGCCCACCGTCACCGGGTCTCGACAGGCTCGACCAGCAGATCGCCCACCGTCACCGGGTCTCGACAGGCTCGACCAGCGGCCCACTCGGGTCGTGCAGAGGCCTACCGCTTGGCGGCCGTCTTCTTGGTGGTGGTCTTCTTCGCCGTCTTCTTGGCGGTCGTCTTCTTCGCGCCGCGCTTGGCAGCCTTCTTCGCGGGTCCCTTGGCCCGGCGTTCGGCCAGGAGCTCCGCGGCCCGCTCGAGGGTGAGCGCCTCGACCGTGTCGTCCTTGCGCAGGGTCGCGTTGTACTCGCCGTCGGTCACGTAGTCGCCGAAGCGGCCCGACTTCACCACGACCGGCGCGCCCGACACGGGGTCGGGACCGAGCTCCTTGAGCGGGGGTGCCGCGGCGGCTCGGCCGCGCTGCTTGGGCTGGGCGTAGATCGCCAGCGCCTCGTCGAGGGTGACGGTGAAGAGCTGCTCCTCCGAGGTGAGCGAGCGCGAGTCGGTGCCCTTCTTCAGGTAAGGCCCGTAGCGGCCGTTCTGGGCGGTGATCTCGACGCCCTCGGCGTCGGTACCGACCACCCGTGGGAGCGACAGCAGCTTCACCGCATCGTCGAGCGACACCGTGTCGAGCGACATCGAGGCGAACAGGGAGCCCGTGCGGGGCTTCGCCGACTTCGGCGCGCCCTCGGGCAGGGCCTCGGTGACGTAGGGGCCGTAGCGGCCGTTCTTGGCCACCACCGGCAGACCCGTCTCGGGATGCACCCCGAGCTGCTTCTCCTCACCGGCCGGGTTGGCGAGCAGCTCGCGGGCCTTGGTCAGGGTCAGCTCGTCGGGCGGGAGGTCGTCGGGCACGTTCGCGCGGACGGCGGCGCCGTCGCCGTCCTCCGTCGTGGGACCAGGGCCCTCGAGGTAGGGCCCGTAGCGCCCCACCCGCAGCACGATCCCGCTGTCCGGGCCGCCGACCGGGAAGGTCGCGAGCTCCTTGGCGTCGATCTCGCCGAGCTCGTTGACCAGCTGGTGCAACCCGATCACCCGGTCGGAGCCGAAGTAGAACTCACCGAGCTCGGTCACCCGGTCCTTGCGGCCGCCGGCGATCTCGTCGAGCACGTCCTCCATCCCGGCGGTGAACTCATAGCTGATCTGCCGAGGGAAGTGCTCCTCGAGCAGCCGCACCACGGAGAACGCGATCCAGGCCGGCACCAGCGCCGTGCCCTTCTTGTAGACGTAGCCCCGGTTGAGGATGGTGCCGATGATCGAGGCGTACGTCGACGGCCGGCCGATCTCGCGCTCCTCGAGCTCCTTGATCAGCGTGGCCTCGGTGTAGCGGGCCGGCGGCTTGGTCTCGTGCCCGTTGGCGGTCAGCGACGCGGCCGACACCGGGTCGCCCTCGTGGAGGTCGGGCAGCGGCGTCTCGGCGTCGTCCTGACGCTTGTTGTTGTCGGTGCCCTCGACGTAGGCCTTGAGGAACCCGTGGAACGTGATCACGCGACCGCTGGCGGAGAAGACGACGTCGCGCCCGTCGGCCGCCTCGCCACCGATCCGGATGGTCACGGAGTGACCGACGGCGTCCTTCATCTGCGACGCGACCGTGCGCATCCAGATCAGCTCGTAGAGCCGGAACTGCTCGCCGGTCAGCCCGGTCTCCGCCGGGGTCCGGAAGCGCTCGCCGGAAGGGCGGATCGCCTCGTGGGCCTCTTGGGCGTTCTTGACCTTCGAGGCGTAGGTGCGTGGCGCGTCGGGGAGGTACTCGGTGCCGTAGAGCTCGCGCACCTGGGAGCGGGCGGCGTCGACCGCGGCGCTCGACAGCGTCGTCGAGTCGGTCCGCATGTAGGTGATGTAGCCGCCCTCGTAGAGCCGCTGGGCGACCGACATCGTGCCCGAGGCGCTCATCCCGAGCTTGCGGCTGGCCTCCTGCTGGAGGGTGGTGGTCCGGAACGGCGCGTAGGGCTGGCGGCGGTAGGGCTTCGACTCGACCGAGCGCACGTCGTACGACGTGTCGTGCAGGGCCGCGACGAGCCCCTCGGCCGCGGCGCGGTCGAGGTGGACGCGGTCGGTGGTGCGCTTGCCCTTGAGCTCGCCGTCGGTGCCGAAGTCGGAGCCGCCGGCGACCCGCATCTCGTCGACCGAGTGGAGCTTGGCCGGGAACATCCGGGGCTCCTTGCCGGAGCCGGCGTCGAACGTGCCCTCGAGGTCCCAGTACGACGCGACCCGGAAGGCCATCCGCTCCCGCTCGCGGTCGACGACCAGCCGCGTCGCGACCGACTGCACGCGGCCGGCCGACAGGCCGGACATGACCTTCTTCCACAGCACGGGCGAGACCTCGTAGCCGTAGAGGCGGTCGAGGATCCGCCGGGCCTCCTGGGCCTCGACCAGGTCGTCGTTGATCTCGCGGGGGTTCGCGACGGCCTCGAGGATCGCCGGCTTGGTGATCTCGTGGAAGACCATCCGGTGCACCGGGATGCCCTTCGGTTTCAGCTCGTCGAGGAGGTGCCAGGCGATCGCCTCTCCCTCGCGGTCCTCGTCGGTGGCCAGGTAGAGCTCGTCGGCGTCCTTGAGCAGGCCCTTGAGCTTGGCGATGTGGCTCTTCTTGTCACGCGGGACGACGTAGTAAGGCGTGAAGTCGTGGTCGACGTCGACGGCGAGCCGACCCCACGGCTTGTCCTTGATGCTGGCCGGCGTGTCGGCGGCGGAGTTGGGCAGGTCGCGGATGTGGCCGATCGACGACTCGACCACGTAGTCGCTGCCGAGGTAGCCGCCGATCGTCCGCGCTTTCGCGGGCGACTCGACGATCACCAGCTTGTGTGCCACTGCTTCTCCTGACTGGACCGGGCCGTACCGAGGTGGTGACCCGGTGGTGTGCACGGGTCACGGCCGCTCACGGTAGCGCGTCTTGTCGAACGGTCCGGCCGCGCGTCCGGTCGTGGGCCGCCGGGTCGGCCCGGTCCGACCCGGTCGGGGAGCACAGGTCGTCCGCCTGACAGGAGCCCCTACTGGCCGCTCAGGCGGACGACCGGGATGCCGGGAGGAGGTAGCCCTCGGTGACGAGCTCGCGCACCACCGGGAGGTACGCCGTGTGGAGCTCCTCCGGGTCGCGCTCGAGCAGGTGGGCGACTGCGTCGAGGATCTGGCCCACCATCAGCTCGCCGTCGCAGGCACCGACCAGCGCCGCCTCGACCGTGTCGACGCGCCGGGCGCGGCGCAACCCGGTCTGCTGGCGCAGCACGATCGCCTCGGGATCCTCCGCCCCCGGGGCACCGACCGTCTCCTGCTGCACGTCGGCCCGGGTGACCAGCCGGTCGTCGAGGCCGACGTCGATGCGGACGGCCCGACCCCAGTCGCGGACCGCCGTGGCGATGGGCTGCTCGACGGCGTGCGGCCAGTCGAGGAGCTCGCGGGCGGAGCCGCCGCGGCGGAGGTTGAGCCAGCCGAAGCCGATGCCCTCGATGCCCTGGCTCTCGAACCAGCCCAGCCACACGTCGTACGCCTCGAGGTAGCCGGGCGCGCTGTGCCGTCCGGCGTCGCGCAGCCAGAGCTCGACGTACGACGCGGGGTCGAGCACCTCGCGCTGGACGACGAGCGCGTCGCAGTCCGGGTCGAGCCACTCGGCCAGGCGGTCGTCCCAGGGGCGGCCGCTCGTGATGGCCCAGTTGGCCAGGACCTGGCACCAGCCGCCGTCGGCGAGGTGGGCCGGCGCCCCACGGACGATCGCCTCGACGACCCGATCGCCGGGCAGACCCGAGTCGCGGTAGACCAGAGGCTCGGCGGTCGCCGGCGAGATCACGAACGGCGGGTTGGTGGTGACGAGGTCGAAGCGCTCGTCGGCGACCGGCTCCCACAGCGAGCCCGAGCGGACGTCGACGCTGACCTCGTTGAGTGCGGCGTTGAGTGCCGTGACGGCCAGCGCTCGGGGGTTCACGTCGGTCGCGACGACCTCGTCGGCATGACCGGCGAGGTGGAGGGCCTGGACACCGCACCCGGTCCCGAGGTCCAGCGCGCGGGCGACCGGTTCGCGGACGGTGAGCTGGGCCAGCGACGTCGACGCCGGGCTGACGCCCAGGACGTGGTCGGGAGCGACGCGGATCAGCTGTCCGTCGAGCCCGGGGGTGAGGTCGCTGACGACCCACCAGTCGCGGTCGTCGTCGGCATAGGGCCGACAGTCGAGCATCGCGCGCACCTGGCCACCGGAGGCGACGAGCAGGCCGCCCCCGACCAGCGCGTCGACCAGCCCGGGAAGCGCGCGGTCGGCGTCGGGCCGGTCGACCTCGGTCTGGAGCAGGAACAGACGCACCAGGGTCTCCAGCGGCGAGCCGCCGGTCGTACGCCGGAGCGCCGGGGTCGTCTCGTTGCGCGCCAGCGCGAGCTGGGCCGTCGTACCCAGGAGGTCGCCGACGGCGTCGTAGGTGTACGACGCGGAGGCCAGGGCTCTGCGCAGCGCCGGTGCGAGCGCGACGTCGGGGACCCCGGCGGGGTGCGCGGAGGACATGCCGCCATCGTGGCATCGCCCGCCCGACGGCCCCGTGCCGGTCCCGATGCTGCTTCAATCGGCGCATGGCTCGTGTCGCCCGTGTCCTCACCTTCCTGGCCCTCCTGCTCGCTCTCGTGGCGACGCAGAGTCCGAGCGAGGCCACGCTCGGCGACGACCAGCCGGGTGGCGGCGGCGACACCTCGGCGCAGCCGGGGAAGCTCCGGGCGCAGATGACCTTCACCAAGAACCACGCCCACCCCTGGCGCAGCACCCTGACCTGGGACGCCGCACGCCAGCGCGGCGACGGGTCCTGGAAGGTGCTGGCGCACGACTCGTGGCGAGCCGGCTCCGGCCTGCCGGGACGCAGCACCGAGAACCCCTGCGTGAAGGGCCACGGCTGGCTGCCGAACGGCACCTACTCCCTGCGGCACTACCCCGACTACCACGGCAACCTGATCCACGGCCGCGCCTTCCGGCTCGACGACAAGCGGTGTCCGAACGGGACCCTGCGCGAGCAGCTCTTCATCCACACCGAGGCCGGGGCCGGCAACACCCAGTGCGCCAACGTCCCCGGCGACCAGCTGTGTCGCTGGGAGTACCCCCAGATCAACGACTACACCTCCCACGGCTGCATCAAGATGTCGCCCGCCGACCTGCTCGCCCTCACGCGCGACTACCACCGCTTCTTCCACTCCCGCGTCCGCTACTCCACCGCTCGGGTACGCCTCGTCGTGCGCTGACCCCGCAGGCCCTCACGCCGAGTCGGCGCAAACAGGCACTCAAAAGCCGCCGAGTCGGCACGAACAGACACCGAAATGACGCCGAGTCGGCAGGTGACAACTCGGCGTGGGACAGCGCGGGGGCACGAGGACATGACGAAGGCCCGCCCGGATCACTCCGGGCGGGCCTTCGCGTTGGAACGGGTGTCCCCCGTCAGCTCTGCGACTCGAACTGGCGCGTCTGCGTCTCGTCCTCAGCCGGCGTGGTCGGCTCGCCGGCCGGGGCCGGCGGCGCCGGCGGCGCCGGGTCGCCGGAGTCGTCGCCGAGCACCACCTCACGCTGCTTGGAGATGTAGACCGCACCCACGATGATCAGCAGGGCCACGATCGCGATCGTGTAGCGCAGGAAGTCGTTCTGGTCCTTCCCGACGCTCAGCGAGACGATGGCGCTGGCGATCAGCAGCGAGACCAGGTTCATCACCTTGATCAGCGGGTTGATCGCCGGACCGGCGGTGTCCTTGAACGGGTCGCCGACGGTGTCACCGATGATGGTGGCGTCGTGGGCCTCGGAGCCCTTGCCGCCGTGGTTGCCGTCCTCGACCAGCTTCTTGGCGTTGTCCCAAGCGCCACCGGAGTTGGCCAGGAACACCGCCATCAGGGTGCCGGTGCCGATGGCGCCGGCCAGGAACCCGGCCAGCGAGGCCACGCCGAGGCCGAAGCCGACCGCGATCGGCGCGAGCACCGCCAGGATGCCGGGCGTGGTCAGCTCACGCAGGGAGTCCTTGGTGACGATGTCGACGACCTTGCCGTACTCGGGACGACCCGTGCCCTCCATGATCCCGGGGATCTCGCGGAACTGGCGACGTACCTCGTAGACGACCGCGCCGGCGGCGCGGGCCACGGCGTTGATGGCGAGCCCGGAGAACAGGAACACCACCGCCGAGCCGAGCAGGACGCCGACCAGCACCCGCGGGTTGAACACGAAGAAGTCGAGCAGCTGACGGGTCGCGTCCGCGCCGCCGCGGGAGTCCGCGAGCTTGTCGACCACCGAGGTGGCGTAGGAGCCGAACAGCGCGGTGGCTGCCAGGACCGCCGTGGCGATCGCGATGCCCTTGGTGATGGCCTTCGTGGTGTTGCCGACCGCGTCGAGCTCAGTGAGGATCTGGGCACCCTCGGGGCTGACGTCGCCCGACATCTCGGCGATGCCCTGGGCGTTGTCGGATACCGGACCGAACGTGTCCATGGCGACGATGACGCCCACCGTGGTCAACAGGCCGGCGCCGGCGAGCGCCACGCAGAACAGCGAGACAGTCAGCGAGACACCACCGAGGAGCGCGGCGCCGAAGACCGCAGCGGCGATCACACCGGCCGTGTAGACCGCCGACTCGAAGCCGACGGACAGGCCGGACAGGATGACCGTGGCCGCGCCGGTGAGCGACGTACGGCCGACGTCCTTGACCGGCTTGTACTCGGTGCCGGTGAAGTAGCCGGTCAGGGCCAGGATCGCAGCGGCGAGCACGATGCCGATGACCACCGCGACCGAGGCGATCAGAGCCGGGTTGCCCGAGGTGTGGGTGATCCCGGCGACCTGGCTGTCGAGCGTGGTGACGCGCAGGAGCGTGAACTTGTCGAAGCTCGTCGGCAGGTAGACGAAGGAGAGGACCACGCAGGCCACCGCCGACACGGCGGCGGAGATGTAGAACGCCCGGTTGATCGTGGTCAGACCGTTCTCACCCTCCCGCGGCTTGCACAGGTAGACGCCGAGCACGGCGGTCAGGGCGCCGATCGCGGGGATCAGGAGCGGGAACACCAGGCCCTTGGCGCCGAACGCCTGCTGGCCGAGGATCAGCGCGGCGACCAGCACGACGGCGTAGGACTCGAACAGGTCGGCGGCCATGCCGGCGCAGTCGCCGACGTTGTCACCGACGTTGTCGGCGATGGTGGCGGCGTTGCGCGGGTCGTCCTCGGGGATGTGCTGCTCGACCTTGCCCACCAGGTCGGCACCGACGTCCGCGGCCTTGGTGAAGATGCCGCCACCGACGCGCATGAACATGGCCAGCAGGGCAGCACCGAAGCCGAAGCCCTCGAGAACGGCGGGAGCCTCGTTGCCGAACGCGATGACGACGATGGAGGCACCGAGCAGGCCGAGGCCCACGGTGAGCATGCCGACCGTGGCACCGGTCCGGAAGCCGATCCGCATGGCGGGGTCGCGACCCTCGGTGTTGGCGGCGGCTGCGACGCGCAGGTTCGCGCGCACCGCGAGATTCATGCCGAGATAGCCGACCGTGGCGGAGAATCCGGCTCCCACCAGGAAGAAGACGGAGCGGAACACCCGGACCGTGAGGTCGTCGGCGGGCAGTGCCAGCAGGAGCAGGAATGCCAGCACTGCGAACACCGCGAGGGTGCGGAACTGCCGGGTCAGATAGGCGTTCGCGCCCTCCTGCACCGCGTGCGCGATGTTCTGCATGTTGTCGGTGCCCTCACCGGCGGACAGGACCTCGGAGCGGAACATGTAGGCCATCGCGAGCGCGCCGAGCGCGATCACGAAGACGATGATGACCAGCACGAGGTTGCCACCGGAGAGATGCACGACGGCGGGACTGATCCCGGTCATGGATTTCCTCCTGGAAGACTTTCAGTGACGAACGGCGCGGATTGTGCCATGCGCCCCGGGGATCATGTCAGACAGCAGTGGCCCATCCCACATCGGGTGAGCGCGCGGTGACGCGCCGCGGCCGACCGCCGGCAGGTCGTCGAGGAGGCCGGGTCAGCTCGCGGTGAGCGCGGACTCGGCGGTGTCGTGGATGACGAACACCTTGGCCAGGCCGGTGATCCGGAAGATCTTCAGCAGGCGGTCCTGGTTGCACACCAGCTGGAGCGAGCCGTCGTGAGCGCGCACCTTCTTCAGGCCGCCGACGAGGACGCCGAGTCCGGTCGAGTCGAGGAACTCGACCTCCGACATGTCGATGACGAGGTCGTAGGTGCCGGCCGCGACCAGCTCGGTGATCTCCTCGCGCAGCCGGGGAGCGGTGTAGACGTCGATCTCTCCTGCGACCGACACGACCGTCCGGCCCTCGGCCTCACGCGTCGTAATGGTCAGATCCACGGCTGCACTCCTGAGCTCGGTCGGGTGCGGACACAGCGTGCCCGACCCCGTTCGGCCATATCAAACCACGCTCCAGCGCCTCGTGGGGACGTCGACCCTCAGCTGCGTCCCGGAGGGTGTCGGTCGGGTTTGTCAGACTGCTGTCGTGGCGGGTGTCGTGGACGGGTCGGTGGACGGTCGCCCCGAGCGCGCCGCCCGCTCCGGGGTGGCCGCGATCGCGCTCCGTCTGGCCCAGGGTCCGGGCCGCGACGACTGCCTGCGACACCTCCGGGTCCTGCCGCCACGTGACGCCCAGACCGCTGCGTGGCCCACGTGGGCGCACCCGGAGGTCGTGGCGGCCTTCCGTTCCCGGGGCATCCACGACCTGTGGCGCCACCAGGCGGTCGCGGCCGAGGCCGCCCGCGGCGGACACCACGTCGTGCTCTCCACCGGTACGGCGTCCGGCAAGTCGCTGGCCTACCAGCTGCCGTCGCTGACCGCGATCCTCGAGCGCCGGGGTGGCAAGGGCGAGCGCGGCGCCTCCACCCTCTACATCAGCCCGACCAAGGCGCTCGCCCAGGATCAGCTGGCCGGGGTCGCCACACTCGGGCTCGGGGTGCGCGTCACCACCCACGACGGGGACTCGTCGTTCGACGAGCGTGACTGGACCCGAGAGCACGGTGAGTACGTCCTCACCAACCCCGACATGCTCCACCGCTCCCTGTTGCCCCGCCACGACCGGTGGAGCGGACTGTTCCGCTCCCTCGACCTGGTGGTGGTCGACGAGTGCCACCACTACCGCGGCGTCTTCGGCGCCCACGTCGCCCAGGTGCTGCGCCGGCTGCGCCGGGTCTGTGCCCACCACGGGTCCGACCCGACGTTCGTGCTCGCGTCGGCGACGGTCGGCAACCCGGCCGAGCACGCCTCCCGCCTCACCGGGCTCGACGTGATGGCCGTCAGCCACGACGACTCCCCGCGCGGCGAGGTCGCGCTGGCGCTCTGGGAGCCGCGCTTCACGTCGTACGCCGGCGAGAACGGCGCGCCGCTGCGTCGCGCCGCCTCCTCGGAGTCCGCCGACCTGCTGGCCGACCTGGTCAGTGAAGGCGTGCGGACCCTCGCGTTCGTCAGGTCCCGTCGGGCCGCCGAGCAGGTGGCGACGACCGCAGCCGGCCTGCTGTCCGATGTCGATCCCTCGTTGCCCGAGCGCGTCGCGAGCTATCGCGGCGGCTACCTCCCCGAGGAGCGACGCGAGATCGAGCAGGCTCTGCGCGACGGCCGGCTTCTCGGCCTCGCCGCCACCAACGCCCTCGAGCTGGGTATCGACGTCTCCGGGCTGGACGCCGTGATCGTCGCCGGCTTCCCCGGGACCCGGGCCGCCTGGTGGCAGCAGGTGGGACGCGCCGGGCGCAACGCCGGAGACGCGCTCGCGGTCCTCATCGCCCGCGACGACCCCCTCGACACCTACCTCGTCACCCACCCGGAGGCACTCCTCGACCAGGCCGTCGAGCAGACCGTCTTCGACCCAGAGAACCCCTACGTCCTCGGGCCACACCTGTGCGCGGCCGCGCAGGAGGTGCCGCTGCGCGACGCAGAGCTCGCCCTGTTCGGTGCCGGCACCCGGGGTCTGCTCGACGAGCTGACCGAGGCCGGCCGGCTCCGCCGCCGGCCCCAGGGGTGGTACTGGACCCATCCCGAGCCGGCCCACGCACTGACCGACATCCGCTCCGGCGGTGGGCGCCCGGTCTCGCTCGTGGAGAGCCCCACCGGGCGGGTGATCGGGACGGTCGACGCCTCGAGCGCACACTCCACGGCCCACGCCGGCGCGGTCTACGTCCACCGCGGCGAGACGTGGCTCGTCGAGTCGCTCGACCTCGACGACCACGTCGCGATGATCGACCGCGCCGAGGTCGCCTACTCCACGACGGCCCGCGAGCTCACCGCGATCACGGTCGACCGGGAGACCGACCACCGCACCTGGGGCGAGGCCAGGGTCTCGCTCGGCACCGTCGAGGTCTCACACCGCGTCGTGTCCTACCTCCGCCGCCGTCAGCCCTCTGGTGAGGTGATCGACGAGGTGCCGCTCGACCTTCCCGAGCAGACCCTGCACACGCAGGCGGTGTGGTGGACGATCCCCGACGACCTGCTCGCGGAGCAGGGCTTCCTCGCCGCCGACCTCCCGGGCTCCGCCCACGCGGCGGAGCACTGCTCGATCGGGCTGCTGCCCCTGTTCGCGACGTGTGACCGGTGGGACATCGGGGGCGTCTCCACGGCCCACCACGCCGACACCGGGCGCCTCACGGTCTTCGTGTACGACGGTCACCCGGGCGGCGCGGGCATCAGCGCGCGCGGGTTCGGTGCCGCGGCCTCGTGGCTGTCGGCCACCCGCGAGACCATCCGGTCGTGCACGTGCCCCGACGGCTGCCCGTCGTGCGTGCAGTCGCCCAAGTGCGGCAACCAGAACCACCCGCTGGACAAGCAGGGCGCCGTCCGGCTCCTCGACGTGCTTCTCGCCCACGCACCGGCCGAGTAACGTCCCCGGCATGATCGTCCTCGGGCTCCTGCTGGTCGCGGGAGGCCTCCTGGCCGTCGCCGCCGCGCTCTTCAGCAGCAGCGGCTCGGCGACCTTCCTCGGGGCCGACGTCGGCGCCGCGACGATCTTCTTCATCGGCCTCGCCGCCGGCGTGGCCGTGCTGTGGGGCTACTCGATCACCAAGCTCGGAGCCCGCCGGTCGTGGCGGCTGCGACGTGAGAACCGGCGGCTGCGCGAGGAGAACGCCCGCGCCGCCCCACGGGACCCGAAGGACGGCACGGACCCGGCGCTGTGAGCCCAGGCGGGCTGCGAGCTCAGGCGGGGCCGGCGCGGGACTCAGCCGAGAGATCGGCGGTCTGCCCGAGCCAGTGGGGGCCCGTGGCCTCGACCGTGACCACCAGCGTCCGGCCCTCGACCCGGCATCGCGTCAGTCGGACGTCGTTGGCGGTGGCGATCCGGCCCGCGTCGAGGCACCCGTCGCGCCCGAGCGCGAGCCCGTGGGCTCCGGCCAGGGCGGCGAGGTCAGCCCCGGCTTGGGCGAGGCGGTGGGCCCGCACCATGGCTGTGACCACCCCGAGGGCCGAGCCGACGACCAGGAGGATCCCGACCATCGCCACCGCGAGCACGCTCGCCGAGCCCCGCTCCTCCGTCCGTCGCCTCACGGGGTCTCCCGCACGGCGACCGCCCGTGCGTGCAATGCCACCGCCGGCAGGAACCCCAGGAGGCCGCCGGCCGGGCGGACCGAACCGCTGGCGGTCGACACGACCTCGGCGCCGCGGCTCACCACCACGACGCGGCTCCCCGGTGGAGCGATCTGCTCCGCGCGCACCTCGGCCTCGGGCACCGGGTCGCCACGAGCCGTGGCGCGCGCCGCCTCACGCGCGGCGTCGACCATGCGCACCTGGGCTGCGCCGATACCGAGCAGCCAGACCAGGCCGACCGTGAGGGACAGCAGCACCGGGATGGCCAGGGCCAGCTCGGCGGTCGCCGCGCCGCGTTCGTCGTGGGTCATCCGACGCCCAGGAGGGCGAGGACGTGGTCGAAGAGGGTGCGGAGCAGCTGCTCCCCGAACCCTCCGGTCAACAGCTTGAACAGCAGCCCGGCGAGCCCCGCGCCTGCCGCCGTGCCGACGGCGTACTCCGCGGTGGTGATGCCCCGCTCGTCGTGATGGTCGTGCATGTGTCTCCTCCGTCTCGGTCGCGGCCGCGGACGCGGCCTCTGGCACTGTGCTCGGCCGGCGGAGGCGGCGTGGGCACCGCGCGGCCGGCTGTGGAGCAGCGGGGACGGGACCGCACCGGTGGAGAGCTCGTGGCCCACAGGCACGCGCACTACAGGTCGAGGGACGTCAGCAGACTCACCACGAGCGGGACGACACCGACGAGCACGAACGCCGGGAGCAGGCACAGTCCGAGCGGGACGGCCGCCTTCACGCCGACGCTGCGTGCCCGCTCCTCCACGGTGGCCCGAGAGGCGTGGGCGAGCTCGTCGGCCAGGCGGGCCACCTCGTGGGTCACCGAGGCACCGGACCGGCCGGCCCGGACGAGGGCTCGCCCCAGGGGTGCGAGCCGGGGGTCGTCGAGCACCGGCTGCCAGGCTTGGGCGGGCGGGAGACCGAGGGTCAGCCGTGGCGGCACCGTCGCCAGCGCGTCGGACGCCGGTCCCGGGCACGCGTCGCACACCAGGCGGAGCGCCTCGGCGACGTCGCACCCGGTCTCGAGGGCGGCCGCGAGGAGCTGCACCAGCCCGGGCAGGTCGCGCTCGGCCGCGCGGCGGCGGCGACGCTCGTCGGCCGGCTCGGTGCGACCGATCATCACCCAGGCCACGACCGCGCCCACGACGCCGGCGGCGACACCGCCCGCGCCGGACACGAAGCTCGCCACCGCCGCCCCGGCCAGGACCGACCACAGCCAGCGCCCTCGCAACACCCACCCGTGGTCAGCGGCGACCGGGGGTGACCGGGTCGCGCGCTCGGCCACGCGGACGTGCGGAGGCAGGGCGGTCGCGGCGGCCGCCGCCGCCAGCAACACGGCGAGCCAGGTCGTCACCGGTCGACCTCCCGCGCGATCAGCTCGATCCACCAGAGCCCGGTGAACCCGATGACCAACCCGCCGGCCAGACAAGCGAGGCCGAGCGGGGTGGCGACGAGGAACGTCCAGGGGTCGGCGCCCGCGCCACTGCCCATGAGCAGCGCGGCCACGGGGAGTGCGGCGACCAGGCGGGCGGTGGCCCGGGCCGAGGCGAGCTCACCCCGGACGACGCGGCGCGTGGCCTGGTCGAGGCGGACGGCCTCGGCCACACGGCGGGTGCTCGCGGCCAGTCCGGCCCCGGTGCGGTGGGACACGACCCAGGCTCCGGCCAGGAGGCGCAGCCCGTCGGCGCCCGGTGTGCCTGCGAGAGAGCGGAGCGAGCCCGGGACGTCGCCACCGAGCCGGCAGGCGTCGGCGACCGGACGCAGCGCGGGCCACGCGTCGGCGGCCTCGGCGAGCGCAGCCTCGCCCGTGCGGCCGGAGGCGAGCTCGCCGGCGATCAGGTCGCACGCCTCGAGCATCAGCCGAGCCGTCTCTTCGGCAGCCGCTGTCTCGACCCGGCGTCGCCACAGGGTGCGGCCACCGGCGGCGGCGACGAGCAGCACGAGGAGGGGTGCAGCGACCTTGCCGGGGAGGGACAGGGCGCCGAGGCCGAGCCCGACCCAGACCGGCCAGCGCCCCCGTCGCGGCCGCTGCGACGGGATCGCCGGTGGCCCCCGCCAGGCCAGGAGCACCGCGGACACCAGTGCCGCCGCCGCCAGCAGGACCGCAGGGCCCCCCACCGCCGGCACGGTCAGCGGCACAGTCGCTCCGCCAGGGCGTCCTCACCAGGGCCGGTCACGACCACGCCGTCGCGGAAGGCGACCGCCGTGTGGAGCTCGGCCAGACCGTCGGTACGCCGGACGGGGACCGCCACCTCGCGCAGCACCCGGCACCCCTCGCGGTCGCGCCCGAGGTGGAGCACGGCATCGAGCCCGGCGAGGAGCTGGCTGTGAGCGGCCTCGCGCCCCAGCCCGGCAGCCAGGGCCAGCGCCTCGACGCGAGCCGGGACGTCGCGGGCGGAGTTGGCGTGGATGGTGCCGCAGCCGCCTTCGTGGCCGGTGTTGAGCGCGGCCATCAGCTCGACCACCTCGGGCCCCCGGACCTCCCCCACCACCAGCCGGTCGGGACGCATCCGCAGCGCCTGACGCACGAGCGTGCGCACGGTGACCTCACCCGCGCCCTCGATGTTGGGCGGCCTGGCCTCGAGACCCACGACGTGGGGGTGGTCGGGCCGGAGCTCGCTGGCGTCCTCCACCAGCACCAGTCGCTGGTCGGCAGGCACGAGCGAGAGCAAGGAGTTGAGGAGGGTGGTCTTGCCCGACCCGGTGCCGCCACTGATCAGGAAGGCCAACCGCCGAGAGACCAGGGTGCGTAGGAGCCGGGCGCCGCGGTCGCCGACCGTGCCGGCGGCCACCAGCTCGTCGAGGCTGAGCACGCGTGGGTGGGGCACGCGCAGGGACAGCACCGTGCCTGGCCGGGACAGCGGCGCCAGCACGGCGTGGAAGCGGGTGCCGTCGGCGAGGCGGACGTCGACGTGAGGCACCGAGTCGTCGAGCCGGCGGCCGCCGTGGGAGGCGAGCCGCTGGGCGAGGCGCCGGACGGCGCCGTCGTCGGGGAACGTCACCTCGGTGCGCTCCAGACCCGCGCCGCGGTCGACGTAGACGTCGGCAGGGCCGTTGACCAGCACGTCGGTGACGTCGGGCAGGCGGAGCAGCGGCTCCAACGGTCCGGCGCCGAGGACGTCGCGACGCAGGGCCTCGTGCACGGCGAGGACGGTCGCGTCGCCCACGGGACGTCCCGAGGCCCGCAGCGCCTCGGCGACCCGGTGGGGAGTCAGCGGCCCCGGGGAGCCGGCCAGGAAGGTGCGCACGTCTTCGACCAGCTCCGGGGCGGCCTGCATCACGCCGCCCTGGCGGCGACCACGCCCAGCGAGGTCAGGACGGTGGTCGCGGACCGGCCGAGCGGTCCTCGGCGGGACCGCACCGGCCCGAGCCCGAGGTCGGTCGTCTCCGACACCCCTCGTTGCTCGTTCATCCGCACCGCCACCGGCGCCCCGGTCAGGCGGGTCAGCGTGGCGTCGTCGACTCCCGCACCGCGGACGACCAGGCCCAACGCACCGGGGTCGGCGAACCGGCCACACATCCGCACAGCCGCGGCGACCCCCGGGACCGTCGGCATCACGGTCACCAGCACGTGGTCGCAGCGCGTCACGACCTCCTCCGTCAACGCGTCCCACCCGCGCGGCAGGTCGACCACGACGGTGTCGTGGCCACGACGGGCGGCCGAGAGCGCCTCGCGCACGGCGAAGGCCTGCAGACGGCGCGGCTCCGGCCCGGAGTACCAGGTGAGGACGGCCACGCCGTCGCGGCGCGGGAGCGAGTCACGCAGGGCCCGGGCGCTGAGCCGCCCTGTCGTGTGGCCGAGCGCCTCCCAGCGGACCCCGTCGACGAGGTCGAGGCCGAGCACGCGGTCGACACCCGGCCCCAGCGGGTCGAGGTCGACCACGACGGCCGGCCCGGTGCGGCCGGCCACCTGGCCCAGGGCACAGGCCCAGGTCGTGGCACCCGAGCCGCCACTGCCGCCGACGACCCCGATCGTGAGCCCGCGAGCCGGCCCCGTGTCGACGACGTCGGTCAGCCGCTCGACCAGCCACCCTTCGGAGCGCGGGAGCTCGGCGACGCTCTCGGCGCCCACCGCCAAGGCGGTGGCGAACACGGCGTCGGGGCTGGGCCCGATCAGGACGACGAACACGGCGTCCCGACGCGCCGGCGCGGCCCGACCGAGCGCCTCGGCGAGGTCGGCCCCCACCAGCACCAGCGGTGCCTTCGCCCAGGCACGCAACGCGGCCGCCACGTCGTGCGCGACGTCGGGCGTCGTACCGGCAGCGGCGGAGAGGCGCAGCAGCTCGTCGAGCAAGGTCTCGTCGGCGGTGACGAAGAGCGGAGCAGTCATGGCTCCACGGTGCCGCCCACGGCACCCCGCGGGCGCGACCCGCTCACCCGCCTGTGGAGCGGGGACGCGCCGGATGCCGCTGTGGGTGATCCGCGGGTCGACGACGCCGGTGCGACCTACCATGAACGTATGTCGCCCGGCCGTGGACCCGCAGCAGCGCAGCGCTCTGCTGCGTTCTTCGACCTCGACAAGACGATCATCGCCAAGTCCAGCTCACTGGCGTTCTCCAAGCCCTTCCAGGCCGGGGGCCTGATCACCCGCGGGGCGATGCTGCGCTCGGCGTACGCCCAGTTCGTCTACCTCGTCGGTGGGGCCGACCACGACCAGATGGAGAAGATCCGGGCGTTCATGTCCCAGCTCGTCGAGGGCTGGGACGTCGCCACCGTCCAGGAGATCGTGGCCGAGACGCTGCACCACGTCGTCGACCCGATCGTCTACGACGAGGCCGTCTCCCTGATGGACGAGCACCACCGCGCGGGCCGTGACGTGGTGGTCGTCTCGGCGAGCGGGACCGAGGTGGTCGAGCCGATCGGCGAGATGCTGAACGCCGACCACGTGATCGCCAGCCGGCTCCAGGTCGTCGACGGGAAGTACACCGGCGAGATCGACTACTACGCCTATGCCGACGAGAAGGCACGCGCGATCAAGGCGATGGCGGCCGACCGCGGGTACGACCTCGACGACTGCTTCGCCTACAGCGACTCGATCACCGACGCCCCGATGCTCGAGGTGGTCGGGCATCCCCACGCCGTCAACCCCGACCGCGAGCTGCGCAAGCTCGCCGCGAGCAGGGGCTGGCCCGTGCTGCAGTTCACCCGTCCGGTCACGCTGCGCAGCCGGATCCCGGTCAAGCCGACGCTGGCCGCCATCACCGTCGGTACGGCGATCACGCTGGGCGGCGCCATCTGGTTCAGCCGCCGCCGGCGCCTCGGCGCGTAGCGCGGCCCTGGGAGCGCGATCGACACGCGCGCCCACCCCTGCCGATGAAAGTCAAGGGTTGTCCGGTGCCACCGAGCGGCGTACACATGGGTCTGAGGGACAACTCAAGAGCAACACGCGGACCGGGTACCCACGCGGCGATCCACCCTTCCTACAGGGCGCATGTCATCGGGAAGCTCCCGGGGCTGCCATTGGTAAAAGCACGCTTGGTAGCCGGGTCCGTGTGTCAGCGGCGGCACCCGAGTGATCGGGTGCCGCTCGCACGTGCACGCCGCGGGTCCGGGCCTGTGGGGCACGCGGCGACACGTCCTCAGATCCGGTCGTAGACCGGGCTCACCCGTCGCGCAGCGGGCTCGCCTCGGCGCCCGCGGCGTACGCCTCGGCGCCGTAGAGCAGCCAGGCCTGGACACCCGGCCGGCCGCCCTCGGCGTAGGCGCGCAGGTTCGACTCGTACGCCGCTCGCAGGGCCAGGTGCGCGGCCTCCGGGACCACCAGCGACTTCGCATCCACCCCGCTGCTGACCAGGACCAGCCTCTCCGCAGCCCGCGCGACGATCCCGTTCGCCGTGGCGAACGGAGCGCCGCACACCAGCTCGGCGTGCAGCAGCGCGGCCGTCATCAGGGCCGGCCTGTCCGCGTCGAGGACCCCGAGCGACGCACGCAGCCGGGTCGCCGCCGCCGCGTCGCGAGGGCGGCCGCGCTCGTCGGCAGGCACCGAGGCCGGGGCCGCCAGGGCATGCAGCCGGGCCAGCGCCTGGGCGGGCGCGCGGCCGAACACGGGGACCAGCCCGAGCAGCTCGACGGAGACCCGGAGCGCCCCCTGCGCGACCGCGTCGGCCACACCCGACCGCACGTCGTCCAGGCTCGAGGCCGAACCCTCCAGCACGGCGCTGGCGTGGGCTCCTCGCAGCAGCGACTCCGTGGTCAGGTCCGGAGAGGTCGTCCGCAGCCCGCGGTCGCGCAGCATCGTGTCGATCCCGTCGCGCGTGGCGGCATAGGCCGAGCCGACGCCCTCGAGGTGCTCGGCACCTGCCCATCGCTCCACGACCGGCACAGTAGTGAGTCCCAAGAGACGGGCCTCCCGACGGGTAACCTCGGACCCGATGACCGACGAGACTCCCGACTGGGCCCACTCCTTCGGCGGCGTCGCCGAGGCCTACGAACGTGGGCGACCGACGTATCCCGCCGACGCCGTGCAGTGGATGGTCGGCGACCAGCCCAGCAGCGTCCTCGAGCTCGGCGCCGGCACCGGCAAGCTGACCCGGGTGCTCGTCTCGCTCGGGCACGACGTCCACGCCACCGACCCCGACGCGGCGATGCTCGCGATCCTCGAGGAGCAGGTCCCCGACGTCCGCACGGCCGTCGCGAGTGCCGAGGAGATCCCGCTCCCCGCTCGCTCGGTCGACGCGGTGATCGCGGCCCAGGCGTTCCACTGGTTCGACCTCGACCGGGCCCTGCCGGAGATCGCGCGGGTGCTGCGGCCGGGCGGTCGGCTCTGCCTGGTCTGGAACGAGCGCAACGAGAAGATCCCGTGGGTACGACGACTCGGCGCCCTGATCGGGACCCAGGAGCAGCTGAACGACCCCGCCCAGGCGCTGATCTTCAGCGAGCTGTTCGGCTTCGTCGAGGAGCGCGAGTTCAGCCACTGGCAGACCGTCGACCGCAAGTCGATCCAGGACCTCGTCCTGTCGCGCTCCAACGTCGCGGTGCTCGACGCCGAGGGCCGGGCCGCCAAGCTGGCCGAGGTGCTCGCGTTCTACGACGACTACGGCCGCGGCATGGACGGCATGCAGCTGCCCTACGTGACGCGGTGCTTCACCGCCACCGTCCTCGACCGTCCGTCCGGCCCCGACGACCCCGACGACTCCGACGACGCGAGCGACGGCGGAGACGGCGACGGAGCGGGGAAGCGACCCGACGATCCCGACGACGAGCTGCTCATCGACTTCCGCTGAGGGTCGTCACACGCCGTTGTCGCGGATGACCCCGGCGTACCAGAGCGCGGAGTCCTTGGGCGTCCGTACCTGCGTGTCCAGGTCGACGTGCACGATCCCGAACCGCTTGTCGTAGCCCCAGGCCCACTCGAAGTTGTCGAGCAGCGTCCAGACGAAGTAGCCGCGCACGTCTGCCCCGTGCTCGACGGCCTCGTGCACCGCCGCGAGGTGGTCACGCAGGTAGCCGATCCGGTCGTCGTCGTGGACCGCGCCGTCGACGAGCACGTCGGGTGCGGCCATGCCGTTCTCGGTCACCCGCATGGGCAGCCCGCAGTCGCGCTGCACCCGCAGCAGCAGGTCGGTGAGACCGGAGGCGACGATCGGCCAGCCCATCACGGTGCGAGGGCCGGGGATGTCGACGAACCGGGCGCGGTGCGTGCCGGGGAAGTTCTTCCCGGTGCCGTCCTGGACCGCCACGCGAGCCGGGTTGTAGTAGTTGACGCCCACCGAGTCGAGCGCCGCCCCGATCTCGGCCTCGTCGCCAGGCCTGACGAACTCCCAGTCGGTCAGGCCGGCGGTCGTGGCCAGGAGCTCCGGCGAGTACCCACCTGCGAACATCGGGTCGAGGAAGATCCGGTTCGCGATGGCGTCGACGTGCTCGGCCGCCGCCAGGTCCTCCTCCCGGTCGGAGGCCGGTTGCACCTGGTGGAGGTTGAGGGTGACCGACAGGTCGGCGCTCGGGGGGAGCACGCCGCGCAGCGCGGTCACGGCGCGGCCGTGGGCGAGGTTGAGGTGGTGGGCCGCCCGGTAGGCGAGCGCGGGCGTCGTACGGCCGGGTGCGTGCTCCCCCGTCGCATAGCCCAGGTACGCCGAGCACCAGGGCTCGTTCAGCGTGGTCACCTCCGGAACCCGGTCGCCCAGCTCCTTGCCCATCACCAGGGCGAAGTCGACGAACCGGTCGGGCAGGTCGCGCGACAGCCACCCGGACTCGCCACCGGCATCGAGGGCCTCGGGCAGGTCCCAGTGATAGAGCGTCATCAGCGGCCGGATGCCGCGCTCGAGCATCCCGTCGACCAGGCGCTTGTAGAAGTCGATGCCCGCCTGGTTGACCGAGCGGCCGTCGGGCATGACGCGCGACCAGGCCACCGAGAAGCGGTACGACGCGATGCCGAGCGACCGGATCAGGTCGAGGTCCTCGGGCCAGCGGTGGTAGTGGTCGCAGGCCACGTCGCCGTTGTCGTCGTTGTCGATCGTGCCGGGACGGTGGGAGAAGGTGTCCCAGATGCTGGGGGCGCGGCCGTCCTCGTCGACGGCTCCCTCGATCTGGTACGACGCAGCGGCCACGCCCCAGACGAACCCCTCGGGGAACGTCCGGCCCGGAGTTCCGGAGATCGATTCGCCCGAGACCTCGGGGTCCCCGCGGCGTTGTTCGGTGGAGGAGCGCAGCGGGGGAGACGAAGAACGTCGTGGGGTGGACGTCATCCCTTCACCGCCCCGGACATGATGCCGCCGACGATCTGCCGACCCAGCAGGGCGAACACCACCAGCACCGGCACGGTGCCGTAGAGGGTGCCGGCCATGATGATCGACTGCTGCGGCGCGTAGCCGGTGGCCAGGCTCTGGAACGAGACCTGGATCGTCGGGTTCTGCGAGCTGAGCACGATGATCGGCCAGAAGAAGTCGTTCCAGGTCATCAGGAACGTGAGCATCCCCAGGACCGCCATCGCCGGCCGGACGGCCGGGACCACCACGGCCCAGAACACCCGGATCGGGCTGGCGCCGTCGATCCAGGCGGCCTCGATCAGCTCGTCGGGCACCGCGCTCGCGATGTACTGGCGCATGAAGAAGACCCCGAACGCCGTGCACAGGCTGGGCAGGATCACCGCGCCGAGGTGGTTGGCCAGACCGATCCGGGCCATCAGCATGTAGAGCGGGATCACGCCCATCTGGAGCGGCACCATCATCGTCGCGATGCAGATCGCGAGGAGGAGGGTGGAGCCACGGAAGCGTAGCTTGGCGAAGGCGAAGCCCGCGAGCGTGCAGAGAGCGACGGTGCCGATGGTCACGGCGCCCGAGACGATCAGCGAGTTCACCAGGCCGAGGTTGAGCGGCGCCAGCTTCAGCGCCTGCCCCATGTTGTGCCACAGCGAGCTGCTCGGCAACAGCGGCGGCGTGGACGCGGCCATCTCGGCGTTGGTGTGCGAGGCCATCACGATCGTGTAGTAGAGGGGGAACACCGACACGATCGTGACCAGCGTGATCACGGTGTAGGTGCCCCATGAGCCCTTGAGGACGGAGCCGCTTCCAGCGCTCATCGTGCGGTCACCTCCGGGGCCATGACGGCCAGGGCGCCGGCGCCGCGGCGCAGGCCCGCCACTCCCAGGCGCTCGCGACGTCGAGCCAGCAGGACGTTGATGGACACGGCGATGACGATGATCACGAACATGGTCCAGGCCGTGGCCGACGCCAGCCCGAGCCGGTCGTTCACCCAGCCCTGCTGGTACATCAGCAGGCCCAGGGTCTGGTACTGGTTCGACGTACCGCCGTCGGCGAGGCCGTTGTGGTAGAGCAGCGGCTCACCGAACAGCTGCGCCGCACCGATCGTCGACACCACGATCGTGAAGAGGATCGTGGGGCGCAGCCCGGGCAGCGTCACGTGGCGGAACTGCGCCCACCGCCCGGCCCCGTCGATGGCCGCCGCCTCGTAGAGGTCGTTGTTGATCGCCTGCATGCCGGCCAGGTAGATGAGGGCGTTGTAGCCGGTCCACCGCCAGATCACGATCGACGAGACCGCGATCTGCGAGGGCCACTTGGAGCCCTGCCAGTCGACGGCGGGGAGGTGGACCGACGTCAGTGCCCAGTTGATGATGCCGAGCTTCGGGTCGAACAGCTCGGCGAAGATCACGGTCGCGGCCGCGAGGCTGGTCGCGTACGGCATCAGGATCGCGACCCGGAAGAACGTGCGTCCGCGGAGCCGGTAGTTCAGCAGGTGCGCGATGCCGAGGGCCATGCACAGCTGCGGGACGGTCGAGATGATCCCGATCGTGATCGTGTTCTTGAAGGCGTTCCAGAAGAACTGGTTGGTGAACAGGTTGCGGTAGTTCTCCAGCCCGATGAAGCTCGACTGGTCGTACGTCGACAGTCGGGTGTCGTGCAGCGAGACCCAGGCCGTGTCCAGCCACGGGTAGACGCTGAACGCGAGGAACACCACGAAGAAGGGCAGGACGTAGGCGTAGCCGATCCGGCTGCCCGGCAGCCGGTGGCGCCGTCGCTCGGAGCTGGTCTTGGTCACCTGGCGTACGCCGGTGCTGCTCTCAGACACGACCGTCATGATCACCTTTCGTCCGCGAGACGGCGAGGACCGGGCCGCCGACTCGCGCAGGAGGAGTCGGCGACCCGGCAGTCTCAGCCGGTGATCTGCTTGATCTGGTCGAGTGCGGCGTTGAACGCGTCGTCGGGCGACGTGCCCTTGGTCTCCACGTTGGTCAGCTGCGTGGTCAACGCCTGCTGGATCTGCGTGTCGTAGAGGCCGATCGGCGGGACCTTCATCTTCGCGGCGATGTCACCGAAGATCGTGCCCACCGGCGCGTTGCTGAAGTACTCGCTCTTGGCGTTCTTCACCGCCGGGGCGGCAGCCGCGTCGGAGTTCGACGGGAAGTGCCCACCATCGGTCCACATGCTGACCTGCTGGTCCTGGGCCGACAGCCACTCGACCAACGCGATCGCAGCGGCCTGGTTCTTGGCCTTCGTCGGGACCCCGAGCCACGAGCCGCCCCAGTTGGTGGCTCCGCCCGGCAGCACCGGCGCGATGTCCCACTTGCCGGCGTACGCGTCGCCCGCCTGGCCCTGGATGTAGCCCATCATCCACGTGGGGCAGGCCAGGGCGGCGAACGCACCGCTCGAGAACGCCTTGTTCCACGCGGGGGTGAACTGCTGGAGACCGGCCGTGATGCCGTCCTGGGCGGCCTGCGTGGCATAGCCCCACGCCGTCTGGACGCCGTCGCTGCTCTCGACGTTCGTGTCACCGTTGCTGTCGGCGTACGCCGTGTCGCCCTGGTAGACCGCGGTCGAGAAGATGCTCGCCGCGCTGTCGACGAAGCTGGAGCCCGACGGCTTGGTCTTCGAGGCCTCGTACTGCTTGCCGAAGTTGATGAAGTCGTCCCAGGTGGTCCACTTGCTGGCGAGGGTCTTCGGGTCGGACGGCAGCCCGGCCTGCTTCAGCAGGTCGCTGCGGTAGCAGATCGCCTCGGGGCCGATGTCCGTGCCGAGCCCGACGGTGTTCGTGCCGTCGCTGGTCGTCGCGAGCTGCCACTTCCACGGGTAGAACTCCGCCTTGTCCGCGGCGGCGTTCGGCACGGTGTTCCAGTTCACGAACTGGTCCTTGTGGTTCTGCACGACGTCGGCGACGAAGCCGATCTCGATCGCCTGCACGTCATCGAGACCGCTGCCGGCCGCGAGCCGGGTCTTCAGGCGGGTCCAGTAGTCGGCCGACTGCTCGACGACGTCCTCCTTGATCGTGATGTTGGGGCACACCTTCTTGTAGGCGTCCCAGAGCCCGGCCTCCTTGAAACCGAAGGTGCCGAACAGGCCGACGGTGACCGTGGTCGGGTCGGTCGTGCCGCAGGGTCCGGCGCTCGCCGTGTCGGCGCCGGAGTCGGACGAGCTGTTCCCGCCACATCCGGCCAGCACGATCGCGCCGGCCGCCGCCAGGGCGACCAGTGACGCCACCGGACGTCGGCGGCTCGTGGAAGTTCTGCGCATGGGTCCTCCTGAACTGGCCGGGCGGAGGCCGTGACCTCCATCTGTGAGAGCGCTCTCACGAACGCTCCGCGCACAGGATGGAGTGACGGCCGTCACCCTGTCAAGGGCCCACGCCTCGCCGGGTGGAAAATTCCTCAGCCGGTCCCGCGGAGGACGAGCTCGACGGGCAGGACGTCGGTGCGCTCGGCGGCCTCCCCGTCGATCCGGCGCAGCAGCAGCCTCGTCATCGCGGTGCCGAGCTCGGCGATCGGCTGGCGGACGGTCGAGAGCGGCGGCTGCTGCTCGGCGGCGGCCGGGATGTCGTCGAAGCCGATCACCGCGACGTCGTCACCGGGCCTGCGCCCGGCGTCGCGCAGCGCCCGCACCACACCGAAGGCGGCCAGGTCGGACCCGGCGAAGATGGCGTCGACGTCGGGCCGCTGCTCCAGCAGCCGGCGGGTCGCGTCGTACCCCCCGGCGGAGGTGAAGTCGCCTACCGAGACCAGCGACTCGTCGTACCCACGGCCCTCGTGCTCGACCGCGGCGCGGTAGCCCGCGAGGCGGTCCTGGCCGGCGCACATGTCGAGGGGCCCGGTGACCGTGGCGACCTGGCGACGACCGGACGCGAGGAGGTGGGTCGTGGCCAGGGACCCGCCCCCGAGGTTGTCGGCGTCGACGTACCAGAGACGGCGGCGGCCGCTCAGCGGACGACCACTGAGCACGGTCGGGACGCCGAGGTCCTCGAGGCGTTGCGGCAGCTTGTCCTGACCGTGCAGCGACAGCAGCAGGACGCCGTCCACGTGCCCGCCGGCGGCGTACGCGAGGAAGCGGGCCTGGTCCTCGGGGCGCGTCATCACCGTGAAGACCAGCTGCAGACCGGCCTCGGCGACCGTCTCCTGAGCGCTGCGCAGCATGCCCAGGAAGAACGGGTCGGAGAACATCCGCTCCTCGGTCTCCTCCACGAGGAAGGCGATCGAGTCGCTGCGGCCCGTGACGAGGGAGCGCGCCGCGAGGTTCGGCACGTAGGAGATCGCCTTCGCCGCGTCGAGCACGACGCTGCGGGCGTGCTCGCTGACCTTCTTGTCGCCGCGGAGCACGCGGCTGGCGGTCGCGCGGGACACCCCGGCGCGGGCCGCCACCTCCTCCAACGTGGGCGCGACGCGCGCGCCCTTCCCGGGTCGGGCCTGCGTGCTCACCGCGGCAGTGTGGCACGCCGCGGGCGCCCTGCCCATGCCGTGAGACGGCGAAGTCTCGTGACGTGGAGCGTGTCCGGGCGATGGCCGCGAGGTCCTGCCCGTCGGCGACCGCGGGTCAGCGCGACCGGTCGGAGGTCCGAGCACAGCGATCCCCCGAAGCCAGACCAACGCCGATCCAACCCGCCGCGCCTAGGGTGGCTGACACGGTCCCGGCTGCAAGGGACGCCGAGAGGAGACGAAGAGTCGTGAGCGACGAAACCCTGTCCAACCTGCTGCACGAGAACCGCCGTTTCGAGCCTCCGGCCGACCTGGCCGCCAACGCCAACGTCAAGGCCGACGCGTACGACGAGGCCGAGACCGACAACCTCGCGTTCTGGGCGAAGGCCGCCGAGCGGCTGTCGTGGGACACCCCGTGGGAGAAGGTCCTGGACTGGGACAACGCCCCGTTCGCCCGGTGGTACGTCGGCGGCACGATCAACGCGGCGTACAACTGCGTCGATCGACACGTCGAGGCCGGGAACGGCGATCGCGTCGCCTACCACTGGGTGGGCGAGCCCGAGGACGACACCCGCGACATCACCTACGCCGAGCTGAAGGACATGGTCTGCCAGGCGGCGAACACCCTCGTCGACCTCGGCGTGAAGACGGGCGACCGGGTCGCGATCTACATGCCGATGATCCCGGAGACTGTGGTGGCGATGCTTGCGTGCGCACGCATCGGAGCGCCACATACCGTTGTTTTCGGGGGATTCTCGTCGACGGCGCTCCGCGACCGGATCCAGGACTGCGACGCGCGCATCGTCATCACCTCCGACGGTGGCTATCGCCGCGGGGCACCGGCCGCCCTCAAGCCGGCGGTCGACGAGGCGCTCGAGCAGTGCCCCGACGTGCGCAACGTGCTCGTCGTACGACGGACCGGGCAGGACGTCGCCTGGACCGAGGGCCGCGACCTGTGGTGGCACGAGGCCGTGGACAACGCGTCGACGGAGCACACCCCCGAGGCCTTCGACTCCGAGCACCCGCTCTACGTCATGTACACCTCCGGCACGACCGGCAAGCCGAAGGGCATCCTGCACACGACGGCCGGTTACCTGGTGGGCACGTCCTACACCCATTGGGCGGTGTTCGATCTCAAGGACGACGACGTCTTCTGGACCGCCGCCGACATCGGGTGGGTGACCGGCCACTCCTACATCGTCTACGGACCGCTCGCGAACGGCGCGACGTCGGTGATGTACGAGGGCACCCCCGACACCCCGCACAAGGGGCGGTGGTGGGAGATCATCCAGAAGTACCGGATCACCCTGCTCTACTGCGCTCCGACCGTGATCCGCACCTTCATGAAGTGGGGCGCGGACATCCCCGACCGGTTCGATCTCTCGACGCTGCGGATCATCGGGTCGGTCGGTGAGCCGATCAACCCCGAGGCCTACGTCTGGTACCGCGAGACCATCGGCGGCGGCCGGACCCCGGTCGTCGACACGTGGTGGCAGACCGAGACCGGGATGCACATGATCAGCCCGTTGCCGGGAGTCACCGCGGGTAAGCCGGGCTCGGCGATGAAGGCGCTGCCCGGCGTGACCGCGGTCGTCGTCGACGACGAGGGCCACCCGGTGGAGCCGGGCTCCGGTGGATACCTGGTGATCACCGAGCCGTGGCCGGCGATGCTCCGCACGATCTGGGGTGACGACGAGCGCTATCGGGACACCTACTGGTCGCGCTTCCCGGGGATGTACTTCGCCGGTGACGGCGCCAAGCTCGACGAGGACGGCGACATCTGGCTGCTCGGACGGGTCGACGACGTGATGAACGTGTCGGGTCACCGCCTGTCGACGACCGAGATCGAGTCGGCCCTCGTGTCGCACCCGAAGGTCGCCGAGGCCGCTGTGGTCGGGGCGAACGACCCCGACACCGGGCAGGCCGTCAACGCCTTCGTGATCCTGCGCGAGTCGGCACTCCAGGACGGTCAGACCGCCGGCGACGAGCTGATCACCGAGCTGCGCAACCACGTCTCGAAGGAGATCGGCCCGATCGCCAAGCCGAAGTCGATCCTCGTCGTCTCCGAGCTGCCCAAGACCCGGTCGGGCAAGATCATGCGCCGCCTGCTGCGCGACGTGGCCGAGAAGCGCGACGTCGGCGACGTCACCACCCTCGCCGACTCCGCGGTGATGGACCAGATCAAGCAAGGCATGGCCACGAGCTCCGAGGACTGACGGCTCGTTCAGTTGGCCCTCCGGGCTCGTTCAGTTGGCCCTCCGGGCTCGTTCAGTTGGCCCTCCGGGCTCGTTCGGTTGGCCCTCGCGGCCACCGCGGCGCAGGAGGGCGGCGCCGGCGAGGGCGGACATCACGGAGGCAGCCAGGACACCGGCCTTGGCGGCCTCGGCCTCGGCTCCGGTGAACGACAGCTCCGCGACCAGCAACGACACGGTGAACCCGATGCCGGCCAGGACCGCGACGCCGACCAGCTGCGACCAGCGGAGGTCCTCGTTGAGCTCCGCATGGGTGAAGCGGGTGACCAGGAACGTGCCACCGAGAACGCCGAGTGGCTTGCCGAGCACGAGCCCCACCACGACGCCGATGACGATCGGGTCGGTGAGGAGCGACCCTCCGCCCGAGAGCGAGACCCCGGCCGAGACCAGGGCGAAGAACGGGACGGCGACCGTCGCCGAGATCGGGGCCAGGGTGTGCTCCATGGCCTCGGCGGGCGAGTGCTCCTCCCCCGGGTCACGCCGTACGCGGGTCAACAACCCCAGCAGGACCCCGTCGATGGTTGCGTGGACGCCGCTCTCGTGCATGAACCACCACCCGACGACGGCGAGCACGAGATAGACCGGCCACGGCCCGAGGCGACGCCACTGCAGGATCGCCCAGACCCCCGCCAGGGCCAGCGAGACCAGCAGGTCGACCGGGTGCACCTCGTCGGTGAAGACCAGGGCGATGATCGCGATCACGACGAGGTCGTCGACGACCGCCAGCGTCAGCAGGAACGCTCGCAGCGCCGGGGGCAGGTGGGAGCCCACCACGGCCAGGACGGCGAGCGCGAACGCGATGTCGGTGGCGGCCGGGATCGCCCACCCGCCTGTCTGGCCGCTCGGCGCGAGCAGGTTGACGGCGACGTAGAGCAGCGCCGGTACGGCGACCCCGCACAGGGCGGCGGCCACCGGCACCGCGGCGTCGGCAGGCTTGCGCAGCGAGCCCACCACGAACTCGCGCTTCAGCTCGAGCCCGGCCACGAAGAAGAAGAGGGTCAGGGCGCCGTCGGCGCCCCAGTGCTCGAGGTCGAGGGGGCCGAGCTCGAAGGAGATGAACGACTGGTACGACGCGTCCCACGGCGAGTTCGCCCAGATCAGGGCGATCACGGCAGCCGTGAGCGCCAGCAACCCGCCGACCGGTTCGCTCCGCAGGAGGTCGGTGAGGAACCGCGTCTCGCCCGGCTCCGGGAGCGGCAGGATGCGACGTTCGTCTGACACGCGATGCCCTCCGACAGATCCGGTGCCCGTAGGCGCGCGCCGGCGCATGCTCCGGCCCCGCCGGTCAGGCTAGCGGCGTCCGCACCGCCCGGTGAGAGGCCGCCCGGCCCGTTGTAGGGTCGGCACGACCAGCACGCCCGAGCCCGTCGATCAGGAAGCCCGCAGCCAGATGGCGAACGAACCCGTCAAGGACACCGATCCGACGATCGGCCGGCTCGTCTCCGACGCTACCCGCGACATCTCCACCCTGATCAACAAGGAGATCCAGCTCGCCAAGTCCGAGCTCCGGATCAGCCTCAAGAACGGCGGCACCGGGATCGGGCTGTTCGCCGGAGCGGCCTTCTTCGTGCTGATGGGCCTGGTCATGTTCTCGATGGGTCTCGCCTACCTCATCCACTGGAACGGTGACGGCCTCGCCCTGCAGTGGGCGTTCCTGATCGTGTTCGCCCTCTACCTCCTCGTCGCGGCGCTGCTCGGCTTCATCGGCGTGCGGAAGGTGAAGAAGGTGAAGGGGCCGGAGAGGGCGATCGCCCAGGCCCAGGAGACCAAGCAGATCCTGCGGCGCGAGCTCTAGGCCGCGCCACGGCGGCTCAGGCGGCGCAGCCCTGCGTCGACACCGTGCGCGACGAGATGCGCCCGGTGGCAGCAGCCTGACCGACCTGCTGCGACGACAGGGCGTAGCCGGTGTCGCTGCTGGTCACCGAGGCGGCGAAGACGACGCCGACCACGTGTCCCGCCGAGTCGACGACGGGTCCGCCGGAGTTCCCGGGGCGGATCAGGCCGCGGAGCGACAGCACGTCGCGGATCACGGCGCCCCCGCCGTAGATGTCGGGCGAGCGCAGGCGCTGGTCGGCGCGGATCCGCGCGGCCTGCACGTTGAACGGCCCGTTCTGCGGGAAGCCCAGGATGGCCACGGCCTCGCCGGCCTCGGCGTCGGTCGAGAAGCGGAGCGGCCGCACACTGCCGGTCGGGACGGCGATCACGGCGACGTCGACCTGGGGGTTGTAGTAGACGACGTGGCCCGACACCGAGCTGCCGTCGACGTCGAGCACGGGGTCGGAGACCCCCGCCACCACGTGGGCGTTGGTCATCACCCGGTCGGGCGCGTAGACGAAGCCGGAGCCCTCGATGCCCTGGCCGCACTTGTTGGTGCTCCGGATCCGGACCACCCCGGGCTCGGCCCGGGTGACGTCGGGATCGGCCAGCATCCGCCGCGGTCCGGGAGGTACGGCGACGATCCGCTCCGGCGCGAACGGCTCGAGATAGCGCGGGAAGAACGTCGTACCGACCACGTCGTTGAACGCCGACAGCTTGGAGCTGGCGGTGTCGGGGAGCACGGAGTTGACCTCCGCGAGCACCTTGGAGTCACGCACCATCGGCGTGATGCCGCGCAGGCCCGACCCTGAGAGCGCGACCCCGAGCGCCCAGGCGACGATCAGTGCGGCGACCGCACTCAGGACCGCTCCGCCGACAGCGTCGAGGGCCCGCACCGGCTGCCAGGTGATCCGGTCGCGGATGCGGGCGCCGACCACCTGGAACAGGGCCTGGCCCAGGGACGCGCAGACGATGACGATGAAGATCGCGGCCAGGGACACCAGGATCGACGGGGTCGCATCGCCGAGCGCCTCGGGCGCCAGCCAGACGCCGGCGAGCCCGCCGAGGAGCAGGCCGGTGGTCGCGAAGGCACCGGTGACGAAGCCCTGCCAGTAGCCGGAGACGGCGTAGAGCAGGACGATGAGGATCAGCACCCAGTCGAGCAGGTTCACGGGCGCTCCTCGCTGGCCACGGCTCCCGGAGTGGCCGGGCGGGGTCCACCCTGCAGCATGTAGTCGGGCAGATCGCGCATCGCGCCCTCGTCCCAGGGCCGTGTCCAGCCCAGGAAGTCGAGCAGCCGCGCGACGATGCCGGCGGTGAAGCCCCACAGCAGGACGTCGTGCTGGGGGCCGATCAGGAAGGCGGGACCCGTCCAGCCGCTCGGGTGACGCACCGAGATCCGGTGAGCCGGGTCGAGCAGCTCCTCGAGCGGGACGCGGTAGACGGCGTGCACCTCGCCCGGGTCGACGACGCCGACGGGCGACTCGTCACGCCACCAGCCCAGCACCGGCGTGACCGCGAAGTTGCTCGGCGGCAGCCAGAGCTCGGGCAGCTCGGCGAAGACCTCGACTCCGTCGGGGCGGAGCCCGGTCTCCTCCTCGGCCTCGCGCAGAGCCGCCTCGCGGGGCGTCTCGCCGGGGTCGATCGATCCACCGGGGAACGACACCTGGCCGGGGTGGGAGCGCATGTCGTGGGCCCGCTCTGTCAGCAGCAGGTCGCGCTGGGAGCCGAACAGCATCAGCACGGCTCCGCGCCGCGCGTCGGCGTCCTCCGGCGCGACGAACCGGGTCAGGTCGTCGGCGGTCATGTGCTCGGCGGCCCGGACCACGGGCTGGAGCCAGTCGGGGATCAACCGCCCACCCCGAGGTACTTCTGCGCAGCGGCGGCGACGTCGGCCTCGGTCAGCATCGCGCCTGCCTCGACGTGGACGAGCTTCCCCTCGGCGTCGAGGAAGGCGGTGACCGGGAGTCCGGGGATGTGGGGCAGGGGGGCGGCATGGTCGAGGTTGCCCGCCGGGTCGGCCACGAGGGGATAGCCGACCTTGCTCTTCTCGGCGAGCTGGAGCGCGGCGCCGGGCTGGGTGTCGAGGTAGTCGACCCCGAGGATCTTCACGTCCGGGTGGCTACGGGCGTACGCCGCGAGCGCGGGCATCTCCTGGCGGCACGGCGTGCAGAAGGCCTGCCAGAAGTTCACGATCATCGGCCCTCGGAGCCCCGCGACGTCGACCGCGCGGCCGCCGCCGAGACAGGGCAGCCGGACGTCGGGCATGCCGCCGTCCACCCCCTTGGCGGTGACCTTCGGACAGTTCGGGATGTCGCTGTGCTTCTTGAACGCGACGAGGTCGGGACTGGCGACGTCGAGGTGGGACCTCGCCTGGGTGACCTGACCGGGCGTGCTCGGGCCGCAAGCCGTCAGGAACGGGACGATCAGGAGCGACACCAGCCCAGCCAGGAGCGGGCGCCTCATGCCGGTCCCTCGGTGCGCACCAGCTTCGCGGCGGCCACGGGGTCGACCGGCCCCTCGCCGTACGACGGACACCAGCGCGCGACCGGGCATGCGCCGCAGGCGGGCTTCTTGGCGTGGCAGACGCGGCGACCGTGCCAGATCAGGTGGTGGCACAGCATCACCCAGTCGCGCTTCTCGAAGAGCGCGCCGACGGCGTGCTCGACCTTCACCGGGTCGGTCTCGTCGGTCCAGCCGAAGCGCCGGGCGAGCCTCCCGAAGTGGGTGTCGACGGTGATGCCGGGGATCCCGAACCCGTTGCCGAGCACCACGTTGGCCGTCTTGCGTCCGACCCCGGGCAGGGTCACCAGGTCGTCGAGCCGCGGCGGCACCTGGCCGTCGTACCGCTCGACGAGCGCGGCGCTCAGCTTGAGCAGCGAGTCGGTCTTGGCCCGGAAGAAGCCGAGGGGACCGATGATCTGCTCGAGGCTCTCGCGGGGCGCGGCCGCCATCGCGGCGGGGTCGGGGTAGGCGGCGAACAGGGTCGGTCGCACGGCGTTGACCCGCCGGTCGGTGGTCTGGGCGCTGAGGACGGTCACGACGAGCAGCTGGAAGGGGTCGTCGAAGTCGAGCTCGATCCGGGCGTCGGGGTAGGTCTGCGCCAGCACGCGGTCGATCCGACGGGCCCGACGGACCAGGCCCGTGCGGGTCTCGGGGGCGGACACGGCTGGCACCCCGACAGCCTACGGTCACCCTCCCTCTTCGGCCGTGCCGGACCGAGGGGTGCCTGTGACCTGGACCACTCTGGCTAGGATCAGGCAGGGCGCGACCGACGTCCGGACGCGTAGGGCAGGCGATGGAGGAGTGCCGTGGACAACGAGGTTCTGCGTCAGGCGCCGTTGTTCAGCGCGCTCGACGACGAGGCGGCCACGGCTCTGCGCGCCTCCATGAGCGAGACGAAGCTGCGGCGCGGTGACGTCCTGTTCCACGAGGGCGACGCCGGCGACAAGCTCTACGTGATCACCGACGGCAAGGTGAAGCTCGGGCGCACCTCGGCCGACGGCCGGGAGAACCTGCTCGCGATCCAGGGCCCGGGGCAGATGTTCGGGGAGCTGTCGCTGTTCGACCCCGGGCCGCGCTCGGCCACCGTCACGGCCGTCACCGACGCGACCTTCCTCTCGCTGTCCCACGAGGACCTGCTGCGCTGGCTCGACGGCCGGCCGGCCGTGGCCCGCGGGCTGCTCAACCAGCTCGCCGTACGGCTGCGCAAGGCCAACGACGTCGTCGCCGACCTGGTGTTCTCCGACGTCCCCGGCCGCGTCGCCAAGGCGCTGCTCGACCTCGCCGACCGGTTCGGCCGGACCGCCGACGACGGCGTCCACGTCCACCACGACCTCACCCAGGAGGAGCTCGCCCAGCTGGTCGGCGCCTCCCGCGAGACCGTCAACAAGGCTCTGGCCGACTTCGCCTCCCGCGGCTGGCTCCGGCTCGAGCCCCGCTCGGTCGTGATCATGGACGTCGACCGCCTCCGCCGCCGGGCTCGTTGAGTTGGCCCTCCGGGCTCGTTGAGTTGGCCCTCCGGGCTCGTTGAGTTGGCCCTCCGGGTTCACGCCGCCGCGAGCATGCTGCGCAGCTCACCGATCCACACGCTGACGGCCTCGTCGCTGAACGACAGCTTCGTCACCACGATGACTCGCCATCCGTGAGCTCTGAGCCACGCGCGACGAGCCTCGTCGCGCTGGCGATCGGCGCGCCTGGTGTGGTGCTCGGCGCCGTCGTACTCGATCGCGATGCGCGCGTGTGCATAGGCGAGGTCCAGCCGGTACGTCGGTCTGCCGTCCACGTCGATCCAGACCTGCACCTGTGGCGTGGGCAGGTCGTGGTCGATGATGACGAGTCGGGTCCATGACTCACCTGCGGACTCCGCACGACCGTCGACGAGTGGGGCGAGGTCGCGCGCTTGAATGACGCCACGCCGGCGGAAGTACCGCACCAGAAGACGTCGCAGGTCCGCAACGGTGAACCCGTGGGCGCGCATCAGCGCATCGGCAGCCGCGAGCGCCTCACGTCGGGGCAGCAGGCACAGGAGGTCGGCCGCCGTGCGGAGCGGGCTCGTGACTCGCACACCACCGATGACCACGATGTCCTCGTCCCGGAGATCGCGCGTGCGACCGACCACCTCCGGCCGCTCGGTCGGTTCGTGCCCGCGCAGCACGCACGACTCCACAGGAGGCGGATCGTCCAGCTCGGCGTACGACAGGCAGTCCACGCCGTGCACCCAGGCGGCCGTGCGATCGCACAGGACGGCAGTCCTGCCGACCACGAGGGCCATCACTTGGGCGCGAGCGATCTCGGTCAGCTCCACGTCGGCGCGCAGGTAGGCACCCCTGACGGGACGGACGACCTCCCGCGAGGCCACGGCCTTGCGGAGCCGGGCGCGAGTGCACGGCGCGGTCGCGGCCGTGAACGGTGTCGCGGGGAAAGCGGTGGGCTCCATGGCGCCGTACCTTGGCTCGGCGCGCGATTGGTTGCACCCCTCGAACTCGTGCCTGTGGACAGCAGCCTGGAACCCGAGCCCGGAGGGCCAACTCACCAAGCCCGGAGGGCCAACTCACCAAGCCCGGAGGGCCAACTCAACGAGCCCGGAGGGCCAACTCAACGAGTAGTCAGGTAGGCGAGCTGGGCGCGGACCGAGAGCTCGGCGGCGGGCCAGAGGGAGCGGTCGACGTCGGCGTACACGATCTCGACGATGCGGCGCGGGAGGGCCTCATGGTCGAGGGGTACGCCGGAGCGGGCGTCGGCGTGGAGGCTCCGCAGCGCCTCCCGGACCTGCTCGAGCCGCTCCCGGCGGTGGGACAGGTAGTGGTCGAGCACCGGCAGTGCCCGGTCGAGCACCGGGCCGTGGCCGGGCCAGATCGTCTCGATCTCGTGGGCCTCGGCGAGGGCGCGCAGGCGGTCGAGCGAGCCCAGATAGGCACCCAGCTCGCCGTCGGGGTGCGCGACGACGGTCGTCCCGCGGCCGAGCACGGTGTCGCCCGTGAGCACCGCACGCTCCGACCCGACCACGAACGACAGCGAGTCCGACGTGTGCCCCGGCGTCGCGACCACCCGCACCTCCAGGTCGCCGACGGCGACGACGTCGCCCTCGCCCAGCCCCTCCGAGCCCAGCCGGTACGCCGGGTCGAGGGCGCGGACCCCACAGCCCATCCGCTCGGCGAATCCCCGGGCTGCCTCGGAGTGGTCGAGGTGGTGGTGGGTCAGCAGGACCACCGCGACGTCACCCCCTGCGTCCGCGACGGCGTCCAGGTGGCCGGCGTCCGGCGGCCCCGGATCCACCACGACCGACCGGGACGAGCCGGGGTCGCGGAGCACCCAGGTGTTCGTGCCGTCGAGGGTCATCGGCGACGCGTTGGGGGCGAGCACACACTGCGCGACCGAGCCGAACGACCCACCCGCCCAGCTCACGTCGGCCGGGCCTCGACCAGCGAGGCGAGCGCGGCGGGGACCGACAGCGTCGCGTCGTCCCCGTCCCCCTCGACGGTCGGCGTGAACATCTCGACCACCCGCGTCGGGGCCGCGGCGAGCACCTCGGCGGGCGACGCGTGCTGGGCGATGTCGAGGCAGGTGACGTAGGTCGGCGGCATCATGCCCAGCTCGCCGGCGTCCACCGCGTCGCAGGCCGCCGCCGCACCCATCCAGGTCACCGACGACGACTCGGTCGACACGTCGCGGGTCCGCTGCCCCTCGGGCAGGGCGGCGACGAAGAACCAGGTACGGAACCGACGGGGTTCGAAGACCGGCGTGCACCAGCCCGACCACACCCCGAGCAGATCGGTGCGCAGGACCAGGCCGCGTTGCTGGAGGAACGTCGTGAACGCCAGGTCCTTGGCCTCCAGCGCGCGGCGGTCCGCCTCCCAGGACTCGTCGGTCGTGTCGGCGACCACGTCGCCCGACGACGTGCCGGCCAGCAGCACGCCCGACTCCTCGAACGTCTCGCGTACGGCGGCACACACCAGCGCCTGCGCCATCTCCTCCGTCGTCGACAGGCCAACGGCCCACTCCGCGGCCGACGGACCCGCCCAGGCGACGGAGCGGTCGAAGTCGCGCGCGTCCACGCCACCACCGGGGAAGACGCACATCCCACCGGCGAAGGCCATCGAGGTCTGACGGCGCAGCAGGTAGACGTCGGCGCCGGCGGCTCCTGGTCGCATCAGCACCACCGTGGCGGCGTCGCGCGGCTCGACCGGCGTACGACGTCCGTCGGCGAACTCCCGCGCGTGCTCGATCAGGTGTGGCGGCAAGGACACGCGCACGCTCAGACCTCGACGAGGATCTCGACCTCGACCGGGGCGTCCAGCGGCAGCACGGGGACGCCGACGGCGGAGCGAGCATGGACGCCCGCGTCGCCGAACGCCCGGCCCAAGAGGTCGGAGGCGCCGTTGGCGACCTGGGGCTGACCGGTGAAGTCCGGCGTCGAGGCGACGAAGCAGACCACCTTCACGACCCGCTTCACCTGGTCGAGGTCGCCGATCTCCGCCTTCACCGCGGCGATCGCGTTCAGCGCACACTGCTGGGCGTACGCCGCGGCATCCTCGGGCGACACCTCACCGCCGACCTTGCCGGTGCCCAGGAGCTCGCCCGACCGCATCGGCAGCTGGCCCGACGTGTAGACGTAGGAGCCGGACCGGACGGCCGGCACGTAGGACGCGACGGGCTTGGCCACGTCCGGCACCGACAGCCCGAGCTCGGCGAGTCGGTCCTCGACCGCGCCCATCAGTCGGCGACCGGACGCTTGAAGTAGCCCACGAGGTTCTCGGGGTTCATCCCCGGTGCGATCTGGACGAGCTCCCAGCCGTCGGCTCCGAAGTTGTCGAGGATCTGCTTCGCCGCGTGGGTCAGGATCGGCGCCGTGAGGTACTCCCACCGTTGGATCTGCGTCATGGCGCGACCCTACTCCGGGCGCACCTCGCCTCAGACCGGCCAGGCAGCCGCGGTCACCTGCCCTCCGTCGACCGCCACGGTCATCACCACCTGGTCCGGGTGTCCCTTCTCGAACAGGTCGTAGCGACCGGCCGTCAGCTCGCCGAACACCAGCGACGGGACGGTGCCTCCGGCCACCGGTCGCTCGACGACCGCGACATGGGCGAGATGCCCGTCTTCCTCGTGGTGCGAGTCGTGGTGCGGGTGGTCGTGGCCGTGCACGTGACCCCCGTGGGGGTGGCTGTGCGCCACCCCCACGGGACGGATCTCGACCTCGGTGTCGACCATCGCACCGGGCATCGTCACGACCAGGGCACCGACGTCGTCCCCGATGTCGAGCAGGACGGCCCCCTGCCCGGCGAACGGGTTCTCCGCGGTGCTCATACCGCCGCCGACCCGGGCTCGGTCTGGTACCCGCCGCCCGGGTTGCCCAGGTACGGGAAGGTGTCCGTGGCCGAGGTGTTGGTGTTGGACGTGCCGTCCTTCACCACGCCGGCCGCGCCGTCGACGGTGTACGACGGGTCGACCAGCGGGATGGTGGCGCCGGCCACCGCCCGCAGCTCGATCGTGACGACGTCGTCGTCGACACGGCGCCCGTTCGGGTAGCCCGCCGCATCTCCACCGACCAGTCCCAGCGGGTTGGGGCTGGAGGCCGGTGGGATCGCGAGGTTGAGCCGGAGCATGTCCGCCTCGACCGGCCCGGTGTAGTTCTGGAAGCCCGGCACCACGCCCGACGGGATGCCGGTCAGCAGGATCGCGTTCAGGTCCGCTCGCGCCTTGTGGTACGACGCGAGGTGCGGGAACACGCCCGGGTAGAGCACCGGTAGGAGCTTGGCGAGCTCCGGGTGGTTGACGAACTTGGCGTAGTTCTTGTCGTCCTTGGGCCGGTGGGCGTTCCACGCGTCCTTCTCCGCCATCGGGACGATGACCTCGTTGAACAGCGGGTTGCCCAGCCGCGAGACCTGCTCCCACGGACCGTGGTGCTTGTACTCGCCCGTCTTCCGGTCGAAGATCCGCGACGTGCGCCGGCTCGCCGACGCCCAGACCCCGATGACCGCGCCGGGGCTGGCGACGTTCGTCGGCAGCTTGCCGCTGCGGGAGACCTCGGTGATCGGGACCTGCAACGCGATCGAATGGACGTTGAACCCCTGGAGGGAGTTCACGCCGGCGGCGGCCGCGCTCGGGATCAGGTGCAGGTTCTCGAACGGGCGCAGAGCACCGAGGTCGAAGATGCTGCCGAGGTCGACGTGGAAGGCGTCCGCGCGCTGGCCGGCGAACACCCGACGCCGTCCGATCTTGTGCACGGCCGAGGCCGCCAGCGCGGGGTAGTTCGGCGTCGACCGCGGACCGATGTTGACCGGCGGGCAGGCCAGCCTCTCGGCCAGCACCTTGGCCTTGCCGTCCCGGATCCGCGTCACCGAGTAGAACTGCGGCCGGTTCCAGCTCGCGCTGCTCAGGCTGCCGATCGGTCCGGTGTTGTAGAGGAACGTCTTCGGGTTGCGCACCTTGGTGTGGAAGTGGAAGCGGTAGGTGACGTCCGCCTTGCCTTTCCCCTTGTTGGACACGTGGATGTCGTAGGTGACGTCCTCGCCGAACTCGTAGAAGTTCGGACCCCCGTCGGGGGCCTGGAAGGGGATGTAGTTGGCGATCAGCGTGACCGTGTCGGGGCGGTCGGGACTGACGAACGCGTAGACGTCCGTGCTGTCGGCGACAGGGTCCTTGGCGGTCTCGGGTGCCTCGCGGTGTGACGACATCTCACTTGCCTCCCGCCGCGTTGAGGATGCGCGTGACCAGGTCGCGGTCGTGCACGACCACCTCGCGCTCGCCGACCAGGAGCCGGAGCTGCCCCGACCGGTGGTCCTCCACGTATGCCACGACCGACTCCCGAGCGCCGGACGCCGCAGGCTTCGCCTCGCCCGCTCGCGCGGGGCCCATCGTCAGGCCGACCGTGCCCACGGCCACGCCTGCTCCTGCCCCGGCCAGGAGCTTTCTTCTGCTCGTCTCGCTCATGCCTACGCCTCCGTACGGACGTGCCCCTCCCTGTGAGGAGCGCCACACGGTATTCGCGGACGTGGTCGGAACGGATGGGTCGCGCTAGGAGCGGGCGGCCTCGTCGTCGGTGCCGTCCCCGTTGTCGGGAGAGTCGGTGGCAGCGGCCTCCTGGGCAGCGCGACGCGCCGCCTCGGCCCTCGCCTTGGCCCGCTCGCCGACCTCGGTCATCAGCGAGTCGCCGACGACGACCACGCTGCCGAGCAGGGCCGCGGCGACGGGCGCGGGCAGCGCCGAGCGTCGTACGGCGGAGATGGCGAGGAGCGTCATCGCGGACCACGACACCGCCGACGTGGCGAACGGCACCACGGCACGCTTCCACGGCTCGGCGTCCTCGTCGGGCACGACCACGAGGAGCTGCACGCCCGGCGTGCCCAGCGGCCACCCGACGGCGTACGACGCGAGCACGGCGCGGGCACGGCCGCCCAGGCTCGGGAAGAGACAGGCCAGTCCCACCCCGGCACCGCGGACGGCAGACCCGGCGCGCACCCTCATGCCAGCACCTCGGGGCCGGTCTTCTCGCGGACCTCCTCGAGGGTGACGTCGGGTGCCAGCTCGACCAGGCGCAGGCCTCCGCCCTCGGAAGCGGGGACGATGTCGAGGACGCACAGGTCGGTGATGACCCGCTGCACGACACCGCGGCCGGTGTAGGGCAGGTCGCACTCGTCGAGGATCTTCAGCGAGCCGTCCTTGGCGACGTGCTCCATCAGCACGATCACCCGCTTGGCACCGTGGACCAGGTCCATTGCGCCGCCCATGCCCTTGACCATCTTGCCGGGGATCATCCAGTTGGCGATGTCGCCCTTGGCCGACACCTGCATCGCACCCAGGATCGCGGCGTCGATCTTGCCGCCACGGATCATCCCGAACGACATGGCGGAGTCGAAGAACGACGCCCCCTTGCGCAGGGTGACGGTCTCCTTGCCCGCGTTGATGAGATCGGGGTCCTCGTCGCCCTCGTAGGGGTAGGCGCCGACGCCGAGGATGCCGTTCTCGGACTGCAGCACCAGCTCGACGTCGTCCGCGACGTAGTTGGGTACCAGGGTCGGCAGCCCGATGCCGAGGTTGACGTAGGAGCCGTCGGTCAGCTCCGAGGCCGCCCGCGCGGCCATCTGCTCACGGGTCCAGGCCATCAGACACCTCCGGTCGTCTCGACAGGCTCGACGGACGAGTCCGGACGAGGCCGCGTGGTCCGCTTCTCGATCTTCTTGTCGGCCGCCTGCTCGGGCGTCAGTGCCACCACGCGCTGCACGTAGACGCCGGGCGTGTGGACGTCCTCGGGCTTGATCTCGCCGGGCTCGACGAGATGCTCGACCTCGGCGATGGTGACGCGGCCGCACATGGCCGCGAGCGGGTTGAAGTTCCGCGCGGACTCCCGGTAGACGAGGTTGCCGTGCCGGTCACCCATCCAGGCGCGCACCAGGCCGAAGTCGGCCACGATCGCCTCCTCGAGCACGTACTCGCGGTCACCGAACACCCGGGTCTCCTTCGGCGGCGAGGAGACCACCACGTTGCCGGAGTCGTCGTACCTCCACGGCAGGCCGCCCTCGGCCACCTGGGTGCCGCCGCCGGTCGCGGTGAAGAACGCCGGGATCCCCGAGCCGCCGGCGCGCATCCGCTCGGCCAAGGTGCCCTGGGGCGTCAGCTCGACCTCCAGCTCACCGGAGAGGTACTGCCGGGCGAACTCCTTGTTCTCCCCGACGTACGACGAGATCATCCGCCTCAGGCGCTTCTCCATCAGCAGCCGGCCCAGACCCCACTCGTCGACGCCGCAGTTGTTCGACACCGCCTGCAGGTCGGCCACCCCGGCCTCCAGCAGCGCGTCGATCAGCACCGTCGGCACGCCACACAGCCCGAAGCCTCCGACCGCCAGCGTGGCGCCGTCGGCGACGTCCGACACCGCCTCCGCAGCACTCGCCACGACCTTGTCCATCAGCGCCTCCTGTTCCCGTTCCGCAGTGATCCTGCCACGGTGGGCGCTCGTCGTACGCCGGGGTCGTCAGCCGCCCGCCGGATCGGGCACGGACCACACCGAGGCACCCATCAGGACGTGGACGGCGCCTCCGCTGGCGCAGGCCGCCTCCAGCCGTCCGTCCGGAGCGGGGATCGCCTTCCACTCGCTGCCGTCGTGCCAGCAGAGCCGGTTGCCGCGGGTGGTCGCGGCCAGGAACGTCGGTTGGTCGCCCGCCGCCTCCTCGACGAGCACGACCGCGCGGCCGCCGGGCGCCTCGAACGACTCGGGCGCCAGCTCGAGCCTGGGCATCGCGACGGCTGCCGACCGCACCAGGCCCCGGAACGGCAGCTGGAGCACCTCCCAGGCCACGGGCCGCGCGTCCACACGCCCGGCCACCCAGATCCGGCCGGAGCCGCTGCCCACGGCCACCGACGTGAGCTCGGTCGGCGAGGGAGCCAGGTGCACCCGCTTCCAGCCGTCGTCCCTCGCGGCCGCAGGCTCGGCGTCGAGATCAGCCAGCGTCCAGGCGGCCGCTGCCGGCGCCGGTCCGTCGCCGATGCGGCCCGCGACCACGAGCGGCCCCTTCTCGAAGAAGGAGAACGACAGGCTCGTGCCGGGCTCGGAGCCGAGGGCGAAACCGCGTCCGCGGGCCGCGCCGCCGCCGATCGCCGCCTTGAAGGGGTAGGCGCGCAGCCGCCAGGTCCCCTCCTGCAGGTCGGAGGCGAGCAGGTGGGCCGCCCGGGAGTCGAGCACGGGCGCCGCCCACATCGCGCCGATCCCTTCCAGCGAGTGGGCGACCGACTCGTCCGCGGTGCCCACGGCGTCGGGGCGCACCCCGAACAGGTGCAGGCGGCCGTCCGCCCCCCGACCGGTCAGCCAGGCCCCGTCGCCGGGCGAGGCGCCGACCACGCCGAAGGAGTCGAGCACGATCTCGTCGTACGCGACGGGCGACGGATCCGGCGCCGCCAGGTCACAGGTGAAGGCGCGGCCGTCGTGGCCGACGCCGGCTGCCAGTCCACGACGCAGCGCGGTGACGCGCCCGTCCATGTCGTGCTCGATCCAGTCCATCGTGCTTCCCCCCGGGATCGACGGTAGCGCCGTCGAGGGATCCCCGTCCGGAAGTCGACAAAGGCTTCACCATTACGCTCGTCCTCGTGCCGAGCCACGACTTCCCCGCCGTGCGTCTGCACATCGTGACCGGCAAGGGCGGAACCGGGAAGTCGACCGTGGCCGCAGCGTTGGCGCTCGGTCTGGCCTCGACCGGCCAGGACGTGCTGCTGTGCGAGGTGGAGGGTCGCCAGGGCATCGCCCGGATGTTCGACGTCGAGCCCCTGCCGTACGCCGAGCGACGGATCGCCACCGGCCTGGTCGGCCCGAAGGGCGAGCGGGGCGGGGTGGTCCATGCCCTGCACATCGATCCCGAGTCGGCCCTCCTGGAGTACCTGTCGATGTACTACAAGCTCGGCCGCGCCGGGAAGGCGCTCGACCGCTTCGGCGTGATCGAGTTCGCCACCACCATCGCTCCCGGCGTGCGCGACGTGCTGCTGACCGGCAAGGTCTACGAGGCGACCCGCCGCAACGCGCGCAACAAGGACGCCATCACCTACGACGCCGTCGTGCTCGACGCGCCGCCGACGGGTCGCATCGCCCAGTTCCTCGGGGTCAACGACGAGCTCGCCGGGCTCGCCCGGATGGGGCCGATCAAGAGCCAGGCCGACTCGGTGACCCGCCTGTTCCGGTCGCCGCAGACCGCGTGCCACCTCGTCACCGTGCTGGAGGAGATGCCGGTCCAGGAGACGGCGGACGGCATCGGCGAGCTGCGGCGGCACGGGATCCCGGTCGGCGGGGTGGTCGTCAACCAGGTCCGGCCGCGCGACCTCGACGAGGACGACCTCGCCGCGATCCGCGCCGACAAGGTCCCCAAGAGGACGCTGTCGGCCGACCTGAAGCGGGCCGGGCTCTCCGGCACCGGGACCCTCGTCACCGGGCTGCTGGACGAGGCCCGCGACCACGCCGAGCGGCGGGCGCTCGAGAACAGCCAGCGTGCGGTGGTCGAGACGCTCGAGGTGCCGACGTACGAGCTTCCCCTGCTCGTGGGCGGCATCGACCTCGGCGGCCTCTACGAGCTCGCCGCGCTGCTGCGCGACCAGGGCATGGCATGAACCGGCTTCCGGCATGAGTACGCCGCGCAAGGCCACGCGAGGCGCGGCGCAGAGACAGCCGAGCCGCTCCCGCACGCGCGTCGGCCCCCAGTCGGTCACGGGCGGGCGGGTGCTCGACGTCGACGCCCTCCTGGACGACCGGCACACCGGGATCATCGTGTGCTGCGGCTCGGGCGGGGTCGGCAAGACGACCACGTCGGCGGCGCTCGCCCTGCGCGCGGCGGAGCGCGGCCGCACGGTCGTGGTCCTCACCATCGACCCGGCCCGTCGCCTGGCCCAGTCGATGGGCATCGAGCAGCTGGACAACACCCCCCGGCCGGTCGCGGGCGTCGGCTCCGACACCGGAGAGGGCGGCGGCAGCCTCGACGCGATGATGCTGGACATGAAGCGCACCTTCGACGAGGTGGTCGAGAGCCAGGCCAGCGCCGAGAAGGCCAAGCAGATCCTGGAGAACCCGTTCTACATCGCCCTGTCCAGCTCCTTCGCGGGGACGCAGGAGTACATGGCGATGGAGAAGCTCGGGCAGATCCATGCCGGCGCCCAGCGCGACGGCACCTACGACCTGATCGTCGTCGACACCCCACCGTCGCGGTCGGCGCTGGACTTCCTCGACGCCCCCGAGCGGCTCTCCAGCTTCCTCGACGGGCGGTTCATCAAGCTGCTGCTGGCTCCGGCCAAGGGGCCGGCCCGGCTGATGAGTGCCGGGTTCTCGATGGTCACCAACGCGCTGACCAAGGTGCTCGGTGCCCAGGTGCTGCGCGACATGCAGACCTTCGTGGCGGCGTTCGACACGCTCTTCGGTGGGTTCCGCCAGCGCGCCCAGAAGACGTTCGAGCTGCTGCAGGCCGACGGGACGGCGTTCCTCGTCGTGGCCGCGCCCGAGCCGGACGCGCTGCGCGAGGCGGCGTACTTCGTCGAGCGGCTCAGCGAGGACGACATGCCGCTCGCCGGCCTCGTGGTCAACCGGGCCAGCCCGCAGACACAGGGCGACGTGTCGGCGGACGAGGCGATGGCCGCAGCGCAGAGGCTGCGGAAGGACGACCCGGAGTCGCTCACGGCCGGCCTGCTGCGGCTCCATGCCGACCGGGTCCGCATGGCGGAGCGGGAGGCGAGGCTGAGGAGCCGCTTCGAGGCGGCGCACCCTCAGGTGCCGACGGCCGTCGTACCGGCGCTGGCCGGCGATGTGCACGACCTGGACGGACTCCGTCAGGTCGGCGCGCTCCTGGCGGGGAAGCGGCCGACCTGACGGTCGTTGTCCCGACTGTCGGTGTCGACGTCAGCGCGGCTCAGGCGTTGACGGCCACACCCACGTGCTGCTCGCGAGCCGTCTCGAGGACGACCCTCCATGATGCGTTCGGACGGCGGCGCAGCAGGGCGCGGCGCTCGCGTTCGGTCATCCCGCCCCAGACGCCCCACTCGATCTGGTTGTCGAGAGCCTCGGCGAGGCACTCGGTGCGTACAGGGCACGCACCGCAGACCTGCTTGGCCTTGTTCTGCTCCGCACCGCGGACGAACAACTTGTCGGGCTGTGACGCCCGGCACGCAGCCTGGGCAGCCCAGTCTTGATTCCACATAATGACGTCCCCACGATCGTCAGACTGACTGCGTCCCCATGACGCCACCCGTTTCCGGCTGTCTCAGTCAGGTATCAAGGTAAAGAGCCGGGGCCGTACGCCGACAGAGCCATGCGGATCTATCGGCCTAGTCCCATAGGACTAGTCCGCGGGGGTCACAAATGGGCAGCCTTGGTGGTCGTCACGTACCCTGGGCCGCATGTCCGTGCCCCCTGGCGAGCGCCTGCCTGCGCGACGCGTAGCCTCCCATCTCGCGGTGATGGCCGTCGTCGCGGCCGTCATGGGCGTGGTCGTGGCGGGCCTCGCGATCCCCTTCGCGGGCGTGCTCGGCATCGGCGCCAAGTCGCTGTCCCACAGCGTCGAGGACCTGCCTGCCAACCTCCGCACGGAGCCGCTCGCGCAGCAGACCAAGATCGTCGACCCCGTGGGTCACACGGTCGCGACGCTCTACGACCAGAACCGCATCAACGTCCCGCTCAGCCAGATCTCACGCAACATGGTCAAGTCGATCGTGGCGATCGAGGACTACCGCTTCTACCAGCACGGCGCCCTCGACCTGAAGGGCACCCTCCGGGCCCTGGTGACCAACCAGGCGAGCGGTGGCTCGGTCCAGGGTGGCTCGTCGATCACCCAGCAGATGGTCAAGATGACACTGCTCGACCAGGCCAAGACCGCCAAGGAGCGCAAGGCCGCGACGGCCGACACCTACGCCCGCAAGATCACCGAGCTGCGCTACGCGATCGCCTTCGAGCAGAACTACTCCAAGGACTGGATCCTCGAGCGCTACCTCAACATCGCCTACTACGGCGACGGCGCCTACGGCGTGCAGGCGGCGGCACGCCACTACTTCAACACCAACGCCAAGGACCTCACCCTTCTCCAGGGCGCCACGCTGGCGGGCCTGGTCAAGAACCCGTCCGGCTACGACCCGATCACCAACCCCGAGCGCGGCAAGCAGCGCCGCAACGTGGTGCTCGACCGTCTGGCCCAGCTCAACGTGATCTCCCAGCACAAGGCCGACAAGCTGAAGAAGCAGCCCCTCGGCCTGCACCCCGTCAGGACGCCCAACGGCTGCCTGAACTCCCGCGCACCGTTCTTCTGCGACTACGTCGTGAGCTACCTCGAGCACGACCCCGCGCTCGGCAAGACGGTCGAGGCCCGCAAGAAGCTGCTCTACACCGGTGGCCTGACCATCCACACCACGATCAGCCTGCGCGACCAGCGGGCGGCCGACTACTCGGTGAGGCACCACGTCTTCGCCAAGGACCAGGCCATCGGCGCCCTGGCGATGGTCCAGCCTGGCACCGGTGACGTGAAGGCCATCTCCCAGTCCCGTCCGATGGGTCGCGTCAAGAAGGCCGGCCAGACCTTCTTGAACTACGTCGTCCCGCAGAAGTACGGCGACTCCAACGGCTTCCAGCCCGGCTCGACGTTCAAGGCGTTCGTGCTCGCGGCCGCGATCCAGCAGGGCATCCCGCTGTCCGAGCGGATCAAGTCGCCGATGGCGATGAACATCCCGATGAGCCAGTACCGCGTCTGCAACGACCAGCCCTTCGCCAGCACCGACACCTGGGCCGTCCACAGCTCGACGATCTCCGGGAACATGAACGCCTACACCGGCACCCAGGAGTCGGTGAACACCTTCTTCGCCCAGCTCGAGCTCCAGACCGGGCTGTGCGAGCCCTACAAGCTCGCCAAGGCGATGGGGATCAACCTCACCGACCCCGCCACCGAGATGGTGCCGTCGTTCACGCTCGGCGTCGCCTCGGTGAGCCCGCTCGAGCTGGCCGACGCCTACGCGACGTTCGCGGCCCGCGGTCTCCACTGCGACCCGCGCCCCGTCGTCGCCATCGACGACTCCAACGGCAACCAGCTCAAGACCTACGCCCCCCAGTGCAAGCAGGTGATCGCAGCCCCGGTGGCCGACGCCGTCAACGACGTGCTCCGCGGCGTGATGTCGCCGACCGGGTTCGGTGCCAACCTGATGCTGAACCAGGAGTCGGCCGGCAAGACCGGTACCACCGACAGCAACATGTCGGTGTGGTTCATGGGCTACACCCCCAACCTCTCCACGGCCGCGATGGTCGCCGGGGCCAACCAGCTCGGGCACTGGATCACCCTGAACGGCCAGACCATCGGCGGTACCTTCACCGACGTCGCCCACGGCTCCACCACCGCGGGCCCGATGTGGTACGGCGCGATGAGCCAGATCCAGAACTGGCTGCCCGACGCGACGTTCACGCCACCGAACGGGCAGGACGTCAACGGTGTCCTGACCACGGTGCCCGACGTCGCCGGCGTGCCCTACGACCAGGCTGCCCAGCAGCTGACGGACGCCGGCTTCCAGGTGGCCGACGGTGGCTATCGCAACTCCGGCTACAGCGCCGACACGGTCGCCTACACGAGCCCGGGCGCGGGCAGCCAGGCCGCCAGCGGCACCGTGATCACGATCTACCGCTCGAACGGCACGCCGTACGTGCCGCCGACCCACCACGGGAACCACCACGGCAACGGACCGGGCAACGGCCCGGGCAACGGGCCGGGCAACGGGCACGGGCCCGGGCGCTAGCCCGCGGCTGCGCGCTAGGCGCCGAGCTGGCGGCGTACCTCCGCGGCCACCGCTCCGCCGTCGGCGCGTCCGCGCACCTGCGGGGTCAGGACACCCATCACCGTGCCCATGGCGCGCATCCCCTCGTCGGCCGCCCCGGTCTGGGCGATCGCCGAGGTGACGAGATCGGCGATCTCGGCCTGGTCGAGCTGGGCGGGCAGGTAGTCGGCGATCACGGCCGCCTCGGCACGCTCCTTGTCGGCGAGCTCGGTGCGTCCGGCGTCGGCGAAGGCGGTCGACGCCTCACGCCGCTTCTTCGCCTCGGTCGAGAGGACCCCGACGATGTCGTCGTCGCTCAGCTCGCGGGCCTGCTTGCCTGCGACCTCGGCCGTGGTGATGGCCGAGAGCACCATCCGCAGCGTCGAGGAGCGCAGCTCGTCGCGGGCCTTGATCGCCGTGGTGAGGTCACTGCGCAGCCGGTCCTTCAGAGCGCTCATTCTCCGGGGTCCCCGGGAAACAGCGGGCGGTTGCGTGGGGTGTTCATAGGGGCATTGTGGCAGCCTTGCGTGCATGACCCCCGCCGGCTTCGTGATGCGCTCCTTGGGCGCCGGGATCGTCACCGGCGCAGGCCTCGCGGCGTACGCCGTCTGGGAGTCGCGGGCCTTCACGCTGCGCTGCGCGACGATGCCGGTCCTGCCGGCCGGAGCCCGGCCTCTGCGCGTCCTGCACCTCAGTGACATCCACATGACCCCGAGCCAGTCCCGCAAGCAGGAGTGGGTCCGGTCCCTGGCCGACCTCGAGCCCGACCTGGTCGTCAACACCGGCGACAACCTGGCGCACCTGGAGGCGCTGCCGTCGGTGCTCGACTCGCTCGGGCCGCTGCTCGACGTGCCCGGAGTCTTCGTGCTCGGCTCCAACGACTACTTCGCGCCGATCGTGCGCAACCCGCTGCGCTACCTCCTCCCCGACGACGGTTGGCGCAACACCCGGGCCGGGAAGCTGCCCTGGCAGGACCTGAAGGACGCCTACAGCGCCGCGGGCTGGCTCGACCTGACCAACCGACGGGTCTCGTCGACGGTCGGGGACCTGACGGTCGCGTGGGCCGGCGTGGACGACCCCCACCTGCAGTACGACGACCTGCTCGCGGTGGGTGGTCGGGCCGACGCCGGGGCCGACCTGCGGGTCGGCGTCACGCATGCGCCGTACCTCCGCGTGCTCGACCAGTTCGCCGACGACGGGTACGACGCGATCTTCGCCGGCCACACCCACGGCGGGCAGGTCTGCCTGCCGTTCAAGGGGGCCCTGGTGACCAACTGCGACCTCGAGCCCGCGCGGGCCAAGGGGCTCCACCGGCACCCGGCCGACTCACAGCCGGGTGAGCCGGGGACGTCCTGGATGCACGTGTCGGCCGGGCTCGGTACGTCGCCCTACGCGCCGTTCCGGGTCGCCTGCCGCCCCGAGGCGACGCTCCTGACGTTGACCCCGCCGAGCTGATCTCCGGGAGCGAGACCGCGATTCTCAGAGGGCCTGACCCACCCGGTATGGTGGCCCGTGCTTGTCGCCCGGCTGCGCCGGGAACGGCAATCGGGCTGTGGCGCAGTTTGGTAGCGCGCCTCGTTCGGGACGAGGAGGCCGCAGGTTCAAATCCTGTCAGCCCGACCGTGTGATGTCGTGAGGACGTCAGGGTCGACGAAGGAGGATCACCGGCGCTGATGCCGGAGGTCCTCCTTCGTCGCATCACGCACGAGGAGGCAGACGGTGGAGCTCGCCCAGGTGGCCCAACACGCCGACGACCTCGACCGAGCCGCGGCCTTCTACACCGAGCTGCTGGGTTCGGGTCCGTCCGGGCGGTTCGACCCGCCTGGCCTGCTCTTCTTCAGCCTCGGCGACACGCGGCTCCTGCTCGAGGCGAGCGCCCCGAGCACGGTGCTCTACCTCCGGGTCGAGTCGGTGCGCGACACGGTCGAGGGACTACGGGCCCGCGGCCTGCCGATCGAGTCAGAGCCTCACGTGATCTTCACCCACGACGACGACTCGCTCGGGCCCGCCGGAACCGACGAGTGGCACGCGTTCGTGCGCGACAGCGAGGGCAACCTCCTCGGCCTGGTCAGCCAGGAGGCACCGGCCTGAGCGGTCCTCACCGCCCCTCCCAGGTGTGTGGTGGATCATGGAACCACTGACGCCGATCGCGGAGGGAGGGCCATGACGCACGACCACGCACCCGGCCGTGACGCCGACCGCCGCCTCCTGCTCGGCGCGCTCGGGCTGATCGTCGCGTTCATGGCCGTCGAGGTCGTGGTCGGCCTGCTCATCGACTCGCTGGCCCTGCTGGCCGACGCCGGCCACATGCTGACCGACGCCGCCGCGATCGGGTTGGCCCTGGTGGCGATCAAGCTGGCGGCCCGACCGGCCTCGGGCGCCTACACCTACGGCCTGAAGCGAGCCGAGATCCTGTCCGCCCAGATCAACGGGCTGACGCTGGCCGTGCTCGTCGTGGTGTTCGTCGTCGAGGCCGTACGCCGGCTCCTCCACCCCCCGGAGGTCGACGGTGGCGCCATGGCCCTGGTCGCCGTCGTCGGGATCCTCGTCAACCTCTCCGCGGCCGCCCTGCTCGCGCGGGCCGACCGACGCAGCCTCAACGTCGCCGGGGCGTTCCTGCACATCGTCACCGACCTGGTCGCGTTCGTCGCGACGCTGGTGGCCGGCTTCGTCATCTACCTGACCGGGTGGAGCCAGGCGGACGCCGTCGCAACGCTCGTGGTCGCCGCCCTGATGGCGGTGGCGGCGTACCGGCTGCTCCGCGACAGCGCCCGGATCTTCCTCGAGGCGTCACCGCGAGGGATCGAGCCGGGAGCCGTCGAGGAGGGCATCCGCGGTGTCGACGGGGTGACCGACGTGCACGAGCTGCACGTGTGGGAGGTGACGTCGGGCTTCCCGGCACTGTCCGCGCACGTGCTGGTCGACCCCGGGGCCGACTGCCACGAGCGGCGGCTCGCGATCGAGGAGGTGCTCGCCGAGCGGTTCGGCATCGACCACACGACGCTCCAGGTCGACCACCGGGCCGACGTGCTGCCCGCCTCGGCCCTGGGCCAGCGCCTGCATGGCGAGCCGGACGACCATCCGCACCACTGACCCCGCGAGGTCAGCCTCGCGCGGCGACCAGCTCGGCGATCTGGACGGCGTTGAGCGCGGCGCCCTTGCGGAGGTTGTCGTTGCTCACGAAGAGCACCAGGCCGCGGTCGTCGGGCACGCCGGGGTCCTGCCGCAGCCGACCGACGTAGGACGGGTCGCGACCGGCGGCCCCGAGCGGCGTCGGGATCTCGGTGACCTCCACCCCGGGCGCCGACGCCAGCACCTCCTGGGCCCGCGCCACGGTCAGCGGGCGCGCGAACTCGACGTTGAGGGAGAGGCTGTGGCCGGTGAAGACCGGGACGCGGACACAGGTGCCGGAGACGAGGAGGTCGGGCAGGCCCAGGATCTTGCGGGACTCGTTGCGGAGCTTCTGCTCCTCGTCGGTCTCGAAGAGCCCGTCGTCGACGATCGAGCCGGCCAGCGGCAGCACGTTGTGGGCGATCGGGCGGGCGTACTTCACCGGGTCGGGGAACGTCACCGCCGTACCGTCGTAGGCGAGCTCGCGGGCCTTGTCCCCCGAGGCGGCGAGCTGCTCGGCCAGCTCGTCGACGCCGGCCAGGCCGCTCCCGGAGACGGCCTGGTAGGTCGAGGCGATCAGGCGTACCAGCCCGGCCTCGTCGTGGAGCGGCTTGAGCACGGGCATCGCGGCCATGGTGGTGCAGTTGGGGTTGGCGATGATCCCCTTGCGGGCGTCGCCGATCGCCTCCGGGTTGACCTCGGACACGACCAGGGGGACCTCCGGGTCCATCCGCCAGGCCGAGGAGTTGTCCACCACGACCGCGCCCGCGGCCGCGAAGCGAGGTGCCAGCGCGCGCGACGCCGTGGCACCGGCGGAGAAGAGGGCGATGTCGAGCCCGCTGAGATCGGCCGTCGCGGCGTCCTCGACGGTGATCTCGCGGTCGCCGACGGGCAGCACGGTGCCGGCCGAGCGCGCCGACGCGAACAGCCGGACCGAGGTCGTCGGGAAGTCGCGCTCGACCAGGATCTGGCGCATCGCCGCGCCGACCTGGCCGGTCGCCCCGACGATCCCGACCCTCATCGGCCACGGCCTTCCGGGGTCCCCGCGGCGTTGTTCGCGGAGGAGCGACGCGGGGGAGCGAAGGACGTCGTGGGGTGGTTCATCGGCCGGTCCCGCCGTAGACGACCGCCTCGACCTCGGCACTGTCGAGGTCGAACGCGGTGTGCGTGGCCTGCACCGCCGCCGAGACGTCCTTCTCGTCGACGATCACCGAGATCCGGATCTCCGAGGTGGAGATCATCTCGATGTTGACGCCGGCGTTGGCCAGGGCGGCGAAGAAGCGGGCGGTGATGCCGGGGTGGGAGCGCATGCCGGCGCCGATCAGGGAGACCTTGCCGATCTCGTCGTCGTACATCAGGTGGTCGTAGCCGACGTCGCTGCGCAGCTTGGCCAGGGCGGCCATCGCCGTCTGGCCGTCCTCGCGCGGCAGCGTGAACGAGATGTCGGTCAGGCCGGTGGCCTGGGCGGAGATGTTCTGCACGACCATGTCGAGGTTGACCTCGACCTCGGCGAGCGCCTCGAAGATCCGGGCGGCCTCACCGACCTTGTCGGGTACGCCGACCACGGTGATCTTGGCCTCGCTCCGGTCGTGGGCGATGCCGGCGATGATCGCCTGCTCCATGTCGTCTGCTCCCTCCGGGGTGGGCAGGATCCAGGTGCCTTCCTTCTGGGAGAAGGAGGACCGCACGTGGACGGGGATGTGGTAGCGGCGGGCGTACTCGACGCACCGCAGGTGGAGGATCTTCGCGCCCGACGCGGCCATCTCCAGCATCTCCTCGGTGGAGACGTGGTCGAGCTTGCGGGCGGTGGGGACCAGCCGCGGGTCGGCGGTGAAGACCCCGTCGACGTCGCTGTAGATCTCACACACCTCGGCCCCGAGCGCCGCGGCCAGCGCGACCGCGGTGGTGTCGGACGCCCCGCGGCCGAGCGTCGTGATGTCCTTGGTGTCCTGGGAGACGCCCTGGAACCCGGCGACGATCGCGATCGCACCGCCCCCGAGGGCCTTCTCGATGCGGCCGGGCGTGATGTCGATGATCTTGGCCCTGCCGTGCGCCGAGTCGGTGATCACGCCGGCCTGCGAGCCGGTGAAGGACTGCGCCTTGTGGCCGAGCTCGGCGATGGCCATGGCCAGCAACGCCATCGAGATGCGCTCCCCCGCGGTCAGCAGCATGTCGAGCTCGCGGGGGGGCGGGGTGGGGCTGACCTGCTCGGCGAGGTCGCGCAGGTCGTCGGTGCTGTCGCCCATCGCCGAGACCACGACCACGACGTCGTGCCCGGCCTGGCGGGTGTCGACGATCCGCCGGGCGACGCGCTTGATGCCGTCGGCGTCGGCGACCGAGGAGCCGCCGTACTTCTGCACGACGATGCTCATGAGTGGCTCACTGAAGGGTCCTGGGGAAGATCGGTGACAGGGTGGCGCGACGCTGCGACCAGGTGAGTTTACCGGGGCTGCCGCCCCCGGACGGGACCCATCTCAGGGTGCGCCGGGCGGTGGGCCGGGTCAGGCAGGGTCGGGCGGGCTCTCCAACATCTCGTTGGCCGCGGCGACCTGGTCGAGCTCGCCGGTGAACTCCACGTCGAGCCGGTCGTGGGCGACCACGGAGAGCAGCGCGTTGAGCATCGCGCCGGCGAGGTTGCCCCAGGAGGAGACGTAGGAGAACTGCCACCACCACAGCGCCTCGGCGGTGTTGCCGAGGCGGTGGTGGCGCAGACCGTTCTCGAGGTCGCTGGCGATGCTGGTGAGGTCGTCGGAGAGCTGGCTCTCGACCTGCTCGGGGTCGTAGGGGTCGAAGACGAAGCTGTAGGTGTCGACGTCACCGAACATCTCGGCCAGGCGCAGTCGGAGGCCGTCGAGGTCGGCGTCGGGCCCGACGTCGGGCTGGTAGTCGTCCTCGGGGGTGAAGTCGACCTGCGCGCCGAGCCGGGCGCCGGCCAGGAGGATCTGGCTGATCTCGAGCAGGAGCAACGAGATGCTGCGGCCGGCGTCGCCCTCGGCCGCGACGGCGCGCAGGGCGATCAGGAAGCTCTCGACCTGGTCGGCGATCTGTCCGGCGAACTCGTCCCCCGGCGCGACCGCGGGGAGCGCCGCTCCTCCGGCCAGGATCTGGTCCGTGGTCGTCTGTTCGGTCATTCGGCGGTTCGCCTCCCTGCGAAAGCCCGTCCGAGGGTGACCTCGTCGGCGTACTCCAGGTCGCCACCGACGGGGAGGCCGCTCGCGAGACGGGTGATGCGTAGTCCCAGAGGTTTGAGCATACGGGTGAGGTAGGTCGCGGTCGCCTCGCCCTCGAGGTTGGGGTCGGTCGCGAGGATCACCTCGGTGATCGCGCCGTCGGCGAGCCGCTTGAGCAGCTCGGCGATGTGGAGCTGGTCGGGGCCGATGCCGTCGATCGGCGAGATCGCCCCGCCGAGCACGTGGTAGCGGCCGCGGAACTCACGGGTCCGCTCGATGGCCACGACGTCCTTGTACTCCTCCACCACGCAGAGCACGGTCTGGTCGCGCCGTGGGTCGCGGCAGATCCGGCACTGGTCGTCCTCGGAGACGTTGAAGCAGACCGAGCAGAACCGCACCCGCTGCTTGACCTCGAGCAGCACCTCGGCCAGTCGGCGTACGTCGGCCGGCTCGGCCTGGAGCAGGTGGAACGCGATCCGCTGGGCGCCCTTGGGACCGACGCCGGGCAGGCGCCCGAGCTCGTCGATGAGGTCCTGGACGATGCCTTCGTACACGACCTGGATCAGCCGCCGAACCCGGGCACACCGCCACCGCCGAGGCCGGGCATGCCGCCGCCCGCGAGCGGGCCGAGGGCGCTGCTGGCCAGGGCGTCGGCCTGGGACTTGGCGTCGCGGTAGGCGGCGACGATCAGGTCACCGAGATCGCTCAGGTCGTCCTCGCTGGAGCCGTCGAAGCCGCCGGCCTTGATGCTGACGGCCTCGAGCTCGCCGATGCCGTTGAGGGTGACCGTGACCGCGCCGCCGCCCACCGTGCCCTCGATCCGCGCCTCGCTGAGGCGCTCCTGGGCGCTCTCGAGCTGCTCCTGCATCTGCTGCGCCTGGGCGAGCAGGCCCTGCAGGTCGAATCCACCGGGCTCACCGCCGCCCAGCCCGCCGGCGGCGTCGAAGGGGTTCTGGGTCATGGCTTCACCTGTCGTCTCTCACTGGTGGGGGATCTCTTCGATGACCTGGGCGCCGAGCGCCTCCTGGAGGAGCTGGGCACCGTCGAGGCCCGAGGACTCGGCGTCGGCGTCGTCGGGACGGGCGCCGCCGTCGGAGTCGGCCGCCGCCGCGGGCGACGCCTCGTCGCGGCCGGTGGCGCGGGTCGGCGCGATCGCCTGGCGTGCGGTGGCGGACGGGCTCTCGGCGGACGGGCTCTCGGCGACTCGGGCCGGGCGAACGGCGGTGGCTCGGTGGGAGCGGAGGTGACGGGCTCGGCCACCGGATCCGCTTCGGCCACCGGGGCCGGCGCCTCTGCTGCGGGGGCGGGCGGCGGCGCAGCCGCCTCGGGGTCGGCTCCCGGGTCGACGATCGTCTCGACCCTCCAGTCGTGGCCGACGACGTCGATCGCCGCCTGCCGGACGATCTCGGCGCTGCCGCCGTTGTCGAACGACTCGCGCGCCCCGACGTTGCCGAAGCCGAGGGTGAGGATCTCGGCGTCGACCGCCACGACCTGGGCGTGCTGGGTGAGGTGGATCCAGGTCACCCGGCGTCGCTGCTTGGTGGCCTCGACGATGTCGGGCCACAGACGGCGTACGTCGACCAGGCTGAGCGGTGAGCCCGCGGCGGTCTGGCTGACGGGAGCCGCGGGTGTGGGCGGGGCTGCTGAGGGCTCCGAGGTCGGCTCGGGCTCGGGGGCCACGGCGACCTGGGGAGCCTCGGGCTCGCGAGCCGAGTCGGGGGTCGACCGGGCGGCCGGTCGCGCGACCGGTGCGGCCGTCTCCGGCGCCTCGACGGGCTGCGGGGACACGGACGGGACCGCGGCGGGCTGCTCGCCCCGGAGCGGTGGGTCGGCCACCGGCGCCGGGACCGGGGCGGCGGCGGGCTCGCCACCGGCGATCGTCAGCCGGCGCTCGAGCCGGTCGAGGCGGGCCTGCACACCCTCGGTGGAGTGGTCGGCGCCCGGGAGCAGCACGCGGGCACAGATCAGCTCGAGCAGGAGGCGCGGGGCCGTGGCGCCGCGCATCTCGGTGAGGCCGGTCGCGACCAGGTCGGCCGCCCGGCTGAGCTCGGCCGGGCCGAACCGAGCGGCCTGGGACACCAGGCGCTCCGCGGCGTCCTCGGCGATGTCGATCAGCCCGGTGGCGGGCGCGTCGGGGACCGCGGAGACGATCACGAGGTCGCGGAGGCGCCGGAGGAGGTCCTCGGTGAAGCGGCGGGGGTCCTGACCGGTCTCGATGACCTTGTCGACCACCCCGAACACCGCCGAGCCGTCGCCGGCCGCGAAGGCGTCGACGACCTCGTCGAGCAGCGTGTCGGGCGTGTAGCCGAGCAGGCCGGCCGCCAGGGCGTAGGTGATGCCGTCGGCTCCAGCCCCACCCATCAGCTGGTCGAGCACCGAGAGGGTGTCGCGCGCGGAGCCTCCACCCGCACGGACCACGAGCGGCAGCGCGGCCGGCTCGATCGTGACCTCCTCCTTCTCGCACAGCTCGGAGAGGTAGGACGAGAGCAGCCGCGGCGGGATCAGCCGGAACGGGTAGTGGTGGGTCCGGGACCGGATGGTGGGCAGCACCTTCTCCGGCTCGGTGGTCGCGAAGATGAACCGGAGATGGGGAGGCGGCTCCTCGACCAGCTTGAGCAGCGCGTTGAAGCCCTGCGTGCTGACCATGTGGGCCTCGTCGATGATGTAGACCTTGTAGCGGCTGCGGACGGGCGCGAAGAACGCCTTCTCGCGCAGGTCGCGGGCGTCGTCGACTCCACCGTGGGACGCGGCGTCGATCTCGATCACGTCGATCGAACCGGGGCCCCGTCGCGCGAGGTCACGGCACGAGTCGCACTCGCCGCACGGGTCGGCGACCGGGGCCTGCTCGCAGTTGAGCGCGCGGGCGAGGATCCGGGCCGAGGTGGTCTTGCCGCAGCCGCGTGGGCCGGAGAAGAGATAGGCGTGGTTCACCCGGTTGGCCGCGAGAGCCGCGCGCAGCGGCTCGGTCACGTGGTCCTGCCCGATGACCTCGGCAAAGGTCTCGGGACGGTAGCGCCGGTAGAGCGCGAGGGGTGACTCCACTCCTGAACCCTAACCAGCCATGCCGACAACCGGGCGAGTGAGGAGCCTCCGAGCCCACGAAGGAGCCACCGGGCTGCCGGAGCGAACCGGCTCGACGGCCGACCACCTCCCGCTCACGAGGCCTCGCTGGGTGCTTCCTGCGGCGCGCGGGCCGCCAGGGAGCTGCCCGTCACGGTCACCGCCAGGACGACCAGGGCACCCAGCACGATGGCCGCTCCCTCGCCCGGCCGCAGCAGGTCGAGCTGGGCTCCGATGGCTGCCGCCGCGACCGGCACGCCGAGCTGGGCACTCGCGAGCATCGCGTACGGCGCGGGCTGGCGCAGCGGGACGGCGACCAGGTGGGCGAGCGTCGCTCCGACGCCGAGACCGAGCCCCAGCGCCACCATCGACGGGTGGTCGACGAGGTCGCCCAGCTGCAGGCCGGCCCCGAGCCAGACGAAGAAGACCGGCCCGAAGAACCCCTCGGTGACGGCGAAGAGCTGCTTGGCGACGCGGCGCGGCTCACCGACCGCTGCGACCGCCAGGCCGGAGACGAAGCCCGCGAGCATCAGCGAGACGTGCATCGCGATCGCCAGGGCGGCCATCGCGAACAGCGCGGTCAGGCTGATCCGCAGCTCGACGGCGAACTGCCGGTCCTCCGAGACGCCGTGCACCCGTCGGCGCACGCCGCTGCGCTCGACGGCCCGCAGGGCCCAGTAGAGGACACCGCCTGCCGCGACCACGACCGCGGCCCCGAGCGCGGCCCTGGCGACGTGGTGCGGGTCGATGACGAGCGGGAGGAGCACGATGCAGGCGGCGTCGGCGGTGGCCACCTGAGGGAGCAGCTCCACGACAGGGCGGCCCTCGAGCGCCAGCGAGTCGACGATCGGCAGCACCAGGGCGGCCGAGGACGACGCCATCAAGACGGCGTAGAGCGGGGCGTGGGGGATCCCGATGAGCCCCGCGGCGGCGTAGCCGAGGAGGCAGGCGGCCAGGCCGACGGCGACCACGCGGAGGAGCCCGGTCCGCAGTGCGGGTCGCAAGCGGGGATCGCGGATCGGGACGTGGGTGCCGGCCACGAACATCACGAGCACGAAGCCGGCGTTGCCGAGGAAGGTGAAGGTCGGGTCGCTCGCGTCGAGGACGCCGAGGCCGGAGACGCCCAGCACCACGCCGGCGAGCAGCTCGCCGAGGACGACGGGGAGGTGCCAGCCCTTGGGGGTGGCCAGGAGGGGGCCCGCCAGGGCGATCGCGCAGACGATCGCCAGGTCGAGGAACGACACGACCGGATGCTAGACCCGCCGATCGGCCGGTCGAGGTCCTCCGGACATGAAGAGGCCCCCCACGCACCCAGCAGAGCTCGCCTGCCCTTGCTGCCTTCCGGCCCTGGGGGATTGAGCAAGATGCCGCCGCATGGGGGGTTGCCCCGGAGTCTAGGCGACCGTCGTACGACGGACGAAGTCGAGGGGTGCGGAGCGATTTCGTCGGCCCGGCGCCTGCCCGGTAGCCTCCTCCGCGGAGGATTCGCCTAGTGGCCTATGGCGCTCGCTTGGAAAGCGGGTTGGGTTAACAGCCCTCAGGGGTTCGAATCCCCTATCCTCCGCCATCAGGTCCCGACCGTGGTCGGTCCGCATGCCGACCAGTGGTCGGCCCGTGCCGACGCAGGTGCGCCGGTCGCGGCTCATGAGTCCGTCGCCGCCCGAACGTCGAAGCGAGGCCGCTCCGCTCGTCACCCCGGTGTCAGCCCATCACCGAAAGGAAGCGTCATGACCGAGTACGTCGTCATGTTCCCTGCCGACCACGAGGCAGAGTGGGAGGCCCGCACCGAGGCCGACCGTCAAGCCACCTTCGACACCGACTTCGAGTTCGGCCAGCTCCTCGCGGCGCGGGGTGGCGCCGTGACCGGCGGCGCCGGCCTCACGGAGAGCAGCCAGGCACGGACGATCCGTCGTGGGCCGAACTCCAACGCGCTGGTCACCGACGGTCCGTTCGCGGAGTCCACCGAGCAGCTCTCCGGCTTCTTCATCGTCAGCTGCGACGACTACGACGCCCTGGTGGAGGCGGCCCAGATCCTGGTGCGGGCTCACCCCGTCGTGGAGATCCGCCCCGTCAAGGAGTTCTGACGGGTGGCGGGCACCCGACACCGTGGCGAGCGGCGTCGAGGTGCTCGATCCTCGCGGCCGCCTGGTAGGCGGCCGTCCCGTCCGGGGTGTAGGTGACGCGGAGGCACTCGCCGACGTGGAGCCTCCTCGTCGTCCGGTCCTGGACGAAGCACTCACCGCTCGCGGCGGGACCTCCCACGCAGACGCTGTCGTGGCTCACGACGGTCACCGGCCCGACCACCGTCCGGGGCTGAGGGGCGGCGGTCCCGCATCCGGTCAGGAGGGCGCCCACGAGGACGAGCACGCCTGCCTCGCGGGGAGGTCGACGCCTGCGCACGTACGTGAGACGCCGGCACCGCGGAGGCGGTTGTCGCAGTCGCTCACCAGGGCGGGGACCGCGCACCGGGTCAGCCGAAGTCCATCCCCTCGAGTGAGGACGACGGCTTCTGGTCGGGGAGGCGCAGCATCCGGAAGGAGTTGCCGAGGCCGAGGAGCGCGGCGAGCAAGGGCACGAGCAACGCGATCTGCAGCGAGAGGTTGCGGGCGTCGTTGTTGATGGCCACCACCTCCTTCTCCACCGCGGCTGGCTGGCCGGTGATCTGCTGCTCGAGCTGGGTGTTGCTCATGACCTCCGCGTCGTCCTCGAGCGCGGCGGCGATCTGCTGCTGCTCCGCGGGCGGGATGATCTTGCTGTTCTCGGTCAGGTGGGTGAAGCTGAACGACAGGGCGGCGAGCATGATCCCGCCCGCCATGGCGAGGCCGAAGGAGAGCCCGAACGAGCCGGCGGCCGAGTTCACGCCCGCAGCCTCGCTGACCCGCTCCTCCTCGACGGGCGCCAGCGTGTAGTTGTTCAGCTGGGAGACCAGCAGGCCGAGACCGCAGCCCGTGACGGCGAGCGGCAGGACGAGGTACCAGCCACTGTCCACGCGCGGGACGAACGGGATGATGAGCGCGATCCCCACGCTGGCCAGCAGGAAGCCGGTGCGGATGATCGCGGCCGGACGGCGGTCACCTGCCTTCTTGCCGGCGACCAGCGCGGCCGCGAACATCGTCAGCGACAGGGGCGCGAGGGACAGTCCGGCCTCCAGCGCGTTGTACTCGAGCGTCATCTGGAAGAAGAGCGGCAGCGCGATCATCGCCCCACCGAGGGTGATCTGCTGCAGCATCTGACCCGAGACGCCGGCGGTGAAGTTGGGGTGCTTGAAGAGGTCCGGGTCGAGCAGGGTCACCTTCCCCTCGCGCTTGCGCTTGACCAGCCACCGGGCCAGCAGCACCAGCGCCACGGCCCCGACCGCCATCAGCAGGCCAACGAGCTCGCCGCCCTCCTGCCAGACCAGGATCCCGAGCACCACCCCACCCATGCCGACGACCGACAGGCCCGCACCGACGAGGTCGACCTGACGGGAGCCGGTGTAGGGCACGTCTCGGACCAGGCCGATCTGGCTCAGCACGAGCGCGATGATCACGACCTCCAGCGCGAACCCGACCCGCCAGGACAGGTACGTGGTGACGAAACCGCCCAGCAGTGGACCGATCGCGGCGGCGACGGCCGCCGCGGCACCGACCAGCGCGTAGGCCTGCTTCTGGGCGGCACCCTCGAAGTTGCCGTGGATGAGCGACTGCATGGCGGGCAGCAGCAGCGAAGCGCCGAGACCTCCGACGATCGCCCAGAAGATGACGATCGCCGTCAGGTCCTGGGCGAGCGTCATGGCCAACGCGCCGACGGCGTAGGCGACCAGTCCCAGGACATAGGCCCGTTTGCGCCCGATCAGGTCGCCCACCTTGCTGTTGATCAGGATGAACGCAGCCGAGACCAGTGCCTCGAGCGCGATGGCCGACTGCACGCCGCTGGCGGTGGTGTCGAGGTCGTGGACGACCGCGGAGATCGACACGTTCATCAACGACGTGTCGACCACCAGGACGAACATCGCCGCCGCCAGCAGGAGCATCAGTCGACGGCTCCCGGAGACGTCTGCTGGTGAGACCGTCTCGCCTGGTTCTGTGCTCATGGGTCCTGGCCTTCGTGAGACCACGTGCCGGCGCCGCTCGCGGAGTGGGTCTCGAGCATGCAAGGTACCGCGGGCCGCCGTCGACAAGCGCCCCTGACACGGCCGTGGCACCTGACTCGCGCCCCTCGCGAGGGCTAGCGTGCCGCCATGGCCGAGCACGAGCGTCACCAGAGCTCCGGAGCCTCCGCGGCGCTGCCAGGGGAGGCGCTGGGAGACCGACCGGGTCCGACGTCGGTGCTGATGAAGGTGCTGAGCGCCTTTCTGTCCGGTGCGCTGCTCGTGCTGTTGTTCCTCGTCATCGTTCCCGCCCTGGGCAGTCTCGACGGCGTCTGGGAAGCGATCAGCTCGATGTCGGTCGCGACGTTCGCGCTGTTGCTCGCGGCGGCTCTCCTGATCCGGGTGCTCCTGGCCGCCGCCTACCCACCCGTGATCCCCGGGCTCTCGTTCGTCCGCTCGCTCATCGCCCGCGAGTCGTCGTCCGCCGTCAGCAACGTCATCCCCGGGCCCTCGGGCACGGCCACGCAGTACGTCGTCCTGCGCAGCTGGGGGGTCAGCACCGAGAGGTTCGCCGGCGCGACCGTGAGCGTCAGTGTGATCACCGACGCCCTGGTGTTCGCCGGACCGGGGCTCTTCTTCGTCGTCTGGGTGCTGCTGGGCCGCCCCGCGGAGGCAGGCAGCGAGCACGTCTGGCTGATCGGCGTGATCACCATGCTCGTCACCGTCGTCACGGTGGTGCTGGTCGCCGCCGTGGCCCGCAGTGAACGGCTGGCGGCGTGGTTGGGACGAGTCGGCCAACGATGCGTCAACCCGATCCGCCGGGTGCTGGGCAAGCCGCCGGTGACCACGTGGGCGGACCGCGCCCGGGAGCTCCGCTCGAGCACGCTGAGCCTGGTCCGCGGCAACGCCCGCGTCCTCGGCGGCTGCATCGGCGGCGGCTACCTGCTCAACGGCCTCCTGTTGGTCGGCTCCCTCTGGGCGTGCGGCGTCGAGGAGTCCGCGATGCCCGTCTCGCTGGGCCTGATCCTCTACGCCATCGGCAGGCTGCTCACGATCGTCCCGATCACGCCCGGCGCCGTCGGGGTCGCGGAGGTCGTCTACACCGCGGTCTACGTGGCGGTGCTCGGTGAGTCGTCGCAGAACACGGTGGTCGCCGGAGTGCTGGTGTACCGGGCCCTCACGTGGGGCCTCCCGCTGGTCACCGGGGCCATCTCGTACCTCGCCTGGCGCATCATGCGGCGCCGGGAGATCCACCAGATGGCCGGGGCCCCGTCACCCTGACCGAGGCGCCCGAGCCGGTGTGACGCGTCATCCTGGTCGGGCGTTCTGCTCCTCGGCCGCGTCGGGGCGGTGCAGGCCGAGCGCCAGCACCGGCAGACAGAGCACGGTGAGCATGCCGGCGGCGACCACGATCGACCGCTCCTCGTTGTGCATCTGGCCCGACTCCACCGCCACCGTGGTCACGGCGACGATGATCGGCAGACCGGTGGCACTGAACAGCCCCAGCGTCAGCCGCGTCCGGCGTTCGAGGTGGCGGAAGACGGCCCAGACCGAGCCGCCACGGATCAGCAGGATGCTGGCGAACACGAACAGGGTCACGCCGAACCGGTGGAGCAGGACGCCGGCGTCGATGCCCATGCCGGAGACCACGAAGAAGACCGGGATCAGGAAGCCGTAGCCGACGCCGTCCAGCTTCGCCAGGAACCACGCATGGTCGGTCGGCAGGAGCAGGCGGATGATGGCGCCGGCCACGAACGCGCCGAGGATCACGTCGAGTCCGAGGGTGGCCGAGGCCGCCAGCATCACGGCGAGGAGCAGCAGGACCAGCCGGAGCGGAGCCTGGGCCGTGGTGTCCGCCCCCCGTCGTACGACGGCACTCACCCGCTCCGCGCGCGGCGAGTGGCGGACCAGGAGGTAGCCCAGCCCGACCGCGACCACGGCGAACACCAGGAGGGAGACGAGCCCACCGAACGCGTTGCTTCCACTGAGGAAGACGCTCATGGCGAGGATCGGGCCGAACTCGCCGACCGCTCCGTTGGCCAGCACCAGGCGACCCATCCGCTGGCTCTGGAGACCCGTCTCGCGGAGCACGGGCAGAAGGGTGCCGAGCGCGGTCGATGTCATGGCGATGGCCACGGCTCCCCACGCTCCGACGTGGAACATCCGCGACAGGGCGAACATCCAGGCGACCGCCACGCCCAGCGAGATCAGCCAGGCCAGGACCGCCTTCCCGCCGTCGCGGGTGCGGAGGACCAACGGGTCGACCTCGAGGCCGGCCAGCAGGAAGAGCATCCCCAGGCCGAGGTCGGAGACGAAGCCGATCCGGGGGTCCACGGTCGCCAACCCGAGCCCGTAGGGACCGATCGACATCCCGAGCGCCAGCAGCACGACGACCTCGGGCAGGCGCACCTTCGGCAGCAACCCGAGCACCACCGGAGCGAGTGCGGCGGAGCCGAGGACGACAGCCAACGACCGGAAGGCCTCCGCCTCGCTCATCGGTCCTCCCCGGAGCCGCGCCGACGCGGGACGGCGCCCGCTCGCACCCGAGCCTGAGGCATGCCGCCGGTCGGCGCAACGAGCCGCTGGGCACCTGAGGACGGGCAACGTCGGCTTTGTCGTGCCGGCGTTGTAACGCCAGGGCGCCCTCGTCCGCTTCATGGGTGACCCGCGCCCGACACCGGGCGCCCAGCGAGGAGGAAAACCCCATGAGCCTCAGTGCCCTACGACGTACGGCGGCCGGTGCCGCGGTGCTGGCGACGGCCGCCGCCGGCGTCGTCGCCCTGCCGGCGCTGCACGCCTCGGCCGACCCCGGCCTGGCCGCGACGTCACTCTCCATCCGCGCCGTGCACGGCGCCGTACGCCCCGGCGGAAGCGACACCATCGCCGGTTCACTGGCCGTCGCCGGCTCGGGGTCGGCGGCCGGGCGGACCGTGACCCTCGAGGCCAAGCCGATGGGTACCGACGACTTCGTCCCCGTCGGCGACACCACCGCGCGGATCCACGGCGGTCTGCGTGAGTCGGTCACCCCCGACGTGACCACCCGCTACCGCTGGCACTACGCCGGTGACACCGACGCGCGGCAGAGCTACAGCGGCGTCGTCAACGTCCGGGTCCGTACGCCGGGCCACCACGGCAACCGCATCAACACGTCGCTGTCGATCCGCGCCGTGCGCCACGTCGAGAGCCTGGGCGGCGCAGACCTCGTGCGTGGTCGTCTCCTCGCCGGGCGCGTGGCGCTGCGCCACCGCCCCGTCATCCTCGTGTCGAGGACCGGGGACGCGACGTCCTGGGCCTTCGAGGGCGTCCACCGCACCCAGCGGATGGGCGTGGTGAGGTTCAAGGTCGAACCCGCCGCGAACACGAGGTACCGCCTGGTCTTCCTCGGGACGCAGCTGCTTCAGCCCGCGAAGAGCGGCGTCGTGCGCATCGTCGCGCGTCCGGACGTGACGATCGCGGCCGCGCCCACGCGGATCGCGAGGGGTGAGTCCACCACGGTGTCCGGTGCGGTCACGAACGGCGGCACCCCCGTGGCCGGAGGCACCGTGAAGCTGCTCGCCCACCGGGTCGGGTCGCACCACGTCCGCCTGGTCGGCACCGCGACCACAGCCGCCGACGGCACGGTGAGCTTCACCGACGCCCCGAACTGGTCGACCGCCTACCGGCTGCGTCTCGTGCACAGCACGGGCATCCCGGGCTCGGTCAGCCAGCCGGTCCGGGTCCACGTCTCGCTGCCCTCCTCCCTGTCGATCCGGGGCCGGGCGACGGCCACCGGCTTCGTCGTCAGCGGCGTGCTCAAGGGCGGAGGCCACCCCCTCGGACACCGGACGGTGACCCTCCTCGAGCAGGCTCCGGGGACGGACACCTGGACCGAGGCCGGGACCGACGTGACCGACAAGCAGGGACTTGCCCGGTTCCACGAGCCGACCGCACCCGGGACCGGTTACCGTCTCGCCTATGCGGGTGGGTCGCGGTTCGCAGCGAGCACCAGCGGGACCGTCGTCTCCTGAGTCCGGCACCGCACACCCGGAGGGAACGGCGCTGGACGCCTCGCATCCCCATGACGCCGCCCGTCGGTCCGACTCCCAGGGAGACCGGACCGGCGGGCGGCAGCCTGCCCCGGCGGACACGGACCTCGACCACGCGCTCGAGCTCGCCCGTGGTGGTGACGAGCACGGCTTCGCGGTCCTGTGGCGGACCCTCCACCCTCCACTCCTGCGCTACCTGACCGTGCGGGGCAACGATGCGCCGGAGGACCTCGCCGCCGAGACCTGGCTCCAGGTCGTGCGCGACCTCGACCGCTTCCAGGGCGACGCACAGGCTTTCCGCGGCTGGTTGTTCACCGTCGCCCGGCACCGCGCGGTCGACCAGGGACGCGCACGCGCGACCCGGCCCGTCGTCACCGTCGCGGAGCCGCACGCCGACCGGCCGGAGCACAGCACCCCCAGTGCGGAGCACGACGCCGTCGAGCGGGAGGCGACCGCCGCGGCCCTCCGCCTCGTCGCCACACTGCCGCCCGACCAGGCCGAGATGGTCATGCTCCGCGTGGTCGCCGGGCTCGACGTGGCGGTGGTCGCCGAGCTGGTCGGCAAGAAACCCGGGGCGGTGCGCGTCGCCGTGCACCGCGCCCTGAAGTCCCTGTCCCGTGACCCACGGATCCGTACAGCTGCGAAAGGTGGTGTGTGATGAGCGAGCAGGACGACCTGGCCCCGTGGGCCGACGACGACCTGGTCCGCGCCCTGCGCGCTCCCGGCACCGACGTCGAGCTCGCCGACGAGCAGCAGTACGTCTCGGCGTTCCGCGAGGCGCGCGGCTCGACGTCCTCGGTCCGTCCCCTGGCCCGGCGCACCGTCGGGAGGCTCGGAGCCGGCGGTACGGCGGTCGTGCTGACCGTCGCGCTGACCAGTGGCATGGCCGCGGCGTACACCGGGCACCTCCCCGACCCCGTGCAGCAGATCGCCCACAGCGTGATCGGCGCGCCCGCTCCGGCGCCGGGCGCCGGCCGCGCCGGTGCCGCGCCGGTCCGGCCGGGTCACCACCTGTCTCCGGCCGCTCCCGGGTCCACGGCCACCTCCGCCCCGTCGAGCGGGTCGACGGCTCCCCCCGCCTCCACACCCACCGACACCGGCACCGCTTCCTCGCAGCCGGCTGCCGGCCCCTCCGCGCCGTCCGACGCCCGGTCGCCGTCCGCGCCCACAAACGGCCCCTCCTCGACCTCGACTCCGACCGCCACCACCCCGACGGCCACCGCCGGGACGCCCGGCGGCATGACCGCGGCGGGCGGGACCCATCGCGCGGGCGTCGGCGAGACCGTGACGCTCTCGGGCACGCTGACGACGACCGACGGCGCACCACTGCCCGACTACCCCGTCGTCCTCCAGGTGCGCGGTCCCCGAGGCTGGCAGGCGGTGGCCGCGACGACCACCGACGCGACGGGTGCCGCGACCACCGTGACCCCTCCGCTGACGCGGACGGCCAGGTTCCGCTGGCACACCGACCACCACGTGCACAGCACCCGCTGGCTCGTGGAGATGGTCCCGACCGTGTCGGCCGCCGCCACCGTGTCCGGGTCGACGACCGTGCTGTCGGTGACCACGCTCGGAGGTCGGCCGGGAGACCAGGTCCAGCTGGTGCGCCGGGTCCGCCACCACGCCGCCGGCAGCCGGGTCGCGACGCTGGACGCGAGCGGATCCGTCTCGGTCACCGTCGACACCCCCGGCCGCCGGGCCGCCTACCTGGTCCGCCTCGCGCCGACGCCCCTGCACACCGGTGCCCGAGCCCGTGTCGTCGTGGTCCCGCCCACCGTCGCCTCGGTCGTCGCGTCGGCGTCGAGCCACCGGGTCATCGTCGGCGGCTCCCTGACCATCTCCGGCAGCGTGCTGGCAGCGGACGGCTCCGGGCTCGCCGGACGCGTGGTCCACCTGCAGGTCCGTGGGCCACAGCGCTGGTTCGGCGTCGGGTCGGCGACGACGGACGCCTCCGGCGCGGTGGCGATCGCGACCCCGGCCGCGAGCCGGAGCGTCCGCTACCGCCTCCGCGTCGGCACCGGCCCCCACAGCAGCCCGTGGCGGGTCGCGATGGTGCCGAGCCTGAGCGCGTCGACGCGGCCCGACGGAGCAGGGGTGGACGTGGTGGCCGCGGCGGTCGGCGGCCACGCCGGCGACCGGGTCGTGCTGCTACGACGCCGCAACGGCAGGCTGATCCCGGTGCAGCACGCGCCACTCGGGGCCGACGGGACGGTCGCCTTCCTGGTGAGCCGTCGTCCGCGGACCACGACGTACGTCGTCCGGCTGACGGCCACCCCCCGACACACGGCCGCCACGGCGCGGACGACCGTCGCCGGCACCCGCTGAGCCGCGCCGAGCCGCCTGTAACGCGGGGTTATCACCGCCGAAGTGCCCGCACAGCACCGCCCCAGTGGCAACAGCACCGCACCAGACGGCGGCACACGTCTGGTGTGGTGTCAGCGCGACTCGAGGAACGCGACCACCGCCAGCACCCGACGGTGGTCGGTGGCCTCCTCGGACAGGTCGAGCTTCCCCAGGATGCTCCGGACGTGCTTCTCGACGGTCCCCTCGGCGACCCACAGCTCCTGGGCGATGCCGAGGTTCGAGCGGCCCTCGGCCATCAGGGCGAGCACCTCCAGCTCCCGAGGGCTGAGCGCGGCCAGGGGGTCGTTGCGGCGCCGAGCCGACACCAGCTCCTGGACGAGTGCCGGGTCGACGACGGAGCCACCACGCGCGACCCGGCCGAGGCTGTCCATGAAGTCCTCGACGTCGACGACGCGGCTCTTGAGCAGGTAGCCGATGCCCCGGCCGCCGGCCAGCAGGGTCATCGCGTGCTCGACCTCGACATGGGCCGACAGCACCAGGATCGCGACGTCCGGCAGCTCCTCGCGGATGGTCCTGGCCGCGTCGAGTCCTTCGACGCTCTGGGTCGGTGGCATCCGGATGTCGACGACCACCAGATCCGGGACCTGCTCGCGGACCAGCGTCGAGCAGCGCCTCGGCGTCGCCCGCCTGGCCGACGACGGCGAAGCCGGGCCGGTCCAGCAGGCTGGCCAGCCCCGACCGGAGGAGCACGTCGTCGTCAGCGAGGACCACGCGCAGTGGTGCCGCCGCCTGCTCGCCGACCCGGTGGCCGCGCCCTGAGCCATGGCTCAGTATGACCCGGGCTACCGGCCAGCAGGTACGCCGGGTTTCCTGCTGGCCGCGCAGACCTCCGGGCCCGCGAGGTCGAGGCTGAACGCATGACGCAGCCCACCCACTCACGCAAGCTCCCGGCGCTGGCCGCCTTCGCGGCCATCGCCTGCTGACCTCCTGCGGAACCGCGGCCGGCGCCTTCTCCACGGGTGCCGGCGACCAGGGCGAGGCCCTGCCCCACGTCGCCTCCCACACCTCGGCCGGGCACTGCCAGGGTCGCCTCGGCGACGTCTCGGTCGACGGCGACGTCACCGTCCCCGAGGGCGCGACCTGCGAGCTGGTCGGCACCACCGTCGAGGGGAACGTGTCGGTCGGGCACGGCGCCCGCCTCTACGCCCGCGGCGTGGACGTCGACGGTGACATCGAGGGCGAGAAGGCGCCGTTCGTCGAGCTCTCGGACGGTTCGGACATGGGGGGCAACGTCCAGCTGGAGTCCGGCGACGCGGCGTCGGTCCGCGACAGCCACATAGACGGCGACCTCAGCTGGGAGGACCAGCACGGGGAGCTGGTCGCCACCTCCCTCACCGTGCGCGGCAACGTCGAGCTCGACGGCAACAACGGCTCCGCCCGGCTGTCCGACAACCGCGTCGATGGAGACCTCTCGTGCCAGGACAACACTCCCGCGCCGACCGGCGGCGGGAACACCGTGTCCGGCAACCGCGAGGAGCAGTGCCGCGGCCTGTGAGAAGCCGCTCCACGATCGTCCGACCCACCACAGAACCAGGAGAGCAGCCATGAAGCACCACCGGACCGCCACCGCGTCCACCCCCGCCCACCAACGCCGTACGCCCCGCGTTGCCATCGCGAGCGCCGTTGCCACCGGACTGACGCTGGTGGCCGCGCCCTCCTCCGCTGTGGCGAGCACCTCGGCCGGCACCTGCGTGGCGACGTCGGGCACACCGACTGGAAGTCGGCGCTCACTGCCGCCAACACCGCCTTCACCAGGGCGGTGACCGGCCTTCGGCACCACCGGTACGACAAGGCCGTCCGGCAGCTGCGGGTGATGAAGCGCCAGGCCCTGACGGCCAACACCGCCGCCCGGCGCCTCATCGGCAAGCCGCCGACGGGACCCTCGGAGTCCGACGACCCGCCGGGAGTGACCGCTGTGTTGCGGGTGAGCGGGCTGGACCACTCGCTCACGATGAAGCTGGTCCCTCTGTTCAGCGACCCCACCGGGCACCACGTGGTGGCGCCGTTGGGGAAGGGACTGATCGCCGTCGATGCGTGCCGCGAGCACGATGCTGCGCAAGGTGATCGCGCTCAAGCCCGGTGCCCGCGACGACTACGTCGACGGCCTGTCGGACACGTTGTCCGAGCGTACCCGAAGGAGCTCACTGCCTTCACCAGCGCCCTTGCCGGCGACGACCTGACTCCCGGGAGGTCGGACAGCCCTCCAGATGGCGCAG
>CAVWDJ010000014.1:0-418977 GCA_963753705.1 uncultured Actinomycetota bacterium
GGATGGTAGTGGTCATATAGACAAGGTAACTTGTCCAAGTGGAGTTGTCTATCCTGAGGGCATGACGACCGACTTCGGCATCCTCCTCGCGCTCGGCTACCAGGGGTTCGTCAGCCGCCTCCACGAGGACCTCGCCGGCCATGGGTACGACGACCTCGCCCGCTCCGACGGCTACGTCTTCCGCGCGCTCGCCGTGGAGCCGCTGACCACGAGCGCCCTGGCCTCCCGGCTCGGCGTCACCAAGCAGGGTGCGGCACAGATCGTGGACGACATGACGCGTCGCGGCTACCTCACGAGCCGGCCTCACCCTCACGACGCGCGCGCCCGGCTGCAGGAGCTGTCCGAGCGGGGGCGCGGCGCGCTGACTGCGGCCCGGGCCTTCCACCGGCGCTACGAACGGGCCCTGGTCCGCGAGCACGGAGCCGAGGCGGTGACGGGCCTCCGGGCCCTGCTCACCGAGATGGCCGGCCCCGACGCGGACGCCATCGACCCGCGCCTGCGCGCCCTGTACCTCTAGCGCCGAGTCGGCACGTGCCGACTCGGCGCGATTTCCGTGTCTGTTTGCGCCGACTCGGCGTGATGTGGGTGTCTGTTTGCGCCGACTCGGCGTCAGGAGGGCTGGAGGGTCAGCTCGCCGTCGTGGACGTCGACGGTGACCTTGCCGCCGTCGGTGACCTCGCCACCGATCAGCATCCGGGCCAGCCGGTCGCCGATCGCGCTCTGGATCAGCCGGCGCAGCGGGCGGGCGCCGTACGCCGGGTCGTAGCCGGTCTCGGCCAGCCAGCCGCGCGCGGCCTCGGTGACGTCGATGCTGATCCGACGCACGGCGAGCCGCTTCTCGAGCAGGGTCAGCTGCAGGTCGACGATGTGGGTCAGCTCGGCCGGCGTCAGCGCGTCGAAGACCACGATCTCGTCGAGACGGTTGAGGAACTCGGGCTTGAAGCTCGCCCGGACCACCGACATCGCCGAGCTCTTCTTGACCTCCGGCTCGAGGGTCGGGTCGACCAGGAAGTTCGAGCCGAGGTTGGAGGTCAGGATCAGCAGCGTGTTGCGGAAGTCGACCGTGCGGCCCTGGCCGTCGGTCAGCCGTCCGTCGTCCAGCACCTGCAGCAGGATGTCGAACACCTCGGGATGTGCCTTCTCGACCTCGTCGAGGAGGACGACGGAGTAGGGGCGCCGGCGCACGGCCTCGGTGAGCTGACCGCCCTCGTCGTAGCCGACATAGCCCGGAGGGGCACCGACGAGCCGCGAGACGGAGTGCTTCTCGGAGTACTCGCTCATGTCGATGCGGATGATCGCCCGCTCGTCGTCGAACAGGAACTCCGCGAGCGACTTGGCCAACTCGGTCTTGCCCGTGCCGGTCGGGCCGAGGAAGAGGAACGAGCCGGTGGGCCGGTTGGGGTCGGAGATGCCGGCCCGCGAGCGCCGAACGGCGTCACTCACCGCGCGCACGGCGTCCTGCTGCCCGATCAGCCGGTGTCCGATCACCGACTCCATGTCCAGCAGCTTGGCGGTCTCGCCCTGGAGAAGCTTGCCGGTCGGGATCCCGGTCCAGGCCTCGACGACCTCGGCCACCTGCTCCGCGCCGACCTCCTCACCGACCAGCGGCTCGGTGTCCTGCGACTCGGCGGTCTCGACGGCGGCGAGTTCTTGTCCAGCTCGGGGATCGACTCGTAGCGGATCTTGGACGCGGCCTCGAGGTTGCCCTCGCGCAGAAGCTTGTCCGCCTCGATGCGCAGCTGGTCGAGGGCGCGACGGATCTCGCCCTCGCCCTCCAGCGAGGCCTTCTCGCGCTCCCAGCGGGCCTCGAGGCCGCGGAGCTGCTCCTCGTGGTCGGCCAGGTCGGCGCGCAGCTTCGCCAGCCGCTCGACCGAGGCGGCATCGCTCTCCTTGGCGAGGGCGAACTCCTCCATCTTGAGGCGGTCGACGGTGCGCCGGAGCTGGTCGATCTCCTCGGGCGAGGACTCGATCTCCATCCGCAGCCGCGACGCGGCCTCGTCGATGAGGTCGATCGCCTTGTCGGGGAGCTGGCGGCCGGTGATGTAGCGGTCGCTCAGGGTGGCGGCGGCGACCAGGGCGGCGTCGGTGATCCGGACGCCGTGGTGCGCCTCGTACTTCTCCTGGATGCCGCGCAGGATCTGGATGGTGTCCTCGACGCTGGGCTCGCCCACGAAGACCTGTTGGAAGCGTCGCTCCAGCGCAGGGTCCTTCTCGATCCGCTCGCGGTACTCGTCGAGCGTGGTCGCACCGATCATCCGCAGCTCACCGCGAGCCAGCATCGGCTTGAGCATGTTGCCGGCGTCCATGGCGGAGTCGCCGCCCGCACCGGCGCCGACCACCGTGTGGAGCTCGTCGATGAAGGTGATCACCTGCCCGCTGGAGTCCTTGATCTCCTCCAGCACCGCCTTGAGCCGCTCCTCGAACTCTCCGCGGTACTTCGCCCCGGCCACCATCGCTGCCAGGTCGAGGCTGAGCAGGCGCCGGCCCTTGAGGGAGTCGGGCACGTCGCCGGCGACGATCCGCTGGGCCAGGCCCTCGACGACGGCGGTCTTGCCGACACCGGGCTCGCCGATCAGGACCGGGTTGTTCTTGGTCCGCCGTGAGAGCACCTGGATGACTCGCCGGATCTCGGCGTCACGGCCGATCACCGGGTCGAGCTTGCCGTCCTCGGCAGCCTGCGTCAGGTCGACGGAGTACTTCTCGAGGCTCTCGTACGTCGACTCCGCCTCGGGACTCGTGACCCGCCGGTTGCCGCGGAGCGCGGTGAGCCCCTCGCGCAGGCCGTCGGCGGTGAGCCCGGCACCGGTGAGCAGCGTCTTCGCGGCCGACTCCACGGTCGCCAGGCTGATCAGGAGGTGCTCGGTGGCCACGTAGTCGTCCTTCATGGACGCCGCCAGGTCGAGCGCACCGGCCAGCACGCGGGTGAGCGCAGGCGAGGCCGCCGGCTGCTGGACCGTCGCACCGCTGGCCTTGGGCAGCGCCTGGAGCGCTGCCTCGGCCTGGGCGGCCAGGGACGCGGCGTCGGCGCCGGCCTTCCCGACCAGCTGGCGCGCCGTACCGTCGGCGTCGCGGAGCAGCGCGGCGAGCAGATGCACCGGCTCGGTCTGGGTGTGGCCCGCCGTGGTCGCGGCCAGCTGGGCGGTCTCGATCGCCTCACGACTGCGCGTGGTGAACTTCTCGGCCCCGAACGTGCTCATGTCTGCGTGGGTCTCCTGTGGGTGCGTGGCGGCCCACCCAGTGTGGACGCCTGCCAGTACAACGAGCCAGAAGTTGAGTCGATTCCCCTCAACTCTGAGAAATTCCGGGCCGTTCGCCCGACCCCCGCCCACGGACGTGGCGGGCCAGGCGCTGCGTGGCTAGCGTGAGCGCATCCGAGGCCGAGGAGGCAGCGATGGCACAGCCCGCACACTCAGCAGAGCCGGTCGACACCATGGGCCAGACGCGGAAGGGAGGGGCCCGCACCGTCGGCCTGATCGCGATGATCGCGGGCGTCATCTTCGCGGTGGCCGGAGTCGTCGCCTACGTCGCCGTGCAGCAGACGCTGTCCGACCAGAAGATCGTCGTGTCCGACGACGCCGACATGTTCGCCGGCAAGCAGGTGAACGGGCCGTTCACGGCGTATGCCCAGGCGATGGTGATCGGCAAGCACGCCAAGGACATCGGGCACGGCAAGACCTACGCCGAGCTCCCGCAGGACGATCCCAACCGGGACACCGTGATGACCGCCTCGTTCCTGCAGGCGAGCCTCTTCACCTCGGTCGTGGCCTTCGGGGTGGCGGCGATGGCCACCGTCCTCGGGATCCTGCTGGTGCTCGTCGGCTGGGCGCTGCGCAGGCTCGACCCGCGCACGACGTAGCGCGACCGCCTGCTGGCACGATGGCCGGGTGGCCACTCCCGCGGCACCCGCGCTCGTCGCCGACTGCGAACACTGTTTCGCGCTGTGCTGCGTGCTGCTGCCCTTCAGCGCGGTGTCGGGCTTCGGCATGGACAAGCCCGGCGGTACGCCGTGCCCGAACCTCGCCGACGACGACCGCTGCAGCATCCACGCCACCCTCCGTCGGGACGGCTGGTCGGGCTGCGTCACGTTCGACTGCTTCGGGGCGGGCCAGCAGGTCTCGCAGGTGACGTACGCCGGGGTCTCGTGGCGCGAGTCGGACAACCTCGGCGAGATGGCCGCCGTGCTGTCGGTGATGCGCCTGCTCCACGAGATGCTGTCTCACCTGGCCGAGGTCGCGCGCCGTAGCCCCCACCCCGGCGCGGCCGCGCTGACGGACGAGATCCTCGTGCTGACCGCCGCCACGCCGGTCGAGCTGCTCGCGGTCGATCTCGACGACCTGCACGACCGGGTGGGGGCGGCGCTCGAGGCGGCCAGCGCGCGGCTCCGCCGCGGGACCGACCTGCGCGGTCGCGACCTCGCCGGGCACGACCTCCGCGACCAGCCGCTGGGCGACGCCGACCTGCGTGGCTCGCTGCTGATCCGCGCCGACCTGCGCGGCCTCGACCTGGGCCGGGCAGACCTGCTCGGGGCCGATCTGCGCGACTCCGACCTGCGCGGTGCCGAGCTCGCGCAGGTGCTCTTCCTCAGCCAGTCACAGGTCAACGCCGCAGTCGGCGACGCACACACGACGATCCCGAGCGCGCTGCTGCGACCCGACCACTGGCTCTGACCGAGGGCCTGGCACCGAGCACGGAAACGGTCAGTGTCGCGACCGACGCCACACCACGAGCGAGGCCGACGGATCGGGCTGCCGCAGGACCGGCAGCTTGTTGGGATCGTGTGGTCGGGTCGTCATGGCCGCCCGGAACGCGTCGCGGGTGGCGGCCAGCTCCTCGGCGAGCTCCTCGTTGCGGGCCCGGAGCGCGGTGACCTGGTTCTCCAGCTCGAGGATCCGGCGGACGCCCTCGATGCCGACGCCGCCGGCGGTCAGCGACGCGATCTCGCGGAGCAGCTCGATGTCGCGGTGGCTGTAGCGACGGCCACCGCCGCCCGTCCGACCCGGCATGATCAGACCCATCCGCTCGTAGGCGCGCAGCGTCTGCGGGTGCAGCCCCGAGAGCTCGGCGGCCACGCTGATCACGTAGACGGCGGTGTCGGCGCTGGGCTGACCGGTCATGACGGCTCGAAGAGGTTGGCGCGCAGGGTCGTGTCCACGCCGGCCGAGCGGTAGGCGGTCAGGGCCTCACGAGCGGCGTCGTTGAGGCGGGCGGGCACCTGGACCTGGACGGTCGCGAGCAGGTCGCCCTTGGTGCCGTCCTTCTTCCGGGCACCCCGGCCGCGCACGCGGAACGTGCGTCCGTTGGGCGTCCCGGCCGGGATCTTGAGGGTCACCGCGGACCCTTCGAGCGTCGGGATCTTGATCTCGGCGCCGAGCGCGACCTCGTCGTAGGCCACCGGCACGTCGAGCGTCAGGTTGTCTCCGGAGCGACCGAACAGGCGGTGCGGTGTCACCCGGACGGTGACGAAGAGGTCACCAGCGGCGCCGCCGTTCTCGCCGGCGCCACCCTTGCCGCGCAGCCGGATCTTCTGGCCGTCCTTCACGCCGGCCGGGATCCGGGCCTGGATCGACCGAGCGGACGTGCCGCGACCGGAGCCGTGACAGGTCGGGCAGGCCTCGTCGTAGATCAGCTGACGACCACCACACCGCGGGCACGTCTCGTTGATCGAGAAGGCACCACCCATGGAGCTGACGACGAAGCCGGCGCCCTCACACTCGGGGCAGATCTTCGGGGTGGTCCCCGGCTTGCCGCCGGTGCCGTGACACTCGGGGCACGCCGAGTCGGAGGTCAGCCGCAGGCTGATGGTGACGCCGTCCATGGCGTCCATGAAGCTGATCGTGGCGTTCGTCTCGACGTCGACGCCCCGGACCGCGCGGGTCCGGGTCTGCTGGCGTCCGCCGCGTCCGCCGAAGAGGTCGCCGAAGAGGTCGCCGAAGCCGCCGCCTCCGCCGGTGCGCTCGCGCAGCAGGTCGTTGAGGTCGAAGCCTCCTCCCCCTGGCGCCCCACCGAAGCCGCCGCCCCCGTAGAGCTCGCGCATCTCGTCGTACTTCTTGCGCTTGTCCTCGTCACCGACGACGTCGTAGGCCTCGGCGACGGCCTTGAACTTCTCGTGCTTGGCGGCGTCACCGGGGTTGGAGTCGGGGTGGTTGGCCCGCGCCAGCTTGCGGTAGGCCTTCTTGATCTCGGCCTGGGTGGCCTGCTTGGTCACGCCGAGCTCGGCGTAGAAGTCCTTGGTCGCCCAGTCGGTGCGCATGCCGTCAGTGCTCATCGCCCCTCCTCCTCTCCGGTGTCGTTCGTGGGTCGGGCCTGGTCGTTCGTGGGTCGGGCCTCGTCGTTCGTGGGTCGAGCCTGGTCGTTCGTGGGTCGAGCGTGTCGAGACCTCAGTCGCCGGCCGGGTCGACGACCAGCACCTGCGCTGCCCGTACGACGCGGTCGCCGAAGCGGTAGCCCGCCTTGGCCACCACCTTGGCGGTGGTCACCTCCACGTCGGGATCCTCCCCGATGTGGCTCAGCGCCTCGTGGAGCTGCGGGTCGAACGGGTCGCCCGGCGCGCCGAACCTGATCAGCCCGGCCTGTCCGACGACGCGCTCGAGCTGGTCGGCCACCGCCTGGAAGCCCGGGTCGAGATCGCCGTGCTCGCGGGCCCGGTCGATCGTGTCGAGCACCTCGACGATGGGCGCCAGCGCGGAGTACGTCGCGTTCTCGCGCACCAGCTCGCGGTCACGGTCGACCCGGCGCTTGTAGTTGAGGTACTCGGCCTGGAGCCGCTGCAGGTCGGCGGTGCGCTCGGCGAGCGCCCGCTGGACCTCGGCCACCGGCTCGACCTCGTCCAGGACGTCCTGAGGCTCCAGCGGAGCACCCTCCTCGAGCATGTTGTCCACGCCGGAGATGTCGGCCAGCGCCGCCTCGACCTCGGTCTCGTTGGCCATCTCGGCTGCGGCGTCACCGAAGGAGCCGGCCTTCGGGGGAGCCGTCCTCGGCTCCCCCTCGGGCTGCTTCTTGGTCACTTGGCTTCGCCCTCGCCCGCCTCGTCAGCAGGCTCGTCCACGATCTCGGCGTCGACGACGTCGTCGTCGGCGGCACCGGTCGAGGTGTCGGACCCACCGGCCGCGGCCTGGTCGGCCTCGGCGGCGGCGTACATGGCGGCGCCCATCTTCTGGCTGGACTCACCGAGCTTCGTCACGCCCGCCTGGATCTCCTGCGAGCTCGCCTCGGCGTTCTCCAGGATCGCCTTGAGGGCGTCGAGGTCGGCCTGCACCTCGGTCTTGACGTCGTCCGGGATCTTGTCGGTGTTGTCGGTCAGGAACTTCTCGGTGCTGTAGACGAGCGAGTCGGCCTGGTTGCGGGTCTCGACGGCCTCACGGCGCGCGGCGTCCTCCGCGGCGTACTGCTCGGCCTCCTTGACCATCCGGTCGATGTCGTTCTTGGACAGCGCGCTGCCGCCGGAGATCGTCATCGACTGCTCGCGGCCGGACGCCTGGTCCTTGGCGGAGACGTGGACGATGCCGTTGGCGTCGATGTCGAAGGTGACCTCGATCTTCGGGATGCCCCGGGGAGCGGGCGGCAGACCGGTCAGCTCGAAGTTCCCGAGCGGCTGGTTCTGCGCCCACATCTGGCGCTCGCCCTGGGCGACCTTGATCTCCACGCTCGGCTGGTTGTCGTCGGCGGTGGTGAAGATCTCCGACCGCTTGGTGGGGATCGTGGTGTTGCGCTCGATGAGGGAGGTCATCACACCGCCCTTGGTCTCGATGCCCAGGCTCAGCGGGGTGACGTCGAGGAGCAGCACGTCCTTGACCTCGCCCTTGAGCACGCCCGCCTGGAGCGCGGCACCCACGGCCACGACCTCGTCGGGGTTGACGCCCTTGTTGGGCTCCTTGCCGCCGAGCAGCTGGGTGACCAGCTCGCTCACCGCGGGCATCCGGGTCGAGCCACCGACGAGCACGACGTGGTCGATCTTGCCGACGTCGACGCCGCCGTCCTTGAGCACCGACTGGAACGGCGCCTTGGTGCGGTCGAGCAGGTCGGAGGTCAGCTTCTGGAACTCCGCGCGGGTCAGCTTCTCCTCGAGGTGGAGGGGGCCGGACTCGCCGTGGGTGATGTAGGGCAGGTGGACCGTGGTCTCGCTGGACGCCGAGAGCTCGATCTTGGCCTTCTCCGCGGCCTCCTGGAGGCGCTGCATGGCGATCTTGTCCTGGGCCAGGTCGACGCCGTTGTTGTCCTTGAACTTCTTGACCATCCAGTCCACGACGCGGGCGTCCCAGTCGTCGCCACCGAGGTGGTTGTCACCGCTGGTGGCCTTGACCTCGACCACGCCCTCACCGATCTCGAGCAGCGACACGTCGAACGTGCCACCACCGAGGTCGAAGACGAGGATCGTCTGGTCGTCGCCCTTGTCGAGCCCGTAGGCCAGTGCGGCCGCGGTCGGCTCGTTGACGATCCGGCTCACCGTGAGGCCCGCGATCTCACCGGCCTCCTTGGTGGCCTGACGCTGGGCGTCGGAGAAGTACGCCGGCACCGTGATCACGGCGTCGGTGACGGTCTCGCCGAGGTAGGCCTCGGCGTCGCGCTTGAGCTTCTGCAGCACGAAGGCGCTGATCTGCTGGGGCGTGAAGTCCTTGTCGTCGATCTTCTGGGACCAGTCGGTGCCCATGTGACGCTTGACGGAGCGGATGGTCCGGTCGATGTTGGTGACGGCCTGCCGCTTGGCGACCTCACCGACGAGGACCTCGCCGGACTTGGCGAACGCCACCACGGACGGCGTGGTGCGGGCACCCTCCGCGTTGGGGATGACGGTGGGTTCTCCACCTTCGAGGACGGCGACGACGCTGTTCGTCGTACCGAGGTCGATGCCGACGGCACGAGCCATGTTGGGTTACCTCCGGGTCGTCCGGCTGGTCCATCCAGCCGGTCAGTGTGCGGGATCTCGACACCATCCTGACGGTCAGTGCCGGGGTGACAAAATTCTTGAGTCACATCGACTCAACTTCTGTCATCCGGCCCAACGCAGGACCCCACCGTGGTTGTTCCCGGTCTCCGCAGATTTCCGGTCGTCCGCCCCACGACCACCTCTAGGTGAACCTCAGGCGGACGACCCGAACAGCGCCAGCTCGTCGTGCCAGTCGTCGATCGTGTCGCCGCAGACGGTCGTCCCGTGGGCGGCGTCCCAGGCGCGGACCTCGCGGTCGACCACCGTGAAGGTACGGCGGAGCGCGGCGACGTCGCCGGCCAGCATCCGCTCGATCTCGGGCAGGAACGCCTCGGCCGACCACTCAGGGCAGGCGAGCGGGTGCTCGCGCAGCTCCCACGGCAGGTACTTGTTGTACGGACGGACCCGCCCGGCCAGCGTGAACACGACGTCGAGCAGCCACGGCACGGACTCGGTCGCGTCGAGACGGGCCTCGAGGGGCCGGCCGTCCCGGGCGCTCTTGAGCGACCGGTAGGCGAAGTTGACCCAGCCGTCGAGCCGGACGTGGTCGACCAGGATCGCCCGCTGCTCGGCCTCGTCCACCGTCGCCTGCCGTCGCACGGCCTCGGTGACCCGCCCGCCGGTCTCGTCGCGGAGGACCTGCGCGTAGGCGAACGACCAGCGGAACCACCAGCCGTCGGTGCCGAACGGCTCGACGTCCTCGAGATCGGTCAGCGTCGTCTGGATCTCGTCGATCGCCGGGCTGCGCAGGGTCTCGCGGTCGATGCCGTCGTCGCGGACGACGTACACGTCGACGTCGGAGAGGTCGGTCTCGATCCCGCGTGCGGCCGAGCCGCTCAGCACCAGTCCGACGATCGACGGGTCCGGCCGCGAGACCAGCTCGTCGAGCGCCGCGCGGGCGGCGGTGCCGATCACGGGCCGATCATCGGCCGGCCATGGGCTGGTCACGCTCGGCGACGCTAGCGGGAGGCGTCGTCGCCCCGCCATCGAGTTCAGCAGGCGCGGAGGTCACCGGCCGAGAAGGTGCCGCCGTTGCCCATGGCGGAGGTGCCGATGCCGGCGTTCAGCTCGTAGGCCTTCCCCCGGGGGAGCTTGACCGTGCCGACGTCGGAGACGTGGCCCTTGGCCACCCAGCCGCTCTTCCACTTCGCACCGGTGTTGTCGCCGTTCTTGGTGACCCAGGCGCTGCCGTTGACCCGGGTCGTCGCCTTCGAGGCGTCGACGCGGAGCTTGACCTTCCACGGCCCGGTGTCGGTGGTGGCGACCTTGCAGGCCTGGATCTTCCCGCCCGCGGTCGTCGCCAGGCTCTTCCAGTGGTTGCCGGCGGCGTCTGCGGACAGGGCAGGGCCGGTGACGACGAGAGCCAGAGCGGCGATCGACGCAGCCCGAGATACGAGGTTCATGGGTGTCCTTCGGTGTGGTGGGAGCGCGAACGTAACCCGGGCCGGTCGCCACCGTGGCCGAATGCCGAGAAGCGTCCGATCGGCCACGATCCGTCACGATCGGGTCGCGCTACGGTTCGGCTGTGGCGGCGCACCGAGTCCTGATCTCCGCCCACCGGTGCGGCTTCACCGAGCTCGGCGAGGTCGGTGGGACCGAGGACCCGCTGGCGGGCATCGCCCACTCGGCAGCGGTCGGCGCCGACTACTGCGAGTTCGACGTACGCCGGTGCGCGGACGGCACGTTCGTGATCGCGCACGACCCCGACCTGGGCGACGACCCGATCCGCACCCTCGACTGGCCGGCCGTCCACGACCGGGCACCGGAGGTGCTCCGGCTCGAGCAGCTCCTCGCCGCCCTGGCCGCGACCGGGATGGGCGCCCACGTCGACGTGAAGTTCGAGACGTCCGGCAGCGCGCGCAAGAGCGGCGAGTCGTGGGAGGCCGACCTGCTCGCTGTCCTCGCCGACGCACTGCCGCCCGACCGGATCGTGATGACGACCGGCCGGCGCAACGCCACGCGAGCCATGCGCGCCTGGGCGGTCGAGCGGCGGTCGGGCCTGCTCGTGGGGATGAGCATCGGCTCGAGCATCCGCGGCCTGACCTGGACCGAGGCCGTCCGTCGCCTGTGGGGGGAGGTGTTCCCCCACCGCCGGTTCGCCGACTCGCACGCGGACGCGGTCGCGGCGCACTACGCGCTCGCGATCATCCGCCTGTCGCGCTGGACGAGGAAGATCGGAGTGCCACTCCTGGTGTGGACCGTCGACAGCCCACGGCTGCAGCGCAGGCTCCTCCACGACCGCCGGGTCTGGATGATCACCACCAACCATCCCGCCCAGGCCTACCTGATCCGCGAGGGCCACCCTCGTTAGCGTGGTCCCATGCCCTCGGACGACGAGATCACACGGCACCACGACGACCCGCCCGGTGCCGACCCCTGGGTGCCGGGACGGGAGCCCCGTCCCTACCGGATCGAGGTCGTGGAGTACGACGATCGGTGGCCGGGCGACTTCGAGCGGGTCGCCGGTGTCGTCCGCGGTGCGCTCGGTGACCGCGTCCTCGAGCTCCACCACGTCGGCTCGACGTCGGTGGTGGGGCTGCCCGCGAAGCCGGTGATCGACGTCGACCTGGTCGTCGCCGACCCGGCCGACGAGGCGTCGTACATCCCCGACCTGGAGGCCGCGGGCCTGGTCCACACGGTCCGTGAGCCGTGGTGGCACGAGCACCGGCTGCTCAAGCTCGCCGACCCGACCAGCCACGTCCACGTCTTCGGGCCCGACTGCCCGGAGGTCGTCCGTCACCTGATGTTCCAGGCGTGGCTGCGCGACCACCCCGACGACCTCGCGACCTATGCCGAGGCCAAGCGCACCGCCGCCGCCGAGATGAACGCACGCCCGGGGGGTGGCACGGGGATGGACTACAACCGGCACAAGGAGCCGGTCGTCCGCGACCTCTACGACCGGATGTTCCGCGCCCACGGGATGCTGCCGTGACGATCCGGACGGCGACGGAGCACGACCTCGCCGGCATGGCCGCGATCTACGACGAGCAGGTAAGGGGCGGGATCGCGACCTTCGACCTCGAGCCGCCGCCATCGTCGTACTGGGCACACCGGCTGGCGAGCGACGAGCCGGGCGACCACGTCCTGGTCGACGCCGAGGACCACGAGGTCCTGGGTTTCGCGTACTCCTCGACCTACCGGCCGAGGCCGGGATACCGGCTGACCCGTGAGACGTCGGTCTACCTGGCCGAGCGGGCGCGCGGCGCCGGGCGCGGACGCCGGCTGTACGACGCGCTCCTCGACCGGCTCACCGCCGACGGGATGCACGTGGCGCTCGCCCTGATCGCCCTGCCCAACCCCGCCAGCGTCGCGCTCCACGAGGCCTGCGGGTTCGAGCACCTCGGCACGATGCGCGAGGTGGGCCGCAAGTTCGACCGCTGGCTCGACACCGCGTGGTACCAACGCCTGCTCTGACGAGGAGGCGGGGGAGGCCACCGGACCTCCCCCGCCGATCCACCCCCGTCGGGTGCGGGCTCACGGCCCGGTCATGACCTTGCCGCCGCTCGTCGTCGGCTGGAACTGGTGCGGGTGGTAACCGTGCCTGGACTGGACCACGGTCTGCTGGTGCTGGTCGCTCGGGGCGACCGACCCGCCGGCGTCGTTCGCGATCGAGAACGCCACCCCACCGAGAGCGATGGCCACCACCGCGGCGGCCGCGGCCGCCATGGGTACGGGGTGATGGGTGAGAGTCGTCGTGCTCATGGCTGATCTCCTGGTTCGTGGCCGGATGGTCCGGCCGGCTCACCTCTCACGCTCGCCGTAAGCACTCCGCCCGACATCGGGCAGATTCCTCATCTTCGGCGGGGCTCGGCGCGGCCTGGCCTGCGGCGTCCGGCGTCCGGCGCCCCATGCGTCCCGGCTTCAGCATGAGAAGTGGTCGAAGCGGGGCTTCACACGGTGAGCTCACCGTGTGAACCGGAGGTTCACCTGCATCACATGGTGAAGCCGTGACACGAGTGAACCTCCCCTAGGCCCGAGGCCGCGGCCGAGCTGTCTGGCCGCCGCAGGCATACGTCGATTGCCCGATGGCAGCCGCGCGTCTTAGCGCGAGCGTGAGTGTCAAACCTCGACCACACCCCTTGGAGGTGGACGCCATGCAGAAGCTCCTGGCCACCACGCTGGCCACTCTCGCCCTCACCATGATCGGGATCACGCACCCCGGCTCGAGCTGGCCGTGCAACGCCGTGACCGGGCCCTGCCACGGCCCGGTGCATCCGCTCTGAGCGGGCTCGTCCGGGACGGACGCCGCTCAGATCCGGCTCACGTCTGGACCACATCTAAGGCCCCGATTACGTCATCTGCCCGATCCGGCGGGGACGTCTTAGCGGCAGATTCGTAGGCACGAGGAACACCCACACCATCCGAGGAGCACACCATGAACACCTTCGTCGCCAGCCCGGACCTGGCCCTGACCGTCGCCCACCAGACCGTCGCCGACCGGGTCGCCCAAGCAGAGCAGCGCGCCCTGGCGCGCACCGCACGTGCCGAGAGACGCGCAGCCCAGCGGGAGACAGCGCGGCTGAGCGCCCGACCGAGCCACCACTTCCAGCTGCCCTGGTGGGCCTTCCGTTTCGCCCACACCGCCCACTGAGAACCGGGGCCGGCGCGGCCACGGGTGACTCCCTGCTCCTCGCGCTGCGCCAGCCCATCCCGACACGCGCCGGCACCCACCCACCCGGGTGCCGGCGCGGAGTCGTTTCCGGGCCCGGCCGAGTGCCACGTGCCCCGGGTTTCCCGCTCTCTTTCCGGTTCCGGCGATCCTCTGGGAGGATCTGCAGGTGGTCGCGATGCAGGGCCAGCCAGAACCCACCCCCCGCGCCTCCTGGACCGACCAGGCTGCAGCGCTGCTTCGCCATGCCCAAGGGGTGGCCGAGGAGCTGCAGAGCCACGCCGAGGAGGAGGCTCGAGCCCTCACCGAGCAGGCCGAGCAGCTGCGCGCGGAGGCCGACCGGCTCCACGCCGAGGCAGCCCGCACCCGCGCCCTCGCACAGCAGGCCCTCGAGGACAGCTCAGCCGACGCCGGGCAGGTCATCAGTGACGCGGGTGATCAGGCCCGCCTGCTGATGGAGGCAGCCCAGACGCACCACGACCAGATCGTCGCCGAGGCCGAGAGCGCAGCCACCCAGCGGTTCCAAGCCGCCGAGGAGCACCACCGCTCAGTGCTCGCCGAGGCAGACCGCGTCCGCCAGGAGGCGCAGCAGCAGGCGGACGCCTGGGTCGCGTCGGCGCGGGCCCGCGCCGACCAGCAGGACTCCGAGACCCGCGACCTCGTCGCAACGCGGGTCGCGGAGGCGGAGGCGCGGAGCGAGGCGTTGCTCGCCGCCGCAGAGGCGGAGTCGACCTCGCTGCGCGAGAAGGCGGACCAGGAGGCCCTCGCTGCGCGCGAGGCCGCCACGGCCGACGCGGACGAGATGCGGCAGGCCGCCGAGCAGGTGCTGGCCTCCGCCAGGGTCCGGGCGGAGGAGGTGATGGCCGCGGCCCAGGAGGAAGCACGGCGCGAGCTCGAGGCCTCCGCCGAGCAGACGACCTGGACCCAACAGACGGTCCGCTCGCTGCTGGAGACCGCAGACCTCGAGGCCGACCGCCTCCGGCAGCTCGGGCATCGCGAGGCCGGTGACCGCGTACGCCGTGCACGGCTCGGTGTCGGCGACGTCGCGGCTCGCCTGCGTCAGCGGCTCGCCGCCGAGACCGATGCCGCCCAGCAGGAGGCGGCCTCCGTGCGTCGGACCGCGGCGGAGGAGCTCGCCCGGGCAGAGCAGGATGCGCTGAGCGTGCGCGAGGCCGGCGAGGCCGAGGCCGCGCGGGTCCGGGCCGATGCCGAGGCCGCCGTCGCCCAGGCCGAGGAGCGGGCCAGCCACCGCCTCGAGGAGGCGGAGCACGGGGCCCGGACGCTCCGCGAGCAGGTGGCCCTGGAGATCCTCGCGAAGGAACGGGCCGCCGACGACGAGCTCCGGCGTGCCCGAGCCGCAGGCGCCGGCATGGTCGCGGACGCCCGGGCCGAGGCCGACGAGCTGCGCGCACAGGCGCGCCGTACGCTCGAGGACGCGCGCGCCGAGATCGCCCTCCTCGCTCGCCGTCGCGACGGCATCACCGCTGAGCTCGGACAGCTCTCGGGCGTCATCCAGGCACTCGCGGTGCCACACCCCCACCCCTCCAGCACAGAGGAACAAGAGCAGTGACCGACCAGAACACGTTCAAGACCGTCATGCGTGGCTACGACCCTGCCGACGTCGACCGCCGGATCGAGGAGCTCACCGCGGCCGCCACCGAGCTGACCCACCAGCGCGACGGGCTCGCGGCGCGCGTCGAGGAGCTGCACCACGCGACCAGCGCGCCTCCCCAGCCCGCGAGCTACGAGCACCTGGGTTCCCGGGTCGGCCAGATCCTCGGCCTGGCCGAGAGCGAGGCGCTCGAGCTGCGGACCGAGGCCCAGGAGGAGGTCGACGCGCTGCGCGCGAACGCGCAACAGGAAGCCACGCGCGTCCGCGAGGAGGCCGACCGCTACGCCGCCCGCGTGCACAGCGAGGCCGACGCCCAGGCCGCCCGGATCGTGGAAGACGCACGCAAGGCAGCCGACGACCACCGCGACAGCGCCGAGCGCGACGCCTCGGTCCGGCTCCAGGAGGCCGAGGCCGTCTACGAGGAGCAGCGGGCCCGGGCGGCGAAGGCTGCTGCGGACTTCGAGACCACGCTGGCCGGCCGACGGAGTGCGGCTGAGGACGAGTTCACGCAGAAGATGGGCGAGGCGCAGGCGCGGCTCGACGAGATGAGCGACCTCGCCGAGCGCACCCGCCTCGACGCCGAGGGGACTCGCGCCCAGGCCGCCAAGGAGGCCGGGCGCCTCACCGAGGACGCCCACGAGGCCGCCGCCCAGATCATCAGCGAGGCCAAGGCCACGGCCGAGCGGATCCGGAGCGATTCCGACCGCGAGCTCGCCGCCGCCACGCAGCGCCGCGACAGCATCAACTCCCAGCTGGCGAACGTCCGGCAGATGCTTGCCACGCTCACCGGCACGGCGCCGTTCTCTCTCACCGGCCTGGCCGACGCACCCGACGAGGCCTGGGTCGGGGCCGACGAGGAGCCGGCATCGGCCGGCGACGGTCAGTCCCACCCCGAAGCGGACGAGGCCCACGCCCAGGAGTCCGACGAGCAGGTCGACGCCCAGCACGACTCCGAGCCGAGCGAGGAGGAGCTCGCCGCGCACGGTCGCAGCTGACGCCGTCGCGCGCCCACGGTCCGCGCCCCGGGGCTCTGGGCCATTGCTCGCCCGTGACGGGGCCGAGCGGCTCGTGGCGCCTGCGCTCCTTCTCTTTCCAGCCCGTGGAGTGCAGGCTGGTCCCATGCCGCTCTCGCCCACGACCGTCGTCCTGTTCGGTGCCACCGGCGATCTGGCCCGGCGCAAGCTGTTGCCGGGGCTGCTCCACCTCTTCCAGTCGGGCCTGATGCGCGACGTGACGGTCGTCGGAACGTCCCTCGACGAGCACGACCGTGACTCGTTCATCGAGTTCGCCCACCAGGCCGTCCTCGAGTTCGGCGGCGACGGTGACACCGACGGCTGGTCGGAGTTCGCCAAGCTGCTCCACTGGTCGCCGGGCGACAACGGCCCCCAGGGCCTGCGCCGCACCATCGAGGAGGCGGAGGGCGGGCGCAGCGGGGAGTTCGAGCGGCTCCACTACCTCTCGGTGCCGCCGAAGGCGGCGCTGTCGGTGGTCCACGAGCTCAAGGAAGCCGGCCTGGTCAAGCGCAGCCGGATCATCATGGAGAAGCCGTTCGGCACCGACCTCGCGAGCGCCAAGAAGCTGAACGCCGAGCTCCACGAGGTCTTCAAGGAGGAGCAGATCTTCCGGATCGACCACTTCCTCGGCAAGGAGGCGGCGCAGAACATCCTGGCCTTCCGCTTCGCCAACGGGCTGTTCGAGCCGATCTGGCACCGCAACCACATCGACCACGTGCAGATCGACGTACCCGAGAGTCTCGGCCTCGAGCAGCGGGCGTCGTTCTACGAGGGAACCGGCGCCTACCGCGACATGGTGGTCACCCACCTGTTCCAGGTGCTCGCCTTCACGGCCATGGAGCCGCCGACGACGCTGGACCCGATGGCGATCGGCGAGGAGAAGAACAAGGTCTTCCGGTCGATGCTGCCGATCGAGCCGCACGACGTGGTTCGCGGCCAGTACGTCGGGTACCGCGACATCGAGGGCGTCGCCCACGACTCCGACACCGAGACGTTCGTCGCCCTCAAGTGCTACATCGACAACTGGCGCTGGGCCGGCGTGCCGTTCTACCTCCGGACGGGCAAGCGGTTGGCAGAAGGCGCGCGGATCATCTCGATCGCGTTCCGCGAGCCGCCGCGCTCGATGTTCCCGCCCGGCTCGGGCGTCGGCGACCACGGTCCCGACCACCTGACCTTCGACCTGGCCGACCAGGCCAAGATGTCGCTGTCCTTCTACGGCAAGCGCCCGGGTCCCGGCATGAAGCTCGACAAGCTGTCGATGCAGTTCGCGATGCACGACACCGGCTGGGCAGGTGCGGTGCTCGAGGCGTACGAGCGCCTCATCTACGACGCCGCGCGCGGCGACCGCACGCTCTTCACCACGGCCCAGGGCATCGAGCGGCTCTGGGAGATCTCGGCGCCGATCCTCGACAACCCGCCGATCGTGCGTCCCTACTCGCAGGGCTCGTGGGGACCCAACCAGATCCACCAGCTGATCGCGCCGTTCGCCTGGCGGCTCCCGTTCGAGCGGCAGTGGCGCAACCCGAACGAGGTCGGCGGCTAGCCGGTCACGTCCCTGGGTCCCGGGTCGGAGCCCGGGGTCACGAGCTCGCGATCTCGTGGGCGAGCTTGGTCGCCTGGGCCTTGTCGTAGGTGCCGATGATGGCCAGCTTGGAGCTGTTGAAGGACGGGTCGACGATGACCGACGTGAGCACCTTCCCCTGGAAGGAGTAGGCGACGTCCGTCCCGGTCAGCGCCTTGGTGCCCGCGGCCAGGGTGCTGGCCGTCGCGGGGTCGAGCGCGACCTGGATGTACCACAGCTTCCCGTGACCGATCTGCTTGGCCACGGCGGAGTCGACGCCGCCGGTCGTGATCGGGTCCTTCATCAAGAAGACGGTCTTGTCGGCGTCGCACTCCATGAGCATGCCCTGCACCGAGGTCGGCTCCATCGGGCACGGCTGGTGGCTCATCTGCGCGATCAGGTCCTTGGGGACCTGCGGCCCGAACTGGACCCCCGGGGAGTAGCGGGCGAAGACGGGTCGCACCTCGAGCGCGGTCGAGGTGGTGGCCGAGCCGCCGTCGGACGGCGTACCGCTCGAGGAGGAGCTGGAGCCGGAGCCGCAGGCGGTCGCGAGGCACGCGATCAGGGCCAGCGGGGCCAGGGTTCGCAGGAAACGCACGGCCCCCATCTAACAGGGCTGCACCAAGCCGTCCAGGCGTGGGGCGGCCGCTCGCGGAATAACCAGCGGCTCCCCGTTGTCGGCCCTGACATGACCGATTCCCCCGTCCCGACCGTGACCCTCCACGACGACCGGCAGATCCCCCAGCTCGGCTTCGGAGTCTTCCAGGTGCCGCCCGAGCAGACGCAGGAGACCGTCGAGCAGGCCTTCCAGGCGGGCTACCGCCACATCGACACCGCTCAGATGTACGGCAACGAGGCGGGGGTCGGAGCCGCGATCAAGGCGTCCGGGCTGCCGCGCGAGGACCTCTGGATCACCACCAAGCTCAACAACGGCTTCCACCGACCCGACGACGCGCGCCGCGAGTTCGCGGCGTCCCTCGACCGGCTCGGCCTCGACCAGGTCGACCTGTTCCTCATCCACTGGCCGCTGCCGACGCGGTACGACGGCGACTACGCCTCGACCTGGCGCACCCTGACCGAGCTCCACGAGGACGGCCGGGCACGCTCGGTCGGCGTCTCGAACTTCGAGCCCGCCCACCTGCAGACGATCATCGACGCGACCGGCGTCGTACCGGTCGTGAACCAGATCGAGGTCCACCCGTTCTTCGGAAACGAGGCCGCGCGCGCCGCCGGCGCGCAGCACGGCATCGCCACCGAGGCCTGGGCCCCGATCGCGAAGGGTCGGGTGAACGACGACCCGACGATCAAGGAGATCGCCGAGCGGGTCGGCCGTACGCCGGCCCAGGTCGCCCTCCGCTGGCACGTGCAGCGGGGTGACATCGTGTTCCCCAAGTCGATGCGCGCGGAGCGGATGCGGGAGAACTTCGCGATCTTCGACTTCGAGCTCTCCGACGACGACGTCGCCACGATCACCGGGCTCGACCGCGGCGAGGCCGGCCGCACCGGCCCGAACCCGAACACCATGGACTGGCTGGGCTGACTCGCGTCCTGTCGGGGGTCGTCCGCCCCACGAGCCACTAGGGGCTCCTGTCAGGCGGACGACCCGGCGTCGAGGGACCGGCCCCAGCGGCGGAGCAGGTCGGCGAGCCGGACTCGTTCCTCGGCGGTGAGACCGGACACCAGGCGCTGCTCGTTGGCGACGTGGCGACCCATCAGGCGGTCGACGAGGCCCACGCCGGCCTCGGTGAGCCGGATCCGGCGCGACCGGGCGTCCGCCTCGCTGACCGTCCGGGTCACGAGGCCACCCCGCTCGAGGCGGTCGATCCGCTTGGTGACCGCCGAGGAGGTCACCATGGTGGACGCCCCGAGCTCGCTCGGCGTCAGCTCGTACGGCGCACCGTGCCGGCGCAGCGTGACCAGGACGTCGAAGTCACCGTCCCCGAGGCCCTCCTCGGCGAACACCCGGCGCAGCTCGACGTTGAGCACGTCGGCGAGCCGGTGCAGCCGTCCGATCAGGCCGATCGGTGAGGCGTCGAGGTCGGGACGCTCCCGCGCCCACTGCTCGAGGATCTCGTCCACATGATCTCGCTCCATCCCTTCACTATATCTTCCTCGGAAGGTATATTAGTTTCCATGGAAACTACCACCTGGCGTGCCGCCCTCCTCACCGCCTTCGCCCCCGCCGCCTGGGGCACGACGTACCTCGTCACCGAGCGCCTGCTCCCCCCTGACCGCCCGCTGCTCTCGGCCACCCTGCGGGCACTCCCGACCGGCCTGGTCCTGCTGGCCGTCACCCGCCGCCTTCCGCACGGCGACTGGTGGTGGCGCGCCGCGCTGCTGGGCGTGTGCAACATCGGGCTCTTCTTCCCGCTCCTCTTCCTGGCGGCGTACCGGCTGCCCGGCGGGCTCGCCTCGACCCTCCAGGCCACCTCACCGCTGGCGGTGATGGCGCTCGCGGCCCTCCTGATCGGTGAGCGCGCCGGCACGGCCCGTCTGGTGGCGGCCGGCGTGGGGGTCGTCGGCGTCGCCCTCCTCGTGCTGCGCTCGCCGGGTCATCTCGACGCGCTCGGGCTCGCCGGCGCGTTCGGCTCCGTGCTCGTGTCCGCGCTCGGCTTCGTGCTGATCAAGCGCTGGACGCCGCCCGTCGACATGCTGACCCTCGTCTCGTGGCAGCTCGTCGTGGGCGGCCTGGCCCTGGTGCCCGTCGCCCTCCTCGTCGAGGGCGCGCCTCCTCACCTCGACGCTCCCGCCGTGGGCGGCTACCTGTGGCTGATGGTGGCCGGCACCGGACTCGCGTACTGGTGCTGGTTCACCGGCCTGCGCGCCATGCCCGCCGGCGCCGTCTCGCTGATCGGGCTGGTGAACCCGGTGGTCGGCACGACCCTCGGTGTCGCGATCGCCGGCGAGGTCTTCGGCCCGCTCCAGGCGCTGGGCGTCGTGCTCGTCCTGGGTGGCGTGCTGGCGGGCCAGCCCGGCACCCTCGCCTGGGTACGACGGTCGGTGACGGTCCGGCGTACGGCACGGGCCGCGGCCGCCGGTGAGTGCCGCGCCTAGCGGATCGTGACCCTGACCTGGTTGGAGGTGAGCTTGGTGTCGGAGTCGATCATGCGGAAGCGGTTGGCGCCCGGGGTCCCGGTCTGGATGTAGGTCGAGAACGTGCTGTTGGTGACCGACGCGGAGATCGAGTAGAAGTCCTGCCACGTGCCGTTGCTGAACTTCTGGACGTTCAGCACCGCGCCCTCACCTCCCGGGTAGGTGCCGGTCAGGTCGATCCGACCCATCGGCGCCACGGTGGTCTCGCCGGCCTGGAGCGAGATCCGCTTCTTGGGCTTGCGGATGCTGGGGCTCGAGGTGTCGCTCGAGCTCGAGGGCGAGGAGCCGAGCGTGATCGAGGGTCCGTCGGACGCCTTCGTCTTCTGCGGCTTGGGCAGGTAGAGCGTGGCACCGGGGTCGCCGGCCACCGCGGCGTGCCCGCCGCCGAGGCCGAGGACGTGGGCTCCCGCCAGGACGGCGAGGCCCGTCACCAGGCCCACCGCCAGGGCCACACCTACCAGGGCCAGGAGCCCGGAGATCACCGGGCGCTGCTCGTCCGCACTCACGTCGGGCCACACCTCCTCAGCGGCCCATTGTCCAGCAACGACCAAGCGTCCGACGAACTCGCGGCACCTCGGGCGGGTGCCCCGCCGTCATCCTGAGGGATGAAATCCAGGGTCCGCGGTCATCCTCGCGGCGGAATTGTGGCCTCGCGCGGTGTCCCGGGGCCGTCGTCTGGTCAGAGACTGCCAGGCAGGGTTCCGATACGGGGGGCTCCCGACCACGAGGAGACGACCACGATGCATCCACGTTCCAGCGCCGCGGCCACCGCGCTGCTGCTCACCGCCTCCGCAGCCGGCCTGGCTCTGTCCAGCGGCTCCGCCGAGGCCACCGGTACGCACCACCACGCGTCCGCCCGGGCGGCGACGCTCACGGTGACCATCACCTCCAAGAAGTCCGGGCCGACGCTGTCGGTGCACAAGATCCGTCCCGGCAACACCCTGTTCAAGGTCGTTCGCGGAGGCGTGGGCGGCTCCATGCAGGTGCTGCGGCTCAAGCCCGGGTACTCCTTCAAGAAGGCGGCCAGCGACTTCGGCAAGGCCTTCGGCCAGACGACCGACGTCCAGGCGGTACGCCGTATCGACAAGAACGTCGTCTTCTACGGCGGCATGCCGGTACCCGCGAAGGGCGACAAGCCCAACATCTGGGGCGTGGACATCGACAAGGCGGGCACGTACTTCGTGCTGAACCTCGACAAGAACACGCTGGCGACCCTGGTCGCCAAGGGTTCCCACCAGCACCGTGCGCTGCCGGTCGCCAAGGGCCGCCTGGGCATGAAGACCATCGCAGGTGGCGCCAACGCCTTCACGGCACCGAAGAACGACCCGCACAAGGGCTGGATGAAGACCACGAACAACGCCGGCGAGCCGCACTTCATCGTCCTGGACAAGGTCAAGGAGTCGACGACCGACCAGGACGTGCAGGACGCGCTGATGAGCCCGAACCCGCCGGACTTCATCCTCGGCCCCGAGCTCGACACCGAGGTCATCAGCCCCGGTCACAGCTTCGTGTGGAAGTACGGCACCAGCAAGGGCAAGTACCTGGCCCTCTGCTTCTGGCCGAGCAAGGTGGACGGGACGCCCCACGCGATCATGGGCATGTTCAAGCTGTTCCACCTGAACTGACGAGGCGACGCCCTCAGGGGCTCGGCTCAGCCTGATCGGCGCGCTCAGCGGCGAGCTGCCTGGCCTGTCTCTCGGCCACGGCATGCTCGTCGGTGAGCGCGTCGTAGCGCCAGAAGTCGTGCAGCCACATGGCGGTCAGCCCGACACCGGCCACGCAGCTCACCCCGCCGCTCACGATCGACCCCCGGACGGTCCAGCGGTCGGCGACGAAGCCGGCCCGGACCTGGCCCGCCAGCGGGCCGATGGAGTAGCTGAGCATCTCGATGCCGGCCAGGCGGCCGCGCATGTTGTCGGGGATCGTCTGGTTCCAGATCGTGCCGCGGAAGACCGCCGAGATCATGTCGGCGCCCCCGGCCAGGGCGAAGAAGAGCAGGCAGACCCAGATCGACCGCGAGGTGCCGGCGAGCGCGATGCAGGCGCCGTAGGCCATCGCCGCCAGGACGATGGCACGCCCGTGACGGTGGACCCGCGAGGTCCAGCCCGAGAGCGCGGTCGCGACCAGCGCGCCCACCGTCTCCGCGGAGTAGAGCAGCCCCAGCAGCTGCGGTTTCCCGAACACCTGGTCAGCCAGGGCAGGGAACAGCACGATCGGCATCGCGAGCATCATCGCGATCAGGTCCACGACGTAGGTGCCGAGCAGGTCGCGTCGGCTGAGGGCGTAGCGCAGACCCTTCTTGATCCCGTTGAAGCTGGGTGGCTCGGTCTCACCGACATGGGGGTAGCGCCGCATCGCGGCGTAGAGCATGGAGGCCACGAACAGGCCGACGATGTCGACCAGGAAGCACCAGCCCGGTCCGAACGACGCCACCAGCACGCCGCCGATCGCGGGGCCGACCAGCACGCCCGACTGCATGCCGAGGCTGCTGAGGGCGTTGGCAGCCACGATCTCGTCGTGCCGGACGGTGCGCGGGAGCAGCGCCTCGCGCGAGGGTCGCTGGAGCGCCGACGCCGACGCCAGGAGCCCGGACACCAAGAAGATCTCCCAGAGCCGCGGATGGGGTGAGAACGCGTTGATGGCGAGCCAGGCCGTGAAGGCGGCCTGGGCGATCCCGGTCCAGATCAGCAGCAGACGCCGGTCGAAGTGGTCGGCGAGCGCACCGCCGTAGAGGCCGAAGACGATCAGCGGCACCAGCTCCACGAGGCCGACCGCACCGACCGCGAGGTTGGATCCGGTGAGCTGGTAGATCTGGTAGGGGATGGCGACGTAGGTCATCATCCCGCCGAGGTAGAAGACGGTCCCGGCGATCAGGAGCAGGCGGAAGTCACGATGCTCACGGAACGGACCCAGGTCCATTCTGAGCGCGCGAAGACGTGCCCCCCAACCCATCCGCTCATTGTGACGGGCCGCCGACCGCCCCGACCCGGAATTGGCCAAGTCGTGATCAGGTGACGCGGATGCGCGCTCCGCGGCGAGGCACGCTCGTGATGTTGCGTACCTTCGGTACGTCGCGGCCGAGCGCGGTCACGTCGTACGCCGTCAGGATCTCGCGCAGGACGGCCACGCCCTCCATCAGCGAGAACCCCGCTCCGATGCACCTCCGGACGCCCCCGCCGAACGGGATCCAGGTGTTGACCGGCGGGTTGTGCCCCACGAACCTCGTCGGGTCGAACCGCGCGGGGTCGGGGTGGTTGTCGCCGCGGGCGTGGCTGACCAGGATCGAGGGCCCGACCGTGGCGCCGGCGGGGAGGTCCCAGCCGGCGATCGTCACCGGGCGCATCAGGGTGCGCACCACCATCGGGATCACCGGGTGCAGCCGCATCGACTCCTTCATCACGGCCTCGAGATAGGCGTCGTCCCCCTCACGGGCGGCTGCGCGGGCCCGAGCGAGCTGGTGGGCGTTGCTGCCGAGCTCGTGGAGGGTCCAGGCGAGGGCGGTCGCCGTCGTCTCGTGGCCGGCCAGCAGGAGGGTCACCAGCTGGTCGCGGAGCTCCTCGTCGGTCAGCCGGTCGCCCCGAGCCGTCTCGTCGCTCCCCTCCTGCGGGCCCGCCGCCTCGTCGTCACCCGCCAGGATCAGGCGCGAGAGGACGTCGGTACGGTCGGCGAGGTCGGGCGCCAGCCGGCGCTCGCGGATCTCGGCGTAGATCAGCTCGTCGAGCCGGTAGGCGTTCGCCACCGTGCGCTTCCACGGCCCGAACCGTTGCAGCCAGGGGTACCCCCACCCGAGAAGGACCGCGGGGCTGATGTTGACGGTGCGGTTCACGCACGGCCGGAGCCGGGCCAGGCGCGCCTCGTCCGTCACGCCGAAGACGACGCGGAGGATCACCTCGAGGGTCAGCGCGTTCATCCGGTCCAGGCTGCGGAACTCGTCACCGGGCGACCAGCGCGCGACCTCGTCGCGGGCGACCTCCTCGACCAGGGTGCGATAGGCACGCAGGGCCTGGCCGTTGAACGCGGGCATCAGCAGCGCCCGGGCCCGCTTGTGCTCACGGCTGTCCTGGAGAAGCAGCGAGTGCTCGCCCATGATCGGCCCCAGGATCGCGTTGCCCTTGCCGGCGTGGAAGACCTCAGGGTCTCCGGCGAAGATCTCCTTGGCGTGCTCGGGACGCGTGAAGAGCACGAGCGGCCGACCGCCCGGGACGATCCGGACGGTGAACACGTCGCCGTACGTGCGCCAGAGGTGGGGCACGAAGCGGTGCCGGAAGCGGAGCAGACCGATGCTCTGCACCCACACCGGCCATCGCGGTCCGGGCGGGAGGCCGGTCAGGTCGACGGTCGGCCCCGCATCGCCGCCGAACGGCCGCATCCGTTCGAAGCGACGGGCGGTCAGGTCGGTGGTGTCGGTCTGGTCCAGCGTGGTCATGGCAGCTCCGTTCCCGCTCGCCATACTACGAGTACGCGAAACGGGCGTACCAGCCTCAGTCGAGCAGACCCTCCCGGCGGGCGATAGCGGCAGCCTCGGTGCGCCCGGACGCTCCGAGCTTGCCCAGGATGTTGGACACGTGGACCGACACGGTCTTGGTACTGATGAAGAGCTGGCGACCGATCTCACCGTTACTGCGGCCCTCGGCGACGAGGGCGAGGATCTCGGTCTCGCGGGGCGTGAGGGTCGCGCGTGGACCGGGCACGGCCGGCGACGGCGCGCCCGCCCCGACCAGCGCCAGCAGCGGGGTCGCGCCGAGCTGTCGAGCGGTCTCCGCCATGACCTCCGCCTGCTGGCGCGACTCGTCGGGGTCGCCGGTCGCGGTCAGCACGGCCGCGAACCGGGCGCGCACCGACGCGAGCTCGTAGGGAGCGCCGTAGGCCTCGAACCGGCTCACGGCCTCGCGCCAGGCGTCGAGCAGCTCGTCGTGCGTGGGCGGGTCGACATCGGCGGCCCATCGCCAGCGCAGCAGCTCGGCCCAGAGCCGGGCCTCCCAGGCGCGGGCCTCGGGGCCCCACTCGACCAGGGCGTCACCGCGACGGTCGATGACGCCACGGGCGTCGGCGACGAGTCGGGCCACGACCTCGGCGTCCTGGGCCCGCTCGGTGGCACTGCGGTGGGCAGCGCCGGAGGCGAACACGGCGAGCGTCGTGGTGGCCAGCCGCACCCGGGCCTGGAAGAGCGGGTGCCAGATGCCCGTGAGCGCCTCGACGATCGCGCGGTAGGTCGCGAGCGCGGCCGCCTGGTCGCAGGCCTGGTCGTGCAGCGCCAGCTCGGCCGTGCCGCCGGTGATCGCGATCAGACCCTCGAGCCGCCAGAACTCGTGGAGCCCACGCGCCAGGTCGCCGGCCCTGGCATCGCCGCGCGCGGCCAGGATGTCGGCGGTGGTCGCGGTGAACAACGCGCGGTAGATCGGGGGCGGAGAGTCGCGCTCGAGGTCGAGCACCCGCAGCGCCTCGTCCCAGCGTCCTTGGAGCTTGAGCGACATGGCGTGGCTCCAGCGCGCCTCGGCGGCGAACGGGTTCCACGGGGTGCCGGTGGTCCGGCCGCGGGCGGTGGCCTCCTGGAAGGCCTCGTCGGCCAGGGCGAACTCACCACGGTCGAGGTGGTGGTGGCCCAGCAGGAGCAGGCCGCGCAGCTCGGCGTTGTCGGCGCCCGCGGCGGAGGCCTGGTCGATCGCGGCGCGCAGCGCCTCGACGATGGCCTCGGGCGAGACGCTCCGCTCGAGACCGACCAGGGTGGTGCGGATGTCGCTGGCCAGCCGCGGCATGTCGAGACGCTCGGCCATGGCCAGGGCGGCCATGGCGACCTCGCGCCCCTCGTCGACCTGGTGGGCGCGGGCCAGGGTGCGGGCGTGGACGGCCAGCACCTTGGCCCGGGCCGCGGTCGGCTCGTCGGGCACCAGCGCGACCGCCTGCCGGGTCAGCTCGGTGGGGTCGTCCTGGGTCTCGGTCAGGGCGAGAGCACCGGCGAGCACTCCCAGGAGCTGTCCGCGCACCGCGTCGGAGGTCTCGGGCGGCAGGTGGTCGAGCTGCTCGCGGACGACGCCCAGGGCGCGGGCGGGGTGTCCGGCCGCGATCAGCGCGTCGGACACGAGACCGACGAGTCGGGGGTAGTCGAGGTGGCTGCCCTCGGGGGCGCGCGAGTCGTGCCAGAGCTCGAGGGCCTGGAGGTAGTGGAACGCCGCCTCCTCCGCGCCGCCGACGCCCCGCGCGTCGTCGCCGGCGCGGAGGCTGGCGGTGAGGGCGGTGGCGTAGTCGCGAGCCAGACGGGCGTGGCGGGCCAGCTCGGCGGCGGTGCCCGAGGCACGCCCCTCCTGGAGGGCTCTCGCGTAGGCCGCGTGCAGGCCGGTGCGCTCGCCGGGCAGGAGGTCGTCGTAGACCGCCTCGGCGAGCAGGGCGTGGCGGAACTGGTAGTAGTCCTCGCGGCTCGGCACGAGCACGTGCCCCTCGACCGCATCGCGCACGGCCCGGTCGAGGTCGGACGGCGGGAGGTCGACGACCGTGCTCAGCGCGGCATGGGAGACGCGGCGGCCGGCGACGGCGGAGGCGCGGACGACCGCGACGGACGCCTCGTCGAGCCCCTCGAGCCGGACCAGGAGGACGTCGGCGAGGTCTTCGGGGATGCCGCCGCCGCGGGCCGAGCTGGCTCCCACCAGCTCCTCGACGAAGAACGCGTTGCCTTCGGCCCGGGTGACGATGTCGCGGACGCGCTCCTCCGGGAACGGGACCGTGCTGAGCTGGTCGACGAGACGGCGTACGTCGGCGGGAGGCAGGGGCTCGACCTGGATGCGCTCGACGCCGGCCATGCGCGCCCATTCGGCGACCTGACGGCGGAGCGGGTGACGGCGGTGGAGGTCGTCGGAGCGGTAGGAGGCGACCAGGGCGACCGGGCCGTCGAAGCCACGGCTGAAGAGGAAGCTCATCAGGTCGCGGGTCGACTGGTCGGCCCAGTGGAGGTCCTCGACGACCAGCAGGAGTGGCCCCTCGCGGCCGACGGCCTCGGCGAGGGCGTGGACGCCGTCGAACAGGGCGCCCTGGTCGGCGGGCACCGACTCGGGATCGGTCGCCTGGGACAGCATCCGCTGACCGGGCAGCAGCCGGAGCAGCGCGGGATGGCGCAGGGCCACCTCGTCGAACGTGTCGGGGAGCTCGCGGGAGATCCGGCCGGTGACCTCGGAGATGGGGAGGTAGGGAAGCGCGCTGTCGGCGAAGTCGAGACAGTGGCCGGCGAGCACCTGCCAGCCCTCGGAGACCGCGCGGTCGCGGAGCTCGGTCAGCAGCCTGGTCTTGCCGACGCCGGCGTCACCGGCGAGCAGCACCGCGGAGCGGGGCTGGGCGGGCGCGGACGCAGAGATGCCGAGCGTGGAGCAGAGGTGCTCCAGCTCGGCATCTCGACCGACCAGCGCCGACGTCACGGGGTCCATGATGTCGTGGACCACCGACATCACCTCAGTTGATCCAGTTCTTCTCGTCGCTGACCGCTACCCGACCGGAGTCGTGGAGGCGGCGGAGCCAGCGACGGTTCCGGACCGGCTTGAGCTGCCGGCGCGTGCGCTCGGCGTGGTAGCGGTACTCCGGCTCGAGGAGGAAAAGCTCGTTCATGTGTCTCATCCCTTCGGTTCTCGTCTGACCTCTCGTCTGACAAGGAAGAGACTCGTCGCCTGAGGTAGGCCGGGACATCGGCACCGTGCCCTATCCCTGGGAGCGCCCTACCTCAGATCGGACCGCCTCCGCGCCTGCCTACCTCAGACGGTGCATCTGCGCAGGTCAGAAGGGGTGCGAGGAGACGGGTCAGACCGGCCGACCGCCGATCCAGGTGCCGGTGACGAGGGGTACGCCGGGCCGGTAGGCGAGGTGGAGGTGGCTGGGCGCGTCGAGCATGACGAGGTCGGCCCGCCGGCCGGGCTCGAGGACGCCGACGTCGTCGCGGTCGAGGGCGGCCGCGGCGGTCGCGGTCGCGGCGTACAACGCCTCGCCGGGGGTCATCCCCATCTCGCGCACGGCCAGGGCGATGCACAAGGGCATGGAGCTGGTGAAGCAGGAGCCGGGGTTGCAGTCGGTGGCCAGGGCGACGCGGACCCCGGCGTCGAGGAGCCGTCGGGCGTCGGGATAGGGCTGGCGCGTCGAGAACTCGACCCCGGGGAGGAGCGTGGCGATGGTCCCTGCGTCGCGGAGCGCGCCGACGTCGTCGGCGTCGAGGTAGGTGCAGTGGTCGACGGCGGCGAGGCCCAGCTCCGCCGCCAGTCGTACGCCGGGTCCCGGGCCCAGCTGGTTGGCGTGCAGGCGTCCGCGGAGCCCGGCCGCGGCGCCGGCGTCGAGCACGGCACGGGCCTGGTCGGCGTCGAAGGCCCCGCGTTCGCAGAAGGCGTCGACCCAGCGGGCGTGGGGGGCGCAGGCCTCCAGCATCGGGCCGGTGACCAGCGCGACGTACTCCTCCGGCGTCGTCCCGTCGGGCACCACGTGGGCGCCCAGGAAGGTCGTCTCGTCGGTGAACTGGCGCGCGACCGCGAGGCTGCGGGCCTCGTCGTGGACGGTCAGCCCGTAGCCGCTCTTGATCTCGAGGGTCGTGGTGCCCTGTCGGCGCATCTCGAGGACGAGACGCCCGACGTGGCTGGTCAGCTGCTCGTCGGTCGCCGCTCGGGTGGCGGCGACGGTGGTCCGGATGCCGCCGGCGGCGTAGGGCTCGCCCGCCATCCGCGCCGCGAACTCGGCCGCCCGGTCGCCGGCGAAGACGAGATGGGAGTGGGAGTCCACGAAGCCCGGGAGCACGGTGCGGCCACCGGCCTCGACCCGCTCGTCGGCGGCCGGCGCGTCCGCGGCCGGCCCGACCCAGGCGACGTGACTGCCTTCGACGACCAGAGCCGCGTCCGTGATGGTGCCGAGGAGATCCGGACCGCCAGGGGCGTTGGTGACCAGCTCCCCGATGCCGGTGATCACGGTGGCCGTCATGCTGTCTCCCAGATCCGGTCGATCACGGCGGCCAGGTCGCGGCCGAGCTGCTCGCGGTCACCCTGCCGGAAGACGACCCGCCCGTCGACGACGACCTGGGTGACATCCTCGCGCGACAGCCGCGAAGACCGCCGTGTGCTCGTCGCCGCCGGAGCCGGCCGTGCGTACCCGGTCGGTGCCGATCGTGACCAGGTCGGCCCGGCAGCCGACGGCGATCCGTCCGGCGTCGTCCCAGCCGAGAGAGTCGTGACGGGTGCCGGCCTCGAGCAGCTCGGCCGCCGTCCAGTGGCCCCGCTGCTGCGTGGCGAGCCGCTCGTCGAGCTCGACGGCGCGCATCTCCTCGAACAGGTCGATCACGGCGTGGCTGTCCGACCCCAGCGTCAGCCGGGCGCCGACGTCGTGGAGGGCCCGGCTCGGCCCGATGCCGTCCCCGAGGTCGCGCTCGGTCGTCGGGCAGAAGTCGACGTACGCCCGCGCCTCGCCGATGAGCCGTACGTCGTCGTCGGTCAGGTGAGTCGCGTGGACGAGCGTGTTGCGGTCGGTGAGGTGGCCGGCCTCGGCGAAGACCTGTGTCGGGGTGAGGCCGTAGGCCGCCAGGGCCTGCTCGTTCTCCGCCACCTGCTCGGAGAGGTGGATGTGCAGCGGAGAGGGGGTCGCCGCCTGCATCTGGTCGCGCGGGACGGCGCGCACGGAGTGGTACGCCGCTCCGATCCGTGCGCCCTCGGAGCCCTCGAGCGCCGCCACCCGCTCGCCCCAGCCGTCGACGTCGCCGTCGCTGAACCGGTGCTGGACGCCCTCGACCGGTCGCCCGATGCCCGCCGTGAGGTAGCACGTGTCGAGCAGCGTGATCCGCAGCCCGGCCGCGCGGGCGGCCTCGAGCAGGGCATGGCCCATCGCGTTGGGGTCGTCGTACGGCGTGCCGTCGGGCTGGTGGTGCAGGTAGTGGAACTCCCCGACGCAGGTGACCCCCGCCGCGACCATCTCGCGGAACGTGACGGTCGCCAGCGCGAGGTAGGAGTCCGGATCGAGCCGCGCGGCGACGGCGTACATCTGCTCCCGCCAGGTCCAGAACGTGCCCCTCTCTCGCTGGGTCCGACCTCGCAGCGCACGATGGAACGCATGGCTGTGACAGTTCGCAAGACCAGGGATCGTCAAGCCTGCCAGGCGATCCGCCCCACCGGCCCCATCTCCGGGCTCGACCGAGCTGAACCTTCCGTCCTCGATCTCGACCAGGACGTCGTCGTGGACGGCGCCGTCGACCCACGCGCGTTCGAGCACGTACGACGTCATCGGGCGAGCCGCTCGAGGGTCTCGGCGAGCGCGTCGACGCCGGCCAGGCAGTCGGCGGTCTCGGCGTGCTCGGCCGGGGAGTGCGAGACCCCGGTCGGGTTGCGGACGAAGAGCATCGCGCTCGGGATCCCCTGTGCCGACAGGATCCCGGCGTCGTGCCCGGCCTGCGTCGCGATCACCGGCCAGTCGCCGCCCTCGTGCTCGCCGGCGATGCGCGCCGCGAGGTCCGGCGCGAACTCCACCGTTCCCGTGACCGACTCCGTGGTCACGGTGAGCGTCGTCCCGTCCCGCTCGGCGCGCTCCTCGGCCTGCCGCGTGATCGTGGCGACGAGGTCGGCCAGGGCCTCCTCGCTCTCACACCGCGCGTCCATCCAGGCCGTGACCGCCGACGGCACGGAGTTGGTCGAGTTCGGCGTCGTCTCGACCCGGCCGAACGTCGCGCGCTGCCCCGCGACCCGGGCCTGCTTGTTCGCGGCGAGCGCCGTCATCGCGTAGGTCAGCATCGGGTCGCGGCGGTCCTCCATGCGCGTCGTCCCGGCATGGTTGGGCTCGCCGGCGATGTCGATCCGATAGCGACCGTGCGGCCAGATCCGGCTCGCCACCCCGACCGCTCGGCCGCGGTCGACCAGGTCGCGTCCCTGCTCGACGTGCAGCTCCACGAAGCACCCGACCCGCGCAGTGTCCAGCCAGGGCTGGGGATTCTCGTCCCCGAGCCCGACCGAGGCCATCGCCTCCTCCAGGGGTACGCCGTGCCGGTCGCGGAGGGCGCGGGCGTGCGACCACGTGGTCGCTCCGGTGGCGAGTCGCGAGCCCAGGCAGGCCAGCCCGAAGCGCGACCCCTCCTCCTCCACGAACACCGACACCCCGAGGGGCCGACCCGGACGGAACCCCCGCTCCCGGAGCAGGTCGACGGCCGCCAGCGCGGACACCACCCCCAGCGGCCCGTCGTACGCCCCGCCGTCGAGCACCGAGTCCAGGTGTGACCCCGTCACGATCCCAGGGAGGGGTAGTCCCCGACGTTTTGGCTGCGAATCGGCCGGATCCGCAGCCAAAACGTCGGGGACTATCGAGGGATCCCACCAGGCGACGACGTTGCCGAAGGGGTCGGCCTCGAGCCGGAGGGAGCGGGCGGCGGCCTGCTCGGCGAACCACGTGGCGAGCTCGCGCTCGGGCGTGGAGAAGGGCTGGCGGAAATAGCCGCCCGACGAGGACGACCGGCCGACCGGCGCCAGGTCGGCCCACATCCGCTCGAAATGGTCAGGCACACTCGGCTCCATGGAGTTCCAGGACGTCGTCCGCCGCCGCCGCATGATCCGTGACTACGCCGACACACCCGTCGACCCGGCCGTCGTCGACCGGGCACTCGCGAACGCCGTCCGCGCACCCAGCGCCGGCTTCAGCCAGGGCTGGGCGTTCCTCGTGCTCGACGAGCCGGAGGACGTCGCGCGGTTCTGGGAGGTCACGACGAGTCCCGGCGAGCTGCCCGACAGCTGGCTCAGCGGCATGCAGACAGCGCCCGTGGTGGTGATTCCCTGCTCCAGCAAGGCGGCCTACCTCGGGCGCTACGCCGAGCCCGACAAGGGCTGGACCGACGAGGACGAGGCCCGATGGCCGGTGCCCTTCTGGCACATGGACGCCGCGATGGCCAGCCTGCTGATCCTGCTCACCGCCGTCGACGAGGGCCTGGGCTCCTGCTTCTTCGGGATCCCGCCGGAGCACGAGCCGGCCGTGCGCGACGCCTTCGGCATCCCGCCGGAGTTCGACCCCGTCGGTGCGATCACTCTCGGACACCGCGCCGCCGACGAGGCTCCGTCCGGCTCGGCGACCACCCGCAAGCGCAAGCCTCAGACCGACGTCGTACACCGCGGCTCCTGGGGCTGACACGACCCCATCCCACCGGTCCCGGGTCGCCGGGTCAACGCACCACCCGGGGTCCGGCGTCTCGGATCCGAGAGCCACCTCCGGCACCGGCCCGTGATCCGGACTGAGAGCGACAGGCCCGTCCGGGACCGTCGGCCAGCGACCGCGGCTCGCCCCCACTACCGTGCAGCCATGACCGACGCTGCCGTGGCGAAGCTGCAGGCACTGGTCCGCATCGAGAGCGTCTCCGACCGCGATCCCGCGCGCGTCGACACCGACGCCTTCGACCGACTCCTGGCCGAGCTGCACACCCAGTTCCCCCTGGTGCACCAGCACCTGGAGCTGACCCGGGTCGGCAGCCACGGGCTGCTCTTCCGCTGGCCCGGTGGGAGCAGCGAGCGACCCCTCGTCCTGATGGCCCACCTCGACGTCGTACCCGTCGACGAGTCGGCGCCCTGGCAGCACCCCGCGTTCTCGGCCGAGATCGTCGACGGCGCCGTCTGGGGCCGGGGCACGCTCGACGACAAGGGCTGCGTCGCGGCGATCTGCGAGGCCGTGGAGCGGCTGCTCGCCTCCGGCCACCAGCCGGCGCAGGACGTCTGGCTCTCGTTCGGGTGTGACGAGGAGGTCTCCGGTCCGACCGCCGAGGCCGCCGTCGACGAGCTCGTACGCCGTGGCGTGCGGCCGTGGCTCGTGCTCGACGAGGGCGGTGCGGTCGCCCTCGGGGCGTTCCCCGGCGTCAAGCGAGCGGTCGCCGCGATCGGCGTGGCCGAGAAGGGCACCACCGGCGTCGAGCTCCGGGTCACCGGACGCGGCGGCCACGCGTCGACCCCGGCCCGCAACGGCCCGACCGCCCGTCTGGCCCGCGCCATCCTCAAGATCGACCGCTCCCCCATGCCGGCGCGCCTTCCCGACACGACGGTCGACCTGATGCGGACCCTGGCACCACACCTCCCGCGGCCGCTCCGGCCGGTCCTCGGCCACGCCGACCGGATCCGTCCGCTGCTGACCCGCGCCCTGTCCGCCGCGGGCCCCGAGGCGGCCGCGATGGCGCGGACGACGTTCGCCATCACCACGCTCGAGGGCAGCCCGGCCCTCAACGTGATCGCGTCGTCGGCCACCGCCGGCGTCAACATCCGGGTGATGCCGGGCGACACGGTCGACGACGCGATCGCCCACCTGCGCACGGTGATCGACGACGACGGCATCGAGATCACCGTCGTCGAGCGCGGCGAGGCGAGCCCGGTCTCCCGAGTCGGCGAGCCGTTCGACCTGGTCGTCGACTCCATCGCGCAGCTGTTCCCCGACGCGGTGCCCGCGGCGTACGTGATGACCGGCGCGACCGACTCGCGCCACTTCACGCGGATCTGCGAGCACGTCTACCGGTTCGCGCCGTTCCGGATGACGGCCGCCCAGCGCCAGGCGATCCACTCCTACGACGAGCACCTCGACGTGGACGCGTTCCTGACGGGGATCGAGTGGTACCGCCTCCTGATCGAGAGCCTGCCCGGTGGCCGCGACTGAGTCGACCGCGACGGCCAGTGGCCCGGTGCCCGGCCTGGTCAAGGTCGTCGGCTTCCTGGTCTGCGTCGAGCTCGCCAGCGGCATCCTGCAGGGCTACTACACGCCGATCTACAAGGACATCGCCCACCACCTCTCGATCCAGGACGCCAGCGTCAACTGGTTCGAGGCGGCCCAGCTCGTCGTCTCCGCGCTCGCGGTCCCGTTCCTGGCTCGCCTGGGCGACCTCGTCGGGGCGCGCAGCGTGCTGCTCCTCTCGACCGCCGTCACCGCCCTCGGGTCCTGGATCCTGGCGTTCGCACCGGGGTTCACCACCTTCCTGATCGGCTTCGCGATCCAGGGCGCCTACGTCGTCTGGCTGCCGATGGAGGTCGCGATCGTCTACCGGCGTACGTCGGGTGGCGGCCTGATCACGCGCCGCGACCGTCTCACCCGACGCGCCGCCGGGATCCTCGTCGGCGTCCTCGAGCTGGCCGTGATCGTCGGCGCGGTCACCTCCGGCGCCCTCGTCGGTGCCACCTCGTTCACCGTCGTCCTGATGATCCCCGCCGTCGTCGTCACCGCCGCCCTCGTGGTGATCTGGTTCGGCATCGAGCGTGACCCGCCGAGCGACGGTGGCCGGATCGACCTCGGCGGACTCGCCCTGATCAGTCTCTCCATCGGTCTGGTGATGGGCGGTCTGATCGCGATCCGCCTCCAGGGCCCCGCACACCCCCTGGGCTGGCTGCTCATCCTGGGCGGGCTGGCCGCCCTCGTCCCGTTCGCCCGCTACGAGCTGCGGCACGACGAGCCGCTGGTCGACGTCCGCCTGCTCGCCACCCCGCGGCAGTGGCCGGTCCAGCTCACGGCGTTCCTCTTCGGGATGTCGGTGCTCGGCGCCCAGATCCCGCTGTCGACGTTCGCCCGGACCGATCCCGCCGTGGCCGGCTACGGGCTCGGGGCCAGCGCCGGGTTCGTCTCGACGCTGATCGGCGTCTACGTCATCTTCCTGGCGATCGGCGCGTTCACCCTCCCCGTGACCACCCGGTGGCTCGGCGCCCGCAACGCCCTGGTCGGGTCCGCTCTCCTGGTGGCGCTCGGCTACGGGCTCTGGCTGCCCTTCCACGACTCCACGAGCCAGGCGCTGGTCAACATGGCGATCGTCGGGGTCGGCTCCGGTGCGCTCGTGGCAGCCCTCCCGGCCAGTGCCGCCGCCGGTGCTCCCTCCGACCGCACCGCCTTCGCCACGGGGATGACGAACGCGACCAAGACCATGGGCGGTGCCATCGCCTCGGCGGTCTTCGCGATCGCCCTGTCCAGCACCGGCTCGATCCAGGACCCGGTCAAGGGCCACGCCCCGCTGCACGGCTATCTCGTGGTCTGGTCGGTCTGTGCCGTCGCCGCACTGCTCGCGGCGCTGGGCCTGCTGCTCATGCCGCGCGCAGCCGTCGTACGGGAGGACTGAGCGCAGCCGGCTCGGGGGTCCATGGCAAAATGAGCGCATGGGTGACTCGGAATCCCCAGACCGCACGCCGGAGCGCGACGAGCGCACCGGCCGCGCTGCTGCGGCCCAGCGGATCCAGCACCAGAGCAAGTGGGTCGACCTCCAGATCCAGGAGGCCATGAAGCGCGGCGACTTCGACAACCTGCCCGGAGCCGGCAAGCCGATCGAGGGCCTCGGCACCGAGCACGACCCCGACTGGTGGCTCAAGAAGCTCGTCGAGCGGGAGAAGATCAGCGTCCTGCCCCCGGCCCTCCAGCTGCGGAAGGACGACGCCGAGCTCGACGCGAAGCTCGACCGGCACACCGCCGAGTCCGAGGTACGACGCGAGCTCGAGGAGTTCAACGCCCGCGTGATGAAGGCGCGCTACACCCCGGTCGACGGCCCGCCGCTGATCACCATGCCGCGTGACGTCGAGACCGAGGTCGACGCCTGGCGCGACCGTCGTCTGGCGCGCCGTCGCGCCCGCCAGGCACAGCAGGCAGCAACGTCGGTCGAGCAGGGTCGAGACCAGGACGCCGCGACGACGCGTCGGAAGCGCCGCTGGTTCCGGCGCGACCGCTGAGCCTGGGCTCGGGTCATGCTCGACCTCCGTCCTTCGTGCGAGTGCTGTGACGTCGACCTCCCGCCCGACAGTCCCGGCGCCCGGATCTGCAGCTTCGAGTGCACCTTCTGTGCGCGCTGCGTCGACGACGTCCTCGGCGGCGTCTGCCCGAACTGCGGCGGCGGCTTCGTGCCCCGGCCGATCCGGCCGCCCGCCGAGCTCCTCGCCCATCCGGCCTCGACGACGCGCGTGGTCCGCGGGACCTGCCCTTGATCGACTACGGCTTCTCCCACACCGAGACGTGCTGTCGGCTCTCCTCGGTGAAGGGCGTTCGCTGCCAGTCCTGCCAGCGCTCGGCCAACCGCAGGCCGGCGATCCGCGCCATCAGGTCGAGCTCGGCGGGCCACACGTAGCGGAACGGCATGGACACTCGCCGGTAGGTCCCGTCCTCGCGCAGCCGCACGTGGTGTGACCACTGCAGCTGCGACGCGGCATCGGCGTACTCGTCGTAGGCGTGGTACGTCGGCTTCTCGGCGAACACATGGAAGCGCTCGCCAGGAGGCAGCAGTCGCAGGATCGGCACGTAGACCTCGATCACGAAGCGCCCGCCGGGAGCCAGGTGCCGTGCTGCGTTCTCGAAGGCCGCGACCTGGCCGTCCTGGGACGTCAGGTTCGTGATCGTGTTGTACACCAGGTAGACGAGGCTGAACTCCCCCGGCACCCGCGTCGTCGTCAGGTCACCCTCGACGGCGTCGACCGCGTCCCCGCCCGGCTTCGCCCGGAGCCGCTCGAGCATGTCGGGCGAGAGCTCGATGCCCGACACCGGCACGCCCCGCGCCGCCAGCGGCAGCGCTACACGCCCGGTGCCGACCGCGAGCTCGAGCGCCCGGCCGGAGCCGGCAAGTCCGGCCAGGAAGGCGCTCGTGGCGTCGAGCAGCGCGGGAGCGAACATCGGGTCGGACTCGTCGTCGTACGTCGCGGCGACCTCGCCCGCGAACCAGTTCTCGGTCATCCCCCGACCCTGGCGGACCGGGGGCGGTCCGGTCGACCGGGATTCACCCCTCGTACGGCGGCGCTACGCCCCAGCCCCAGCGCGGGACGGGCGCGTGCTCCACCACGTCGGCGCCGGGCTGGGAGTTGTGCTCGGCGATCCGGGTCCCCCACTCGAGGTAGCCGACCAGCGCCGCCCGGAACTCGGGGTCGCCCGGCAGCCCCGCGTCGTCGGCAGCGAGACTCATCAGAGAGGCGAACCGGAACCGCTGCTCGGGGGTGATCCCCAACCCACGGTGGTGGGCCAGCATCGACTCGTAGCCGCCGAGCTCGTCGGTGTAGGTGGAGGGGCCGCCGAAGACCTCGGCCCACCAGGCGGCGACGTGGGCACGGTGGTCCTCGCTCACGCCCCCGGGGAAGAACCCGGCCAACAGGTCGTCGCGCTCGACGCGGTCGTAGAACGCGTCGACCATCCGACGCAGGGCGGCCCCGCCACCCGCCCAGTCGAAGAGCGTCGGCACTGCGTCAGCCATGCCGTCACCCTAGCCACGCCCTCGGCTCCCTCCGCTGCCTACGATGGCCCGCATGTACGCGCTACAGCTGGTCTTCTCCGACGACCCCGCCCGTCTCGACCACCGACCGGCACACCGGGAACGGCTGGCGGCTCTGGTCGCCGAGGGGCGAGTGCTCGCGGCCGGACCCTGGACCGACGAGTCCGGAGCGCTGCTGGTGTTCCTGGTCGAGGACCGCGAGGACCTCGACGCCATCATCGCCGCCGACGAGTACTACACGGCGCCGGGCGTCACCATCGCCGGCATCCACGAGTGGTACCCCGTCACCCGGCACGAGGCGCTGAACGGCCTCTGACCGCGACCCCCGCGGAGGGTCCGCATGCCTGCCGTCCCGATGGGTACGTGAGACGGCAACTCTCGGAGGTGTGCCATGTCCCAGGACTCACCAGCCAAGCGGCCGTCACCCGGCCTGTGGACGCTGATCGTCGTCATCCTGCTGCCGGCGGTCGTGCTCCCGCTCTGGGTGCCGCTCTACGACAAGACGGACCCGACCCTCTTCGGCTTCCCGTTCTTCTTCTGGTTCCAGTTCGCGCTGATCCTGCTCTCGGCGGTGCTGACCTCTCTGGCCTACGGGCTCTCCCAGCTCACGGAGCGGCGGCGTGAGGGGTCGGCCCGATGAGCGCCGTCGCGGTCAGTGTCTTCGTCTTCCTCTTCCTCGTCGTCACCGTGATGGGCTTCGCTGCGTCCCGCTGGCGCAGGGCCGACCTCGACAGCCTCGACGAGTGGGGCCTCGGCGGCCGCGGGTTCGGCACCTTCATCGCGTGGTTCCTGATCGGTGGTGACCTCTACACGGCGTACACGTTCATCGCGGTGCCCGCGACGCTCTACGCCGGCAGCGCGGTCGGCTTCTTCGCGGTCCCCTACACGATCGTGGTGTACCCGCTGATCTTCCTGTTCCTGCCGCGACTCTGGTCGGTCTCTCACCGGCACGGCTACGTCACCCCGGCCGACTTCGTGGAGGGCCGCTACGGCTCCAGGACCTTGGCGCTGGCCGTGGCCCTGACCGGGATCCTGGCCACCGCGCCCTACATCGCGCTCCAGCTGGTCGGGATCCAGTCGGTGCTGGAGGTGGCCGGCTTCGGCGGCAGCGGCACCTGGTTCGTCAAGGACCTGCCGCTGTTCATCGCGTTCGCCGTGCTGGCCGCCTACACGTACTCGTCGGGGCTGCGGGCGCCGGCGCTGATCGCGTTCGTCAAGGACATCTTGATCTACGTCGTCATCATCGTCGCGGTGATCTACCTCCCCGCGAAGCTCGGCGGCTGGGGCCACATCTTCAGCACCACCAGCGACTCCTTCACGACGTTCAACACCGACAACGCCGACGCGATCGCGGCCGGTCAGGCGTCACCCAAGGCGATGATGCCGCCGCCGGCGCTGCACTGGGCCTACGCCTCGCTGGCGCTGGGATCCGCCCTGGCGCTCTTCATGTACCCGCACTCGATCACCGGCGTGCTCTCGACCCGCAACCGAGGGGTGATCCGCCGCAACGCGGCGCTGCTGCCGGCGTACTCCTTCCTGCTCGGCCTGCTCGCGCTGCTCGGGTTCGTCGCCGTCGCCGCCGGCGTCACGGTCGCCGGCGACCCGCCCAACCCGCAGCTGGCCGTGCCGCAGCTGTTCGAGAACGAGTTCCCGCCGTGGTTCGCGGGCGTCGGTTACGCCGCCATCGCGATCGGCGCCCTGGTGCCGGCGGCGATCATGTCGATCGCGGCAGCCAACCTCTTCACGCGCAACATCTACCGCGCCTACTTCCGCCCCGACGCGACCCCGTCCGAGGAGGCACAGGTCAGCAAGATCGTGTCGCTGCTCGTGAAGGTCGGGGCACTGGTGTTCGTGCTCGCGCTGTCGCGGTCGTTCGCGATCAACCTGCAGCTGCTCGGCGGTGTCTGGATCCTCCAGACCTTCCCGGCGATCGTGGTGGGCCTCTACACGCGGTGGTTCCACCGCTGGGCGCTGCTCGCCGGCTGGGCGGCGGGGATGCTCTACGGCACCTGGACGGCGTACGGCGTCTCCTCACCGGCGCAGGCACACTTCGGCGGACCGCTCGCGAGCTTCCCCGGGACGGACACCAAGGTCTACATCGCCGCGGTCGCCTTCGGGATCAACGTCCTCGTGACGGTCGTGCTCACCGTGGTGTTCCGCGTCCTCCACGTCGACCCGGGTGAGGACCAGACCCGCTGGGGCGACTACGCCGCCGACGTCGGCGACGAAGGAGTAGCGGCCGAGGTGGATCCGCACGCCCCCGCCCATGCCTAGCAACGCCGGACGTCATACGTTCCGGTCGTTCTAGCGACCGGAACGTATGACGTCCCGCAGGCCCCTTGTTCGCTACCTAGGGGCTAGGTAGAGTACGAGCATGGTGACCACGCCCCGGATGACGATCCCGACCCAGCTGGTGCTCCAGGCACTCGTCGAGGCCGACGAGGCGTACGGCGCAGAGCTGGGCGCGCGGACCCATCTCCCGAGCGGCACGGTGCACCCGATCCTGGCCCGCCTCGAGGGTCTCGGCTGGGTGGCGTCGCGGTGGGAGGCCATCGACCCCGCCACCGAGGGTCGCCCCGCACGCCGCTACTACCACCTCACCGAGGACGGCCGGGCCAGCACCCGCGCCGCCCTCGACCGCGCCACACGCCACGTGACGGTGAGCGCCAGGCCCCGCGTGGTCCGAGGCCTGTCATGAGTGAGCCGCGTCCCCACCGCTGGGCGGTCTCCGCCGTCGACGCCGCGACGCTCCTGCTCCCGCCCGGGCCCGTGCGCCGGCGCTACCGGGCCGAGCTGGTCTCCGAGCTGTGGGGGATGACGAGCGGTCAGCAGCTCGGCCACGCCCTGTCGACCCTCGCCGCCGCACCCGCTCTCCACCGCGCCCTGGTCGAGGCCGGCGAGCTCGAGGTGCCCCACTCGCCGCTCTGGTGCCGGGCGCGCCTGCATCACCAGTGGCATCCTGCGGTGACCGACGACGGCGAGCGCTACCGTCGGTGTCGCGCCTGCGGCATGGACGACGACGGGACAAGCCGTCGTCGCGTGGCCGGCTCCATGATCGCCGCGCACGGAGTGACGCAGTACTGACCCGTCCCCGCGAGTGGAGTGCGTCATACCGGGCGGTCCGCGACGGCGGTAGGTTCCGCCCATGCGCTCCGCCAAGGACTTCTTCCGGCCGCTCGCGGTCGGCGCGCCCGAGCCGCTCCGGGAGATCCCGGCCCGACCGAGCCGCGCGATCCACTTCTTCGACCCGTCCAACGCCAAGATGGCGGCCAAGGTGCCGCAGCTGGTCGGCACGGTCGACGTCCTGCTCGGCAACCTCGAGGACGCGATCAAGGCCGACCACAAGGAGGCCGCTCGACACGGCCTCGTCGAGATCGCGCGGAGCACCGACTTCGGCTCGACCCAGCTCTGGACGCGCGTCAACTCGCTCGACAGCCCCTGGGCGCTCGACGACCTGACCACCCTCGTCACCGAGATCGGCGACCGCCTCGACGTGATCATGGTCCCCAAGGTTCAAGGCGCCGAGGACATCGCCTACGTCGACCGGTTGCTCGCCCAGCTCGAGGCTCGGGCCGGGCTGGCCGAGCCGCTGCTCGTGCACGCGATCCTCGAGACCGCTCGCGGCGTGGCCAACGTAGAGGAGATCTGCGGCGCCAGCCCGCGGATGCAGGGCCTCAGCCTGGGCCCGGCCGACCTGGCCGCCGACCGCCGGATGAAGACCACCCGGGTCGGCGGCGGGCATCCCGGCTACCTCGTCCGGCAGGACCCGGTGAAGACCTCCGACGGTGTCGACGTCGAGGGCGAGCGCGCGACGTACCAGCAGGACCTGTGGCACTACACGATCGCGCGGATGGTCGACGCCTGCGCAGCGCATGGGATCTTCCCCTACTACGGCCCGTTCGGGGACATCGCCGACACCGTGGCGTGCGAGGACCAGTTCCGCAACGCCTACCTGCTCGGCTGCGTCGGCGCGTGGAGCCTCCACCCGAAGCAGATCGACATCGCCAACCGCGTCTTCTCACCGAGCGTCGACGACATCGCCCACGCCCGCCGGGTCGTGGCGGCCCTGCAAGCGGGTGGGGGCGACGGCACCGGCGCGGTGATGCTCGACGGGAAGATGGAGGACGACGCGTCGCTCAAGCAGTGCCTCGTCCTGGTCGAGCTCGCCGAGCAGCTCGCCGAGCGCGACCCGGAGCTGAAGCGGCTGTACGACGGGATCGAGGCATGAGCGACGCGTTCCGGCCCCGTCGCTCGGTGCTCTACATGCCGGCGTCCAACGAGCGAGCCCTCGAGAAGGCCAAGTCCATCCCCTGCGACGCCCTGATCCTCGACCTCGAGGACGCCGTGGCGCCTGACGCGAAGGCCGCCGCTCGCGACGCGGCCTGCGCGGCCGCCGCCTCCGGTGAGTACGGCGACCGGGAGGTCACCATCCGCGTCAACGGCATCGGCACCGAGTGGCACGCCGCCGACATGGTCGCAGTCTGTGCCGCGGGCCCCGACGCCGTCGTCGTCCCGAAGGTCAACACGGCCGACGAGGTCCGCGGCTTGGCCACGGTGCTCGAGTGGGGCGGCGCTCCGGAGCACACCCGGCTCTGGGCCATGATCGAGACGCCCGAGGCCATCCTCGACGTGCGCGAGATCGCGGCCGCGAGTGACCGTCTCAGCGTGCTCGTCATGGGCACCAACGACCTCGTCAAGGAGCTGTACGCCGAGCACGTCCCCGGGCGGGCTCCGCTCCTGACTGCGTTGTCACTCGCGACGCTCGCCGCTCGGGCGAGCGGCAAGGCGATCCTGGACGGCGTGTTCAACGACGTGCAGGACCGCGACGGCTTCCTGGCCGAGTGCCGGCAGGGGCGCGAGCTCGGCTTCGACGGCAAGACCTTGATCCACCCCGGCCAGGTCGAGGGCGCCAACCAGGCGTTCGCCCCGAGCGAGCAGGCGGTCGACGACGCGCGCGGGATCCTGCAGGCGTGGGAGGACGGGGCCGGATCGGGCGTCGTCACCTACCGCGGACGGATGATCGAGAACCTCCACGTCGACACCGCCCGGCGGACGCTCGCGATCCACGAGGCGATCGCCGGGCGAGGGCGTTCCGAGACGGCGTAGCCGGGACTGCCTAGTCGTCGGTACGCCGGCGGATCTGCTCGTCGAGCCAGCCCTTGGCCGACCCCATCCAGCCGGCGACGTCGTGCATCGTCTTCCCCAGCACGTCCTGGCTGGAGCGGAACGCCTCGCCGTAGCTCTTCGCCGCGGCCTGCGCAGCCTCGCTGACCGGGGCTGTGTCGTCGTCCTCGCGGCGCGGGTAGGTGCCACCGAGGACGGCGGTGTAGGCGCCCGAGTCGACCCAGCTCCGCAGCTCGGCGGCCCGCGAGACCGGGAAGGGGTGGGTACGGCGCTCGAGCAGGAGCAGCTTGAGCACGGAGTCGCGGATCTCGGTGGTGCCGGCGTACTCCGCGCCCTGGGCGAAGAACGAGGTCTGGTCGAGCTGGTCCACGTGGCCGCCCGAGGCCAGCTTCATGTGCGTCCGGAACGCGGTGGCGGGGTCCTGCGTCGCCAGCAACCCGGCCCGGTCGGCGGACAGCTCGGCCTTCCGGCTCCACTCCATCAGCGCCGCGATGATCATCCGGATGCTCAGGCCGCCCATCGGGATGGCGTTGAACAGCGCAGCCATGCTGACCAGTCGCCACAGCAGCGACTGGTAGAGCGCGTGGCCGCTCATCGCGTGACCGAGCTCGTGCCCGATCACGAACCTGAGCTCCTCCTCGTCGAGCAGATCGACCAGCGCCGAGTTGAGCACGATCACCGGCTTGTCCATGCCGATGGTCATCGCGTTGAAGAACGGGGAGGCGCTGACGAACATCTCCGGCAGCTCGTCGGCGTCCAGGGTCGCCCCGGCCTCGGTGAGGAGCCGGTGCAGCGTGGGGAACTGACGCTCGTCGGCGCGGATCGCCGATCCCATCAGCTCGAGCCGGGTGGTGCGCTCGCGGATCAGCCCCGACATCGCCTTGAGAACCTTGTCGAAGCCCTTGAGCTTGCGCAGCGCCACCAGGGCGCCCTGGTCGGCCGGGTGCTCCCAGGCACGCGAGGAGATGTCGGTCAGGTTCACGCGGCGCTTGGCCGGACGAGGGCTCACGAGGGGTCATTCTGCGCGACGGCGGGTCTCCGTGGGGGGATTCGCACGATCCGCGGCGCGGAGTGGTCGGTGTTGTCGACGACGACGTCGGCACGATCGCGTGGCCGGCACCGGGTCCGGTAGATCCGCTGGGCGTCGAGGTAGCGACGCTGGTCGGGGTGGTCGGGGTCGTCCGGGACGCCGTCACGCACCGCCATCCGCGACAGGCGCACCGCCTCCGACGCGTCGACGTACACGACGAGGTCCCAGACGCCGTCGAGCTCCGGCCGCTGCGCGAACACACCGTCCACGACCAGGACCGCCCCGTCGCGCACCTCCGACGGGGCCTGGTCGACGTAGGCGTCCGTGAGCAGGTCGTGCCAGCGCGACCTGTACGACGACCCCGCACCGCGCCGCCAGGGGTCGAGCAGCTCGCGGCGCACGGCCTCGTAGTCGAAGCCACGCGCCCATACCGTCTCGCCGGTGCGTCCCTCGGCGTGCCGATGAGCCCGGGGGTGGTGGAAGTCGTCGAGCGAGGCGCGTACGACGGACCGCCCCGGCGGCGCCCCGGCGGCGAGGTCGTCGGCGAGCCTCGTCTTGCCGGCCCCGTCAGGCCCGTCGACCCCCAGCAGCACGGGACGCTGGGTCTGCGGCATCTGCTCCCACACGCGAGCCAGCACGACCTCCCGTCCACCCACGTGGCGATCCTGCCAGGGGTCGGTCGCGAGAAGCCCAGACGGACGACCTACCCCCATCAGTCGCCCGCCTGGGGGCATGTGTGGCCGCGCGGAGCGGACGACCCGCGGGCCCAACCCGGGCCGTCCGCTCCGCTCCGACTGGCCGGCCGGGAGAGCCGGCCAGGTTCGCGCGCCGTCAGCTGTGAGTGGGGTGCGGTGGGTGGGTCGGGTGCGGGGGATGCGTCGGGTCCGCCGCCTGCGACGGGTGCGCGGGATGAGTCGGGTGGGCGGGCTTGCTGGGGTGCGCCGGGTGACTCGGGTGACTCGGGTGCGCGGGGTGACTCGGGTGCGCGGGGTGACTCGGGTGCGCGGGGTGGGTCGGGTGGCTCGGGTCCGTCGGGTCGGCGCTGTCCGTGGGCTCACTGGACGGGCCGTCGGACGGGTGCGAGGGGTGGGCGGGATGCGACGGATGCACCGGGTGGGTGGGATGCGTCGTCGTGGCGGTCGCACAGTAGGTGGCCACCTGGTCGGGCCCACCCGCTGCGGACACCAGGGCGCCGAACGCCGGGCTCCGCAGCGCCTGGCCGTGCACCGCCTTGTTGCCGGACAGGTACGCACGGCACAGGCCGCGGAACCCGGACGCTGCCGGACCAGCCGTCGAGCTGTCGTCGGACGTGGCGTCCGAGGTGGTGTCCGAGGTGGTGTCCGAGGCACTGCTGGCGTGGGTGTGCGAGGGCGACAGGGCGGCCTGCCACGGCGCATGACCGGTGGCGGCGAACGCCACGCCCGAGGACAGCAGCAGGACGGCCCCCGCGCTCACGACGGCGGCCTTGACGCCGGTGCGGGCGGATGGGGTGGCTCTCATGTCATCTCTCCTCGGTGCAGCTGCACGGGCGAGATGGGCACGGTGGAACAGCATCACGGCTTCGTCTTCGCGGGCCAGTTCGGGGGGCGTGGCCGGCGCGCGAGCGGAGTCGAGGAGTCTGTCGACCTGGGGGGACGACGCACTGTCGAGTGGCTGCTGCCCTCGACGCCTCGTGCGGAACCTGCTCCAGACCGTGCTCATCTCACTCCCTCAGCGCCGGGCGGCACGAAAGTGTCACGCACGTCCACGAGCGAGGCCGGTCGGGACTCGAGTCGACGGGCCAGAGTGGTCAGACCGCGGTGGGCTGCGGAGCGCACGGCTCCCGGCCGCTTGCCCAGGATCGCGGCCGCCGTGGCGGCGTCGAGCCCCATCACCGCGCGGAGCATCACGGCCTCCGCCTGGTCGCGGGGCAGGCTTCTGATCACGGTGAGCGCCGCTGCGGTCGTGAATCCCTCGTCGAGCGCCGACTCGGTGTCGACCCGGTCCGCCGGATCCACCCCGGTCAGGTCCTGGTCTGCTCGGATGCGACGCGACCGCAGGCGGAGCAGGTCCAGGGCCCGGTGCCGTCCGATGGTGGTGATCCAGCCGCGGAACCCGTCGGCGTCCCCCGTGAAGCGGTCGAGGTCGCGACACGCCTGGCCCCAGGTCTCGGAGGCGACGTCCTCGGCGTCGTTCGGCCCGACCAGGACCTCGAGGTAGCGCAGCAACGGCGCGTGCACCGCCCGATAGACGGCGCGGAAAGCGTCGCCGTCCCCACGACACATGAGAGCGACGGCCTCATCGAGTGAGCCCGGGTCGGACATGCGGTCAGTGTGCCAGCGCCCGACCGCTACGACGTCACGATCCCCGAAGGTGCCACACCCCAGGGGTCGTCCGCCCGACGACCACCCCTAGCGGAACGTGGGGCGGACGACCCGCAGCGCAGGCGTGGTCAGGAGCGGTGCATCGGGATGCGTACGCCGCGCTCCTCCGCGACCTCCGCCGCCCGGTCGTAGCCGGCGTCGACGTGGCGGATCACGCCCATGCCCGGGTCGTTGGTGAGGACCCGCTCGATCTTCTGCGCGGCGAGCTCGGTGCCGTCGGCCACGCACACCTGTCCGGCGTGCAGCGACCGGCCCATGCCGACACCGCCACCGTGGTGGAACGACACCCAGGTCGCACCCGACGCCGTGTTGACCAGCGCGTTGAGGATCGCCCAGTCGGCGATGGCGTCCGAGCCGTCGAGCATGGACTCGGTCTCGCGGTACGGCGAGGCGACCGACCCGCAGTCGAGGTGGTCACGCCCGATCACGATCGGGGCCTTCAGCTCACCGCTGGCCACCATCTCGTTGAACCTCAGACCGGCCAGGTGCCGCTCGCCGTACCCGAGCCAGCAGATCCGTGCCGGCAGCCCCTGGAACTGCACGCGCTCGCCTGCCATGGTGATCCACTTCCGCAGCCGCTCGTTCTCCGGGAAGAGCTCGAGGATGGCGCGGTCGGTCGCCGCGATGTCGGCCGGGTCGCCCGACAGAGCCGCCCAACGGAAGGGGCCCTTGCCCTCGCAGAACAGGGGACGGATGTACGCCGGCACGAAGCCGGGGAACTCGAACGCCCGGTCGTAGCCACCCTTACGGGCCTCGTCGCGGATCGAGTTGCCGTAGTCGAAGACCTCGGCGCCGGCGTCCTGGAACTCCACCATCGCCCGCACGTGCGCGGCCATGGAGGCCTCGGCCTCCTTCGTGAAGCCCTCGGGATCGCGCGCCGCGGCGTCGTGCCAGTCGTCGAAGGAGACGCCGACCGGCAGGTACGAGAGAGGATCGTGGGCCGAGGTCTGGTCGGTGACGATGTCGATGGGCGCCTTGAGCTCGAGCAGCGCGGGCACCAGCTCGGCCGCGTTGCCGAGCAGACCGATCGAGAGCGGGCGGCGCTCGTCGCGGGCCGCGACCGCGCGGGCGACCGCGTCCTCGAGCGAGTCCGCCTGCTCGTCGAGGTAGCGGTGCTCGATCCGGCGGGTGATCCGCGACTGGTCGACGTCGATGCAGATCGCCACCCCGTCGTTCATGGTGACGGCCAGGGGCTGGGCGCCGCCCATCCCGCCGAGGCCGGCGGTCAGCGTGATGGTCCCGGCCAGCGTGCCGCCGAACTTCTTGTCCGCGACCGCGGCGAAGGTCTCGAACGTGCCCTGCAGGATCCCCTGGGTCCCGATGTAGATCCACGAGCCGGCCGTCATCTGGCCGTACATGATCAGGCCCAGCTCCTCGAGCTTGCGGAACTCCTCCCAGTTGGCCCAGTCACCGACGAGGTTGGAGTTGGCGATCAGCACGCGCGGCGCCCACTCGTGGGTCCGCATCACGCCGACGGGCTTGCCCGACTGCACGAGCAGCGTCTCGTCGGGCTCGAGGTCGCGCAGGCTCGCCAGCAGCGCGTCGTACGCCGGCCAGGAGCGCGCCGCCTTGCCGGTGCCGCCGTACACGACGAGGTCCTCGGGCCGCTCGGCCACCTCGGGGTCGAGGTTGTTCATCAACATCCTCAACGGGGCCTCGGTCTGCCAGCTCTTCGCCGACAGCTCGGTGCCGTGGGCTGCGTGGATCGGGAGGCGGGGGTTGGCGCCTTCGTCGGTCGAGCGTGTCGAGACCATCAGCTCAGCTCTCCAATCAGTTCTTCGACGGCGGACAGGACGGCACCGGACGAGACCAGCCCGACGGCGGTCTCGATCTCGGGGGACAGGAAGCGGTCGGGGCCGGGCGCGCCGACGCCGTGCTCGAGCAGCAGGCGTACGACGGCGTCCGTCGCCGGCGCGGGGGTCGTGCCCTCGGTGGGACCCGTGGTGGTCCGCAGGAGCAGGGCGCGGGCCGCTGTCATCAGCTCGATCGCGACAACTCTGCTCAGGCCGTCCACCGAGCGGCGCAGCTTGCGAGCTGCTGACCAGCCCATGGACACGTGGTCCTCCTGCATCGCACTCGACGGGATCGAGTCGACGCTGGCCGGCGCGGCCAGGCGCTTGAGCTCCGAGACGATCGCCGCCTGCGTGTACTGGGCGATCATCAGCCCGCTGTCGACACCCGGGTCGTCGGCGAGGAACGGCGGCAGGTCGTGGTTGCGCGCCCGGTCGAGGAAGCGGTCGCTGCGCCGCTCCGAGATCGAGGCGACGTCGGCGGTGACGATCGCCAGGAAGTCGAGGACGTAGGCCACCGGCGCTCCGTGGAAGTTGCCGTTGGACTCCACCCGACCGGACCCGTCGGCCGAACCCAGCACCACGGGGTTGTCGACGGCGCTGGCGAGCTCGCGGCCCGCGATCGTCGCGGCGTACTCGACGGTGTCACGCGCGGCCCCGTGGACCTGGGGTGAGCAGCGCAGGGAGTAGGCGTCCTGGACCCGGTGGAACCGGTCCTCGCGGTGACTGGCCATCACGCCCGACCCGGCCAGCACCCGGGTCAGGTTGGCAGCAGACAGGGCTTGCCCCACCTGCGGTCGCAGCGCCTGGAGATCGGCTGCGAAGACCCGGTCGGTGCCCATCTGTGCCTCGACACTCATCGCGGCGGCGATGTCGGCGGTGCGGAGCAGTCGCCGGAGGTCGGTGATCGCGAGCACCAGCATGCCGAGCATGCCGTCGGTGCCGTTGATGAGCGCCAGCCCCTCCTTGGCACGCAGCTCCACCGGGACGAGCCCGGCGGCGGCGAGTGCATCGGCGGCGGGCATCAGCGCCCCCGTCGCGTCGCGGACGTCGCCCTCGCCCATCAGTGCCAGCGCGCAGTGGGCCAGGGGCGCCAGGTCGCCGGAGCAACCGAGCGAGCCGTACTCCCGGACCACCGGGGTGATGCCGGCGGACAGCAGGGAGGCGAGCAGCTGCGCTGTCTCCCGTCGTACGCCGGTGTGGCCGGTGGCCAGCGTCGACAGACGCAGCAGCATGAGGCCACGCACGACCTCGCGCTCCACCTCGGGGCCCGACCCCGCAGCGTGCGAACGGATCAGCGAGCGCTGGAGCTGCTCGCGCAGCTCCCCGGGGATGTGGCGGGTGGCCAGGGCTCCGAACCCGGTCGAGATGCCGTACGCCGGGGTCGGGGCTGCCGCGAGCTCCTCGACCACCGCCCGTGCCCGGTCGATCGCGACCAGCGCCTCCTCGGTCAGCTCCACGGCTGCGCCGTCGCGGGTCACCGCGACCACGTCGTCGACGGACACCGGGCCGACGCCCACCTGAACGGTCTGCATGCCGCCATCCAACTCCCGTGCCGGAGGTGGGCGCCAGCGGCGTGGAGCGGCTGCCGTCTGGGATCCGAGACGTGTGGAGCGGCGGTCGAAGCTCCCGGAAGGTAAAGCCTCGGTCGCCGGTCGTGACCCGGATGTCAACGGCTCGTTAACGGTTTCACAACTCGGATGACAGGAAGTCCCCCATGGCCACACGCACCCCCCTCCTCCTCACGGTCGCCACCCTCGGTGTCGGCCTCACCCTCGCTGCCGGCGGTCCCGGTTTCGCGGGGTCCGCCCCTCACCGCGCCACCTCGTTCGCCTTCCAGGGCACCGGATTCGGAACCCGGGTCAACGGCGGCCAGATCCCCGCCAGCTCGAGCACCACGTCGTACCAGCACCTCGGCTGTACCAACCTCGCCGGACGTGACAAGTCCAACGACGTGGCCCACGTCAAGGTGCCGGGTCTGGGCACGGCGTCGGGCGTGAAGACGCGGACCTGGACGACGCTGCGACACGGGGTCGCGGCGGTCCATTCGAGCCACTCGATCGCCGACCTCACCGTCGCGTCGAGCGGCGTCGGGTCGCTGACCATCGACGCGATCCACTCGGTGTCGAAGGCGTTCCACGACGGCTCCGGCTTCCACAGCACGACCGCCACCACGGTCGGTGACCTCACCTTCAAGCCGACGACCGGGCCCAGGCAGACCTTCCCGGCCCCGACTCCCGACCAGCCCATCACGATCCCGGGTCTGGCCACGATCACCCTGGGCCGGAGCAGCCGTCAGCACGGGTCGCTCGGCGCCACGGCCTCCGCCGACGCTCTCGTGGTCGACGTGGTCGCCACCGGCACCCTGGTCACGATCGCCCACACGCGGGCGTCGATCGGCGCCGGCCTCACCTCCGGGACCTTCCGCGGCCACTCGAACGCCACACGAGTGGTGACGGCACTGACCGACCTCGCCCACAGCGGTCCCCAGCCCCTGTCCCTGATGGGATGCCTGGGCACGCGCGGCCACCTGGTCACCAAGTCCATCGCCGGGGTCACGCTGGGCGGCCAGCTCGTGGTCAAGGGACTCTCGTCCTCCCAGCGTGCGAGCCAGGACTCCCGGGCCCACGGCTTCGAGCAGGCCTCGATCGCGCGGATCAACCTCGGGCACGGCCAGCTGGTCGTGAACGGCATCGTCGGCAGGGCCACCGTCGCGCAGACGGCGCACGGCCTCGCGCGCTCCGCGAAGGGCACGCGGCTCGGCTCCATCACGGCCGGCGGGAAGACCCTGCGGTTCCCGCGCACCGGCGTGCTGGAGATCCCGGGCGTCGCGAAGCTGGAACGGCACGTGGTCACGCGCAGCAAGATCGGCATCAAGGTGGTGGCGCTCCGTCTGACCGTCCTCGACGGGTCCGGCGCGGTGATCAACCTCGGTGAGGCCCAGCTGCAGGTCCACCGCCTGTCCCACTGACATCTCCCGAGGGCAGCGGGGTCGGTCTCCCCCCATTGCGACCCCGCTGCCCGCCCGGCTCGTCCGCCGTCACCCCTACGGGGGAAGGTGCGGCGCCCGACCCGGTCTACTGTCGAACGGTCCCGGGCCGTCCGGGCACATGGAGGGGAGCACACCATGCCGACGTGGCTCATCTGGGTCATCGTGATCATCGTCGTCCTGGTCGTGGTCGGCGCTGTCGCGTCGATGATCAGCAAACGACGCACCGAGCAGCGCCGAGCCCGCGCTGAGCAGCTGCGCGCCGAGGCCTCGGAGAAGGCCAGCGGCCTCGCCGAGTCGCAGCGTGCGGCCGACGAGGCCCGCGCCAAGGCCGACCTCGCCGCGGCGGAGGCCGAGCGCGCACGCGAGCAGGCAGCCCAGGCAGAGACCGGTCACCAGGTCGAGCAGGCCAGCTACGAAGGCAAGCTGCGCGAGGCCGACAAGCTCGACCCCGAGGTCGACACGCGGGCCAAGGACTACGAGCCGAGCGTGTGGAACGACGAGAGCACCGAGTCCGGTACGACGGCTCCGGCCGCGACCGGTACGACGACGCCCAGTGGCACGGCCTCTCCTGCCGGGACCTCGGCCCCTGCGACGGAGAGCACCACCCCGGCGGCCAGCGAGGGCACCACCGCGACCGGCACCACCGCGACCGGCACCGCCCCGACCGGCACCACGCCCACTGAGGGAGCTGCCCCGACGGAGGGCACCACCTCGACCGAGGGCACCACCCCGACCGAGGGCACCACCTCGACCGAGGGCACCACCTCGACCGAGGGCACCGGGACCCACCGGTCGCAGTGACCTGACCGGGATCGCCCCGTCGGATGGCGTGGGACGATCCCGGGCATGGGTCAGGTACCGGCAGCGACCAGGACGCTGCGTGTGCTGCGTTTCCTGGCCAGCCAGCCCGACCCCGTTCCGCTCGACCGCATCACGCGGGCCTGTGAACTGCCGCGCTCCACGGCGTACCACCTCCTGAGCGCGATGATCGAGGAGGGCTTCGTCGTCCACCTGCCCGAGGAGCACCGTTACGGGCTGGGCGTCGCGGCGTTCGAGGTCGGCAGCGGCTACAGCCGCCAGGAGCCCCTGCAACGGATCAGCCGACGGCTGCTCGCCGACCTCGTGGACCGCACCGCCCACACGGCGCACCTGGCCGTCCTGCACGGGCGCGACGTCCTCTACGTCGTCGAGGAGCGCGCGCCGGGGCGCCCGCCCCTGGTCACCGACGTCGGTGTCCGGCTCCCTGCCCATCTCACCGCGAGCGGGCGCGCGATCCTGTCGGCGCTGCCCGCTGCGCAGGTACGCGCGCTCTATCCCGACCCGGCGGCTTTCGTCGACCGGCACGGCACCGGCCCGCGCACGTTGAGTGCCCTCCGGGCGGTGCTGTCCGAGACCCGCCGGCGCGGGTATGCCCTCGAGGAGGGTGAGGTCACCCCGGGCCTGGCCAGCGTCGCCGCGCCCGTCGTCGACCACAACCAGCACCCCGTCGCCGGACTGGCGGTCACCTTCGCCGACGGCGAGCCGGACGCCCTCGCCGACGAGGTACGACGTGCGGCCGCGGCCCTGACCACGCGGCTCGGCGGCACCGTCTGAGAGGTAGGACACGGAGGCGACTGCGCGAAGTTACCTGTGGGTACGATCCGGGGGTCGACCGCCGGTGACACGCGAGCCGCTCGGGCCCGTAATGTCGGCGCCGACCCGTCCGTGACATCCCGACCGCTCGGAGTGACTGTGACCGCCGTACTGATCCTCGGGCTGCTCCTCAACCTGGTCGCGCTGCCGATCGCGGGACGCAGGGTGTGGTTCCTCGAGCGGCTGATCACCAGCGGACAGCCGGCGCCCGACCGCATCGAGGGCGTCACCGGCCGGCTCGGCCTCGCTGTGAGGACCCAGGTGGTCGAGGTCTTCGGCCAGAAGAAGCTGCTCAAGTGGAGCGTCCCCGGCGCCGCGCACTTCTTCGTGTTCTGGGCGTTCCTGATCCTGGCGACCGTCTACCTCGAGGCGTACGGCGCGCTGATCGCGCTCGCCTTCGGCGCCGACACGTTGGCCTGGTCGATCCCGTTGGTCGGCCACTGGCCGGTGCTCGGCTTCCTGCAGGACTTCATCGCGATGATGGCGTTCTTCGGGATCCTCACCTTCGTCGTGATCCGGCTGCGCAACGCCCCGAAGGACCTCGGCCGGCGCTCCCGCTTCTTCGGCTCCCACCTCCGCGGCGCCTGGATCACGCTCTTCATGATCTTCAACGTCATCTGGACGATGTTCCTGTTCCGGGGTGCGTCGTCTGCCCTCGGCAACCTGCCCTACACCAGCGGCGCGTTCATCTCGATCGGCGTCGGCAACGTGCTGGACGGGCTGCCCCACAGCACCCTCGAGTTCCTCGAGGGCCTCGGGCTCCTGCTCCACATCGGCGTCATGCTCGCCTTCTTGATCTTCGTGCTCAACTCCAAGCACCTCCACATCTTCGTCGCGCCGCTCAACGTCCTGTTCGGCCGACGACCGGTGGCGCTCGGCGCGGTGAAGCCGCTGACGTCGGCCGGCAAGCCGGTCACCCTCGACGACATCGAGGACCTCGACGAGGACGCCCGGCTCGGCGTCGGCTCGATCTCGGACTTCAGCTGGAAGGGCCTGCTCGACTTCACGACCTGTACCGAGTGCGGCCGCTGCCAGTCGCAGTGCCCGGCCTGGAACACCGAGAAGCCACTGTCGCCCAAGCTGCTGATCATGGACCTGCGCGATCACGCCATGGCGGCAGCACCGGCCATGATCGCCGGCGACAGGGGCCCCGGCTCCAAGGCGGCGCCCGAGGGCGCGGTCAAGGAGCTGGAGCGGCCGCTGATCGGGGACGAGTCGATGTACGGCGTGATCGACCCCGACGTGCTGTGGTCCTGCACCTCGTGCGGCGCGTGCGTCAACCAGTGCCCGGTCGACATCGAGCACGTCGACCACATCATCGACATGCGCCGCTACCAGGTGCTGGTCGAGAACAACTTCCCGGCCGAGCTGAACCAGCTCTTCAAGGGGCTCGAGGGTCGAGGCAACCCCTGGAACATGTCGGCTTCGGGGCGCATGGACTGGGCGAAGGGCCTCGACTTCGACGTGCCGGTCGTCGGTGAGGACCTCGAGTCGATGGACTCGGTCGACTGGCTGTTCTGGATCGGCTGCGCCGGCGCCTACGAGGACCGTGCCAAGAAGACGGTGCGCGCCGTCGCCGAGCTCCTCCACCTGGCCGACGTGTCGTTCGGGGTGCTCGGCAACGGCGAGACCTGCACCGGTGACCCCGCCCGCCGGGCCGGCAACGAGTTCGTCTACCAGGGGCTGGCCGCGCAGAACCTCGAGACGCTGGGGGGCATCTGGCCGGAGCACAAGGTCAAGCAGGTCGTCACCACCTGCCCCCACTGCCTCAACACCCTGAAGAACGAGTACCGCGACCTCGGCCTCGAGCTCGAGGTCGTCCACCACACCCAGCTGCTGAACCGGCTGGTCCGCGACGGCCGGCTCACGCCGGTCCCGGCCAGTGCGGGCGGCGCCGGGTCGGCGCCGCGGTCGATCACCTACCACGACCCGTGCTACCTGGGTCGGCACAACCAGGTCTACGCCCCGCCGCGCGAGCTGCTCCAGGTGCTGCCCGGTGCGTCGTACGTCGAGATGGAGCGGTCGCAGGAACGCTCCTTCTGCTGCGGCGCCGGGGGTGCCCGGATGTGGATGGAGGAGAGCATCGGTGAGCGGATCAACGTCAACCGCACCCAGGAGGCCGTCGCCACCGGCGCCGACCAGATCGCCGTCGGCTGCCCGTTCTGCCGCGTGATGCTCTCCGACGGGCTCACCTCCGAGCAGGCCGAGGGTCGTGCACGTGAGGAGGTCGAGGTCCTCGACGTCGCGCAGATGCTGCTGGCGTCGGTGAAGGGCGAGTCCGCGACCCGGGCGCCCGCGCCCGCGTCGGCCGAGCCCACCACCTCGTCGCCGGTCGGGCCCACGTCGTCGGTGGCCGAGCCCACGTCGTCGGTGGTCGAGCCTGTCGAGACCCCTGCGTCTGCGTCGGTCGAGACCCCCACCGGCGGCTCCCTCTTCGACCTCGGCACCGACGAGCCCGCACCCCCGCGTCGGCCGAGCCCCGCCGGTGGTCGAGCCTGTCGAGACCCCCACCGGCGGCTCCCTCTTCGACCTCGCCGCCGACGAGCCCGCACCCACCGCGTCGACCGGCCCACCTCGCCGGTGGTCGAGCCTGTCGAGACCCCCAGCGGCGGCTCCCTCTTCGACCTCGGCACCGACGAGCCCGCACCCACCGCGTCGGTGGTCGAGCCTGTCGAGACCCCCACCGGCGGCTCCCTCTTCGACCTCGCTGCGCCGGAGCCGGACGCCGGCGGCGGAGGTCCTGCGGCACCGGAGCCCGAGCCGGCCACCCCGGCCACGGCCGAGATCCCCGAGGGCGGGTCACTGTTCGACCTCGCCGCCCCCGAGGCCGAGGCCGAGCCCGAGGCGGAGGCGGCGGCGACCGACGAGGAGCCGACCGACGAGGAGCCGGAACCGAAGCCGACGCCACCCTCGACGACGCCTCCCGCCGAGCCCCGGACAGACGTGGACATCACCGAGGGCGGGTCTTTGTTCGACCTCTGAACCGCTTCTGACCTGCGACGATGTCATCGTGACATCATTTGATGTCACCTAGTGCTTGACATGACATCACAGTGATGTCAGGATGATGCACATGGACATCACGCCGTACGTCGACAGCCTCCGCCAGGCTCTCGTCTCCGCCGCCGACTCGGCGGGTGACGACACCCGCCAGGCCGCCGAGCGACTCAGCTTCGCCCTCGACTCCAGCTCCCGGCTCGCGATCATGGAGGCGGTCTCCCAGGCCGCCGCCGAGATCACCGCCGAGATGCCGAACGGTGGCGTCGACGTACGCCTCAACGGTCGCGACCTCGACTTCCTGGTCCACGTCGCGGTCCCGACCCCGCCGACCCCCCCGCCGCCCCCGGCCCCGGAGGACGTCGACGACGGCAACCTGGCCCGGATCACCCTGCGGATCCCCGAGTCGGTGAAGGCCAAGGCGGAGGAGCGCGCGGCCGAGGCCGGCCAGTCGCTCAACACCTGGCTCGTCAACGTCGTCCGCGCGGCCAGCCGCGACGGTGCGATCAACATCGACGTCGACCTCTCCAGCATCCCGTTCTTCGGCGGCGGCGATCCCTTCGGAGGCTCGAAGGGACGCGGCAACAAGCGCATGACCGGCTGGCTCTAGCGCCGGCGTACCACCACCAGAACCCCACCGGGGACGGCACCCAGGCCGCTCCCCCGGCAGAACACACCCTCACCCAGGAGGAACCATGCAGCGCCAGTTCGAGACCCCGGAGCCGATCAACCTCTACGTCGAGATCGGCAAGGGCCGGGTCCGCATCCACGCCACCGCCACCGCGACGACCGACGTCGAGGTACGGGGTCCGGAGGCCGACGAGGTCGAGGTCGCCCTCGACGGGAACGACCTGCGGGTCATCGGTCCCAAGCGGGGCGGCGGCATCTTCGGCAAGGACCACGACCTCGATGTCGAGGTCACCCTGCCGACCGACAGCCGGCTCTCGGTCAAGACGGGCAGCGCCGACATCGAGGTCGACGGCCAGGTGGGCGACAGCCGGGTCAAGACCGGTTCCGGCGACGTCACCTGCGACACCTTCTCGGGTGCGGCGTCGATCGACACCGGTTCGGGTGACGTCGAGGTCGCCGAGGCGCACGCCGAGCTGCGCGTGAAGAGCGGATCGGGCGACGTCTCGGTCGGCACGTGCGTCAAGGAGCTGAACGTCTCCACGGGCTCCGGCGACGTCGAGGTCGGCACCGCCAACGCCCGCACCGTCGTCAAGACCGGCTCCGGCGACCTGAAGGTCGTCACCGCCAACGACGACGTCTCGCTGTCGACCGGCAGCGGCGACCTCACCGTCGGCACGGCCCGCCGCGGTCGCGTCAGCGCCAAGGGCGCCAGCAGCGACGTCCGGATCGGCATCCCGGCCGGTACGCCGGTCTGGGCCGACCTCAACACCGTCACCGGCAAGGTCCGCTCCAACATCGAGAGCGTCGGAGCCCCCCAGGAGGGCCAGGACCACATCGAGCTCGAGGCCCGGACCGTCAGCGGCGACATCGTCCTGACCCAGGTCTGACCACACCACCACACCATCGAAGGGAGTACGACCATGAACACCACCGTGATCGAGGCACAGGCTCGCTACCTGATCGAGGACCGGATCCACCAGACCCACCGCCAGGAGCCGTCCAGCGGCGTGCGGCGTCGCACCCGGAAGGTCCGCAAGCTGAGCTGGCTGTGACCCCTTTCCGGCAGCCGGCCCGAGGGAAGCCGATCGCAGAGTCTCTGCGGTCGGCTTCCTGCTGTCAGAGCGGCGCGATTCCGCCGGAAGAACAGTCAGACGTCGGTGATCCGGATCCCCGCGTGGGCCTTGTAGCGGCGGTTGACGCTGATCAGGTTGGCCGTGAGGGCCTCGACCTGTCCCGCGTTGCGCAACCGACCGCCGTACACCCCGCGCATGCCGGGCACCGTGTCGGCGAGCGAGGCCACCAGGTCGGTCGCGTCGCGGTCGTCGCCGAGGACCAGCACGTCGGTGTCGACCGAGGAGATCTCGGGGTCGTCGAGCAGCGCGGCGCTGACGTGGTGGAAGGCCGCCACGACGGTCGAGCCCGTCAGGATCGCTGCGGCCTGCTGGGCCGCCGACCCCTCGTCGACCGCCAGGGCGAAGGCGCCCTGCTGGTCGAACCCGAGGGGGTTGACGCAGTCGACCACGATCTTGCCGGCGAGCACGCCCGCCAGTGAGCGGAGCAGCTCGGCATGACCGTCGTACGGCACCGCGATGACGACCACGTCGGCGTCCGCCGCGGCGTCCTCGTTGGAGAGCCCGCGTACGTCGCCGTTGGTTGCCGCTGCGAGCTCGGCCGCGGTCTCGGCCGCCCGGTCGGCCGACCGGCTGCCGACCACCACCGGGATGCCGGCCGCGGCCCACCGTCGTACCAGACCGCGACCCTGTGGCCCCGTGCCACCGAGGACGGCGACGGTGACGTCGGGGGCCATCAGATCGGGGTCCGGTGGAAGTTCTGGAACGAGCGCGACGGCGTGGGACCGCGCTGACCCTGGTAGCGGGAGCCGTACTTCTCCGACCCGTAGGGGTGCTCCGACGGCGACGAGAGCCGGAAGAAGCAGAACTGCCCGATCTTCATGCCCGGGTAGAGCTTGATCGGCAGGGTCGCGACGTTGGCGAGCTCGAGGGTGACGTGCCCCGAGAAGCCGGGGTCGACGAACCCGGCCGTCGCGTGGGTGAGCAGGCCGAGCCGGCCGAGCGAGGACTTGCCCTCGACGCGCGCGGCGACGTCGTCGGGGAGCGAGACGACCTCGTAGGTCGAGCCGAGCACGAACTCCCCCGGGTGCAGGATGAACGGCTCCTCGCCGTCCGGCTCCACCATCCGGGTCAGGTCCGACTGGTCGGCCGCCGGGTCGATGTGGGGGTAGCGATGGTTCTCGAAGACTCGGAAGAACCGGTCGAGCCGCACGTCGATCGACGACGGTTGCAGCATCGAGGGGTCCCAGGGCTCCATCACGATCCGCCCGGCGTCGATCTCGGCCAGGACGTCGCGGTCGCTCAGCAGCACGCCCGCAGGCTACCCGGCGCCCTCGCCCGTTGAGGAGGTCGCCCTGCGACCGTCTCGAATCCGGCGCTCTGGCACCATGCCGGACGTGAGCGCTCCCGTCTTCCACCGGTACGTCGCCCTCGGCGACTCCTTCACCGAGGGGGTCGGCGACCCCGACCCCGGCCGCCCCAACGGCCTGCGCGGCTGGGCCGACCGCGTCGCCGAGGTGCTGGCCAGCCGGACCGACGACTTCGGCTACGCCAACCTCGCGATCCGGGGTCGCACCCTGCGGCCGATCCTCGCCGAACAGCTCGCGCCGGCCGTGGCCCTCGAGCCCGACCTCGTCACCATCTACGCCGGCGGCAACGACCTGATCCGACCGCGCTGCGACGTCGACGCGCTCGGCGAGGCGTACGACGACGCGGTCGCCACGCTGGCCGCGACCGGGGCCACGGTCGGCGTCTTCACCGCCTTCGACCCCGGCGGCGGCGGGCCCTTCGCCCGCCTGCGCGGACGGTTCGCGGTCTACAACGAGCAGGTCCGCGAGATCGCGGAGCGCCACGGCGCCGTCGTCCTGGACTCGTGGCGGATGCGGCCCGAGCGACCCGACCTGATGTGGTCCGAGGACCGACTCCACCTCGGTCCGCTCGGCCACCGGGCGATCGCGATCGAGGTGCTCGACACCTTGGGCGTCCCCCATCCCCTCGACCTCTCCGATCCGACCGGTTCCCTGGGCGACAGCCCCCTCCGGGCAGGGCGCCGGGCCGATCTCGAGTGGGCCGTGCGCCATGCCGCACCGTGGATCAAGCGGCGCCTCACGGGGCGCTCGTCGGGCGACGGCGTACAGCCGAAGAGGCCCGCGCTCGAGCCGATCTGACTGGTCGCACGGCCTCGGGTACGATCCGTGTCGCCGGTTCGCCGGCGTGCGGATGTAGCTCAGTTGGTAGAGCGCGACCTTCCCAAGGTCGATGTCGCGAGTTCGAATCTCGTCATCCGCTCCGAATCCGTGTCTGCCGACATCGGCGGTCGCGCTCCGCGCGACACTCTGCCCCTCGTCGATGTCGCGAGTTCGAATCTCGTCATCCGCTCCGAATCCGTGTCTGCCGACATCGGCGGTCGCGCTCCGCGCGACACTCTGCCCCTCGTCGATGTCGCGAGTTCGAATCTCGTCATCCGCTCCGAGTCTTTCCGCGCAGCGAAGCTGGCGCGGAAAGACGAGCGAAACGCCAGCGCAGTCGGCTTGGCGGAGCGATCGAGCGACCTCACCGACGCGACGGCCCGGCCACCTCGATGAAGCCCGAGCGCCGGTCGCGCGTCCCAGTTTCACCATGTGATGCAGGTGAGCCTCGGCTTCCCATGGCGAGCTCACCATGAGAAGTGCCGGTTCGCCTGCTTCACATGATGAAACCGAGGTTTCCCACCTTGCGATTCCTGGGGCGATTGGGGACAGTGGTGTGGATGTGACTCCTGAAGTCTCGAGGTCTTCCCCATGTCGCGCCCCCGCTGGATCAGTCTCGGAGCCCTGCTGCTGGTGCTCGCCCTACTCCCCTTTCTCCCCCGCGGCGGCGGGGAGCCCGACCGGGCTCGCCGGGCCGCCGAACCCGCGCAGGTCACACCCCTGACCGCCGGCTACGGCCGGGTCACGCCGGCCTTCCAGCGCACGATCGCGCGTGTCGTGTCCGCCGATGCTGCGTCCCAGGTGTCGGCCCGTACGCCGGCTCGCGCCCTGGTCGGCGACCTCGTCCGGTGCGCGGTCTTCGAGGGGCAGCGGTACTGCCTCGGCTCGGGCTGGACCGACCAGACCCAGACGCAGGTCCAGCAGAGCATGACCGCGGTCGCCACCCGCCAGGCAGCGCGCCCGACGCGTACGACCAGCACCGGCGACCTGTCGATGATCGCCGCCCTGCGCCAGGCGGCGCAGCTGTCACCGAGCGCCCGCGCCGCAGCCCAGACCGCCGAGCTCACCGAGGCGGCCCGGTCGGTGGCCAAGGTCTGGCTGCTGCGCCACCAGATCCAGGGCGTGCCCCTGCCTGCCCACTTCCTGGCGCGCCACCCCGAGGTCCGCGCTGCCTCGACGTCGAGAGGCTCCAGCACGGCGAACGCGCTCGCCCCGGCCTCGCCGATGGGCAAGCAGCGCGACAAGCACTGGGCCGACTACCCGAGCCGAGGAGTCGTGCTCGACTACCGGCACGTCAAGCCCCAGCACCGGACGTACTGGTGCGGGCCGACCTCGATGCAGATGATCGCGTGGGGCTGGTCGGGTCACAAGCGCACCCAGCAGTACTGGGCCACCAAGCTCGGCACGACCACCAGCGGCTCGTCGATCACCTCGATGGTCTCGGTGGTGAACCGGTACACCGGCTGGGACAAGCCGTCGTACGCCGGGCCTTACATCACCCTCGACATCAGCGACTGGTCGTTCCGCCAGTGGATGCTCCTGATGGCGCGCCACATCGTCGACTACCGCGCGCCGGTGATCCTCCACCCGATCCTGCTCACGGAGTTCTACCCCTACCTCGACCACGACGGGTCCGGCCACTTCCAGGTCGGGCGCGGCTACCAGAAGCGCGACGGCAACACGCCGCTGCTCGGCTACTTCGAGCCGTGGAACCAGCAGCGCTTCCACCCCGACGAGCCGATCATCGACCGGGTGCAGTGGCGCAACGCGTACCGGTCCTACCGGGCGAACCAGGCACACTTCCAGCACAATCTCGGCGTGTGATGCACGTACGGCGACTCGGGCGCTGCACCGGTGGCGCCGCCCTGCTGACCGCGGCCGCCCTGACCCTCGCCGGCTGCGGCAGCGGCTCGAGCGCCGCGGGCAGCGCGTCCGGCCCCGCCGGCAGCCCACCGAGCAGCTCGTCATCCGCCGGCGGTCCCGGCTCCGACGGCTCGTCGGTGCCCCCGACGACGCCGACCTCCACCGGGAGCAGCGACCACCCGGTGGTCGTCGGGCCGACGAGTGACCCGCTCGCGTGGCGGCCGGTCCCGGGCTCGACCCGCGACGAGGTGACGGTCGGGGGCGACTGGAAGCTCACGCTCGCCTCCGGCGGCGACACCGCGCGCCTCGACGGTCCGCACCCGCGCACCATCGCTGCGGGCGCGCACTCCTCGATCAGCGACGCCTTCCTCGACGGAAGCCACGCGCTCGTCGTGAGCGAGGACGACCTGGCCCGGACGCCCGACGTCGCCACGCTCGTCGATCTCGCCTCCGGCCGCGCGACCACCCTCGACCGCACCTCGAACCCACCCACGAGCGTCGGCGGGACCTGGGCGCTCGGGCCCACGAGCCTCGCCCACGCCACCGCCGGGACGAGCCATCGCTACTGCGTGGTGTTCCTCGGCCTCGACTCCGGCAGCCCGGAGGGCCGCTACTGCGTCCCACCCCGGAACGGGCTGAGCCGCGCCTCCATCACCGACGGCGGCACCACCCTGATGCGGTTCGACGACCAGCACCCGTCGTGCCGCACCCTCCTCACCCGCTCCGGCGCTGCGTTCACCCCCCTGCCGGGCGTGACGCCGTGCAAGGGCTGGGACTCGACCTCAGTCCCGGGAGGCGTGGTGTGGTCGGTGGTCCCGAAGGAACGTCGGGTCGAGGCCGCGCGCTTCTACAGCCACACCAGCACCGGCTGGTTCGACCTCGGCCGCGGGACCTCGGGGACCCTGGTGGCCTGCGGGGGAGCGGCGTACTTCGTCCGCGACCCGGCCACCAGGCACGACCCGGCCACCCTGCTGCGCTGGGACCCGGCGGCCGGTGCGCTGACCACGGTCTTCGCCTCGAAGGGCCGCGGCAACGCGTTCCTCTCGCCTCCTCGCTGCGGCGGCGACCACCTCACCGTCACGGCGTTCTCGGACGCAGGAGACCAACAGGTCACCGCCGCCGTCGGCGCACCGTAGGCTCGGAGCATGCCGGCCGACTTCACCGGGTTCCCGCCCCAGGCCCTCGACTTCTACGACGACCTCGAGGTCGACAACACGCGGTCGTTCTGGGAGAAGCACAAGGGCACCTACGACTACTCCGTCCGGCGGCCGATGGTCGCCCTGTGTGCCGCCCTGGCCCCCGAGTTCGGGGAGGCCAAGGTCTTCCGGCCGTTCCGCGACGTGCGCTTCGCCAAGGACAAGACGCCCTACAAGACCGCGCAGGGCGCGTTCGTCGGGGTCGGGCCGGCCACCGGCTGGTACGTCGAGATCTCGGCCCGCGGCGTGCGGACCGGTGCCGGCTTCTACGACGCGACCGGACCCCGGATCGCCGCGATCCGGGCCGCCATCGACGACGACCGCACGGGGCGCGAGCTCCAGTCGCTGCTGGAGAAGCTCGAGGGCGGCGGCTGGCGCGTGGGCGGGCACACCCTCAAGACCGCGCCGCGCGGGTACGACGTGAGCCACCCGCGGATCGAGCTGCTGCGCCACAAGTCACTGACCATCGGCCACGACTACGGGTTCGAGCCGATCATCCACACCACCGAGCTGCTCGAGGCCGTGCGCGACGACTGGCGGACCCTCAAGCCGTTCGTCGACTGGGTGACCGCCTCGGAGTGAGTCTCGACTCCGCTCGGCCACCGGTACGACGCCACTCGACCACCGACGCGATCCCGCCGCGCGGCTCAGTGGGGCTGCCAGGCGTCGTCGTCCTCGGTGAGCGCCGCGACGCCCGACGGGAGGTGGCCCGAGGCGAGGTCGGCCACCGACACCTGCTCGAACACGTCGCGCAGCGAGTGGCGGGCCGCGATCCACACCCGCTGGAGCGCATCGGCGCGCTCGTTGTAGGAGACCGCCTCCGGACGGAGCCCGTAGACCGACACCAGCGGACCGTCGACGGCCCGGATCACGTCGGCCACGGTCACGTCGGCACCGGGCTGCGCGAGGCGCCAGCCGCCGGCCTGCCCGCGCTGGGCGTGGACGATGCCCGCCTTGCGCAGGTCGGCCAGGATGGCCTGGAGGAAGTTGTGGGGGATGTCCTGGAGCTTGCCGAGCTCCTCGGCGCTGACCGGACGGCCGTTCTGGTCGCCGTCGCCCCGTGCGGCCATCTCGATGAGGGCGCGGAGGGCGTAGTCGGCCTTGGCGGAGACTCGCATGCGAGCAGTCTCCCAGAAGCATGCCCGGATCCACGCACCCGCACGTGCTCTCGGTCACATCGGACGCGGGAGCGGCCACACGGATCCGACCCCTTCTGTTGCCTGCGCGCACCCGTCGAGGCAGAATGAAGTTACTGATGAGTAGCCATCTTCTCGGCAGGGCTCCGGTGACCGGGGCGGACCCACGAAGCGACGCGAACAGGTAGGGACATGGGCCACTACAAGAGCAACCTCCGCGACATCGAGTTCAACCTCTTCGAGGTTCTCGGCACCGACCAGGTGCTCGGCACCGGGCCGTTCGCGGACATCGACGCCGAGACCGCGCGCGAGATCCTGGCCGAGGTCGACCGGCTCGCCCGGGAGGACCTCGCCGCGTCGTTCGAGGAGTCCGACCGGACGCCGCCGGTCTTCGACCCCGAGACGCACACCGCGCCGGTCCCGGAGGCCTTCAAGAAGAGCTACCGCGCCTGGATGGACGCCGAGTACTGGCGTCTGGCGACCCTCAGCGAGCTGGGCGGCACGCCGGCTCCCTCGTCGTTCTCCTGGGCGGTCGGCGAGATGGTCCTCGGGGCCAACCCCGCGGTCTGGATGTACGGCGCCGGCCCGATGTTCGCCGGCGTCATCCACCGCAACGGCAACGAGCGCGACCAGAAGATCGCCCAGCACATCGTCGACAAGGGCTGGCTGACCACCATGGTCCTCACCGAGCCCGACGCCGGGTCCGACGTCGGCGCCGGTCGCACCAAGGCCACCCCGAACGACGACGGCACCTGGAACATCGAGGGCGTCAAGCGCTTCATCACCTCGGCCGAGGGCGACCTCTCCGACAACATCATCCACATGGTGCTGGCGCGACCCTCCGGCGTCGAGGGCGCCGGCGGCCCCGGCACCAAGGGCCTGAGCCTGTTCATCGTGCCGAAGTTCCACTTCGACCCCGAGACCGGCGAGTCGACCGGTGAGCGCAACGGCGTCTACGTGACCGGCGTCGAGCACAAGATGGGCATCAAGGTGTCCAACACCTGCGAGCTCACGTTCGGCGACCCGGGCGTCGGCGGCGGCGAGCCGGCCAGGGGCTGGCTCCTCGGCGAGGTGCACGACGGCATCGCCCAGATGTTCCAGGTGATCGAGAACGCCCGGATGATGGTCGGCACGAAGGCCATCGCGACGTTGTCGACCGGATACCTCAACGCCCTCGACTTCGCCAAGGAGCGCGTCCAGGGCGCCGACCTCACCCAGGCCGCCGACAAGACCGCGCCGCGCGTGACGATCACCCACCACCCCGACGTACGCCGCTCGCTGATGACGCAGAAGTCGTTCGCCGAGGCGATGCGCTCGCTGGTCCTCTACACCGCCTCCTGGCAGGACCGGGTGATGCTCGCCGAGCACGCGGGCGAGAAGGACGAGCTGGCGATGGCCGTCAACGACCTGCTGCTGCCGATCGTCAAGGGCTACGGCTCGGAGCGCTCCTGGGTCTTGCTGGGCACCGAGTCTCTCCAGACCTTCGGTGGCTCGGGCTTCCTCCAGGACTACCCGGTCGAGCAGTACGTCCGCGACGCCAAGATCGACACCCTCTACGAGGGCACGACCGCGATCCAGGGCCAGGACTTCTTCTTCCGCAAGATCGTCAAGGACCAGGGCCAGGCGCTCGGCCACCTGGCCCAGGAGATCCAGACCTTCCTCGAGAGCCAGGCGGGCAACGGCCGGCTCAAGGTGGAGCGCGCGCTGCTGGCCACCGCGCTCGAGGACGCCCAGGCGATCGTCGGCGTGATGATCAACGACCTGATGAGCGCCGACGCCTCCGCCGAGGGCGGCGACCTCCGCAACATCTACAAGGTCGGGCTCAACACCAGCCGCCTGCTGATGGCGCTGGGCGACGTGGTGTGCGCCTGGCTGTTGCTCCGCGGCGCGGACGTCGCGCTCGGCAAGCTGTCGGGCGACCTGTCGGCCAAGGAGAAGGCGTTCTACGAGGGCAAGGTCGCCGCCGCGCAGTTCTTCGCCCAGACCAACCTGCCGCGCATCTCCGCCGAGCGGGCCATCGCCGAGCACACCGACCTGGCCCTGATGGACCTCGACGAGTCGGCCTTCTGACCCACGACCCCGAGCACGAGAGAGCCGGTGGTGTCCCGAGGGACACCACCGGCTCTCGTCGTCTGCGGCTCGGTCAGGCCGGCGGCAGCGGGATGCTTCCCTCCGGCGTACCGAGACCGGTCGGGCCGTCGTAGCCGGGCACCGCGGTGCACATGTAGCTGCCCCGGCAGAACCCGTTCGAGCCGCCGACGACGTCGTTGAACGCGCCCGGCTCGGCGTAGAGATCGGCCGGACGCAGCCCCGCGGACCCGGAGGCGCCGATGATGCCGGCGACCAGCGGGGACGACGCGCTGGTGCCGTCGACCATCAGCCAGCCCTTGTAGGCCCTCGGGAGCGAGGTGTTGTAGATCGCCAGGCCGCGCGCGACCGCCGAGAGGTCGCCCTCGGTCCGGCCGTGGCAGGCCGTGTCGGTCTGGCCCCCCACCTTGTCGAAGTACGCCGAGCAGCCCGACCCGGCGTAGGCCCAGGCCTTCTCGGTCCAGCCACGCGGATCCGTGCTCGAGCGGGCGAGCGTCGTACCCCCGACCGCGACGACGTCGGGCGAGCTGGCCGGGAAGCTGGCCGGCCCGTACCCGTAGTCACCCGTCGAGGCGACTGCGGTGACTCCCGGGTGGTCGTAGAGCGCCGCCTGGGCGTCGGTCCCGGTCAGCTCGATGCGGCCGAAGGAGTGGTTCGTCACCGTCGCCCCGGCGTTGACGGCCGCGGTCTCGGCCCGGCCGAGCGCGCGGTCCGAGGGCTGGTTGGCCTCGACGAGCACGATGTGGCAGGTCGGGCAGGCCGTCGAGATCATCTGGAGGTCCAGCGACGCCTCGACGCCCCAGCCGTAGTCCTGCTGGGGGTAGGGACCCGCCTGGCCCTTCTGGTTGAGCTTGGTGAAGCACCCGCTGGCACTGGTACAGGCCGGAAGCCCGAACTGCTGGCGGTACTTGTTCATGTCCGCCTCGGCCGACGGGTAGTCGTAGGCCACGATCACCGCGACGGTGGTGTCCGCCGTGGGACCGGTCAGGTCGTAGGCGTCACGCAGCGCGGGAGCGCCCCAGCCGGCGGGGTCGGGAGCGGCCCGCCCGGCCGACTTCGTGGCGGCGTTGAGCTTCACGAAGCAGCTGTACTGGTGGGTGCCCGCCGTACGGCACAGCTTGTTCGGCTGGAACCTGTTGCGGTGCGGCTGCGCGGACGTGGTGCCCGCGTGGGCCTTGGCGTGCGGCAGGACGTAGGCGTTCTGCACCTGCTCGGTGAGCGAGCGGCCCGCCTGGTCCTGCGCCTTGAGCCGCAGGCTGACGTAGGGATGCGACGCCGTGGCAGCCGGGTTGGTGTAGGAGACACGGAACGTGTTCGCGTCCACGCGCTTGACGGACGCGGCGTGCCAGCTCGTGCCGTTCACCGACCACGACACGGTGGCGCGAGCGACGCGCGCGTCCACCGGGCCGAGGTTGTCGAAGGTGACCGGGAAGGACTCCGACCGGTGGCTCGCGACGTTCTGCATCGTGGTCGGCGGCACGTAGTCGGCCCGCAGGATCGGGACGACGCCGTCGGAGGCAGGCATGACCGCCGTCCAGACGTCGGTGACCTTGGACGAGAGCCGGTAACGCGCGTCGGGCGGCGTGGTCTGGGCGACCAGGGTGAGCTTCCTGCCCGGGGCGATCCCCTTCACGTGGGGGTTGACCGCGAAGAGTCCCCGCTGCACCTGGGTGCGGCCGCTGAACAGCTGCCACTTCCCGTGGTCGGTGAACCCGAGCTGGTGGGTGCCGGCACTGGTCATCATCGACAGGAAGCCGTGGAGCTGACCGTCCTTGACGCAGAGGGCACACGCCAGACCGGTGCCCCCGGACTCCTGGCCTCGGTCCACGACCGGCGTCACCGGACCGCGGAAGAACGGCACCGTCGCCTTCTGGCCCGCTCGGTACGTCGCCTGGTCCGAGAGCTGGGTGAAGCTCCGGAAGCTGGCGTTGACCGAGGTGTAGCTGCCCCAGCTGAGGTCCTTGGTTCCCTGGAACATGGCGTGGATGACGCCGGGCCTGATCGACGGGTAGGTGTCGATGAACGCGAACTCGTCGTTCGCCGACCAGCCGTACCACCCGTCGAAGGCCTTCTCCTGGGGTCCCGTGGCGTAGTGCTGGATCGCCACCTTGGCGAAGTCGCCGGGCCGGTAGTGGTAGGTCAGGTGCCGCGGGATGCCGTCGGCGATCTCCTTGGCGGCGATGACCTGCTTGATCGGGTGGGTCTTCGCCGTGTGGCCGTCGAAGGTGAAGGGCTCGTAGCCCTTCGCGGTCCACAGGTCGCCGACCTCCGTGGTGAGCGTCCCGACCGGCAGCGACGGCACGGGGTTGAGCCTGGGCCGGAAGCCGGAGTAGCCGAAGTCGACGCCACCGTGGTGGGAGGCGTCGGAGGCGATGATGTCCATCGACGGGTCGAGGTTCTTGTAGCCCGGGAGCGTCATGGAGGTCTTGACGGTCGCGTCGGCCAGCGAGATCGAGGTGGTGGTGTCGGCGGTCACCGACGTGGTGCTCACCACCGTGCGCTCGAAGTCGTCGACGATGATCAGGTAGTTCCCCGTCGGCACGGACACCTTCCACTGGCCGTCGATGATCCCGCCGAAGGTGCCGAACAGTCGGGCGTCGTCGAGGTTCATCACGAACACGTCGGCGCCGGGTAGAGGAGCGCCCTTCGGGCTCGTGCCGTTGATCGTCAGGGTGTGGAGCTGGTAGGCCGGACCGAGATCCGCCGCGTCGTCGGTCGCGCCGGCGACGGCGATCCGGGAGACACCGGCCAGCGAGGTGGCGAGCCGTGCGGGCAACGGGCGTCGGGCGTCGTACGACGCGATCGCGGTGGTGCGTCCGCTGGCGGCCCGGCGCGCGGTGGTCGACCGGACGTCGATCCCGGGGAGGTCGTGGGCCGAGGTGCCGGGCGCGAAGGTCACCGTCAGCGGGACCCGGCCGGTGTGCGCCGCCAGCGCGGAGAGGTCGAACAGCGAGGGGTCGAGCTTGCTGCGGACCGACAGCGGGAGCTTCGGCACCACCCAGGTGTGGGTCCCCGCGGCCACGTGCTCGACCGGCCGGCCGTAGTGGGGCGAGCCGGCGGTCAGCGACGCGGTGGTGCGGCCGTTGCCCTCGTGGCGGAGCACGACCCGGTCGCCGGTCACGAGGGTGACCAGCCGCGCGCTCGCCGCGGACGGACCTGCGGCGGACGCCGTCGTCGTGGCGGCGGCATGGGTGGTGGCCTGGACGGCAGTGGCCGGAGCGGCTGCGAGCGACGCGGTCACCGCCGCGGCGGTCAGCACGGAGAGGGTGCCCAGCCGGGCATGCGTCCGCAGGGTCGATGTCATGGAGTGCCTTCCCAAGAGGAACGTGTGCAGGCATTCAACACGTTCCAGACCCCCGAAGAGGTTGCACGAGTGACAAAACTCGTGCCATTTCTCGCCGCGGGCTGTCGCCCTCGGCCGACGCTCTAGCGTGAGCGCGTGCTCGATGCCTTCGTCGCCGGTCTGCTCACCGGCCTGTCGCTGATCGTCGCGATCGGGGCACAGAACGCGTTCGTGCTGCGGCAGGGCCTGCTGCGGCAGTACGTCGGGCCGGTGGTCGCGATCTGTGCGGTCAGCGACCTCGTCCTGATCGCCGCGGGCGTGGCGGGCATCGGGGCGATCGTGCAGCACGCGCCGACTGCGCTGACGGTCGTCCGCTGGCTCGGCGTCGCCTTCCTCACGGCGTACGGCGTGAGGTCACTGTGGCGGTCACGGCATGCGGAGGCCCTCGCCGCGGCGACCGACGCCGAGCCGCGGCTGCGCGGGGCGGTGCTGCAGGCGACGGCCCTGACCTGGCTGAACCCCCACGTCTACCTCGACACCGTGCTGCTGCTCGGCTCGATCGCGTCCCACCATGGGCCGACCGGCCAGTGGTGGTTCGCGGCCGGCGCGGGGCTGGGCAGCGTCGCGTGGTTCAGCGGGCTGGGCTACGGCGCCCGCCTGCTCAGCCCGGTGCTCACGCGGCCCCGGGCCTGGCAGGTGCTGGACGTCCTGATCGGGCTGACGATGCTCGCGATCGCGTTCTCGCTCGCCCGAGGCTGATCAGCGCGCCGCCGTGGCGCGCTTCCCGGCGTACGAGGCGCCCTTGCCGTGGGACGGCGCGCCGCCCTTGCGCGGGCCGCCGCTCTTCTGGCCGCCCTGGTAGCCACCGCCGGAGCGGTAGCCCGCCTTGGGGTTGCTGCCCTTGTAGCCGCCTCGCGGCTTGTGGCCGCCCGAGCGCTTCCCGGCGTAGGACGACGAGGAGGACTTCGGCGCCGGCGAACCGTGCTTGGCCAGGGCCGCCGCCGACAGGTGGTCGGGCACCGTCTGGATGTCGTGGTGGAGCACCTCGACGCCGGCGTTCTGCTGGAGGCGCACGACCTGCTGCAGGAACTTCGGCGTGGTGATGGTGACGACCGCGCCGTCGCGCCCCGCGCGCGCCGTACGGCCGCTGCGGTGCAGGTAGGCCTTGGCGTCGCTGGCCGCGTCGAAGTGGATGACCATGTCGACGGCGTCGACGTGGATCCCACGGGCCGCGACGTCGGTGGCGACGACGGCCTTCGCCTTGCCGGAGGAGAAGCGATGCAGGTTGCGCTCGCGGACCTTCTGGCTCAGGTTGCCGTGCAGGTCGACGGCGTCGACGCCCTGGTTGGTCAGAGCCTCGGCGAGCTCGACGGCGCCCTCGCGGGTACGGGTGAAGATGATCGTGCGGCCGTTGGCCTCGACGAGGCGGACCGCCGTACCGACCTTCTCGCGGAAGCCACCGACCGTCAGCGTGTGGTGGGTCATGGTGGTGACCGAGCCGGCGTTGGGGTCGAGCTCGTGGAGCCGGGGGTTGCGCAGGTGGGTGCGGACCAGCTTGTCGACGTCGCCGTCGAGCGTGGCGCTGAGCAGCATCCGCTGCGAGCCCTCGGGGGTCATCCCGACCAGCTTGTCGACCGATGGGTAGAAGCCGAGGTCGCACAGGTGGTCGGCCTCGTCGAGCACGGTCAGCTGGATGTCGTCGAAGAAGCAGTAGCCGTTCTCGAGCAGGTCCTCCAGCCGACCCGGCGTCGCGACGACGATGTCGGCGCGCTGGCGGAGCTGGCGGGTCTGCTTGTCGTACGGCGTGCCGCCGTACACGGTGACCATCTTGAGGTTCAGCGAGTGGGCCAGGGGCTGGATCGCCTTGGCGACCTGGTTGGCCAGCTCACGGGTGGGGACGATCATCACCGCACGCGGGTGGCAGGGGCGGCTCTTGCTCCCGGCCAGCTTCGCAAGGGCGGGGATGCCGAAGGCGAGGGTCTTGCCGGAGCCGGTCTGGGCCCGGCCGAGCACGTCGTGGCCGGCCATCCCGTCGGGGATCACGGCCTCCTGCACCGGGGTCGGTGCGACGATGCCCTGGAGGCGCAGCGCCTCGATCAGCTCGGCGGGGAGGCCGGTGAACACGTTGCTCACGGCCTCGGTGGGGTCGGTCTCGGTCTCGGTCTCGGTCTCGTTGTCGGGGGACTCGATCTCGACGTCGAAGGTGTCGGTGGACTCGAACTCGGGCGCAGACATGCGTCGTCACAGCTTTCGTTTGCATCGGGTGCGTCCGGCGCGGGGCCGCGGGTGCGGATCCGGTGAGCCTGCAAGACGCGGTCTTGCTCCACCCGATCGCTGGTCTCCGCGCAGCTGAGTAAGACTGCGCCACCACACCGGGCTGTGCTAAGAGAGTGGGCCTCGAACTCAAGCAGAGTCCCACTGGCTGTCCCCGATCCTACGGGCGCGCGGTCCCAGCCCCCGCATCCGCGACGCGGTGACCTGCAGCACCCCCGCCCGCCGCGGAAGTAACGCGGGGTTATCACCGCCGAAGTGCCCGCACAGCACGCACCCAGTGGCAACAGCACCGCACCAGTCGGCCGCGACCCGCACCAGGCTGGTACGACGCTCGTAGGCTCGGGGTGTGCCGCGACTCGCCAGCATCCACCTCGCGCCGGCGACCCGGCTGCCGATGCGCTCGACCGACACGGCCACGGTCGACGCGGGGCGGGGGATCGTGGGCGACCGCTACCACGGGACCAGGCACCGGCACGTCACCGTGCAGAGCGCAACGGCGCTCCGCGCGGCGGCTGAGGCCTTCGGGGCCGACGTACCGGCCGAGCTCACGCGTCGCAACCTCACCCTCGACGAGGGAGACGTCCCGACGACGCCGGGAGCCCTGATCAGGATCGGAGGCGTCGTCCTCGAGGTCGTCCGCGTCGCAGCACCGTGCAAGCTGCTCGACGACACCATCGGCCGCGGCGCCCAGGAGGCCCTACGCCGACGAGGTGGCGCGGTCTGCCGGGTCCTCGAGGGTGGCCGGATCGAGGTCGGCGACCACGTCGACCTGGGCGCCGACCCGGTGGAGCGGGAGACGACCCCCTCCGTCCCGAAGGCGCGGCTGCCCTGATGCCGCGCCTGCACGCGCTCGAGCTGGTCCCCGACGACGAGGGGGACGCCGCCGTACGCCGCGACTGGCAGGCCCTGCGCGACGCCGGGCTGGCATCGCAGCTCGACCACCCGGCTGCCACGAACACCCCTCATGTCACCGTGCTCGCGCTGCCGACACTGCCGGGAGAGACGGAGGCCCGCGCTGCCGAGCTGCTCGGCCCCGTGCTGCCCGTGCGGGTCCGCGTGGCCGGACTCGCCGTCCTCGGCGGCCCGAAGGTGACGGTCGCGCGGCTGCTCGACGTCCCGGACGTGCTGACCCGGGCCGTGCTCGACCTGCGTGCCGGCGCCGAGGGCGAGCGCCACCCGGGCTGGCTGCCCCACGTCACGCTCGCCCGACGGATGCCCCGGGCCCAGGTGCAGCAGGCGCTCGACCTGCTCGGCTACGACGACGTGGAGCTGACGCTCAGCTCGTTGCGGCGCTGGGACCCGGAGCGGCACGAGGTGCACACGCTCCAGCCACGGTCATGACTCGGCGATGAGCTCGGCAACGAACGCGCCGACCGGGTCCGACCAGCCGGGTCGGGCCCGACGAGGCGTTCACGCTCCGCACCGAGCGGCCGAGCTCGTACGACTCCGACGGCGCCACCCGGGCCGGATCGTGCGCATACTGGGTGGATGCGGACCGCCTTCGCACATGACGCCCTGCTCGACCCCGACCCGGCCCTCGACCATCGGGCACCCGGCGGGGCCGTGACGCTGGCGCTGTGCGGCAGTCTCGACCACGAGCCCCCCTGCCCCCTCGCGCCGCACCACACCACCGTCGACGTCGAGGGAGCCCTGCTCCGGGTGCGCGTCCTCTTCGCGGTGGAGGCCGCCGACGAGGCGCGGGTGCGGTCGCTGGTCGAGAGCGCGCTGGCCGGCGGCGAGTGGACCTACCCGGACGGCGTCGTCAGCCACTGGACCGTGGTGTCGTCCGGCCCCGACGCCGTACACCTCGACGAGCGCGAGCACGCGGACCGGCTCGTCGAGTCCTGACCGTTGCGCCCTAGGCTCGCGCCATGAACGACCGGGAGCGGCTGGCGGGCTATGTCGACGTCTGGTGGGAGGCGGTCGACGACTTCACGCGCTTGCTCGAGGCGCTGCCGGCCGAGGCCTGGCCGACGCCCACCGACCTGCCCGGCTGGGACGTGCATGCCTGCGCAGCCCATACCGCGCACCTCGAGGCCGTGCTGTCCGGCGCACCCGAGGAGACGCTCGAGATCGAGGCGGGTCCCCACATCGCCACCCTGGCCCAGGCCTACACCGAGCAGGGCGTGGTCGCCCGCCGCGACGCGACCCCCGACGAGCTGATCAACGAGATCCGCGAGAGCGCCACCAAGCGACGTACCTTCCTCCTCACCGACCCACCCGACGACGGCGCCGAGCTGCCACCCACGACACCCGGTGGCATCCCGTGGACCTGGGAGACCCTGCTGCGCAACCGGCCGCTCGACGTCTGGATGCACGAGCAGGACGTACGACGTGCCGTCGGCCGCCCGGGCGGACTCGACAGCGCGCCGGCCCAGCACACGGCCGACTACCTCCTCGAGGGGATGGGCATGGTGCTCGCCCGACGCGCGGCCGCTCCCCCGGGCTCGACGCTCGTGGTCGCGGTGGAGGGCAGCAGGCCGGCAGCCTTCGGTGTGTCCGACTCGGGCCGCGGCGGCCCCTTGCCCGAGCTGCCGGACGACCCGACCGTGGAGCTGGCGATGGACCGCGAGTCGTTCGTGCTGCTCGCCGGGGGCCGGCGTACGCCGGACGGCGTCCAGCTGCTCGTCGGCGGTGACGTCGGCCTGGCGCAGCGGATCCTCGGCGCGATGGCGATCACCCCATGAGCTGGTCACCGGCCGACATCCCCTCCCAGAGCGGCCGGACGGCGCTGGTGACCGGGGTCAGTGTCGGCGGTATCGGCCACCACACGGCGCTCGAGCTCGCCCGAGCCGGTGCCCGGGTCGTCCTGGCCGGTCGCAGCCCCGACAAGCTCGCCGAGACCGACGCGTCGATCCGGGCGGAGGTGCCGGACGCCGCCCTCGAGCGACTGACGATCGACCTCGCCGACCTGACCTCCGTGGGCTCGGCAGCGGCCCACGCGGCGTCGTACGGCTCGCTCCACCTGCTGGTCAACAACGCGGGCATCATGGCGACGCCGTACCGACGCACGGTCGACGGCTTCGAGAGCCAGCTCGCGACCAACCACCTCGGCCCCTTCCTGCTGACCGGCCTCCTCCTGCCGCAGCTGGCCGGCGGCGGCCGCGTGGTCACGGTCTCGAGCCTCATGCACCGGTTCGCGCACCGGCCCCCGCTCGGTGATCCGCACGTCAAGGCCAGGCCCTACCTGCGCTGGGTCGCCTATTCCCAGACCAAGCTGGCCAACCTCCTCTTCACCTTCGAGCTCGACCGACGGCTCCGCGAGTGCGGGTCGTCGGTGTCGGCGCATGCGGCACACCCGGGCTACGCCGGCACGCACCTGGTCGCGAACGGCCGGTTCGGCCGGTCCGCAGGCGGTCTCGCCTCGATCCTCGACGCGGCCAACCGGGCGGTCGGGCAGTCACCGGCGATCGGCGCGTGGCCGACGCTGATGGCGGCGACCGCCGACCTGCCGGGCTCGACGTACTGCGGCCCCTCGGGCCTCGGTGAGGTCGCGGGCTCGCCCCGGCTGGTCGGCTGGACCCGGCAGGCCGGTGACCGCGAGTCGCAGCATGCCCTGTGGGAGCTGTCCGAGAAGGCGACCGGGATCACCTACCCCTGACGAGGAGCATCGATGGCGGCTGACGAGAGCGTGGAGGGCGGGATCCTGCGGACCCCGTGGCGTCGCGAGTTCGCCACGCCGGTCAGGGCGTTCCTCAAGACCGAGTCGGGCAGCGCGGGCATCCTCGTCGGCGCGATCGTCGTCGGGCTGGTGTGGGCGAACCTCGGCGACAGCTACGAGCGGCTCTGGACGTCGACCTTCGGGCTGGTGCTCGGCGACCACAGCGTGACGCGCGACCTGCGGACCTGGGTCAACAGCGGCTTGATGGCGTTCTTCTTCCTCGTGGTCGGCCTGGAGGCCCGACGCGAGATCGACCTCGGCGACCTCCGCGACCGCAGCCGGTTCCTGCTGCCGGTCGCGGCCGGACTCTTCGGGATGGTGGTGCCCGTCGCGCTCTACCTCGCCGTCAACGCCGGCGGAGGCGGCGCCGACGGGTGGGGGGTCGCCATGTCGACCGACACTGCACTCGCCCTCGGCCTGCTGGTGATGGTCGGACGCGACGTCCCCGACCGGGTCCGCGCCTTCCTGCTGACGGTGTTCGTGGTCGACGACATCGTGGCCCTGCTCGTGATCGCGGTGATGTACACCGACCACGTCGACGTCGCGTACCTCCTGCTCGCGATCGTGCTCTACGGCGCCCTCCTGGTGGCCAAGCACTTCCACCTGCTCGGGGCGCCGGCCGTGTTCGTGGCCGGTGTGGTCATCTGGTTCTGCGTGCTCGCCAGCGGCGTCGACCCCGTGATCACCGGTCTCGCCATCGGGCTCACCGCCGCGGCGTACACCCCGGCGCGCGGCGACCTCGAGGAGGCCAGCGGGCTGTTCCGGCAGTTCCGCGAGGAGCCGACCCCCGACCTGGCCCGCACCGCGGCAGTCGGGCTGACCCGCACGCTGTCTCCCAACGACCGGCTCCAGCGGTTCTACCACCCGTGGACGAGCTATGTGATCGTCCCGCTGTTCGCGCTGGCCAACTCTGGCGTGGTCATCGACGGGGAGTTCCTCCGGCGTGCGCTGACGTCGCCGATCACGCTCGGCATCGTGCTCGGCTACGTCGTCGGCAAGCCCGTGGCCGTGGTGTCGGCGTCGTGGGCGATCGCCCGGCTGACGCACGGGCGGCTCCAGCCCGCGGTCGGCTGGGCGTCGGTTGCCGGGAGCGGGACGATCGCCGGCATCGGGTTCACGGTCTCGTTCCTGATCGCCACCCTGGCCTTCGACGGCGACCGGCTGGCGGAGGCCAAGATCGGGGTGCTGGCCGCTGCCGCGATCGCCTCGGCGGCGACCTGGGTGGTCTTCCGGATCACCGCCCTGCTGCCGGCGGACCGTCGTACCGAGGCGCTCTTCGGCCGTGCCGAGCAGCTGGTCGACCTGTCCGAGCCGGTCGACCCCGACCGCGACCACGTGCGCGGACCGGGGGACGCCACCGTCACCGTCGTCGAGTACGGCGACTTCCAGTGCCCCTACTGCGGCCAGGCGGAGCCCGCTGTCCGCGCCGTCCTCGGTGAGAGCGACGTCCGCTTCGTGTGGCGCCACCTGCCGCTCCCCGACGTCCACCCGCAGGCGGAGCTCGCCGCGCAGGCGTCCGAGGCGGCGGCCGAGCAGGGGAAGTTCTGGGAGATGCACGACCTGCTGCTCGACCGGCAGGACCACCTGATGAAGCAGGACCTGCTGGCCTACGCCGAGGAGCTCGGGCTCGACGTGCCGCGCTTCGGCAAGGAGCTCTACAAGCACGTCCACGCCGGGCGGGTCGGCCAGGACGTCGAGTCCGCCGACATCAGCGGCGTGTCCGGGACGCCGACGTTCTTCGTCAACGGGCTGCGCCACTACGGTGCCTTCGACGCCGCCTCGCTCACCCAGGCCATCGCCACCGCCCGGGACCGGGCGCGGATCGGCCGGGCCTGATCTGGTGCGGTGGTGTTGCTACTGAGTGCGTGCTGTGCGGGCACTTCGGCGGTGATAACCCCGCGTTACTGCGGGCTGGGGGCGGGCGCAGTGCCCTGGTCCTCGACCCACAGGCCGATCAGGCCGCGGAAGTGGGCCAGGAACCTCTCCTGCTCCTGACGCGGGTACGTCGCCTGCACGGTCTCGACCAGGAGCGCGTCGAAGTCGGCGCCGCCCACCCACTCGGCGACCAGCGCGTCGAGGTGGCCGAGGTGGGAGGTGCACCAGTCGCGGTAGCGCTCGGTCTCGAAGTGCGCGTCGGCGAGGGCGAGGTAGGCGTCGAGCTTCTCGTCGTAGGTCCGCTCGGAGTCGGCGACCGCGAAGTACTGGTCCATCTCGAGGTCGTGGTTGGCCTTGCGGCCGGTCACCAGGCAGTACGTCGACCAGCGCACCAGCGCGGTGATCGCCCAGGGGAAGTAGTAGTGGAGCGAGGTGACCGCGACGTCGGGGCAGGCGTTCGCGTAGTCGATCGGGTGGACGTCGTCGCCCTTGACGAGCATCTCGCAGGAGTTGAACTCCCAGTGGAAGAAGGCGTTCACGATCCGCGAGATGGCGACTGCCTGCTTGCCCGCCGAGGGCGAGAGGAAGTCGTGGGTCACGGCGTAGCGGTTGTGCATCGGCTCGTCGGGCCGGAAGTCCATCACCATCGTCTCGGGCCCGATCGACAGGGCGCGGGCGAAGTGGTCGAACTCGACGGTCGCCTGGAGGTGCATCAGCATCTCGCCGGACTCGTCGTAGGCGCGGTGCAGGTCGTCGGGGCCGTCGACCCGCGAGACACCGCGCCAGCCACCGCCGTCGAACGGCTTCATGTAGAGCGGGTAGCCGACCTCCTCGGCGAGCACGTCGAGGTCGAACGGCGCGTTGTACTTCGCACTGGTGTAGGTCCACCGGTGGTTGTCGACCGGGTTCTTGTAGGGGACCAGGATCGTCTTCGGGACGTGCAGGCCGAGGCGGAGCATCGCGCAGTACGCCGAGTGCTTCTCCATCGACTGGAAGGTGAACGGGCTGTTGAGCAGATACGTCCCGTTGACCAGCGCCGCCTTCTTCAGCCACTCGCGCGGGTGGAAGTACCAGTGCGCGAGCCGGTCGATCACCAGGCCGGTGCGGACCGGGTCGACGAGGTCGAACGGCTCGATGGTCAGGCGCTCGCTGGCGAGCTGGTGCGTCGTACCGTCGGCCTCGAGCGGCCCGACGAAGCGCAGGATCTGTTCGAAGGCCTGGGGCCAGTCCTCCTCAGCCCCGAGGAGGAGTCCGATCAGGTGGTCCTTCGTCTCACCGGCCATGCGTCGACCCTAGCCACGCACCGGCGCCCGCGTCTGCCCAGCACGAGTGCCTGACCTCCGCGACGCGGGTCCACCCCCGAGCCCTCTCACTCGGTCTCGGGGGACCGGTCCCCCACGGCGTAGCGGAGCAGAGTGACCCCGGCGGCGAACGCCCGCGACTCGAGCGGCGCGAGGTCGGGGAGGGCCAGGCCGGCGGGGACGAGTCCGCGGCCGCGGCCCTGGACGGCTGGGTAGACGAACAACCGGAGCTCGTCGACGAGTCCGGCGCCCAGGATCGCGTGGGTGAGGGTGATCGAGCCGGTGACGACGAGGTCGCCGACCCCCGACTCCTTCAGGCGCCGTACCTCGTCGAGGGGTTCGTCCGGCAGCACGGTGGTGTTCTCCCAGCCGGGGTCGCCGAGCGTGCGCGAGACGACGTACTTCCGGAGGCGGGCGAGCGAGGCGCCGGCCGGTTCGTCGGTGTGATGGGGCCAGTAGCCGCGGAAGTCCTCGAACGTCCGGCGCCCGAGCAGCATCGCCGCGGTGGCGCCCCCCTGGCGGTCCATCTCCTCCTGGAGGTCCGCGACGTCCTGGTCGCGGGGCGACGGGTCGAACCAGTCGTCCAGGAACTCGATCCGGCCGTCGACGGTGGTGTTCTGGGTGACCACGAGATGGTGCGCCATGTCCTCGTGTCTAGCACGCGGAGACGGCCGCCCGAGCTCCGGGCGCCCGCCTCTGCGCGACGTGTGCTCAGGCCACCGCCCGCGCGCCCGACTCCGTCGGCAGGCCCGCCTCGACCCAGTCCTGGATGCCCTCGGCGTACTTGCGGACGTCGGTGTAGCCGAGCCGCGTCAGCGTGCGCGCGACGCCCTCGCTGTTGGGGCAGGACAGGTTGGAGCAGTACGCGACGATCGGGGCGCTCCGGTCGGGAAGGACCTCGGCAGCGCGGGCCGCAGCCTCCTCGACGTAGAGGTTCACGGCGCCGGGCAGGTGCTGCTGCTCGTAGTACGCCGCGGGGAGCGCGTCCACGACGGTGACCTCGCCGTTGGCGATAGCGGCCTCGAGCTCGGTGCGGGTGATCAGGGTTGTCATCTCGGTTCCTCCGTGTTGCGTAGGTGAGTTTATGTGCGTGCGCACGCACTTTACTACTATGTGCGCGCGCACGCAACTACTGGTAGCGTTCATCCATGGCGACGACGAAGAAGAAGGCCGCGGCCCAGGCGTGGGGCTCGCTCCTCCAGGTGCACGCCGCGCTGGTCCCCGAGCTCGATCGCCGGCTCCGGGTCGGCACCGGACTCCCGCTGGCCTGGTACGACGTGCTCCTCGAGCTCTCGGCGGCGCGCGACGGCATGCTCACGATGAGCCAGCTCGGCGAACGGGTGGTGCTCAGCCGCAGCCGCGTGAGCCGCGTGGTGGACGAGCTGATCGGTGCCGAGCTGGTCCGGCGCGAGGCCAACCCGGAGGACGCCCGGTCGGCGTACGCCGTGATCACGCGGGCCGGTCTCGACCGGTTCCGTCAGGCGGCCCCCGTCTACGTGGGCGCGATCGAGGACGAGTTCGCCGGTGACCTCACCGTCGCCGAGCTCACGGCGCTGGTCTCGGCGCTGCAGCGCGTGCTCGGCCGGCTGGACCGTGTCACGCGTCAGCAGTAACGAGGGAGGTGGTGGGCGATCTGCTTGCGCCACCACGGCCAGTCGTGTGAGACGTCGTGCCCCCAGACGTCGAGGTCGTGGGAGATCTGCTTCTCTGCGAGCAGGTGCCCCACCTGTCGCGCGCTGGGCAGTGAACCCGTGGGATGGGTCTCCCAGGCGCCCTGTCCGACCGTGAGCACCACGTGCAGCCGCGACCTGAGCCAGTCGAGATGCTCGCCGTGCAGGTGTGGCACGTAGTCGACCGGGTTCGTGAAGTAGGCCGCGTCGCCACGCTCCCCCCAGCCGTGCCAGGTGGAGGGGTCGTAGTTGCCCGACTGGCAGATCGCCACGGGGAACAGGTCCGCGCGGGTCAGGGCCATCTGCAGCGCGTGGTAGGCGCCCAGGGAGCAGCCGGTGACGATCGCCTCTGACGCGCCGGGGCTGTCCGCACCGACGTACGCCGCCACCTGGTCGCTGATCCACGACTGGTAGGCGTGGTGTCGCCGCGCCCGCTCCTCCAGCGGGAGCCCGCGGTCGGACCAGCTGGCATGGTCGAAGGAGTCGACGCAGTAGAGCTTCACGCGCCCGTCGTTGATGAGGTGGGAGACGGCGCCCACCATGCCGTTGCTCTCGTAGTCCCAGGCGCGACCCTGCTCGCTCGGGAACACGATCACCGGCCGGCCGTAGTGGCCGTAGCGGATGACCGTGCCCGGACGGTCGAGGCCGGGGGCGTCGAGCTCGAGCTGTTCGCGCTGCATCGGACCCACCCTCTCAGATCCGACCGGTCAGAGGTACGTGGTCGCGGCGTACCGTGGCAGAGCCGCGAGAGCAGCGCGGCAGGCCGCGCCCTCCCGGGCGATCACGACCAGACCCGCTCTAGCAGGTCCGTCAGGTAGGGGTCGAGACTGTCGCGCCAGCAGGTCCAGGTGTGCCCGTCGCGGATCTCGCCCCACCCGGTCTCGATCCCGACCCGCGCGAGCTGATCGCGCATGGCGAGGTTGTTCGCGTGGTTCTCCTCGGCGGTGCCGCAGGTCAGGGTCGTGACCGGCGCGTCGGGCGCCGCCTGCTGGGCGGCCCGCACGCTGGCCACGAAGCCGGTCACCTCGGGCCAGAACTCGAAGCCGGACTCCTGCGGGTCGAGGTCGGCGGTGAAGTAGGAGCCGCTCTGGAGGAAGAGGCCCGCGAAGGTGCCCGGGTCGGTCCAGGCCGCGTGCAGCGCGGCCAGGGCCCCGAGGCTCTGACCCATGAGCACCGGCCGCCCGTCGACACCGACGGCGTCACGGAGTGCCGGCACGAGCCGGGTCGCGAGGACCCGTGCATAGGCCGGGTTGGCGGCGTACCGCTTGTTGCGAGGCCCGGCCGCAACCAGGGCCACGCGCAGGCGGGGCAGGCGGCCAGCGCCGATCAGCGCGCCGACGTACGACGTGAGCGCGCCGTACTCGTCCATCTCGGGGCCGTCGTGGCTGATCAGGAGCGGGAGGCGCTCGCCCGGCGCCGCGTCGGCCGGCGACCAGAGCTCGGTGTCGACGCGACCCACGGCCGTCCGGGACAGGGTCAGCACCGCCCGCTCGGCCGGGACCGGCTCGAGGTCGAGCCACGCCGGCGGGTGGTAGTCGGGCAGTGCCACCCACGAGTGGTCGCCGAACGGCCCGGGAACGACGTCCGGGTTACCGGGATCGGGCTGCAGGCGGCCGTCGACGTCGAGCAGGTACTCCAGCCGGTCGACGGGAAGGTCGCCGAGCCTGACCTCCCACCCGCCCGTGACCCGCGCCATCGAGGTGTCGCCCAGCCGGAGGTGGGCCCAGACCCCGACTCGCTCCGCCGTGTGCCCGGGGTCGGCGTAGCGCACGACGACGTCGTCGCCCTCCACGGTCGTCACGAGCTGTTCAGGCACCGCACGACTCTAGGGGAGCGTCGATCGATCCCAGCACGAGCAGGGGTGCCCTATCGATTGTCGATGCCCTATCGTTTGTCGACATGGACGAAGCCCGCCGCGCACTGCGGCCTCTCGAACGAGTCGTCGCCTTCTTCTGCGGTCTCATCCTGGTAGGGCTCGTGATCCAGGTCGGCGTGGTCGTCACCGGCCAGGGCTCGGTCCTGGGGCTCGGTGACCTGGTGTGCCTGGACGTCAACCCGTGGTCGAGCGACACCTTCAACGGCGGCCACGTCCACCTGACTGGGCTCGCGGCCGGGGTCACCACCTCGGTGCACGCGGTGACCCTCTGCCAGGCCGATCCCTCGACCCGCGAGCGGATCCTCTACTCGATCGACCAGAACGCGACGTGGCTGTTCGGGGTCGGCCTGCTGTTCCTGCTCTGGAGGCTGCTGCGCCACGCTCGCAGGGAGGGCGTGTTCGTCGCGGCCTTCGCGCGTCGCGTGAGCGCGCTGGGGCTGTACGTGATCCTCGGCGCCGCGGCCGTCAACGTCCTCGGCACCTGGGCGGGATGGCAGCTGCAGCAGTCGCTGATCCCGGGCGGTTCCCACCAGGCGGCGTGGCACGTCTCCTTCACGCCCCTCCTGGTCGGCCTCAGCCTGATCACGCTCGGCCGGCTGATGGCCGTGACCGTGCCGATGCGCGAAGAGCTCGACGCGACGGTATGACGAAGGAGATCGGCGCCGGCGCGGAGCACGCGGTCGAGGTTCACCTCGACAAAGTCCTCGCCGACCGCGGGATGACCCTGCAGGAGCTCGCCGACCGCGCGGGCATCACGGTCGTGAACCTGTCGGTGCTCAAGAACGGCCGGGCGCGCGCCGTACGGTTCAGCACCCTCACCGCGATCTGCCGCGAGCTCGGGTGCCAGCCCGGCGACCTGCTGTCCGTGCGCGACGACTGACCCGCACGGCCGGGCGTCAGACCTCGACGCGCTCGGTCCGGGTGAACAGCCCGGAGTAGGCGTTCAGGGCAGGCTGGCCGCCGAGATGGGCGTAGAGCACGTGGGAGTCACGGGCGATCTCGCCGTCGCGGACCAGGTCGATCAGGCCGGCCATCGACTTCCCCTCGTAGACCGGGTCGATGATCATCCCTTCGAGCTGACCGGTGAGCCGGATCGCGTCGAGCGTGGACTGCACCGGGATGCCGTAGAGGTCACCGGCCCAACCCTCCAGCACCGTGATCTCGTCGTCGCGCAGGTCGCGCCCGAGCCCGACCAGGTCGGCGGTGTGCCGGGCGATCCGCGCGACCTGGTCGCGGGTCTGGTCGAGGGTGGCGGAGGCGTCGATCCCGATCACCCGGCGCGGGCGGTCCTGTCCGGCGAACCCCGCGATCATGCCGGCGTGCGTCGAGCCGGTCACGGTGCACACCACGATCGTGTCGAAGAAGACGCCCAGCTCACGTTCCTGCTCCTCGACCTCCTGCGCCCAGTGCGCGAACCCCAGGCCGCCGAGCGGGTGGTCCGACGCGCCGGCGGGGATGGCGTACGGCGTACCACCGGCGGCCTCGACGTCCTCGATGGCCCGGCGCCACGAGTCGCGGAACCCGATGTCGAACCCGGCGTCGTCGAGCCGCACCTCGGCACCCATGATCCGGCTCAGCAGGATGTTGCCGACGCGGTCGTTGACGCAGTCGGGCCAGTCGACCCACTTCTCCTGCACGAGCACGCACTTCATCCCGAGCCGGGCGGCGACGGCCGCGACCTGACGCGTGTGGTTGGACTGGTAGCCACCGATGCTCACCAGGGTGTCGGCGCCCTTCGCGAGCGCGTCGGGGACGAGGTACTCGAGCTTGCGGGTCTTGTTGCCGCCGTAGGCCAGACCCGAGTTGCAGTCCTCGCGCTTGGCCCAGATCGTGGCGCCGCCGAGGTGGGCGGTGAGGCGCTCGAGCCGATGCACCGGGCTGGGGCCGAACGTGAGTGGGTAGCGCGGGAAGTCGGTGAGGGCCATGGCGCAGTCTCTCGCGAGACGGGGGTCGTCCGGGGGGCGGGTACGGGACATCATGGTGGGATGGCCGACCCGCGCGCAGGAACCGTTGCCCAGCCGTCCGACCTCGTCGACGTGGCGCACCTGGTCACGGCGTACTACACGCTCGAGCCCGACCCCGACAACGTCGACCAGCAGGTCGCGTTCGGGACCAGCGGGCATCGCGGGAGCAGCCTGCGGACAGCCTTCAACGAGGAGCACATCGCGGCCACGACCCAGGCGATCTGCGACTACCGCCGGGAGCAGGGGTACGACGGGCCGCTGTTCCTCGGCCGCGACACCCACGGCCTGTCGGAGCCGGCCTGGGCGACCGCGATCGAGGTGCTCGTCGCCAACGACGTGACCGTGCTGGTCGACTCCGGCGACGCCTACACGCCCACCCCGGCGGTTTCCCACGCGATCATCCGCGCCAACGAGGGCAGGCAGACGGGCAGCGGCCTCGCCGACGGCATCGTGGTCACCCCGTCACACAACCCGCCCGGTGACGGCGGCTTCAAGTACAACCCACCCCACGGCGGCCCCGCCGACACCGACGCGACCACGGTCATCGCGGCACGGGCCAACGAGCTGATCCGGGCCAACCTCGAGGGCGTCCACCGGATCACGTTCTCCCGCGCCCGCGCCGCGTGCACGCCGTACGACTTCATGGGGACCTACGTCGACGACCTGCCGAGCGTGGTGGACCTCGAGGCGATCAAGCGCGCCGGCATCCGGATCGGCGCCGACCCGCTGGGCGGCGCGAGCGTCGACTACTGGGGCGCGATCGCCGAGCGGCACGGTCTCGACCTGACGGTGGTGAACCCGCTCGTCGACCCGACGTGGCGCTTCATGACCCTCGACTGGGACGGCAAGATCCGGATGGACTGCTCGTCCCCCAGCGCGATGGCGTCGCTGATCGGGCGCAAGGGCGACTACCAGCTCGCCACCGGGAACGACGCCGACGCCGACCGCCACGGCATCGTCACGCCCGACGCCGGCCTGATGAACCCCAACCACTTCCTGGCCGTCGCGATCGGCTACCTGTTCGGTGGCGCCCGCCCCGACTGGCCGGCGACCGCGCGGATCGGCAAGACGCTCGTGTCGAGCTCGATGATCGACCGCGTCGCCGACGACCTGGGCAAGGAGATGGTGGAGGTGCCGGTCGGGTTCAAGTGGTTCGTGCCCGGCTTGATCGACGGCTCGTTCGGCTTCGGCGGCGAGGAGTCGGCCGGCGCCTCGTTCCTCCGTCGCGACGGGTCGACCTGGACCACCGACAAGGACGGCATCCTCCTGTGCCTGTTGGCCTCCGAGATCCTGGCCACCACCGGCACGAGCCCGAGCGAGCACTACGCCGCCCTCGTCGCGAAGCACGGGGACCCGGCGTACGCACGCGTCGACGCGCCTGCCGACCGCGAGCAGAAGGCGAAGCTCGGCGCCCTCTCCCCCGACGACGTGACGGCGACCGAGCTGGCCGGTGAGCCGATCACAGCCAAGCTCACCGAGGCGCCCGGCAACGGCGCGAAGATCGGCGGGCTCAAGGTGACCACCGCGAGCGCGTGGTTCGCCGCCCGGCCCAGCGGGACCGAGGACGTCTACAAGATCTACGCCGAGTCCTTCCAGGGTGCCGACCACCTGGGCCAGGTGCAGGAAGCCGCCCGTGACGTCGTCTCGGCCGCACTGGGCTCATGAGCGACGCTGCCCGGCCACTGGCGCTCGGCCTGCTCGACGTCCTCGTCGGGGAGTGGACCCAGCAGGTCACCGGGCACGGCGACCCGACCGGGACCGTCACGTTCGAGTGGGGCCTCGGAGATGCCTACCTCCTGCAGCGCTCGACCCTCCCGCCGCCCTTTCCGGAGAGCCTGGGCGTCATCGAGTTCGACGAGTCGACGAGCGACTTCCGCCTGCACTACTTCGACAGCCGTGGCGTGACCCGGCTCTATCGGATGACCTTCAGCGGGTCGGACTGGACGCTCCTGCGCACCGAACCCGACTTCTCCGAGCTGTCCTTCGCCCAGCGCTACGTCGGCACGATCGCCGACGACGGCCGCTCGGTCGAGGGCCGCTGGGAGCAGTCCCACGACGGCGGTGCGACCTGGGAGGTCGACTTCGGCCTCCGGTTCGAACGTCGCCCCTGAGGCGCCCCGATTGCGGACGCAGGTCGTCCGGAGACCGGTCTAGCGTGACGACATGAGCAACCAGCTGCGCGAGCTGTCCGGCACGACGTACGAGCGCACCCGGCTGCGCGACGCCCGGTTCACGTGGATCGACCTGTCCGGGTCACGGGTCAGCCACGCCGGCGTACGCGACGTGCGGCTGCGCGGCGTGGAGCTGGAGGACGTCGAGATCGACGGTGAGCTGAGGAACGTGGTGATCAACGGGGTCGACGTCGCGCCACTCGTCGAGGCCGAGCTCGCCCGCCGCGATCCCGACTACGCGAGGATGAAGCCGGAGGACGCCGACGGCTTCCGTGAGGCCTGGGAGATCCTGGAGCGACGTTGGGCCGAGACCGTCGACGAGGCGCGGGCGCTCGACGAGGCGCTGCTGCACGAGCGCGTGGACGGCGAGTGGTCGTTCATCGAGACGCTGCGCCACCTCTGCTACGCCACGGACGCCTGGGTCAACCGCGTCTACCTCGGCGACCCCGACCCGTGGGATCCGATGGACCTCCCCTTCGACACCCTCCGCGAGCTCGACTGGGCCCACGACACCCAGGTCCGGCCGACGCTCGAGGAGGTGCTGGGCGTGCGGGCCGACCGCCAGGCGACCGTGCGACGCGTCCTCGCCGACCTGACCGACGCCGACCTGGCCGGCGAGACCACCCCGGTGGACGGCGTCGGGTGGCCGCCGCCCGACCGCTACTCGGTCGCCGAGGCGCTGTCGATCGTGGTCAACGAGGAGTGGCACCACCGCCGCTTCGCCGAGCGTGACCTCGCCGTCCTCACGTCCGGCTGATCAGCGTAGACGGGTCCGCCGCCGTAGCAGGCACGGCGACGGACCCGGTCGGAGTTGCTCAGCGGTGCAGCGGGATCGCGTCGATCTCACCGTTCAGCGTGACGACGTACGCCGTGTGTCCGATGAACTGGACGGAGGTCGGCTGGTCGAGGCCGTCGGCCACCGTCTCCATGGACCCGTCGTGACGGACGCGCATCAGCGCGCCGGTGTCGGGGAGGGCCGGTGCCCCGGGCTCCCCGTCAGCCGGGAAGGTGCCCTGCGACAACGCATAGAGGTGGTGCCCGTCGGTCCCGGTGTCGACGGCCAGAGGTGCACCGCGCCCGATCTCCGTCGCCGAGTGGGTGCGCACGTCGAGCCGGACGACCCGGCCGTTCTCGGCGAGGTGCGGGACCGGCCCCGCCTCGGCCAGGTAGACGTGGCCACGCCACGACGCCAGCCCGGTGGGGACGATGTCGCCGAACGTCTCGACCTCGGAGACGTCACCGGACAACGTCGCCCGGTAGACGCGGTTGTGGTGCCCGTCGGTGACCAGGAACCCGTGCCGGTAGGGGAGCATCGCGAACTGCACACCGGCAGGGATGAAGAAGTCGGTGGCGGGCGGGTGGGCGAGCGCGAAGGAGCCGATGTCGGCGACCACGGTGGACGAGTGAGGGCCGTCGATCCGGTAGATGCCGTCGACGGACGTCCCACCGACGTCGGGGCCGACCAGGCTGACGAGGACGTACGCCGTCCGACCGAGGAAGGCGACGTCCATCGCGCCCCCGACGGGTGCGATCCGCGTCGGCAACCCGCTGGTGAACAGGCTCGTGTGCCCGCTCCACGGGTCGACGCGGGTGACGGTGCCGGCCACGCCGTCCGGGACGTAGAGCGCTCCGTCGGGACCGACCGTGCTGCCGAGAGTGCCCCCGAGACCGGTGGCGAGAACCCGCGTCCCGGGTGGGTGGTGGCAGGGCGCCTGCGCCGAGGCGGCGCCCGTGGAGAGGGCCAGGACCGCCGCACTGGCACAGGCGGCCACGAGAAGCGCTGGTCGGCGACGTGGTGTGGAGAGATGCATGGTGGCTCCCTTCGCGAAACCGTGACGCCCCGCGGACCGGGCCGTCCGATCTCACGACGATCACCCCTCGAGTCCCGCGCCGCACGACCAGGACTGACCATTTCGACCGCCCGCCCGGGATAGTCAATTCTCGCTACGCCCCAGGGAGCCCGCGGTCCTATCGTGAGGAGATGCCCACGTGGCAGCGGCCCGAGCCGCCGGCCCGATGGCTGCGCATGACGCAGCCGGCCTTCGTCGGGCGTCGCCCCCAGTTCGACGCGCTCGAGGAGGCCTGGGCCGGCGTCATGGAGGGCATGCGTCAGGTCGTGTTCGTCGGCGCCGAGGCTGGTGGCGGCAAGACGCGTTTCGTCGTCGAGGCCGCCCTGGCACTTCACGCGGAGGGCGCGGGCATCGTCGGGGGAGCCTGCTCGCCTGACATGGGCATGGCGCACGACCCCTTCGTGGAGCCGATCGCGACCCTGCTGGGTGCGATGCTTCCCGACGACGGTGCTCCGGCGCTGCCCGAGCCGACCCTCGACCGGCTGCGCGCGCTGACCGCGTCACGCGAGCGGGAGGTCCCGGTCGCCGACGATCTGCTCCGGAGCGAGCTGTACCGCGCGGTCGTGGAGGCACTCACGTGGGCGGCCTCTGTGCGGCCCCTGGTGCTGCTGCTGGAGGACCTGCACTGGGCAGGGCAGGCGGGACGCGACCTGCTGAGGTACGTCGTCTCGCGTACCGACGACCAGCGGCTCCTGGTCCTCGCGACGATGCGGAGCACGCCACCGGACCGCTCGAGCCGGCTGAGCGAGACGGTGTCGGAGCTGTACCGGCTGGAGGGGGTGCAGCGGCTGGACCTGCCCGCGCTCGACGTCGGCGAGATCACGACGTACCTGGAGCGCAACCGTCTCCTGGCCGGCGGCGAGGCCCGCCACGCGGCAGCCGTCATGCGCGACACCACCGGCGGCAACCCCTTCCTCCTCCGCGAGACCTGCCGCGATCTCGACCCGCACGAGCCGCACTGGACGTTCAGCGCGCCGGGCTCGTACGCCACCTCGATCGCACGGCGCCTCGACTCGCTCGAGCCCACCGCCCGTGCGGTGCTGCGCGTGGCTGCGGTGATGGGCGAGGAGGTCGACATCGCCGAGCTCTCCCATGCGGCGTCGCGCTTCACCGGCGACGTCGTGTCGCGCGAGTACCTGGTCGAGGTCCTGGCCACGGCCAAAGCCCTCGGCCTCCTCGACGCGAGCCAGGCCGAGACGGCGAGCGCCCGCTTCCCGCACGCGCTGGCGCGGCAGGCGGTGCTGGAGACCCTCACCGACGTCGACCTCGTGCACGCCCATGCCGCGATCGCCCTGACCCTCGAGGCCGAGCATGCGGCCGCCGTACGACGGACCGTCCGGCTGGCGGCCCACTTCGCCGAGGCCGCGGTGCTCGGCTACGAACCGGAGGCGGCCCGTCACCTCACCGCTGCCGGCGACCAGGCGCGAGGTTCGTCGGCCCACTCCGAGGCAGCCGACTACTACGAACGAGCCGCGGCGTTCGCGTCAGACCCCCTCGTGCGCGACGACCTCACCCTGCAGGCCGCTCGGAGCGCCCTGCTCGGGTGGCAGCTCGACCGTGCCCGGGAGCTCGACGAGCGAGTGGCTGCCAGCACGGATCCCGAGCTCCGTCTCCGCGCCGGGCTCGGCCACGCGGCTGCGGTGTGGCGTGACGGCGTGAGCGCGAGGCGATCCCTGCACCTCCTCACCGCTGCTCTCGCGTCGTGTCCCGATGCGTCCCCCGGGCTCCTGGTCCATGCGACGGCGTCCCTGGCCCGGCTCCACGCCTGGACCGGCGATCGAGAGGCCGGGATGCGCCTCGCCGCGGACGCGGTCGCGCGCGCCCGCGAGCTCGGTGACCAGGACCTGCTCGCGCGGGTGATGTCGATCGCCATGAGCGACGGCAGCGGCTTCGACGAGCTCGACCGGACGATCGAGCGGGCCGAGGAGCTGATGCGGATGGGACCGGGCTCGCGTGGCGCGTATGCGCTGGGTCCCGCCTGCTACCACCGCTGCGAGGCGTACTACATCAAGGGCGATCCCGCGGCTCTCGCCGTCGCCACGCGCGATCTCCAGGCCATGGCCGACCTCACCGCGCAACCCTTCTGGAGCTGGGTCGCGGGTGCGGTCTCCTTCGGGACGGCGATCGCTCGGGGCGAGCTCGACCGAGCCGAGCAGAGCCTCGACGTGGCGCGGCGCCGGCTGAGACTCACCGAGGGCGCGAGCCCTAGTGGCGCGGACGGGATCATGGCGTTCGCTCTGCGGCGCGAGACCGGCCTTCCCGCAGCCGCCCGCACCCTGCTCCGCGAGCCCGGTGACCCGGACGTGTGGCCGCCGGCGGGTCTGGCCCTCGCCACGGAGCTCCGGGAGCGGGAGACCTGCCGGCGATGGCTGGACGACATCCTGGGGCGCAGCCTGGCCGATCTCCGTGCCTCGGCGTCGTGGCCCGCTGTGCTGTCCTACCTCGTGGACGCCGCGGTCTGGCTCGAGGACGTACCCGCCGCGGAGCGGCTGCTGCCCATGGTCGCGCCGTACGCCGGGCACAACCTGCTCGGCGCCGAGTTCCTGCACCCGGTCGGCAGCGCCGACCTGCCGCTGGCCGAGCTGCTCTCGCTCCTGGGTCGAGCGGAGGCACCTCACCACTTCGAGCAGGCGCTGGTCATGAATCGTCGGATGGGCGCGCACCTGCACGAGGCCACTGCGCTGGCCCGCTACGCCCGTCATGCGGCGCTGCACCCGACTCCGGGCGTCAGCGTTGCCGGCCTCAGCGCCCAGGCACGGTCGTTGGCGGAGCGCAGCCGGATGAACCGGGTACTCCGTGATCTCGACGAGCTGACCGCCCTCGGGCGTCCGGACTGGGGCCTCACCTGGCGCGAGCAGGAAGTGCTGGGCCTGCTCGGTCGGGGCCTGAGCAACCGTCAGATCGCCGAGGTCCTCGTGATCAGCGAGCACACCGCGGCCAACCACGTGCGGTCGATCCTGATGAAGACGGGCTCCAGCAACCGGACCCAGGCCGCCCTGCTGGCGAGCAGCACGGATCAGTCGGAGACGCTCACCAGGGAGCCGTCCGGCAGGACCCGGTGACCCAGCTCGGTGATCACGTCCGCCGGCAGCCCGGCCCTCTCGGCGGCCCGCACCAACGCATCGGCGGAGTCTGCCTCGTAGAGGCAGTAGGACTTCCGCTTGTCGGCGGAGAGGAAGGACATCAGCCAGCGCACGTCCTCGTCGGCATTGATGTCGTTGAGCTCGGCCACACCCTCGGGAGTGGGTTCCATCAGCTCGGCGTATCTGCGCTCGATCATGAAGACGGGCATGTCGTCACCTGCTTCCCTCCGTACGACGGACGGCCCTCTCGGCAGCGTAGGACCGCGCGACGCGCCCAGGCAACGCGCGTCGGGGTGGTCCGGGTCAGAGCGCGAGGCTGAGCAGGATCTCCCCCTCGTCGTCGACCTCGCCGGTCGGGCGGAACCCCAGGCCGAGGTAGAAGTCCCGCGGGCCGCCCGGTTCGTCGACGTAGCTCACGAGCAACGCCTGGCCACCCTGCGCGCGGACGAGGTCGGCGATGGTCAGCACGACCTCGCGGCCGAGCCCGCGGCGCTGCTGACGCTCGTCGATGATCAGCTTCCAGAGGAACCAGGGACCGAAGATGTTCGGCGGGTCGTGCGGGCAGTCCCAGCTGATCATCACGAAGCCGACCGCCTGACCCTCCGCGTAGACCCCGCGGAACCACGGGTTGGCCTGGGGGAACTCCTCGGCCTCCGCGAGCGAGTCGGCGATCGTCGAGACGAACCGGTCCTGCCCCTCGCCCAGCCGCACGGACCGCAGGTCCTCCCGGACCTCGGGCGTGAGCTCGCGGAGCTCGATGGTCATGACGAACGCCGGAAGCCGGCGAGCACGGCCCCCTGGTCGCCCACCTGGCCGACCAGGGTCTCGTCAGCCTCGACGGTGGCGCCGACCACGCGGGCCACCACCAGCTCCGCATCGCCGGACCGGACCACCGTGGTCCTCCCCTCGTCGTGCACGGAGTCGACGCTCGCGAGATCGGGCACGACGGCGCCGGGACGACCGCTGCCCTGCACCGTCATCCGCGGCGGGATGTCGATGCGCTGCCCGTCCTGCTCGAGGTACATCTGCACCTGGGTGCCGCCGGTCAGGATCGCCGTGGTCAACGTGGTCGCCCAGACTGGGTCGATGCAGCCGTCGTACACCCAGCGCGGACCGAGCACCGAGTGGTCCGTCGTGCCGATGAGGTGGTCGTCGGCCCCGTCCAGGGGGGCGCCGCGGTAGGTCAGCGGCACCTGCACGGTCGTGCCGTCGTCCGCGGCGAAGAGGATCGTCTCGACGCCGACCTCGCCGGCCGGGTCGTCGAAGCGGTACTCCGCGACCTTGGTCGTGATCTCGATGCCGGCCGCCCATGGTCGGCCGGGGAGCCAGGCTGCGACCAGCTCCTGCTTGGAGGGGCTGAGGGTGGCGCGGTGGACGAGAGCCATGGCGGCAGCCTAGGCACGCGGGCGCCCGGTGCCCACCGAGTAACGCGTCGCGCCGCGTTGCAACCTCTGGAGGGGGGACTGCGTCTTGGTCGCACACACCGAACCTCGAAGGAGCTCCACCATGCGCACCACCCCTGTCCACCACGGCAGACCAGCCGCGGCCGGGCTGGCCCTCGCCGCCCTCGTCGCCGCCGCCCTCGTCGCCGCCGGTCTGGCCGTCACCGGCCCGTCGTACGCCGTGACGGTGCCCCACAACGAGCAGGTCGTGCTCGTGAACGGCACCGATGCCCAGGCCGATGCGAAGAGCGCGATCAGCGGCACCGGCCAGGTGGCGTCGTACGACGGTCGATTCGTCGTGTTCTCGACCGCAGCCGCACTCGTCCCGCAGGACCGCAACGGGCTCGACGACGTGTACCTCCGCGACACCGTCGACGGCATCACCGTCCTGGTCAGCAGGAAGGGCACGCGGCCCGGCAACGACTACAGCATCGAGCCGACCATCTCGAACGACGGGCGCTACGTCGCGTTCACGACCTTCGCAACGAACCTCGTCCACGACACCAACGGGAGCGTGCTCGACGTCGTGGTCAAGGACCTGTTCACCCAGAAGATCCGGCTCGCCTCCGTGGGACCGAACGGCCGGCAGAGGAAGCAGAACAGCTTCTCACCGGTGATCTCGGGCAACGGCCATCGCGTGGCGTTCCAGACGTTCGCGGCGTTCGGCCCGAAGGACGGCGACAAGCGCGAGGACGTCTACCTGCGCGATCTCTCTCACCGCTGGACGCGGCAGATGTCGTTGACCGCGAACGGCCGCGATGTCTCGCCGTCGGTGCTCGTCGGGGACGTGTCCGACCGGGGCGACCGCGTCACGTTCGGCGACAGCAACGATCTGTGGGTGCGACACGTCGGCGCCGGTACGACGACCCGCTTCTGGCACGAGCCCGACTCGCCTCCGTGCCAGCCGTTCCCGGCTGGTAGCGCCGGTCGCCCGGTGATCTCCGGCAGCGGGCGCTATGTCGCGTTCTCGTCGTGCGCGTCCAGGCTTCCCGGCCCGGACGACCACGCACAGGTGTACCGGATGGACCTGACGAACCGGGCCGTGACCCTGGTGAGCCGCGGCGCGGGCGCCGGCGACGCCGACTCCTTCCTGCCGAGCCTCTCGCGGAGCGGTCGCTACGTCGGGTTCGCCTCGGACGCGAGCAACCTCGCCGGCGTCGACAGCGGCACCAACCCGGACGCCTTCGTCGCCGACCTGCGCGCGGGCAGCATCGTGCGCGCCTCGCAGGATGCCAGCGGCGCCGAGAGCAACAACTGGAGTGCCAGCACGGCGGCGGCCATCAGCGGCGACGGGCACACCCTGGTCTACGAGTCGTACGCGACCAATCTGGTCGAGAACGACGCGTTCGACTGGGAGGAGGTCTTCGCCTGGCGGGGCTGAGCTCCAGCGGGCTCACTCCGTCAGGACGAACTCGTCGCCGCGGGTGATGGGGACGACCGAGCCGTCGGCGTGGACGCCGTCGATCTGGACCTCCGGGCTCCCGATCACGACGTCGACATGGGTGTTGGCGTGGTTGAGGCCGGAGGCGATCCGCTCCTCGGGTGTCTGCTCGAGCGCGCCGGGAAGCGAGCTCGGGAACCCCATCCCCCAGGCGATGTGGGAGCCGACGTTCTCGTCGAAGAGCATGTCCTTGTAGACCAGGCCCGTGCGGGCGACAGCGGAGTCGCGGTCGACGATCGCCACCTCGCCGAGGTGACGTGAGCGCGGGATGACCTCGAACTGCTGCTGCACCTCCGCCTCTCCACGCGAGGCAGTGGCGCCGGTGATGGTGCCGTCGCGCAGCTCCAGCTCGAGCCCCTCCACCATCGTGCCCATCGAGCTGAGGAAGAACGGCACGGCCGTCCGGACCCTGCCGTCCGCCCGGCGCCAGTCCGGCGACATGAAGACCTCCTCGGTCGGCATGTTGGGCACGAACTCGACGCCGTCGGCGTTCACGGTGGTGGGGCCCAGCCAGGTGGTCCCGGCCGCCATGCCGATGGTGATGTCGGTGCCGGGCCCCTGGTAGCGCACCCGGTCGAAGGCATGGCCGTTGAGGACCGCGGCACGTCCCTGCAGCTTCGCGATGTGGTCGCGCCAGGCCTGCTGGGGGTCGGCCTGGTCGAGGCGCATGGCCACCGCGACGGCGTCCCAGAGCTGCGCGACATCGGCGACCCCGACACTGGCGGCCCACCCTGCCGTCGGAGCGCCGACCATGGTCCACGCGAGCACGTCGTTCGCCACCAGCGGCATGATCTCGGCGATCACGTCCACCGGTTGCGACTTGGCCAACCGCTCCGGGTCGAGCCCGTCCATGAGCGTGGGGAACGGGTTGCCGGTCAGGCTGATGAGGGCCGGGCGGCTCTCGCGCCAGCCACGCACCTGGTCCAGCTCGTGGGCGGGGCTGGTGCCGAGCATCTCCTCGGGCGCGTGGAGCACGGCCGCCCGCTGCAGGTGCGGGTCCCGGTAGTGGATCGTCACCCGGGTGGCCCCGACCCGGTACGCCTCATCCGCCAGGGCCCGCGCGGCGTCCGCCTGCTCGGGGAGCGCGTTGACCACGACCTCCTGACCGGGTTGCACGTTCGCACCTACCCGGACCACCAGTCGTGCGTACTTCTCCAGCAGGACGTCGAACGGCTCCGACATGTGCACCCCTCAGTCGAGCATCCAGGCCGGTCGCTCGAGCAGCGCCGCGACGACGGCCAACCATCGTGAGGCCACGATGTCACCGACGTGGTCGGGGTCGATCGACAGCGTCAGCCTCAGGACCGACCCTGCCACCAGTCGGTCGCCCTCCACCACCGGCTCGCGTCGGATCCCGCTGATCGCCAGGGCGGCCACCTGCGGAGGTACGACGCGCGCGACGGCGTCGTCGATCGCGTGCCGGCCGAGGGTCGTCACCACGATGCTGCCGACGCGGTCGTCGGCGACCATGCGTCCGGCGCGGGCCTCGCCGGCGAAGTCGGTCGCCAGCAGGGCGATGTCGAGGAGGCTGAGGGTGCCGACGTCGCGGAGCACCGGCACGACCAGGCCGCCCGCGTCGGGCATGGCCAGGCCCACGTCGACGGTGGTCTCGGGCCGTGCGCCGTCGGGACGCTGGGTCAGGTTGAGCTCGGGCAGCTGGCTGTGCGCCGCCGCGACCGCCTTCACGACCAGGTACTCGATCGCCAGCGGTCCGCCCGGGAGTCCGGCCTGGGCGCAGGTCTCGACGAGCTGCTCGGCCCTGACCGTCACCCGGAAGTGGTCGTGGGTCAGGCGGGCCTTGCGGGCATGGAGCGCGGGGAGCGGCTCCTCGTGGCCGACCGCGGACACCTCCGGCTTCGGCTCGAACCAGCTGGACACGGATGGTTCCGTCGCCACCGGGTCGGACGCCGGTGGGGTGGCCGCGAGGTGGGTGCTCGTCGCCGGACCAGGGTCGGCCCGGTGGGTGGCGGGCCGGGCGCCGTCCACCCCCAGCTCGTGCAGCAGGATGTCGAGGTCGGGGAGGGTCTCGTCACGTTCGGCGATCACGCCGAGCGGCGTCCCGACGTCGACGTGGGTGCCGGGCTCCACCAGCGTCTTGAGCAGCACCCCCGGGCGACCTGCCTCGACGCTGAGCAGGAGCGTGCTGGTCTCGACGTAGGCGATGGTCTGGGCGGCGTCGAAGGCGTCGGTCTCGTCGATCAGCCAGGAGGACAGGACTCCCTCACGCGCGTCGGTCGCGACCCCCGGCATCCGCAGCACGCGCGCCACGATGAGTCCCCCCGCTTAGGGTCCCCGCGCCCCCCGACGCGGCTGAGTGGTTCGACCCGATGCTAGGGGACGCGACGGGCCCCGTCACTGAAAGTTTTTCGGGCGCGTCAGGGCTGCTTCACGTAGTACTCGGTGAACTCGCGGCAGCGACCGTCGTCGTCGAACCGCATCACGAAACAGTTGCCGAACACCTGGGTCACCGGACCGTCCGGTGTGTCCCGGTACGTCGACGTGCCCGTCGCCACGACGACGTCACCGTCGACGGCCACCGGGGCGTAGGTCGCGCCGTACGTCCCGGGCTCGTCGGGGCTCGACGCGGCCCCGTCGCTGGTCTCGTCACTGGTCTCGTCGCTGGTCTCGCCGAGCCAGGACGCGACCACGGCCCCGCGGCCGACGATCGGCTCGTCATGGGGGTGGTAGCGGTAGGAGACGTCGTCGCTGAAGAGGGCGCCGATGGCGTCGCGGTCGTAGGAGAGCCAGGCGGCGACGTACTGGTCGAGCCACTGCTGAGCGGTGTCGTGGTCCACCGCCTCACCGTACGCCGGTGGCGTGGGGTCAGTCGGCGTCCGCCGCCAGCACCTGGAGGATCTCGGCCAGCCCCAGCGTGTTCTCGGCCTTGCCCGGCGTGCGGTCCTGGGCGGCGGCGACGACGAGGTACTGGGCGAGGTCGCGGACCTTGACGTTGGCCGTCTGGGAGCACGCCCGGAGCCGGTCGAAGGCCTCGTCGGCGTCGACCGCGAAGATCTGGATGACGATCCCCTTGGCCTGCTCGATCACGGCCCGGTGGGCGCGGAAGTCGTCGACCATCGGCGACAGGTCGTCGTTGAGGATCTCGTCCTGCAGGGGCGTCAGGTCGACCAGCTGCCCGCGGAGCACGACGGCGCCCTGAGCGCCGTCGGATCCCTGCCCGAGCATCAGGACGCGTCGCGTCGCGCCCTGGGCGTCGAGCAGCCGGAAGGTGAGGGTGAACGACCCCGGCGCGGCCATCGCACCGGCCAGGGCCTCGGCGACCGCCTCGCGGTCGTCGGGGTGGGCATGGAACCGGATCAGCTCCGTCGTCGGCACGACGTCGTGCGGCTCGAACCCGTGGATCGCGAACATCTCCGGTGACCAGGTCCAGCGGTCCTGCGCCGCGTCGTAGGAGAACCCCCCGACCAACGGCCCCTCGTCATCGCGAGCGACGGGGTACGCACCCTCGAGCTTGTCCTCGGACATTCCACCCTGCCTGAGCACTCCCGGGACGCCGGAGGCCGGCGTCGACTGACAACTCCCTCAACTCATACAACCAGTTGAGATTTTAGTTTATGTTGCAACCGGGTGCGACGCCCGGTGGGCGTCGCCTCAGCCGGCCGCGCGGCCGACCGTCCCGTGCTCGGCATCGTAGGTCTCCCCGGTCAGCTTCGTCTTGGCGAAGCTGATCAGCGAGGCCATCGTGCCGCCTGGCGTGTCCCAGTACTCCGCCTGCTCCACGTCCACCTTCAGCAGCACGGCCTGCGGGTCCTCGGGACCGCCGGGGAGCCAGGCCTCGGCGAAGGTGTTCCACAGCTCGGCGAGCTTGTCCTGGTCGTCGACCACCTCGGCCCGTCCGGTGGCGGCCACCCAGGCGTCGCGCGAGGAGAACGTGACGACGACGTGCGGGTCGTGCTGGAGGGCGCGGACGTGGTCGGTGTCGCGCGCGGAGATGAACCAGAGCTCCGCGCCCGGGTCGACCTCCTGACGCGCCATCGGCACGGTCCGCGGTCCGGTCGCGCCGAACGTGGTCAGCATCGCGATGGGCATGTCACGCATCAGCTCGGCGAGCTTCTGCCGGTCGTCGGTATCGGTCATGCGTCCAGCCTGACGTTGACCCCAAGGGGTGTGGTCTCGAGCGGCGGCTCGAGAGGGTCGTCGAGTAGTACGTAGTTGAGGCCATCTGGCCTCGACTACGTACTAGTCGCGGGACAGCTCCAGGAGTCAGCCCGGGACGAGGACGCAGCGGCCCGGAGCGCGGCCCTCCGACTGCCGTGTCCAGGCCGCTTCGACCTCCGCCAGGGGCTGCACGTCGTAGGCGAGCCGGATCCGGCCCGCGGCGGCGTGGGCGAGGACGGCGGTGATCGCCCCGGCACGCTGCTCGGGGGTCAGGGCGTTGTTGGTGTAGCCGAGCACCGAGGCCGTCCGACTGCGGAGCACCGACGACTGCAGGGTCGCCTCGTCGCCGGCGCCGCCACCGAGATTGACCAGACGTCCGCCGGGCGCCAGGGCGCGGGAGGCCGCCGTGGCAGCGCGGCCCCAGACCGGGTCGAGGACGACGTCGAAGGGGCCGGCCTCGGTGAGCACGGCGGCCAGGGCGTCGACGTCGTCGCCGAGTGGTACGACCAGGTCTGCTCCAGCCGCACGGGCCCGGTCGACGGACGTCGTGCGTGCGACCGCGACGACCGTCGAGGCACCGAGCGCGCGTGCCGCGCCGATCCCGGCCTGGCCCACCGCACCCCCGCCTCCGAGCACCAGCACGCGCTCCCCCGGCTGCACCCGCGCGCGCCACGACAGGGCCATCCAGGCCGCGACACCCGACAACCCCAGGGCGGCGGCCAGCTCGTCGGGCACCGATGCCTCCAGCGGTACGACGTCCTCGTCCGGCACCAGGCACAATTCGGCCAGGCTGCCGTCGGCTGGGCGCATCCCGGCCGGCGTGTAGAACCACACGCGCGACCCCGCGTCGTAGGACTCGGACGCCTCGACCAGCCCCACCCCCTGGCCGCCCGGGACGTAGGGCGTCGCAGGCACCCCGAAGTACGACGTCCCCGAGGCGCACAGCAGGTCGAGCGGCACCACCGGCGCCGCGGTCACCCGGACCAGCGTGGATCCTGGAGCGGTCGTCGGCGCGGGGTGCTCGCCGTAGGACGGGGGCGAGCCGGCGGTGTGGAGGACGGCGGCGCGCATGTCAGGTCGTGATGTCGGGGTAGGGCAGCGTGAGGTGCTCCAACGCCTTGCCATAGGCGATCTGGTACTCCAGCGGACCGTGGTCACGCTCGAACATCGCGATGAAGAGCGTCAGCGCGAGGAACGGGTGGGCGCCCATCTGGAAGAGCGTGACGTGGTCCTGCTCGACGAGGGCGCGTCGTTCGTCGTCGGTGAACGAGAGCCAGGTCGAGCGCTCCCCGCCGTGACAGTTGAGGAGGGAGTTGGCCAGCTCGTCCTCCCACCACGCGACCGTGCCCGCGGGGTCCGACCGGTAGCGCTCCACGAGGTCGGGGTCGCGGTCGACGGTGTAGAGGAACTTGTCGAGAAGGTACTTGCTCATCGCAGCGCTCCTTCCGGGTACCAGGTGAAGTACGCCTCCATGGTGTGGAAGAGGTCGAGCGAGTCGGTGTAGTCGGCCTTCACGCCGTCGCCGGCGACGCCCATCATCAACATGAAGTCCATGAAGCCGTGGGTCGCGTTGCCGGGTGCGTGCAGGCTGTCGAGCGACACCTCTCCGAGGCAGCCGTCGAGGTCGCCGTTCGCGATCCACTCGACGGCCTTGCGATCGAACTCCGGATCGGGCCCGTGCGGCCCGAACTGACGGGGCCCCCCGAGCTCGAGGGAGAGGTGCCCCGTGCCGATGATCGCGACCCGCTGGTCCGAGGGCCACGACTCGACCATCTCGCGGATCGCCTTGCCCAGCTGGACGAACCGCTTCGGCTGCGGAAGGGGCGGCGCGAAGATGTTGGTGTAGATCGGCACGATCGGCAGGTCCGCCTGCGGGCGCAGGGTGATGATCGGGCAGGTGATGCTGTGGTCGATCCGCAGCTCGTTGCTGAACGCCAGGTCGAAGTCCATGTCGAGGCCGTTGCGGAGGATGTGGGACGAGAGGTCCTCCTCGCCCTTCAGCGTCATCCGCGGCAGGCCGAACTCGCGCTCCTCGTTGTACCAGTTGGCGTCGAAGTACGGTGCCTTGCCGACCAGGAACTGCGGCATGTTGTCCAGCCACAGCTGGTGGAAGTGATCGCTGCCCACCATCACCAGGACGTCGGGCTCGACCCGCGTCAGCGTCTCGCGGAACGCCTCGATCTTGGCCTGCCACTCGTCGGCGAACGGCGGCCGATCGGCCCCGCTGGCCGTGGTGGCCTTGAGGTAGAACGGGTGGTGCGTCGAGGCGATGACCGCGGCGACGGTGGCCATGCTCGCTCCTCTCTGTCAGTCCTCGGTCGGATCCACGTACACCGCGTTGCGGTCGATGGTCAGGTAGGCGTCCATCCCGATCGGCCGCCGGCGCTCCTCCGCCAGCTGACCGAGCAGGCCGGCCGCCCGGGCGAGCAGGGCGAAGCCGCGCAACAGCTCGACCGGCAGGCCGAGGTCGGCCAGGGCAGCGCCGCAGACACCGGCCCCGTTGAGCGGAAGTCGTCTGCCGAGCACCTCCTCGTGGGTCCGGCCGATCGCCTCGAACAGCCGCAGGTGGGGGCCGTGCAGCCCCTCCTCGTCGGCGATCCGGATCAGCCGGGGGGTGCGCGGGTCCTCGACCTTGTGGACCGGATGGCCCAGTCCCGGGACGTACCTGCCCTGCTCGCGGGTCCGTCGTACGGCCGCGAGGGCGAGCTCGTCCCAGCCGGCGTCGTCGGTGGGGAGGTCGCCCTCGTGCTCCTCGAGTACGGCGTGCAGGTAGCCGCCGCAGTCCTCCGTCACCCCGAGGAACCGCGACCCGCCCCCGAGCAGTCCGGCAGCCAGTGCGCCCTGCAGCGAGTCGGGCGCGGAGAGGTAGGTCAGCCGGGCGGCGATCGCCGTCGGGGTGAACCCGTGGTCGGCAAGGGCGACCAGCACGGCCTCGAAGACCCGGGTCTCGCCGGCCGTCGGCCGTCGCAGTGCGACCAGCCAGAAAGCCAGCTCGCCGAAGCCGACGTTGCCCATCAGGTCGCCGGCGAGGCTCTGCCCCAGCAGGCTGATCTCCTCGGCGGTCGAGGTGCCCAACGACGTCGGGAACTCCAGCTCAGCCATCCGCGCCCTCCCCCTCTCGTCGGTCGACTCCCCCGAGCCAGGCCCGGATCTCCTCGCCGTGCTCGTCGAGCTCGGGCGGCGGCAGGCGATAGTCGGCGGGTGTCGCGGAGAACGTGATCGGGTTGCGGATCGACGGCACCATCGCGTCGCCCTCACCCACCTCCACCACCGGGTCGAGCCCGACCTCGGTCGCGAACGCGACACCGCCCCCGACGTCGTTGATCGGCCCGCACGGCACGCCGGCGCCGATGATCTCGCGGAACCACTCCATCTTCGGCCGGGTCATCAGTCGCTCCACCAGCAGCGGCCGGAGCTCGTCGCGATGGGCGGTGCGGTCCTCGTTGCGCGAGAAGCGCGGGTCGTCGGCGAGCTCGGGGACACCCAGCACCTCGACCAGCTTGCGGAACTGCCCGTTGTTGCCGGCGGTGATGATCAGCTCGCCGTCGGCGCACATCAGCGGCTCGTAGGGGAAGAGGCTGGGGTGGCTGTTCCCCATGCGCTGGGGGACGACGCCGCCGGCGACGTAGGCACTGGTCTGGTTGACCATGCCCGACATCGCCGACGAGAGGAGGTTGACCTCGACGTGCTGGCCGCGGCCGTTCTCGTCGCGGGCGTGCAGGGCAGCGAGGATGCCGATGGTGGCGTGCAGGCCGGCCATCACGTCGAAGACCGAGATACCAGAGCGGAACGGCCCCGTGTCGGGACCGCCGGTCAGGCTCATCAGGCCCGACATGGCCTGGACGATGAGGTCGTAGCCGGGCAGGACGCGTCCCTGCTCAGAAGTACCGAAGCCGCTGATGGAGGCGTAGACGACGGCCGGGTTGGCGGCGGCGACGGTGTCGTAGTCGAGCCCGAACCGGGCGAGACCGCCGGGACGGAAGTTCTCCATCATGATGTCGGCGCGGATGGCGAGCTCCTGCGCGAGCGCGAGGTCGTGGGGGTCCTTGAGGTCGAGAGCGACCGAGCGCTTGTTGCGGTTCACGCCGAGGTAGTACGTCGCCCGTCCGTCGCGCACGGGCGGCTGCCACGACCGGGTGTCGTCCCCGGCGGGCGACTCGACCTTGACCACCTCCGCCCCGAGGTCGGCGAGCAGCATCGAGGCGTAGGGACCGGCCAGGATCCGCGAGAAGTCGGCGACCAGCAGTCCGGCCAGGGGTCCGGACGGTCGGTCGGCCACGATGATCCTTTACTGAAAGACGGACAGACGTCCGCAGGCGTTGTCCGGCCAGTCTCCGAGGGCTACCGAGCGCTGTCAAGGACCCCTTGACAGCCCGCCGCGAGCGGGACGACAGTGGCTCGAATGACCCACGACCGCTAGACGGACAGATGTACGGGAGGGACCATGACCGACTCGATCGTCCTGCGCGGAGGCACCGTGCTGACGATGGACGACAGCCACACCGTCCACGAGACCGGCGACGTGCTGGTCGTCGGCGACCGGATCGAGGCGGTCGGCCCGAGCCTCGACGTACCAGCCGGTGCGCAGGAGGTCGACGCGTCGGGCGGCATCGTGATGCCGGGGATGATCGACACCCACCGGCACATGTGGCAGACGGCGATGCGGGCCTACGGCGCCGACTGGACGCTGACGCAGTACTTCGTCTGGTACTACCTCGAGCACGGCAAGACGTTCCGTCCCGAGGACATCCACGCCGGCAACCTGCTCTCCGGCTGGGAGTCGCTCGAGGCCGGCGTCACCACGACGGTGGACTGGTCGCACGGTCTCCAGACCGTCGACCACGCCGACGCCGCCGTCGACGCCCTGCAGGCCGTGCCGGGCCGTTTCGTGCTGGCCTACGGCAACATCCAGGCCGGCCCCTGGGAGTGGACCGCCGACCCGGCCGTCCGCGACTTCTTCGAGCGCCGTCGTACGGGTGCGGGCGACATGCTCGGCTTCCAGCTGGCCTTCGACGTCACCGGCGACCCGACGTTCCCCGAGAAGGCCGCCTTCGAGGTGGCCCGCGAGCTCGGCCTGCCGGTCACGACGCATGCCGGTGTCTGGGGCGCGACCAACGACGACGGCATCCGGCTGATCCACGAGAACGGCTTCGCCTCGCCCGACCACATCTACGTGCACGCCGCGACGCTGAGCGCTGACTCCTACCAGCGGATCGCGGCCAGCGGCGGCTCGATCTCGGTGTCGACGGAGTCGGAGCAGAGCGCGGGTCAGGGCTACCCGCCGACCTGGCAGGTCCGTCAGTTCGGCATCCCGGTGTCGCTGTCGATGGACACCAGCGTGTGGTGGAGCGGAGACCTCTTCTCGGCGATGCGGACGACGCTCGGCGCCGACCGGTCGCGCGAGCACCTCGAGGCCCACGTCAAGGGCGACACCGTCACCGCGCTGTCGCTGCGCGCCGAGCACGTCGTCGACTGGGCGACCCGCGGCGGCGCCCAGGCACTTGGTCGGGACGACCTCGGCCGGCTCACCCCCGGCTCCAAGGCCGACGTCGTCCTGATCAAGAACGACGACTCCCCCGTCTCGTTCCCCCTGCTGAACCCCTACGGCCAGGTCGCCTTCCAGGCCCAGCGTGGCGACGTGCACACGGTGATCGTGGACGGCAAGGTCGTCAAGAGCGAGGGCAGGCTCGTCGGCTTCGACGCGGCCGCCGTACGACGCAACGTCGATGCGACCGTCGAGCACCTCAAGGCGGCGATGGGCGACGAGGTGTGGCAGGCCGGCATGCACCCGGAGATGCCGGAGGGCGGCAAGGTGCTCGACAACCCCTACCAGTACACCGACTACCAGTCCGACGCCACGCACGGCGCCCGGGGCACCATGTTCGGCGACCCGGACTCCGGCTCCTAGGCTGCGGCCCATGGCAGGACGTGGCTCGGGACCGGACTTCGTCGAGTCGCTCGCGCGCGGCCTCGACGTGCTCCAGGCGTTCGACTCCCATCACCGTGCCCTCACGCTCGCCGAGGTCGCCACGGCTACGGGTCTCGCGCGTCCGACCGCGCGGCGCTTGCTGCTGACCCTCGAGGAGCTGGGCTACGTCCGCTCCGACGACCGGACGTTCGAGCTGACGCCCAAGGTGATCACGCTCGGCACGGCGTACGTCGCGTCGCTCGGGCTCTGGGAGGTCGCCCGCCCCCACCTCGAGACGCTGGTCCGCTATACCGGTGAGTCGTCGTCGATGGCGCAGCTCGACGGCAGCGACATCGTCTACGTCGCGCGCGTGTCGGTGCCGAAGATCATCGCCCTCCGGGTCGACATCGGCACGCTGTTCCCGGCCCCGCAGACCTCCCAGGGCAAGGTCCTGCTCGCCGCGCTCTCCGCCGACGACCTCGACACCGTCCTCAAGATCCCGTCGCGATCCGGCCTCCCGCGCTACATCGGCAAGACCCGCGCGGCTCTCGACGAGGAGCTCACCCAGGTCCGAGCCCGCGGCTGGGCTCTGGCCGACGAGGAGCTCGCCCCCGGTGTCCGGTCCGTTGCGGTCCCGGTCCGCGACGGCACCGGCACCGTCCGCGCCGCCATGAACGTCACGGTCCACGCGGCCGAGACCTCGACCGACCGCCTCCTCGACAACTACCTCCCCCTGCTCCTCCGGGCCGCCTCCGACGTCAGCAACGACTGGGCTCTGTGGCAGTCCCGCCCCCACGCCCAGGTCCAGCACCACGGGGTGGACACCGGCACCGACTCCTGACAACCGCACGTGAGGCGACGTCTCCCGCGGGACCAACGCCTCTCGCCCACACCCGATCGCAGGGGGCACCCTGGACGGGAGTGAAGGGACACCAGGAGGTCCGACATGTCCGACCAGAGCACCCCGTCCACGCCCACTGCCTACCCGGCTCGTCTCGACGTCGACTACGCGGCGCAGTACGACCGGGTCAGGACCGCCTTCCGGCTGGTGCTGATCATCCCGATCGCGATCGTCTACGGCATCCTCACCGCCGGCGTGACCCGCACGGTCTACGAGGAGGGCGGCAAGACCGTGAGCACCACGAGCGGCGGCATCGCCAGTGGCTTGTTCCTGGCGACGTTGCTGATGATCCTGTTCCGGCAGCGCTACCCGCGCTGGTGGTTCGACTTCGCCCGCGAGCTGGCCCGGTTCGGCGCTCGCGTCGGTGCCTACGCCGTCCTGCTGACCGACGAGTACCCGTCGACGGTCGAGGAGCAGAGGGTCCACCTCGACCTCGACTACCCGGACGTCCAGCGCGACCTGAACCGCTGGCTGCCACTGGTGAAGTGGCTGCTCGCCATCCCGCACTACGTCGTGCTGTTCTTCCTGGTGGTAGGCGCCTTCTTCGCGGTCATCGTCGCCTGGTTCGCGATCCTGTTCACCGGTCGCTACCCGCGGGGGATCTTCGACTACGTGGTCGGCGTGGGCCGCTGGGGTCTGCGGGTCGAGGCCTACGCCTTCCTGCTCGTCACCGACCACTACCCGCCGTTCTCGCTCCGCTGAGGCCCCTACGTCGAGCCGGCGCGGCAGGCGGGGGAAGTCCCCTTCGTGACGATGCGAACGTCAGGAGCCCCTCCCCGACGTGTCGGCCGCGACCCACACCCACCTGCTCCACACGTCGGCATCGGCTGGTCGGAAGGCGATGGCCCGTCGCGGCTCGACCGTGAACACGAGCGCGTTCTCCATGCCGGGAGCGTCCGGGAGCCACCGTCGGTCATCGTCCGAGCGGTACTTCTCCCGGTAGGCGTCGCACAGGTCAGCGCGTTCCCGCATCGCTGGTCCGGGCGTGGCCTTCCCCTTCACCACCAGCACGTCCATCGGGTCGGGCAGGTGCAGGACGATGCGGTTGTCCGCGACGATGTGGCGGGATCGGAGCGTGTCCGGCTCTCCATAGAAGTACAGGACGTCGTCGACCACGACGCCCCAGATCGGGACCGCGTGCGGCCCGGAGCTCCCGGTCGTACCGATCCACCAGCACGGTTCCGTCGCGAAGCGTGCAGCCACGTCCGCCCAGGCCAACGGGACGTCGTCGAACATCGAGGTGCTCACGCAGTCCAGTCTCTCGCACGCGCGGTGCGGGGCCTGTGCCATGCGAGACGCCGGCCGACCGCTCTGGCTCTCGTGGGACACAGGTCTGCCGCGCCAGGTCAGTCCTCGATCTGGGCTGCTCCTTCCTGCTTCAGCCTGGAGAGCCCGTCCCGCATCGCCTGCAGCTTCTCCGCCGAGTGCCCGGCCCAGTCGGTCAGCTCGCCCACCACGGTGAGCGGCTCACGGCTGCGGAACGACTGCGTCGGATTCCCCGGGAACTTCTTGTCGGTGACGTTGGGGTCGTCCTCGAACGCCCCACTCGGTTCGACGAGGTAGATGCGGCCGGGGCCTTGACCCGCGGCGAGCTCGGCGCCCCAGACCGCGGCGTCGAGGGTGGCGGTGAAGTAGACGTGGTTCATCGTCCGACCCTCGTCGAAGTTCGAACGACGTCCCGGCACCAGCAGGTCGCCGACGGCGAGGTCCGCCTTCGTCCCGTGCAGGTACACGCCGGGCTCGTAGACCTCGAAGGGCACCGGTTCGCCCGTCGTACTCATGGCGCCAGCCTAGATCTCACCGCAGACCCTACCGACGGTTCCGCAGCCAGGCTCACGTGACCGTCAGCGGAACTGGGTCAGTGAGAGGACGTTCCCGTCCGGGTCCGTGAACCAGGCGACGCGATCGCCGTGCGGCGTCGTCCACACCCCGTGTTGGTCCTGCTCCATGCCCTCGTAGCGCGTGCACACGACGCCGACCGACTCCAGCCTGGCGACGGTCGCGCTCACGTCGCTCACGCGCCAGCCGAGCACGGTGTAGCCCGGGTGGGCGACCTCCGCCACAGCGGTGACACGCAGCATCGTGCCGTGGGCGTCGAACACGCAGGCGTAGGGGCTCTCGTCGACCAGACGTAGGCCGAGGGTGCCCTCGTAGAAGGCCCGGGCTGCGGCCAGGTCGGTCGAGGCCGCGAAGGCGATGACGTCGCTCGTTGCCAACACGTGAGACCCCTCAGCGTCCGGGACAGTGATCACGTCAGTGTCTCGCACCAGCGGGGCCACGAAGCCCCGGCGGGTCAGCGGCCGCAGCGGTCGACGCGTTCCCAGGGCCAGTCGGTGGCGAGCCAGCTGGCGACGGCGTCGGCCAACGGCACGTCGAGATCGGCCCGGTCGGCGCGCACCCACGACTGCACCGTGACGTCCCAGTCCGGGGAGGCCGTGGGATACAGGTAGACGCAACCGATGACGTCGTCGTCGCTCGGGTCGAGGACGGTGAAGGTGAAGCCCGCGCCCCGCGAGAAGTCGTCGGCGTGACGGCGGAGGTCGCGCAGGTTCTCCTCGAGCGTCATGCCGTCGAGGGGTGGCCACCTGCCGTCGGGATAGCCGGGGGTCGAGCGGACGTGCTCGATGCTCGACGTCCACGCGGCATGGTCTGCCTGGTTGTGCTGCGGCCCGAGCGGTTCGAGACGGAACCGGTCGGTGACCAGCGAGGTCGGCGGCTCGAAGCCGGCCGGCACGAACTCATCCGAGGACATGCCCGGGACCGTACTGGTCCAGCCGTCTCTCCCGCACTCGAGTTCCGTCGTCCGCGACCGGATCGGCGTCGGCGAGGTCAGTCACGCGGGCGGGTCAGCCACTCCACAGCGTCGTCCACATCGTCGTCGTCGAACACCTTCACCTCGCCGGGCATCATCCAGCCGAAGGCCTTGACGGCGTTCTCGAGCCAGTCGGCGTCCGACACCACCGCCAGCCGGTCCCAGCCCTTCAGGTGTCCGACGCCGAACTTGGCGTCCGCGAAGAGCGCACCAGGACGGAAGGTCGTGTGCTCGTCGAGGACGTAGAGCAACCGGACGCCACCGCGCGCCAGGGCGTCGTCGAGGACGGGGATCATCACGTCCCGGTAGTCGTCGGCGTTCACCTCGCCCGTGGCCCGCAGTCCGATGACACCTGCCGGCAGGTCGTCGAGCACCTCGATCATGGCTTCTCCCCTCGGGTCGTCTCGCGAAGAACCCTACAAAGCGCCGGACCTCCGTGCGGCCTTCGCCGTAGCGCCCCGGATCAGGAGCCCCCTACGCTCCGGTCATGCGTCGAGCCCTTGCCGCCATGACCGCCGCCAGTGTCGTCGCTCTCTGCCTCACCAGCGTGGCCACGGCGAGTCCTCCGGGCCAGCCGTCGCGGTCGCACCAGCCATGCGATCCGGTCACCACCCAGCCCCACTTCCGCGGCGCGGTGCCGAGCCCCTACCGGGTGCTCGGCTTCCCTCTCGGCTCACGGGAGGCCACCAACGAGGAGATCGGCCGCTACTGGCACGTCGCCGATCGAGCCAGTGCCCGGGTGGTGACGGGGGTGTACGCGCACTCCTGGAACGGACGCCCGCTGCGCTACGCCCTCGTCGGGAACCGACGGTCTCTGCACCGGCTGCCGGCCATCCGCCGGGATCTCGACCGTCTGCGCGATCCGTCGACGCCGGACCGTCGGGCGAAGGCCATCATCCGTCGTACGCCGCCGATCCTGTGGATCGCTGCGAACGTCCACGGCAACGAGCCGTCGGGAGCCGACGCCGTCGTCAGGCTGTTGCACGAGCTCGCCGACAGCTCCGACTGCGTGGCGCGCACGATCCTCCGCCGGGCGATCGTCGGCCTGATTCCGGTCCAGAACCCGGACGGGCGTGCGCACGACACCCGCTACAACTCCTACGCGTTCGACATGAACCGCGACGGCCTGGTCGGTACGCAGCCCGAGGTCGCGGGCAGGCTGAAGCTCTTGTGGAAGTACCCTCCGCAGCTGTTCGTCGACGAGCACGAGAACAGCAGCGCCAGCTACTTCTTCCCGCCGGACGCAGACCCGATCTACCACGAGACGCCGGACGGGCTCTACCAGCAGGTGGAGCAGATGTACGGCCCGGCCAACGCGAGGGCGTTCAAGGCCCACGGCTGGACGTACGAGACCTGGAAGTCCGGGTACGACTTCTTCGCCCAGGTGTACGGCGACACCGTTCCGACCACCCAGATGGGCGCGGTGGGGATGACCTACGAGCAGGGGGACGCCAAGCCCTACCCGACGCGCGTGCACCACCACTACACGTCCGCGCTCACCACTCTCTACACCGGTGCGATCCATCGGGAGAGGGTGCTACGCCAATGGCGTCACACCTTCGTACAGGCCGAGCGCGAGGGAGAGCAGTGTCGCCTGCAGCCGAACCGGATCTACAACCCCGGCCATCAGCTGCAGCGGCGCGTGCCCAAGCGCCCGGTCTGCGGCTACTTCCTGCTCGGGAACTCCCGCGAGACCAGGCTCACCGTGAGCCGGCTCCAGACTGCCCACGTCGTCGTGGACCGGTTGACTCGCCGGACCGTGGTCCCCGACTACCGGCCGTACGGCGACGCACCGCGACGCCGGACCCTCCCTGCCGGTACGTACTGGATCAGTCTCGCCCAGGCTCAGAAGCACTGGGTGCAGGCCGCCCTCAACGAGGACACCTACGTTCCGTTCCCCTACTTCTACGACGTCAGCGGCTGGAGCCTGCCGCTGCTCGCCGGCATCCAGGGCGGCTCGACGGGTCGCCACCTGCACGCTCCGATGGTCCGCGTCCCGACACTGAGCAAGCCCGTGACCCCGAAGCCACGTCACGTGCCACGCATCGCCGTGCTGGATCAGTGGGCGCAGACCTACAACGGCTACCAGTACTCCGGCTGGCTCAAGTGGCGGCTGGCCCAGGACTGGCGGTTCCCCTACCGGGTCATCCTGCCGCGACAGGTGAACGCCAAGACGCTGCGAAAGTTCGACGTCCTCGTGGTCGGCAACATCGACTCCTCCCCGGTGTATCACCACCTGGGTGCCTCCGGCCGTGCAGCGCTGTCGACCTGGGTCGACCACGGTGGTCGCTACGTCGGGTGGCAGGAGGGCGCCCTGCTGGCCTCGGCGGTCGGGATCTCGCAGGTGGGCATGGCCGCGCCCGAGGCCGCGTCGCCCGGGGCGATGATGCGGATCCGTACGCCGCAGGGGCCCGACGAGATCGAGTGGGACAGCGACTACAACCTCGTCCTGGCGCCGGGAGCGGCCCGGGTGGTGGGTTCCTTCCCGCAGCGCATGTACGTCTCCGGCTTCGCCACGAAGTCCCGGACGCTGGCCGGCACCGCCCTCCAGACCGTCGAGAAGGTCGGCCGTGGAAGCGTGACCGTGTTCGGCTACGAGCCCAACTTCCGCGCGGTCGCCGACGGTTCGGCACGCCTGCTGCGGCAGGCGATCCTGCGCACCCCCACCGGATCGGTGCCGTCGACGACGACCCGAACGACGCGCCACCACGCTTCGCCGTCCGTGGTGCTGAGCCTCGGCCACTCGCGAGCCTGGCGTCTCGCCCAGGACGATCGAGAGGGGCCGCCGGCCTGACCCCTACCCGCCGCGGACGCAGGTCGGCTCCCCCTGTCGCAATCGGTGTCGCTCGATCGACGTAGGGGTGACCAGAAGAGGCCCACCACGCGGAGCCACGAGAACCATGACCACGACCCTGTTCCGTCCGACCGGCGCAGCCGAGGGCACGCCCGGAGACTCGCATCCTGACGAGCTGCTCGGCCAGCTCTCCCCACGCGAGCTGGAGGTGCTGAGCCTGATGGCCGAGGGCCGGTCCAACCGAGCCATCGGGCAGCAGCTCGCGGTGGGACTCAAGACGGTCGAGACTCACGTCGGCCGCGTCTTCGCCAAGCTCGGGCTCGACGAGGACCGCTACGAGAACCGTCGCGTCCTCGCCGTGCTCGCGTTCGTGCGGCGCGGCAGCACAGCTGCGGTGACCCGCTAGGCCTTCGTCGGTCGCCGCCGAGTGGCCGACCAGCCGTCGCGGCGACGTCGTGGCCCCGTGCAGTCAGGCGGTGTCGAACATGGCTGCGAGCTGCGCCTCGATCTCCTCCACCGGAACGTCTCGGAGGTGCTGGTCGAAGGCCCACCGGTGGCCCGAGGGGTCCAGGATCTCCCCCGTCCGCACGCCCCAGAAGGCATCCTGCACCGGCGCATGCACCGTCGCGCCCGCCGCCCGTGCGCGCTCCATCGCGGCGTCCGCGTCGGCGACCGCGAGCCGGTACGCGGCCACCGAGGTCCCCGTCGAGCGCGGTGTTGCCAGCGCCGTGCCCGGCACGGGCGCAGCCAGCGCTACCGGCAGCCCCTGGACGACCAGCTCTGCGGTGGCCACGGACCCGTCCGGCAGATGCAGCACGCGTGACACCTGCGCCCCCAGCGCACGCTCGTAGAACCCCATCGCGTCGGGAACGTCGTCGACGACGAGGTGGAGCGCGAAGTCACCCATGGTCGCCACCGGATGCGGTGTGAGCTGGGATTTGCGCTGCGTGACCCATCGATCCACCCCTCAGTCGGTTGGCTCGCAACCCTCGCACCTCAAGCGGACTTGAAGTCAAGGCACGAGCGCCACCTTTCCGCCCGGGTGTCGCCCCTGGAGGAACACTGCTGCGTCCAGTGCTCGCTCGAGCGGGTAGGTGCGGGCCATGGGGACCTCGAGACGACCCTCGGCAGCGAGCCGCACGAGGTCCGCGCGGACCCGGTCGCGGTACGCCGCGCTGGCGGGCTGGTCGCCGCCGATCACCCGGATCCCCACGTCTGCACCACGCCGCTTGGCGGCGATCGTGACGATGCGGGATCGCTCGGGCACGATCGCCAGCGACACGTCGACGGCTTCGTCGGTGCCCACGCAGTCGAGCGCGGCGGCGATGCCCTCCGGTGCGGCCTCCCGGGCGCGCCACTCCAGCCCGGCGCCGTAGGTCACCGGCACGCCGCCGAACCGGCGCACCTCCTCGAAACGGGTCTGGCTGCACGTGCCCACCACCCGGACTCCACGCAGCGCCGCCTGCTGCAGCAGGCTGACCCCTACCGCGCCGGAGGCGCCGTGCACGAGGACCGTCTCGCCCGGCTCGACGGCGGTCACGTGCAGCATCTCCGCGGCCGTGGTGGCGGCCAGCAGGAGGTTGGCGGCCTGCCCGAAGGTCAGCGCACCCGGCTTGGCGAACACGTCGTGCGCCGGGACGTTCAGAGCGCTGGCCCAGCCACCGAGCACCCGGAAGGCGAGCACCTCGTCACCCACGACGCCGCCGCCGGTGGCGATCTCGGTGTCGGGACCGATCGCCGTCAGCACCCCGGCGACCTCGTACCCGACGCCTCGCGGGAACGGCGCTCGCCTGCCCTCGGCGACGTGTGAGGCATCGGCCGGGTTCACGCCCGCCGCGCGCACCTCGACGGTGACCTCACCGGGACCGGGCGGCGGCACGTCGTACGACACGAGGTCGAAGACGTCCAGGCCCCCCGGCCGTACGGCGACCCAGCGCTGCGCCATGCTCACGCCAACGACCCCCTGGAGCCCGGCATTCCCGCCGTCTCCGCCCTGATGGCGTCAGCCCACCAGGGAGGTCTTGGGTCGTACGACGCAGAACTCGTTGCCTTCCGGGTCGGCGAGCACGTCCCATGAATCCTGGTCGGTCTGGCCCACGTCGACCCGAGAGGCACCGAGACCGATGAGTCTCTCGATCTCGGAGTCGCGATCGTCGGCTGTCGTGGTCAGGTCCACGTGTACGCGGTTCTTGACGGTCTTGCGAGTTCCTCCGGCCGGCATGAAGCAGAGGCCGAGCGGCGCGTCGACGTCCGGCCCGACGACCACCTCACGCTCCAGGGTCGACAGCACCGTCCACCCGAGCGCTTCGGCCCAGAACCGCGCGAGAGAGGGTAGGTCGTGGGCGTCGATGACGACGTGATGCAGTCGCAGAGGCATGTCGCTCAGTATCGCCACACGTCGTGGACGCCCGGCCCCGAGCGTCCGCGCACGGGCGAGGACGCTTGACTCGACGCGTGAGGCCAGGAAGGAATGTCTGCACAGCGGAAATACCTCGGCGCCGATGTCGAAGAGGCAGGCAGCCGTTCGACGTAGGTGCAAGACGCACGTCCCCCACAACGAAGAGGAGTGATCGAGATGCCGCGTTTCATGGGATTCGTGAGGATGGAAGAGGGCATCGGCACGCCGCCGCAGGCGCTGTTCGACGCGATGGACGCCCACATCGGCGAACGGGCCGCCAAGGGTGTGTTCCTCGACGGAGGCGGCCTGTACGGCACCGAGGACGCCGTGAACTTCGTGGTCCGGCAGGGTGAGGTCAGCCGCGTGGACGGACCGTACGCCGAGGCCAAGGAGGTCGTCGGGGGCTGGGCCATCATGCAGTACGACTCCGTCGAGGAAGCCGTGGCCGATCAGCGGGAGTTCGCCGAGCTGCACGCGAAGTACTGGCCCGAGGTCACGGTCATCTCGACCCTGCGCCAGATCTCGACGGGCCCCGAGGCGCCCGGCGACTGACGCGGTCGACGTCAGGCCCCGTCCCCCGGCGGCTCGTCGGGGAGACGCGGCAACACCTGCGTCTCGTCGTCGGGGCCGGTGGGATCGGGCGCGGCGGTGCCGGCTGATCGTCGCCGGAGTCCGGGGCGGGTGGACAGACGTCGCTGGGGAAGCAGGCGCAGCTGGCGGCGTACGCGCTCGTCCAGCCCCAGCTCGTGCTGCAGCCGCCGGACGGTGGCGCGGGTAGCGGCGTAGAGCTCGACCACATCGGCAGAGCGGCCTTCGGTCAGCGCGGTGTCGAGGCGGGCTCGCGCTCGCAGCATGCCCTCCTGGGCGGCCTGGAGACGGGCGATGTCGTCGCGGCTCAGGCTGACCTCGACATCGCCCTCGTGACGAACCAGCTCGCCGAACGCGTCGGTGCCGGCCGCCAGTGTGCGGAAGGTGTCCGCAAGGTCGCGGAGCACGTCGCTCGCGGAGTCCTCGGCCAGCCAGTCGCCGTCGGACGCCTCGGCCACCGAGCGCATCTGGCCCCGGATCGCGACCGCCGTGTGCTCGAGTGCCTCGAGCCCTTGCCGGAGGCCGGGCTCGACGTGCGGCGTACGAACGGCGCGCACGTTGAGACGCCGTCCTTCCTCCGCCCGGAGCAGGGCGGCACCGACGACCGGGATGTCGTGGGTGATGCGCCGGGCGTCGTCGAGCCACTCCCGGGCGGCACCGGACAGGCGCTGCCGGTCCGACGCAGCCATGGCGTCGAGCTCCCCGGCCGCCCGGGCCAGGAGCTCGCTGACGGCGTCCGCCAGCCCGTCGATCGCGCGTCCGGCGTCGGAGCTGGCGACCTTCGGCGGGAACACGAGCGTGGCGACGATGCCGACCGCGGCGCCCACCAGGGTCTCGGCGATCCGCTGCCACGCCGCCGCTTCAGCACCGATCGCTCCCACGCCGAGGACCAGCATCGCGCTGATCGCCACCTCGACGAGGTTGGAGCGCAGGCGCAGGAACTGACCGATGGTGATGGAGATCAAGATGAGCACCCCGAGGCTCCACCACTCCAGCGGTACGACGGTCGCGAAGCCGATGGCCAGGCCCACACCCGCCACCACCGCGATGACCCGGTCGAGCCCGCTGGCGAGCAGGGAGATCGGCGTCACCTGCACCACCAGCATGGCGGTCAGGGGAGCCAGCAGAGGCTGGGTACCGGGATAGAGCAGGGTGGCGACGAGGTAGCTGGCCGTGGCCGCGACCGTGATGCGCAACGACCACAGCACCGAGGCGCGACCGTCTCGGCGTACGCGCGCCAGCTCCCGGGAGAAGAAGCCGCGCCACCACTGCATCACACCTCATTCTGCACGGGTCCTCGGGCAGGCGGATCTCGCGGACGTCGGAGATCTGGTCCTTGACGTCGGGGTGGGGTCACGCCGACGTGGCTGGGTCCACCCGCTCGATCTTCTCCATCGTCTTGCCCTTCGCGAGCTCGTCGACCAGCTTGTCGAGGTAGCGGATCTTCTGCATCAGGGGATCCTCGATCGACTCGACCCGCACACCGCACACGACCCCGGTGATCAGCGCGGCGTTCGGGTTCAGGTCGGCCTGGGCGAAGAAGTCCGCGCACGTGGTCTGGTCGGCCAGGTGGCGTGCCAACGTCGCCTCGTCGTAGCCGGTCAGCCACCGGATGACCTGGTCGACCTCGTCCTTGGTTCGACCCTTCTTCTCCGCCTTCGCGACGTAGTGCGGGTAGACCGACGCGAACGGCACCGTGAAGATCCGGCTCACGGCTCCAGCCTAGGGGCTGGCAGTGGTGTGGCCGCTAGCGGTGTGGGAGCACCAGCAGGGTGAGGGAGCTCGCGGGGTACGTCGTGGTGAGGTGTCGACGGTCCACCGCGACAGCCGCGCCCCGCACGATCGCGTGCGGACGGACCGAGGAGTACCTGAAGACGTGCGCGGTCTGACCGGCGGCGAAGTGTCGGAGCTGCATCGGTGTGCGGATCGACGATCCGGTCTTGTTGACGACCATCACGGTCATGGCCCCGTCGGAGCCACGGGTGGCGGCATACACGGCCAGCCGGCCCTGGTTGCTGCTGACGGCCCGGACCGAGGTGTTGCCGAACCGCCCGCCGTGGCCGTCGTAGTTGCGATACATCCGGAACGCGTACGCCCAGGGGTCGGTGGCCCGGGTGGGACCCCAGAGCGTGGCCAGGCCGAGTCGCTCGCGCCCGAAGATGCCCAGCACGTCGGCCTCCGCGAGCGCGCCGTTCATCGAGTCCAGTGCGCCCCAGTTGTACTCGCTGATCGCCGTCTTGGTGCCGGGGTAGTACGTCCTCACCCACGCCCGCATCGTGCGGATCCATGCCAGCGGCTTGCCGCCGTTGGCCTGGCTGATCCAGGACTCGTCGACGTACGACGGGTCCCACAGGGCGCGCGTGGAGCGAAGCCGCAGGGCCCGGGTGGCAGCGTCGCCGGCGGGGCTCAGCGCGACGCCACTCTCCTGCGGGTAGAAGTGCTCGTCGAAGTAGTCCAGCAGCCGGGTGCCGCCTGCCCGCTGGGCGTGGGCGAACTGCTTGAGGTACCAGGCGCCGAGCGGGAGGCCACCGTGGGCGTCCTGGTCGGCGGTGGAGCCGCCGCACTGGTCCTTGGCCGAGTAGTAGTAGGCGCACCAGCCCCAGTCGCTCGGGCCGATCACGTCGGCGGTCGGGTCGGCGGCCTTGACGGCCTCGGCCGTCGCCCGCGACCTCGACCAGAGCTCGTTCTCGGTGAGCGGCCGCGGGTGGACGTCGCGGTGGGTGCTGTTCCACAGGTCGGGCTCGTTGTCGAGCCCGTAGAAGCGAACCCCTCCGCGCGCGGCCCTGCCGTACGACGACACCAGGTGCCGCACCATCGTGCCGGCGAAGCCCGGGCCGACCGCGGTCGAGGTCGTGGTCGGGTCGGCGTGGAGATCCGTGCCGCCGTCGACGCCGTTGCCGCAGTTGCTGTCCCAGACGTCGAAGTCGTTCTGGGCCGGGAAGGCGGTCCGAGGGAACGAGCAGGTGAAAGGGTGCTGGCTCGGGGAGCGCTTCGACACCCACCCGATCATCGGCACGGTGACCAGGCTGCTGGCATGGCGGCGGTGGTCGGTCCTGATCAGGGAGTCGAGGGTGCCGTCACCACTGGCGACGATGTTCTCGAAGTACCAGTCCGCGCCGGTGTTGTAGGTGTCGTTGGTGTAGTTGTAGCGACTCGTGCTGTTCCCGCCCCAGCGGTCGACGGGCACCCGGAACGCCGCGCCGAGCCCGGACACCTGCGACGCGAAGTTGACCCCGTAGACGAGCGGGCTGATCGGGTGACGGGCTGCGCCCGCGTCGATCGTCAGGGTCACCGCCCGCGGCGCGTCCCGTCGTACGGGGGTCGTGCTGCCGGGTGCGGTGGACAGGGTGACCAGAGCTCCGGTGAGACCGGCTGTCGCGAGCAGGGCGACGGATCGCATGAGGCCAGTGTGGCCGTGCGGCGACCTGGGCGCAGCCGATCCGTGCGCTCAGACAGGCCGGAACCCGCTGCACACGAGCCGTACGTAGGTGATCTGCTCGTCCCGCACCGTGTAGTAGGCGACCTGCTCGATCACGGTGGGTCCCGACTCCGTGGACACCGACATGCGATAGCTGATCTTCGAGATGTCTCCCACGGTGTCGTCCTCGACCAGGGTCGTCTGCAGGACCTGCTTGCTCTCGTCGAACCAGGTTCCCAGCACGATGTCCGCCACGTCGGACGGCGTCTCGGCGTCCCAGAACCTGCGCGGCGTGACAGCCCGGAACTCGACCGGCGTCGCAAACAGGTCCCGGAGAGCGGTCCGGTCCCGGACCTCGATCGCGGCGACTAGCCGGGCGCCCAGGGTCTCAGTAGCTGAAGGTGTTGGCCGGCTCATCGCCGATCCACTCCCACATCGGAACGGTTCCGCCGAGCTCGGCGTTGCTCAGCAGGTCGCCCTTGTCCAGGTGCCGGGCGTCGAAGCAGATCGGGCAGACCAGGTAGCGGCCACCGGCTGCGGCGTACCTGGCCACGAGCTCCTCGAGCGGTGGACAGCCCTCGCAACCGTGGGCCCGGGCGGTGTCTCCCACCACCAGGCGAGCCGCCTCCTTGGTCAGGAACATCAGGGTCGGTCGCCCCGCTTCGGCCGACCCGACGGCGACCAGGAAGGCCACCGTGACCTTCTCCGCGTCCTCGAGTCCGGTGGTGAGGCTGATGACTGACTTGGTCTCCATGACCACTCCTCTCGGTCTCCGCGATGGTGTCGCGGTCCGAGGGTGCGGTCATGGGGCAGGTGCCTCATCTTCGGCGCCGTTCACCAGCCCGTGCTCGACGGCGAAGAGCGCGGCGCCGGTGCGGTTGCTCACCTGCGCCTTCGCATAGATGTGCTCCAGGTGGTTGCGGACCGTCTTGGTGCTGATCGAGAGTCGACGGGCCACCTCCTCGGTGCTGGCGCCGCGAGCGGCGAGGGCCAGCACCTCCACCTCGCGACTGGTCAGGCCCGCGGGACCCAGAGAACGGGGCCCGCTTCGGTGTCCGGAGACCTCGAGCACGGCGTCGACCGCAGCAGCGTCGAGACGTCCGGATCGCGCTTCGGCACGGAGCCTGCCTGCGGCCTCGGCCGGGCTGAGGGCCGGTCGGTGGGGACGCTGCTCGAGAGAGCTCTGATAGCTGTCGGCGGCGGCCAGCACCCGCTGCGTCATCGGCAGGGCGGAGGCGCCGAGACCGCGCGGGTAGCCCGACCCGTCGAGGCGTTCGCGATGCAGCTCGGCGACCGAGCACACGGCCTCGAGCCCGTTCACCCGGTTCAGGATGCGCCCGGTGAGATAGGGGTAGAGGCGGATCCGCTCGTGGTCCGACTCGGTGAGGCTGCCCTTCTTCTCCCACACCGAGTTCGGCACACCCATCCGCCCGAGGTCGTGCACGTAGCCGGCCCGTCGTACGCGCGCGACGTCCGTGCCGGGCAGCCCGAGGCGAGCAGCGGCGGCCGCGGCGAGCTCTGCCACGGCCCGTGAGTGACCGGCCGTGAAGGGGCACTTCAGATCCACGAAGTCGCCCATCGCCTGCAGGAGCGCGTCCGTCTCGGCGTCGTCGAGGACGACGTCCCGGTCCGGCGCCAGAGCGAGCGCCTCGGACCAGGTGTCACCCTCGGCCAGGCCGGCCAGCTCGGCCCGACACCCCTCCAGGACCGACACGAGCTCGGGGTCGAACTGGGTACCGCTCCGCCGGCGCGCCATGGCCAGCGCGCCCGCGACGCCGTACATCCGCAGGTGCACCTCGACGGTCTCCGCCAGCTGGACCACCCGGGTGGGCAGCGGGAGGTCCGCACCACGTCGCCCGGACGGCAGCCCCGACCCGTCCCACCGTTCGAAGGAGCACTGGACGGCGTCGCGCACACAGGCGTCCAGTCCGATGTGCTCGGCCATCAGGCCCGCCGACAGGCAGTGCGAGTGGATCAGCGCCGCCATCCGTCTGCGCGGGGTGAGCAGGAGCGTCAGGAGCAGGGCCGCCCGCTGCGGCGGCGGCCGGTCGGAGCCGGTACGACGTACGAGGTAGCGCAGGTAGGGCAGGCCGGCCCAGTCGAAGCCGTAGCTGTCGCGCCGCATCGCGAGGTCGTCGCCGAACCACCGGCTGAACTCGTGGGAGTCGGCATGACAGCCGATCCAGAGCACCAGGTTCGTGTAGTACACGCACTCCCACTGACCCGCGTCGAGGTCCAGCTGGTCGGCCAGCAGCGCCGCGATCCGTGCGGAGCCCAGCACGTGCTCGGCGGGCAGTCCGAGACCCAGGTCGATCGCGATCGACAACGCCGCGAGGACCTCCGCCCTCCGTGGCCCAGCGAGCCCGCCCCTCGACGCCGGCATGGCCGCAGTGTGACACGCGCCCGGCAGAGAATCGCGGGGTCACGTCGAGCGAGCCCGTTCTCGCACCGGACCTGAGCGCGCACGTCAGCCGACTTCGGTGTCCACCTCGAACAGGGCAGGAACGCTGGGGAACTCCGACCACCCCGGGGCTGTGACCAGCTCTCGGAACTCGTCGGTGGAGTGCGCGGCACGGAAGGCGGCCTCGTTCTCCCAGACCGCCACGTTCACCCACCGGTAGGGGGCATCGTCGTTGACCGCACGGTGGAGTCGGAGAGAGACGAAACCGGGTCGAGCGATGAAGTAGCGGCTGGTCCGGCCCCACAGGGCGCGGAACTCGGCGTCACGTCCGGGGGCCACCTGGAAGTTGTTGATCAGTGTGACCTGTCCGGTGGCCGGCACAGCGCCCTCGGGGGCGATGCGCTCCTCGGCGGTGATCTGTCGTGGGGTGTGCGTCTGCTCGGTCATGTCGTGCTTCCCTTCTGTGTTCTGTGTCGATCCTCAGCGATGGTCGTCGTGGTCGAAGAAGACGGCCGCCAGGCTGGCCGGGCCGATCCCCGCGGAGACCACCCAGGTGCGGATGCCGTCAGCGCCCGGCGGGCCGACCGGCTCGATCGAGACCCCGAAGAGCCAGAGCCAGCTCGGAATCCCGCGCGGTCTGAGCCGCGTCGGCGGCTCGCGGCGGTCCGCCGGGTCGGCCGCGGCGAGGTGAGTGTTCGTCATGGTGTCGGTCATCGAATCCCCCTTAATTGCACACCTGTGCAATGACTGCACATGGGTATAGTGTGGGACGGACGCCACCGTGTCAAGCACAAGGGAGCACCGTGACCGAGACGACCGACGAGCCGGGGACAGGCAGACCGGCCCAGCGCCGGCGTACGCGCCGGGCGATCCTCGACGCCACCGCCGAGCTCCTCCGCTCGGGCACCGAGCCCTCGGTGAACGAGGTCGCTCTGGCGGCCGACGTGTCTCGACGGACGGTCTACCTGTACTACCCGTCGCTCGACCAGCTGTTCCTCGACGCCACCGTGGGCATCCTCAACACCGACGTCGACGCGGCTCTCGCAGCCCAGGTGTCGTCGGATCCCCACGAGCGCCTCGACACCCTGGTCACCGAGCTCTTCGCGACCATGGAGACCTCGCTCCCCCTGGGTCGCAAGCTGATCAAGCTCACCATCGAGGCGCCGGACCCGGGCGAGGGGCAGCCGCGCCGGGGACACCGCCGGATCGGCTGGATCGAGTGGGCACTCGAGCCCTGCCGGGAGCACCTGACCCGCCGCGACCACGCCGACCTCGTGTCGGCCTTGGCGCTCGTCATCGGATGGGAGGCCTTCATCGCCCTCCTCGACGTGCGCGGCCTGACGCCCGCACGCGCCAAGAGCGTCACCCTCCGTGCGGCGCACGCGATCCTCGACGCCGCCCTGACGCCGGCCACCTGAGCTCCGAGCCGTCAGCCGGTGTGCTCGAACAGGGACACGATGATCCCCTCCGGCCCACGCACGTACGCCATCCGCACGCTGCCCTCGTACTCGCCGATGCCCCCGACGAGCCCGTAGCCGTCCGCGGCCACCGCGTCGACGGCAGCCTGGAGGTCGCCGACCTCGAACGACACGTTGCGCAGACCGAGCTCGTTGGCCATGGCCGCAGGAGACCCCGGCACGTGGTCGGGGGTCACGAAGCTGGCGAGCTCCAGCCGGCACCCGCCGTCGGGCGGCCGCAGCATCGTGAGCTCGCAGCGCGCTCCCGGGATGGCGCAGACGGTCTCGACGAACTCGCCCGCCACGGATCCGGTCCCCTCGATCTCGAGGCCCAGCCCGACGAAGAAGGCCGTCGCGGCGTCGAGGTCAGCCACGGTGATGCCGATGTGGTCGAGGCGTTGTACGTGCGACACAGGGCGGTCCTCCAGGGTGAGTGGGTCGGTCATGAGGCGGCGGGGTGGTAGCGGAGGCTGGCGCAGCGCGTGGGCTCGGGGCCTACGCGACGCAGCTGGATCGGCGCCGTCCCGGGTGCGTCGTACAGCCGGACGCCGTCACCGAGGAGGACCGGGGCGAGATGCAGGTCGATCTCGTCCACGAGGCCGAGCCGGAGCAGCTGTCTGCCGATCGTGGGCGAGAGGACCTCGAGGTTCTTCCCCTGTGCCGCCTCCAGCCCGATGCGGACCGCCTCGTCGACGGGGCAGGAGAGGAAGGTGACGTCGGGCGCGGGGCGGGCGTCCTGCGGATGGTGGGTCAGCACGAAGATCGGCCCGTGCCAGGCCCCGCCGTAGGGACGGGAGTCGCCGATGGCGCTGTCGTACCCGTCGCGGCCCGCCAGTACGGCGCCCGTGCTGGCGACGTACTCGCCGACGAGACCGGGGCGGTTGGTCGCCCCCGACAGGAAGTCCATGGAGTGGCCGGGGCCCGCCACGTAGCCGTCCACCGACATCGCGAAGTGCAGGCACACCTTGCCGGCGGCTGTCTGTGGGGGAAGGTCGAACTCATTCATGCCTCGAGTCTCGGCCGATCAGAACCATGCGTCCAATGTCAATATCTAGGCCGACTCATCGATATCGTCTATGCATGCTCAACCTCACCCGGCTGCGGGTGTTCGCCTCCGTGGCCCGCCACGGCTCGGTCACTCGAGCCGCTCACGAGCTGCACTACGCCCAGCCCTCGGTCAGCCACCATCTGGCGCGTCTCGAGGAGGAGGTCGGGCTCGCGCTGGTCGAGCGCGTGGGCCGTGGCATCAGACTGACTCCCGACGGGGAGCTGCTGGCCCGTCGGGCGACCGAGATCCTGGCCCGAATCGAGTCCACCGAGGACGAGCTCGCCTCGCGGGCGGGACTGCGCACCGGGCGCGTCCGCGTCGCGGGGTTCCAGTCGGTGCTGTGCACGCTGGTCGCCCGGGCCGCCGCTCGGCTCCACGCATCGTCGCCGGGCATCGAGATCACCCTCACCGACCTGCATCCCGATCTCGCGCTGGAGCGGCTCCGCGAAGGCACCATCGACGTCGCCGTGGTCTTCCGGTACGACGACGTCGTACCGGACGGCTTGACCTTCCAGCACGTCTTCGACGACCCGATGTACTTGATCAGCCTCGAACGCCGGCAGACCCTGGCCGACCACCGGGACTCGCCGTGGATCGCCGGGTGTGAGCGGTGCCGCACCGAGATGGTGGAGGCGTGTCAGGGCGCCGGCTTCACCCCGAGGATCGCCTACACCAGCGACGATCACATGGTCGAGCAGTCCTTGGTCGCCGCCGGACTGGGCGTGACCACGGTGCCGGGGCTCGCCCTGGCGACCTATCGCGCTCCCGGGATCCACGCCTCCGAGGTGCCCACCTTCAGGCGACGCGTCTCGATCGCCACGTTCGGCGCCCCGCCCCGCGCCCCGGCCACCGAGGCCTTCCTCCACGCCCTGTCGCTCTCGGCTGCCCAGGTGTGACCGCGTCGGGTCTGTCGCCGGCTCAGGACCAGGACCCTTCACATCTGGGACGCCTCGGATGTCGAATGTCGGTCGACCCGTTCGTGGAACCCATGAGAGGCCGCCACCGAGGGCGTGCTCACCACCACAGGAGATGACCACGATGCCGCACCCAGAGCCTGTCGCCCGCCGCCTCTTCGAGCTCACCGAGCCCATCTCGCTGGTCAACTTCTTCTCCCCGGAGCCCAACGACGCGATGGCAGCGCTCGGCTTCCACACCTACTGGGACGGCTACTTCGCGGGCCGCGCTGCGCCGCTCGGCCGGGTCCCGGCCGAGGTGGTCCACGCCGCCTTCTACAACTTCGCCGACGGTGAGGTCGCCCGCCACATCCCCCAGGTCTGGACGACGACGACGCCCGAGGCGGCGCACGCCGCGCGTGAGCGGGGCTGCGTCACCGCGTTGCGACGCATCCTCGGCGATCTCGCCGAGACGCCCGAGCTGGCGCGCGCAGCGGCGCTCCTCGCCCGGGCCTCCACGAGCGCGCCGACCGAGGGGCGGGTCATGTACGCCGGGCTCCGCACGCTGCCGATGCCCGAGGAGCCCGTCACGCGGCTCTGGCACGCGGCCAACATGCTCCGCGAGCACCGCGGGGACGGTCACATCGCTGCCCTGGTCTCCGAGCGGATCGGCGGGACCGAGGCCCACGTGCTCAGCGCCCTCGACATGGGCATCTACCCGGCGGAGTCGTTCGGCCGGATCCATCACCTCCCCCGGCCTCGCCTGGTCGAGGTCATGGACGGCCTCCGCGCCCGTGGCCTCGTGGACCCGTCCGGCCGCTTCACCGCCGCGGGGCGTGCGACCAAGGATCGGATCGAGTCCCTCACCGACGCGCTCGCCGAGGCTCCCTACGACGCCCTCGAGCCTGTGGAGCTCGAGGAGCTGATCTCCGTGCTGGAGCCCATCTCCCAGAGGCTGGAGGTCACCGGGTCGAACTCGGAGGCTGTGGGCTGACCCTTGCGTCACGGCGGGAGGAGCCGGCTCGACCACCTCTTGTGCCGACCGCTCGCGGCGGGGGAAGGATGATCCCCATGGACACCCTGCCCCTCTCGCCGGACGAGCTGCTGACCACCACGCGAGCGGTCCGCAAGCGACTCGACCTGACGCGTCCGGTGCCGCTGGACCTGGTCCGCGAGTGTCTGACGATCGCCCTGCAGGCCCCATCTGGGTCCAACCGCCAGCACTGGGAGTGGATCGTCGTCACCGACCCCGAGCAGCGCCGACGGCTCGGCGAGCTGTACCGGCGCGCGGTCCGCGAGTACCTGGACAGCGAGTCGTCGGCTGCCAGGCTCTTCGAGGACGACGAGCAGCGCGGCCCTGTCCAACAGCGGGTCGGGAGCAGCGTCGCCTGGCTCGGTGAGCACATGGGCGAGGTGCCGGCTCTCCTGGTGCCATGCCTGCGGACGTCCGGTCCGCTGGGGGCCGGCAACCAGGCCGATGTGTGGGGGTCGTTGCTCCCGGCGGTCTGGTCGTTCATGTTGGCCGCTCGCGCCCGTGAGCTCGGGACCGCGTGGACGACGCTGCACCTGTCGTACGAGCAGGAGGCCTCGGAGATCCTCGGGCTGCCCGAGGGCGTGTGGCAGGGCGCCCTCGTGCCGGTCGCCTACTACACCGGCGAGACCTTCCGGCCTGCACCTCGGGAGCCTCTCGACACGGTGCTCCACCTCGACCGGTGGTGACATGGGGCGGCGCCCCGTCCGATCTCCTCGAGCGTGGGCTCGGGTGTCGGCGCAGGCCTATCGCGGTCGACCGGATCGGGGCAGGATGTGTTCGACGCTCCCGCGCCTCATCGCATCATCTTGGGAGAAGCACATGGCGGACGTGGACAAGCCGGCGACGAGCACCTCCGACGAGAAGCCGAAGGCGGGCTTCTTCGAGCGAGCCTTCGACTCCGAGGTCGAGAGGATCGACCAGAAGCATCCGTGGTACGACCTCCCCGAGCCTCTCGGCCTGGTCGCTCTCATCGGGATCCGGAACACGCTGCGTCAGGACAACCTGACCGACACGTCTCGGTTGCCGGCCGTCGACGCCGTCCAGCCGCCGCCGTTCGAGGAGCGCTTCACTGCCCAACGAACGCCGGACGGAAGCTGGAACGACCTCGTCCACGGCGAGATGGGCATGGCCGGCACCAGGTTCGGGCGCAACGTGCCGATCGAGGCCACGTGGCCCGATCGCGCGCACATCCTGGAGCCGAGCCCGCGCGAGATCAGCCGCCGACTGATGACCCGCGACAACGGGATCATCCCGGCGTCCGCCGGCAACGCGCTCATCGCATCCTGGCTGCAGTTCATGCTGCACGACTGGGTCAAGCACGGCACCAGCCCGACGGACAACCCCTGGGTCATCCCGCTCGCACCGGGCGACGACTGGCCCGAACCGCCACTCCAGGTGATGCGCACTCCGGACGACCCCACGGCACCGCCCGACTCGGACCTGCCACCGACCCACCTCAACGTCAACACCCACTGGTGGGACGGGTCGCAGCTCTACGGCAACGACCTGGCGTCGCAGAACTTCCTGCGCGCCCACACCGGCGGCCGGCTGAGGCTGGTCGACGGGCTTCCGCCGGTGCCGGACGACCCCGCACTGAACCCGGTGTACCTGCCCGGGTTCTGGGTCGGCATGGGCATGATGCAGACGCTCTTCGCGATGGAGCACAACGCCATCTGCGACATGCTCGCGGCGACGTACCCACAATTCGACGACGAGGCGCTGTTCCAGCGCGCGCGGCTGATCCTGTGTGCGCTGCTGGCCAAGATCCACACCGTCGAGTGGACGCCGGCCGTCACCGCCCACCCGACTGCCGTCGCCGGCCTGCGCGCCAACTGGTGGGGGCTGGAAGGCGAACGGCTGCACAACGCCTTCGGGCGGCTGACCGGCAGCGAGATCCTCTCGGGGATCGTCGGCGGCGAGACGGACGACTACGGCGTCCCGTTCGCGCTCACCGAGGAGTTCGTCGCGGTGTACCGGATGCATCCGCTGATCCCGGACGAGTTCGACTTCCGGTCGGTCGACACCGACGCACCCACCTTGGGCGCGACCGAGTTCGACGCGCTCGCCGGTCCGGCCGGTGCCGAGGTCCTGCGCACCAATCGCCTGGTCGACCTCCTCTACACGTTCGGCACGATGAACCCCGGCCTGGTCTGCCTGCACAACTTCCCGAAGTACCTGCAGGCGTTCCGCCGGCCCGACACCGGGGCGCTGATGGACCTGTCGGCGACCGACATCGTGCGCTGCCGCGAGCTGGGCGTGCCGCGCTACACGGCGTTCCGCAGGTTCCTGCATCTGCCCGTGCCCGAGACCTTCGACGACATCACGAGCAACCAGCAATGGGCTGCCGAGCTGCACGCCGTCTACAACGGCGACATCGACAGTGTCGACCTCCTTCCCGGGATGTTCGCCGAAGACCGTCCCGAGGGATTCGCCTTCAGCGACACGGCGTTCCGCATCTTCATCCTGATGGCGTCCCGGCGGCTCAACAGCGACCGCTTCTTCACCACCCACTTCACCGACGAGGTGTACACGCCCGAGGGCATCACGTGGATCGAGGACAACACGATGGTCACCGTGTTGACCCGTCACTTCCCCGAGCTCGAGCCGTACGTCGGTGGGTCGAGCAACGCGTTCGCGATCTGGGAGCGACCGAGCACGTGAGCACCCTCCGCTTCTGGCTCTACCGGAGCATCCTCTCGTTCTTCACGCTGCTGGCGTTCCGGATGCAGAAGGTCTACCCCCTCGAGGTGCCCGTGGACGGCGAGGTCGAGTACCGGCCCTACGGCGAGCTCTACCCCGACATGGCGATCAAGGGTCTCTACCTCCCGACGAGCTTCCCGCCCGCGGACCGGGCATCGAAGCGTCTGCGACTGATCCGGCTGGAAGGCAGGCTGATCAGGTTCGTCAGGTGGGTGGCGCCGCGGCACACGAGACCCATCCCGACGGACGAGCGGCGATTCCTCCGTGTCGTCTATCCCTGGTTCTTCAGACGGGCGTGGTCGACCGCGCCGACGCTGCCGGCAGCGTTGGCAGACACCGACGACGTGATCGCCGAGCTGGCCACGCGGGGCCCGTTCGCAAGCGGACTCCGGCGGGTCGGCGACGACCGGTACGAGTTCGGGTCCGACTGGGTCAGCGGCTTCCCGGTGGCCCCCGGTCTCGCCCAGCCAGGCGGCGTCGCCTCGCTCGTCGTACGGGACGGTCGACTCGTCACGCAGAGTGTGGCCTCGCCCCGGACGAACGATCAGCGAGCCGACCCTGATGGCCGGGCGAGGGCGGCCCTGATCGCCGGCCTGAACGAGGAGCTGACCGTCTTCCGCCACAACGTCGACGTGCACCTGTCGATGCTGACGCCGTTCGCGTTGGCCTCGAACAACCGGCTCAGCGCGTCGCACCCGGTGCGACGACTGCTGCACCACTGCTTCGACACCGTGCTCATCGGGAACGTCGAGCTCGCCAACGCCCAGCTGTCGGGGCCGCGCGGTTTTCTCGCGAACACCTTCTCGCACCGGGCCGACGTGCTCGTGACGATGGTCGAGGACCACCTCGCACGCTTCGACTTCTGGGACTACGAACCGCCCACGCAGTTCGCCCGGCGAGGTACGGCGTCGACGCCGTTCGCCTATCCCTATCGCGACAACGTCATGAGCTTCTGGGACGTGACCCGCGACTACGTGGACCGCTATCTGGCGCTCTACTACGACGACGACCCCGCCGTCGCCTCCGACCCCGAGCTCGTGAGCTGGATCGACGACCTCAACCGGCTGATGTCCAACGGCGTCGGTGACGACCTCACCCGAGACGTGCTCGGCCGGCTGTGCGCGACGCTCATCCACGTGTCGACGGTCGAGCACGACATCCTCAACAACGTGGTGTGGGACTACACCACCCTCGGCTGGGTCACGCCGACGGTCGTTCCCCTGTCGGGCGAGCCGATGGACCAACGCCGGGCGTTCGACCTCGTGGCAACCCTCATCGGGACGTGGAAGCCCTACAACATGCTGCTGACCGCCGACGTCCCGAAGCTGGCCCTGGACGCGCGGGCCGCCTCGGTCATGGCCGAGTGGATCGCCGGCCTGTCGCGGCTGCAGGGTGAGCTCGAGGCTCGACCCCACGACCCCTCGCTCACGTATCCGAGGGGCCTCAACCCGAGCATCTCGAACTAGCCAGACCGGGCCCGGTGACAGGTCACCGGGCGTCGCGGAGCGCTGCTGTGCCCGGGCTTCGACACGTCCCAGCCACGCGATGACGAGGAAGCACGCGCGGTCGACCCCCGACGAGGGTGGACACAGAGAGAGGAGTTCGGTATGTTCTTGCGTTTGTCCGCAGAATATCGATAACCGAAAGAAAGGTGCAAAGAACACGATATCACGACGCCTAACCGATCGCAATTCTCCTACATTTCCGCGGTTATCCGGAGAGCCTTTCGAGCTGTCCCCGACCGCCCCCGCCGGTGCACTCAGGCGTCGCCGGCGCCACCACCAGCACCACCCGGAGAACCCACCTGAGGAGCGCCCTTGACGCAGATGCCCCACCGTGTAGCACCTGAGCTGATCGCCAGCCGAGTCGCCGACGCCGAGCAGCGGCGCCTCGGACGTCGCGCGGCCCGAGGCCGTCGTAGACGCACCGCCACGTCCCGGAACGACTAGACACCACCCCGGCGCAGCCCTCAGCTCCTGAGGGCTGCGCCGGCCCGGGATCCCCCCGCAGTCGCGACATCGGGTGTCACCCGGTTTCGCGAGTGGACGAGTCGTGAAAGCGCTGTGTAACTGGCGTGAAGTCGACGCCCCCTAGCGTCGCTGGTGGGTCGTTCGACACGCGGACGCCGTCCGACAAGGGGGCCACCATGACCGTCACCACCTCGGCGACGACGCCGTCCTCGTCGCGCACCTACACCTCCCTTCGGGCTGCCTGGATTCCGCTGGCGGCCCTCTGTCTCGCCTTCTTCGTCGAGATGGTCGACAACACGCTGCTGTCGATCGCGCTCCCCACCATCGGTCGCGACCTCGGGAGTGGGACGACGTCGCTCCAGTGGGTCACCGGGGCATACTCACTGACCTTCGGCGGCCTGCTCCTCACGGCCGGGTCCATGGCCGACCGGCTCGGACGCCGACGGGTGCTGCTGGTCGGACTCGCGGCGTTCGGGCTGCTCAGCCTGTGTGTCATCGCCGTCACCACGGCCGGGGAGCTGATCGCCCTGCGGGCCGCGCTCGGCATCGCCGCGGCGGCGATGGCACCGATCACCAACTCGCTGGTCTTCCGCCTGTTCGACGACGCGGCACTGAGGATGCGCGCGGTGACCGTCATGATCGTCGTCGGGATGTCCGGCTTCGTCCTCGGTCCGCTGCTCGGTGGCACCGCGCTGGCCCACGTGCGGTGGGAGTGGTTGCTGGTCGTGAACGCCCCGATCGCGCTGGTCGCCTGTATCGGCGTCCGGCTCGGCGTACCGGCCGACCGTCCCGAGGACCTGACGCACGACGCGCTCGACCTGCCCGGCGCCGTCCTGAGCATCAGTGCGATCGGCCTCGCCTGCTGGTCGCTGACGAGCGGAGTGCTGCACGGCTGGGGTTCCGCGATCACCCTTGCCTCGATCATCGGCGCCGTCGTGGCCGGGATCGCGTTCGTCTGGCACGAGCGCCGCAGCGCAGCCCCCATGCTCGATCTGCGTCTCTTCGCCAATGGAACCGTCCGCGGCGCCGCCATCGCCCAGATCGGGACGTCCATCGCGATGGCCAGCGTGATGTTCGGGCTGATCCTGCACTTCCAGTACGCCTACGGCTGGAGCCCGGTGAAGGCCGGGCTGGCCAACCTTCCGATCATCGTCACGATGCTCGCCGCGACGCCGTTCTCCGAATGGCTCGTACGCCGGTTCGGTCACCGCATCGCCTGCCTGGTGGGTGCGATCTTCCTGGGCGGGTCCCTCGCCGGCCTCGCCTGGGCCGTCGACCACGGGTACGCGGCCATCGCCGTCTGCATGGTCCTGATGACCATCGGACTCCGTACCGTCATGACCATCTGCGCGGTGGCGCTCGTCGGCGCGATGCCCAGCAACCGCACCTCCATCGGCGCCGCGCTCAACGACACCGCCCAGGAGGTCGGCACCAGTGTCGGCACGGCGGTGATCGGCACCATGATCGCCGCGCTGGTCACCACCCGGCTCCCTGCTGGCGCGTGGAGCAGTGCCCTCGTCGAGTCGTTCTTCCACGGGGAGCGCATCACCTACGCGCTGCTCGCTGTCGTCGTCGGGCTCGTCACTGCGGTCGGCGCACTCACCCTCACCGACTCCCGTACCATCGAGGAACCCCACTGACCCTTCTGTCGGCCGGGGACCCTCAGCACTTGGCGGGCTTGATCGCGACCACGTCACCGAGCCGGTGGACGGTGACGTTGCCTCGCTTGTCCGTCACCAGGACGAAGCTCGGATCGGCGGCATCGCTCGTGGTCACGCAGATCGCAGCGGGCCCGGTCCGGAACATGACGTCGACCTTCTTCACCGGTTCGCTCTTCTCGGGCGCCCACCAGATGAGGGCGAGCGTGAGGAGGGCGACCACGAAGCCGACGAGAGCCAGGGTGGCCACCTCGCGCAGCCGAGCCGTCGACGCGACTGCTTGCTGGAGCGGGTTGTCGGCGTACTCGGCCACGGCCTTCTCGCCTGCTGAGGACCTGATCACGGGAACGCCTGTCGCACCCAGCTGGCCCCACAGTGCGGCGGCGGCCGACAGCACCAGGACGGCGAGGACTCCGAGCGTGATGACCACCGCTTGGGGATGGTTGATCGTCGTGAGCGCGTCACGCCCGCCGACGGCGGCGGTGACGCCCACCAGTGCGAAGAGGCCGGTGAGCGCGGTCACCCACGAGCCGACGGCAGCACGAGCGTTCTGCGCGGCCTCGACGTTGGCCGCCTCCATGGCAGCCAGGTCCTTCCACTGCCGAAGCTCGTCGGTGGTCGGGAGTGCGAAGTGGGGGCCGGCGGCGTCGTCGGGGTCCTTGCCCGTGACGGCCTTGAGCATCCAGCTCGCACCGCAACCGAAGGCACCCTCGGTCGTCGGAGCGTCGTGGGAGTGAGAGCACTGACAGGTGACCAGCACCGGGTAGCCGACCCGCTCCCTGAGCTCGGCCGACGGAGACCCCTCCGCAGCGCCCGCCGGGGCGAGCGCCCGGTTCTCGGCCGTCACGGGCTTCCGGGTCGTGGCCCGGGGTCCTCGAGCCGCGATGCTCTTCCACGAGGAGTCGACCGTCAGGAAGGTCAGCGGGATGACCTGCTCCGTCGGGTGCGTGCACGACGGGCACGCACCGCGGTAGCGGACTGAGGCGGTCGCCGTGCCGGGGCGCAACGGCTGACACGTGACACCGGCCAGGTCCTCGACCTTCGCGAGCACCCGCTCGACCGCGAACGCCGGCTTCGGGTTGCCTGGCGCGACGGTGTCGGGCTTGGCGACCGCCCACACCCGCCATTCGCCGGTGTCGACACTTGCGGCGATGTAGGCGAGGAAAGCCTCGGGCACGGCGTCGTTGGTGGTCGAGCTCATGACGCAACCGTCCTTTGCGTGTGTTCGGGCTCAGAATGCCCGTCCGGCCACCCGATGGCTGGGAAGCCGGGCCGGGAGATCCCGGCCGAGTCGCCGCCCGCGGAACGGAGGCGCCTCAGCGGCGCCCGGCGGCTACGGCCGGTCGGGATCAGCCGTCAACGTCCTGAGCTCTTCCCAGCGCCCCTCGGAGACGAACTCGACGTTGCCGTCGACCACCGCGATGGCCGTCTGGTCGTCGAGTGCGTACGCCGGGTTCGGGATGCCGGCCGCCCACTGCTCCGCTTCGGCCAGGGAGTTGCCCGGCATGCCGTCGGCGGCCAGGTGGGGGCAGATCGAGAAGTCGACGAGACCCAACGTCGTCTCGTCGCCGTCGGGCGGACGCCACTGGATGAAGTCGTCACCGACCCTGGGGGTCATCACCATGCTGCCGGCGCTGAGGCCTACCCACACGGTCTCGGTCAGGGAGGGCAGCAGGTCAGCCAGTCCGGACTCGCGCATCCAGTGGCAGAGGTAGAGCACGTCGCCGCCGGCGGCGAGGAGCACGTCGACGTCGCGCACCAGCGGAACCCAGCGTTCCCGGTCGAGGCTCGGTAGCGCGGTCAGCTCCAGCACGCCGACGGACTCCCAGCCCAGCTCGACCATCGGGTTCTCGGAGTTCCCACTGATGAACTGCCAGGCCCTCACTCCCGGCCCCACCCTCGGATGCCCGTACTGAGCCGTGGGGATGCACAGCGCAGTCGACTGTTCGATCGGCTTGCCGAGGAGGCCGACGAGCGCGTCGCGGATGCTGTCGTTCGTCACCCCTCCGGAGGTCAGTAGAAGCTTCACGGTGTCTCCAGGACGTGAGAGTGGTGGATACGCAACGGCGAACCGGGCGGCCGTTCACTCCTCCCACGAACGGGCCGCGCCCCGATCCGACACATCTGACCAGATTCCCACGAGGAACTCGACCCGGAGCTCCCGTAGGGTCCCCCGACGATCCCGGTCAGGAACGACCGCCGAGCTCCACGAAGTCCGCGTCCTGCCGGAGGCGGCGCAGCGCCTGGTCCTCGACGTAGGAGATGCGGCCATCGCTCGCGACCGCTCGCAGCTTCGCGACCAGCGCGGTGGAATACGCAGCGCTGGCATCACGTCTCGCCTTGAGCGAGAAGTGCCAGGGCCGGACCGACACCGCACGGCACACGTCGTCCGCGTGGACGACCTCCGGCAGCAGGTCACGCGCCGACCTGGACATCAGGCCGGTCAGGCCCGACGGCGCATCCCGAGACGAGGCCAGCGGTCCGTGCGTCGTGGTCGCCACCGCCATCATCTGCAGGTCGGAGGACAGTGCGGCGTCGTGGAGCTGCCGCCGGCAGGTCTCGAGGGCGTGGGCCTCGTCCACCCGGCTGCGGTGGTCGACATAGGCAGCCAGCCCGCCGACGACGACCGCCAGCACGACCACCACGAGGACCCGGGTCGAGGGCCTCCGGAACCCGTGCGGGCCGACGTCGAGAACCTCTGGCCGATCCACGCACCCAGTATCGGTCTCCCGGGCTGACGCTCGCAGAACGCGCCCCTTGCCGACGCTGTCGGACCCGGGTGCGAGACTCCCGGCCATGCGTTTCGTGCTCATCCGCCACGGCCAGTCCACCAACAACGCACTGTGGGCCGAGACCGGCAACGACGTCGGCCGCGAGGCCGACACCCGGCTCACCGCCCTGGGCGAGGCCCAGGCGGCCGCGCTCGCGGCCTACGCCACCTCCCCGGGGCTGCCGTGGGCGCTGACCCATCTCTACGCATCGCCGATGGCGCGCGCTGTGCAGACGGCGGCGCCGCTCGCCGAGGCACTCGACCTGCCCCTCGTGCTCAGCCAGGACCTCTTCGAGGTCGGCGGCCCCTACGACCTGCTCGACGGCACCGGCGAGCAGGTCGCGCACCCGGGTTCGGGAAGCAGCGTGATCGCCGGGTTGTCCGACCGGGTGCGCCTCCCGGACTGGTTGACCGAGGACGGCTGGTGGCGGGGCGAGGTGGAGCGCGAGCGGGAGGTGTACGTCGCACGCGCCGACCGGCAGATCGGTGCCCTGCGCGACACCCACGCCCAGGACGACGTGGTGGGCCTGGTCTCACATGGCTGGTTCGGCAACGTCCTCCTCGGTCGTCTGCTCGGCATCGAGCACATGAACGGTGCCTTCGAGCTCGCCAACACCTCGATCAGCCTGCTCGAGGACACCGAGGAGGGGGTGCCCTGGGAGGTCACGGCGATCCGGATCAACTGGCTCCCCCACCTGGCCGTCGACCAGGTCAGCGACTCCGCCCTCGGCGGACAGTTGGCCGCCGGGATGCCCTAGCCCGACGGCCCACGTGCCGCGGCGCGGCCCGGGCCCAGCTGTGAGCTGCGAACGGGGCTACAGCCAGCGCGGTCGGACGACGACCCCTTCCAAGGGGCTCGTCCAGCGAGTGCCCTGCCCCACCTGGCCGCCCTGGAAGACGACCGGGCCGCGGCGCCCGCTGGCGCGGGCGGTCCAGATGACCTGCGTGTAGCGGGTCGGCCCCCAGCGCCAGCCGACCAGGTAGTGCTGCACTCCCCGCCTGGCGGGGACCGTGAAGGGCAGGCCGCGGCCGTTGAACCTCGGGTTGTCCTGGTTCAGGTCCGTGCAGAGCACGACGACCCGGCTTCCCCGGGGGACCCCGCGCAACAGCAGCCGCCCGCGGATGCCGATCTCGGAGGCCCGGCCACCCCAGTAACGGCCGTCGCGTACGACGCGGCTGTGGCCACGCCGGGCAAGAGCCGAGTCGTCGAGTGCCCGGATGGCGCAGCTCGGTGCGCTCCACGGGCCAGTGGTCCCGTCGACGTCACGGGCCCGGGCCGACACGCACACCACCTGTCCCCGAGAGATGGGGAGCACCAGTCGGGGGGAGGCGTCCGTTCCCCTGGTCGGAAGATTCTGCAGCGCCGGCGGGAGCGCCCAGGCCGCACGGTGCCTCGCACGCATCGGGGTGACCGCACGTCGTACGTCGTAGGAGGCCAGCCCCGCTCGAGCGGAGAGAGCGATGACGAACGCTGCCTGCGGGGAGGTGTAGGAGTCCTTGTGCAACCCCACGCCTGCCTGCGGTTGGCCGCCCGCAGCAGCCGGGGCCGCCGTTCCGACACCTGCACCGAGGCACACGACCGCAGCTGCGACGGCGACGAGCTTGAACGTCATGCGTCGCAATGTAGCGACGCGCCCGGGGGCGTCAACGCGGCGCCCCGTCGCGCGGAAGAGCGTGTTCTGACACGCTGGCTTCCTCTCGCGCCTCCCAGGGCGCGAGGCACGAGAGGATGGGCCTCTCGACGTCGGACCGAGGTAGCGAGATGAGCCCCACCGGCACGCGGTGCATCACCGTCCGAGCGAGCCCGCCGGAGGTCTTCACGGCCCTCCGAGAGGCGGCCCGGCGTACTGGCTTCCAGTTCCTGTCCAGTGATGCGAGCGCCGGCACCGCGGTCTTCACCTCCGCGAGGGTCATGCTGAACTTCGGCGAGAAGGTCTCCGTTCGGATGGTGGAGACCGGGCCAGGGACGGTGGAGGTCACGCTGTCGTCGGAACGAGGGCCGAGCATCGGCGGCCCCTCCGGCCGACTCGGTGCGGGCGCGGACCTCATGGCCGAGGCACTGAGCGGGCTGCTCCCCACCACGGGGTAGGGGACTGCAGCCGGGCAGCCATCACGTGGAGGCGTGGCGACGCTTCCGAGCCTGTACGCCGATCACCACCACGACCACGGCGATGGTCAGGAGCAGGGAGTAGTGGTCGATCCGGTGGACGACGTCCACGGCAGGCCTGCCGATGACATAGCCCAGACCGACCACCGGGCCGACCCACAGCAGGGTGCCGACCAGGTCCAGGAGGAGGAACGTGCGCAGGCGCATCCCGGACAGACCGGCCGCCGCGTAGATCAGCACCGAGGGGACCGGCACGTAGTAGGCGAGCACGACGGCCGCCGGCCCGAACCGCTCGGCCGACCGCTCGAGCCTGGCGGCCCGCGCCTCACGCTTCGCCAGGCCGCGCGGCGAGGAGTCGTTGCCCAGGAACAGGTGCAGCGCGCGGTCGCCCCACCGTCGCCCAGCCCACCAGAAGATCCAGTCGAACATCATCGTGCCGGGCACGCCGGCGGCGACCGCCACCCACAGCGGCAGCTCGCCCACCCGGCTCTGCGCGCCGACCGTCACCTCCGCCAACGTCGATCCGCTGACGATCTCCAGCCAGACCGGGTGCGACCCGATGAGCGCCGGCACGAGCGGCAGCAGGGCGAGCGAGTACGCGACGTACAGGCCGATGAGCAGCGCGATGACTGTGTCAGCCCGTCCGGCGACCCCACCCCACGGCGTGAGCGCGCGACTGGGGTCCTGCGGCTGCAGGCCGTCCTTGGCGAGGGTCATCGGGTCGAGTGTCCCACCCGCGTGGTCACTCCCCGTCCGGCTCCGGGCTCGCCCCACCTCGCCGCGCCCGGAGACCGAGCGGGGCGAGGATCAGAACGGGTAGCTCGCCGGCTCCCCTCGCATCGTGATCCAGCGCGTCTCGGTGAACGCCTCGATGTTCGCGGCGGCGCCGCCGAGGCGGCCGAGCCCGGAGGCACCGACGCCACCGAAGGGTACGTTCGCCTCGTCGTTCACCGTCTGGTCGTTGATGTGCACGATGCCGGTCGGGATCTGCTCGGCGAGAGCGAGTCCGCGCATCACGTCGCGCGTGACGATGCCGAGGGACAGCCCGTAGTCGCTGTCCGAGGCCAGCCGTACGGCGTCCTCGACGGAGGAGACCCGGGTGACCGGAGCGACCGGGCCGAAGACCTCCTCGGTGAAGACGGGCGAGGTCAGCGGGACCTCGGCGAGCACGGTCGGACGGTAGAAGAGCCGGTCGTACTCCCCGCCCGCGGCCAGGCGCGCGCCCCCGTCGACACTCGCTGTGACCAGGCCGTGGATCTTGTCCCGCGACCGCTCGTCGATGACCGGACCGAGCGCCACCTGCTCGGTGGCCGGGTCGCCGACGGGCAGATGGCCGGCCTTCGCAGCGAGCTGCTCGACGAAGTCGTCGTAGATCGCGTCGGCGACGAAGTACCGACCGGTGGTCATGCAGATCTGGCCCTGGTTGAGGAACGACGCCCAGCCGGTCAGCCCGACCGCCTTCTCGACGTCCGCGTCGTCGAGGATCAGCAGCGCGGAGTTGCCGCCGAGCTCGAGGTGTGCCCGCTTGAGGTGTCGACCCGCGAGCTCGCCGATCGACCGGCCGACCGCTGTCGAGCCGGTGAACGAGACCACGCGGACGTGCGGGTCGGTCACCATCGCCTCACCGACGTCCTTGCCACCGGGGAGCATCTGCAGGACGCCGGCCGGGAGCCCGGCCTCCTCGAAGATGCGCGCCATCACCGTGCCTCCCGTGACGGCGGTGCGGGGATCGGGCTTCAGCAGGACGGCGTTCCCGAGGGCGAGCGCGGGCGCCACCGACCTGATGCCGAGGATGATCGGGACGTTGAAGGGCGAGATGACGGCGACCACACCGGCCGGAAGCTGGCGTGCCATGGACAGGCGCGGTTGCTCACTGGGGAGCACCTGGCCGATCGGCTGCCCCGGCAGCGACGCGGCCTGGTAGCACTCCTCGGCCGCGACGTGCATCGCGAAGTCGGCCATCGGCGGGATGGCGCCGACCTCGCGCACGTTCCAGTCGCGGATCTCGTCCGCGTGCTCGGCCCAGAGGTCTCCGGCCCTGCGGAGGACGGCCGCGCGCGCGGTGTGTGGGAGCGCCGCCCACTCCTGCTGCGCCTGCGTCGCGGAAGAAGCGGCCTCGGCCACGTCCTCGGCGTCCGCCTGGCCCATCGTCCCGAGCTCGTTGCCGGTGGCCGGCTCCACGACCGGATAGGTGCCGCCGCGTCCATCCGTCCATGCGCCGCCCCGGAAGACCTTGCCCTCCCAGGCGACTCCGTCCAGTAGTGCCATGACCTACCCCCAGACTTCCTCGGCGGTCTCGACGACCAGCCGTAGCTTGGCCCGCTCCTGCTCCTCGCTCAGCGCGTTGCCCTCCACTGTGGACGAGAAACCGCACTGCGGCGAGAGGCAGAGCTGCTCGAGCGGCACGTACGTGGACGCCTCGTCGATGCGGCGCTTCAGGTCGTCCTTGTCCTCGAGCCGGCCGGTCTTCGTGGTGACCAGGCCCAGCACGACCAGCTTGTCCTCGGGCACGAACCGCAGCGGCTCGAAGCCGCCGGACCGCTCGTCGTCGTACTCGAGGAAGAAGCCGTCCACGTCGAGCTCCGAGAAGAGCACCTCGGCCACGAAGTCATAGCCGCCCTCGGCCGCCCACGAGGAGCGGAAGTTGCCGCGGCACATGTGCGTGGTGACCCGCATCCCCTCCGGGCGGCCGGCGATCGCGGCGTTGACGTTCGCGACGTACTGCTCGTGCAGGTGCTCGGGGTCCCCGCCCTGGGCCGCGACCATCGCGCGCTGTTCGGGGTCGTTGAGGTAGGCGAGGCTGGTGTCGTCGAGCTGGAGATAGGTGCACCCCAGCTCCCCGAGACGGCGGACCTCGTCGGCGTACGCCGCGGTGAGGTCTGCCCAGAACGGCTCGAGCTCGGCATACACCGACTCGTCGATCGCCGCCCGGCCGCCGCGGTAGTGGACCATGTTCGGCGAGGGGATCGTCAGCTTCGGCACCTGGTCGCCGGTCGTCAGTCCCGACAGGTACTCGAACGCGTCCCCGAAGATCGTGTGCCCGAGCCGGACCCGGTCGTGGACGCTCAGGGCCGCGGTCTCGAAGTCGAGGTCACCGGTCGCGTTGCGAAAGTGCACCGCCAGCTTCTGGTCGGTCGGGTCGACGCCCTCGAGCTGGTAGATGAAGTCCATGTGCCACGACGTACGACGGAACTCGCCGTCGGTCGCCGTGCGCACACCCGCGTCGCGCTGGAGGGCCACCGCGTCGCGGATCGCCGTGTCCTCGGCGGCCCGCAACCCTGCGTCGTCGAGATCACCGGCCCGGTGCCGGGCCCGCGCGTCGAGCAGTGCCGGCGGTCGTAGCAGGCTGCCGACGTGGTCGGCTCGGAACGGCGGGAGCGTGCGCGCTGCCATGTCTCGGAGCGTACTCGCGCCCCCCTGCCGGCCCGCTGGGTCGGCAACTCGCCATGGCCCGAGCAGACGCCACCTCACGCGTCGCCGAAGAACGCTCGCAGGTCGGCCACGATCGCGTCGGGGTTCTCCAGCACGGCGAAGTGTCCGCCCGTGTCGAACTCGGACCAGTGCTGGACGTTGGCGTTGTCCCGCTCGGCGAGCGACCTGATCGTCTGGAAGTCGTCACGGAACACGGCCACCCCGATCCGCCCGGTGCTCACCACGGGCTCGCGCTCGGCATGCGCCTCCTCGTAGTGGTAGCGGACAGAGCCGGCGGCGGTGTTCGTCAGCCAGTACAACGACACCTGCTCGAGCACCTGCTCCGGCGTGACCAGCGACGTGCCGTTGCCGAAGCTCTCGAACAGCTCGGAGTAGGCGAGCTGCCCGACCGGGCTGTCGGAGAGCCCGGCGGCGACGGTCTGCGGCCGCGAGGCGTTCATCGCGTTGTAGCCGCCGACCGACTGGAACCACTGCATGTGCTCCAGCGCGGCGTACTCCTTCGGGCCGAAGCCCTCGAACTCCGACGGGTCGCCGGAGGGGAACGAGAACAGCTGCAGCACGTGCGCGCCCCTGAAGCCCTCCGGATCGAGGATCGCCAGCTCGCGCCCGACCAGGGCTCCGCCGTCCGAGCCGTGCACGCCGTACGACGGGTAGCCGAGGCGGCGCATCAGGGTGTCCCAGGTGCGGGCCACCCGGGCCATCGTCCAGCCGCCGTCGACGACCGGGGTGGAGAACCCGAAGCCGGGCATCGACGGGATGACGACGTCGAACGCGTCCGCCGCCCGACCACCGTGCGCCTCGGGGTCGGTGAGCGGGCCGACGAGCGGGAGGAACTCCAGGAACGAGCCCGGGTAGGTGTGCGACAGCAGCAGCGGTCGGGCACCCGGCACCGTGGAGCGGACGTGGACGAAGTGGACCGTCTGTCCGTCGATCTCGGTCAGGAAGTTCGGCTGGGCGTTGATCCGCGACTCGACCTCGCGCCAGTCGAGCTGCTGCCAACGCTCGACCATGTCGCGCAGGTACGACGTGGGTGTGCCGTAGGCCCAGGAGTCTCCGGGCGCGGCCGGTGCGAACCGGGTGGCCTCCAACCGGCGTGACAGGTCGTCGAGATCGGCCGTGGGGACCTCGACGGTGAACGGACGGATGGTGGTGTCGGTCGAGGTCATGGCGGTCTCCTCAGGAGGGATGGGGGTTGATGTCATGACCACGACGCTAGGTAGTGTTCCGGAAGATGAGATTCCGGAATTTCGATCGGAAGGCACGAGACCGTGGGCGAGACCGCGACGCGCACCCTGGCGCTGCTGTCACTTCTGCAGAGCAGACCGGACTGGTCCGGACCCGACCTCGCGACCCGGCTCGGGGTCTCCGACCGGACGATCCGCCACGACGTGGTCCGGCTCCGCGAGCTCGGCTATCCGGTGGACGCCGTCCGCGGCCCGGGCGGCCACTATCGCCTCGGCGTCGGGGCCCGACTGCCACCGTTGCTGCTCGACGACGAGGAAGCCGTGGCCGTCGCCGTCGGCCTGCAGGCAGCAACGGGGGTCGCCGGCGTCGAGGAGACGAGCGCCCGCGCCCTGGCCAAGCTCGAGCAGGTGCTGCCCGACCGCCTGCGCCGCAAGCTCAAGGCCTTGATCGCTGCGACGACCGCCGGGCCGGCCAACACCTCGAGCAACGTCGAGGACCCCGAGGTCGACGCCGCCGTCCTCGACGCCCTGTCCCTGGCGATCCGCGACCACGAGGGCGTTCGCTGCGACTACCGAGGCATGCCGCACGAGATCGAGCCCTACCACCTCGTCGCCTGGCAGCGCCGGTGGTACCTCGTCGCCCGAGACCCGGCCCGCGACACGTGGGATCCTTACCGCGTCGACTGGCTACGACTGAAGACACCCGGCGGACGCCGCTTCACCCCGCTCGCACTCCCCGAGGACCTCACCGAGTTCGTCGTCCGCGAGGTCGCCCGGACCGGATGGGCTGTGCACGCCCGGGTCCTGGTCGATGCGCCGGCCGGCGAGGTCGTCGCGCGCATCAACCCGGCCGTGGGCACCGTGGAAGCCCATCCGGACGGCGGCAGCGTCCTGGTCACCGGCGGCGACAGCCTCGAGGTCGTCGCCGTCTGGATCTCGATGCTCGGCATCCCGTTCCACGTCACCGACCCCCCGGAGCTGGTCGAGCACATCCGTGACCTGGCCCGTCGCTACACCGCCGCACTTCCAGGAGCCAGTGCAGCCCCGCCCACGGCGGACTGACACCGACGCCCCTTTCGAGGTCAGGAATGTACCCTTGCGGGTACGTACCCATCAGGATACATTAGTGCCATGGACGCCGTGTTGCACGCGCTGGCAGACGAGAGCCGGCGCACTGTTCTCGAGATCCTGCGCGACCACCCCGCCAGTGCAGGAGAGCTGGCCGAGGCTCTCCCGATCGCTCGCCCGGGCGTGTCCCGGCATCTCCGCGTGCTGCGAGAAGCCGGGCTGGTCGACGTTCGCCACGACGCGCAGCGCCGGATCTACACACTCCGCCCGGAGGCGCTCATCGAGGTCGACGGGTGGCTGGGGCAGTACCGCCGACTCTGGGAGACCCGACTCGACGCCCTCCAGACCGAGATCGCACGAGGAAAGAAGGCACGACGATGACCACGATCGCGACGATGCGGACACTCGACGGAACCCGAGGAGCAGTGCGGGTCGAGGACCTGTACGACACAGACATCGGCGACCTGTGGCAGGCGTGTACGACGCCCGAGCGGTTGAGCCGCTGGATCGCCCGGGTCGACGGCGAGCTGCGGGTCGGCGCCACGATCCAGACCGTCTTCACGAGCAGCTGGACCGGTTCGGCGCGCATCGAGGTGTGCGAGGCGCCGCACCACCTGCTCCTGACGACGGAGCCGGGCACGGACGACGAGGGACAGATCGAGGCGTGGCTGACCGAGGAGGGCTCCACGACCAGGCTGGTGGTCGAGGAGCGCGGCCTGCCGGTCGCGCATCTCCCGTTCCATGCCTCCGGTTGGCGAGCCCACCTCGAGGATCTCGGTCGGTCGCTGGAGGTGGACGGCCCGGTCCATCCGCAGGGCTGGAGCTCCGAGGCCGGGGCGCCGGGCTGGAAGCAACGCTGGGAAGAGCTCACGCCCACCTACCAGGAGATGGAGATCGGTTGATGTCGGACCTGATCAGGCTCAGCCTGACGACGGTCAACGCGCCCGACGCCATCGCTCTCGCGCGGTTCTACGCCGAGATCACCGGCGGGGTCGCGAAAGGCGACGAGTCCTGGGCGCTCGTCACTGGGCCGAACGGTGACCTCGGTTTCCAACAGGTCGAGGACCACCGGCCACCCACCTGGCCGAGTGGCGAGGTGGGGATGCAGCTGCACCTCGAGTTCCTCGTCGACGATCTCGAGGCGACCGGAGCACGAGTGCTGGCGGCCGGCGCCACCCGACCTGATCATCAGCCCAACGCTGACCACTGCTTCGTGTACGCCGACCCGGCCGGGCATCCGTTCTGCCTGTCGACCTGGGGAGCCCCGCGCGTCAGCGACTGACCCGATCGCGAGCGCGGAACCCCGGCGGAATGTCTTGCCGGCCCCGAGGCCGATCCTGCCCCCGTACTCGTTCCACTAGCCTGCAGGCGTGACCGAGTACCAGGTGACCCTGTGGCGAGACCTGCCGTCCCTGGTCATGGCCCGCGACGGCGACCAGGTGACGAAGAGCCTGCTGGGCCCGCGCTTCCAGGAAGCGATCGACGAGGCAGCCATGCGTCTCGGAGAGACCAGCAGCGATGACTACCTGTCGGGGTGGACCCGGGGCGAGTGGACTCCCGCTGCGGGCAGCATCACCGACGTGTGCGACCAGGTGGTCGCCGACCTGGAGGAGCAATGGCCGGCCGAGCGACTGGCCGAGTACCTGGACGAGCTGGGCCCGCGGGCCTGACCACCCCGCGGCAGCTCCCACCTCGGTGGCTTCTCACGCGACAGAGGCGAGAAGTGTCGTGGCACAGTCGCGCCCGCTCCGCGTGGGATGATCCTGCGGACGGCACTCGCTGGGAGGGCCGTGTCGGGAGCGAGACTGCATGACGTCCACGGTCGTCCTCATCCTCCTCGGCGGCCTCCTGTGCTTCTGGGGTGCCAAGTCGCTGAGGCTGACCGTGCTGGCCGCCGGCTTCGCAGGTGCCTGGGTGCTGGCCGAGGCCTTCGGCGCCTCCCTGGGTGTCGCCGCCGTGGTGGCCGCGGTGTGCGCCATCGCCGTGCTGGTCCTCACCCTGATCTTCGCGCGGTTCCTCTTCTTCATCGTCGGAGCGGGTGTCGGCGTACTCATCGGGGCGCGCCTGTTCACCCTCCTCTCGGCGCGGTCGTCCAGCGGGCACGGCGACGTCCTGCTCGGCCTGGTCTTCGTCGCCGCGGTAGCGATCGTCAGCGGGTTCCTCGCGAACCGCTGGCGCCGCTGGTTCGTGGTATGGACCACCGCGCTCGCGGGCAGCGCGCTGCTGCTGGCAGGCATCGGTCACCTCGGCCCCGGGCCCGGGGAGCTGTCCCGGCCGGGATCGACGTCGAGCTCCGTCATCTCCGGCGTGCTCTGGCTCGCCCTCACCTACCTCGGCGCGCGCGTGCAACGAGCCAAGGACTGACGTCCTTGGGGCAGTCGGGCTAGCGTCCCCGCCGGTCGTTCTGTCTGGCGAAGATCGCCTCGAGGTCGGACGGGAGGCCCGACGCTGCCATCGGCTCGGGCTCCAGCGGTTCGAGCCGGGGCGTCGGAACGGGGTGAAGCGTCGCGGCCGGCTTCGGCGGCCGGGCCAGCTCGCTCAGCGGCGGAGCCTTCGTCACCAGCGCCGGATCGGTGGTCACCTCGAGGGTCACCCGCGGCCATCGGCGACCGTGATCGTGGCGCGCCAGGACCGCGGCATCCTCGAAGCGCGTCTCGACATAGTCGAGCGCTGATTCGAACGAGCTCGCGGTCACATGCCACGTGTCGTGGTGGAACGAGACCTCCACGCGGTCGCGAAGGTCGGCCACCGTCTCTGCAATGACCCGTCCGAGCGGCATCGGTGCACCCCCTGCCTTCGTGTCACCTCGAGGCTAACCCTTCACGGCGGAGTGCGCTCGCACCGCTGGTGAGACACGCTCGCGCGCGGTAGGGGCGGTGGGTCAGCTGCACTCGCCGGTGCTGGCCGCGGTGTCGAGGACCGCTGTGAGCCCTCTCCGGTCGGCGAGCCGCCCGGCAACCATGTAGGCGTCGTCTCCCTGATAGCGGTAGGCCACGAAGCGGGTCTCACCACCCGGAGGCGTCCAGAGGTAGCGGAGCTCTCCTCTGGCGGAGTCGCCTCGACCGTGCCCCCGGGCCTCGAGGACCTGCAGGCCCGGCGTTCCTTGCAGCGCTGCGACCTTGCTCCTGAGCTGGGGCCGCAGGGCCCCGTCTCCCCGGTAGCTCATGGCGAGCACGTCGGGTCGTGCGTGAGCGTTGAAGCGGGCCTGGCCCTCGGGGGTGAGAACGAAGGACCAGTGGCGCGGCGCCATGATGCTCATGTCTGCGCCCTGGGAAGTCCAGGTGATGGTGCGGTACTTCAGGTGGGTGCCGAGGGCCGCGGGTTCGCCCTGGTGGTGGGCCGCGAGGGCGGGTGCGGCGGTGGCCAGGCAGCTCAGCAGGGCTGCCACGGCCGGGACGGCGATACGTCGGTTCATGGTTCGTCCTTCGGGTCGGGGCAGCTCTCACCAGCTGAGACGACGTCCGTGTGCCGAAGGTTGTCGGCAGGCATGTGTCACTGCCGCCAGGCCCTCGAGGGCAGTCGAGGTCGTAGGGACGGCCTACTGCCGTGACGACCTACGCCCGCCCGCTCTGACCCTCAGCGGGGCTCAGCGGTCGACGAACTGAGACGTCCACGTCGACGGTGCCACCGCCCGTCCGAGTCAGGCGCGCCAGCACTAGTGCCGTCGCGGCTGCCCGGCCCCGAGCGACGAGCCCGAGCTCGGGTTGTTCGGACCACCGGGTGAACTCGAGGGTGCCGTCGAGGCCGGGCACCGGGCAGTCAGGACTCTCGCCCCACTCGATCGCGACGTCTCTCACCCAGCGTCGAGCCGGGGGTTGCGCAGGGAGACTCAGCGTCAGCGTCAGCGGCGCCGTGACCACGATCTCTCTGCCGAGTTGGTCTATCGCGAGTCCTGGACTCACCTCGAGCAGTCCACCGCTCGTCACGGAGACGTCGAGACCGGAGACCGTGCCATAGCCGTGGAGGCGGTTGTGGAGATACCGCATGCCCCGGTGGTACTCCTGCTCGGTGGCCAAGTCGTCGGCGGTGAGGCTCTGGCCTGCGAAGAAGTGCACGCGGCGAGGTGGGTCTGCCATGGTCCAGTATCCACCTCCCCTCGGTCGCCTCGAGGTCGTGATCGCCTGTGGACCGAGATCACGCGTGGCGCGCGTTCGCCCGCCGAGAAGCCTCCTCAGAGTCGCCCGAGCGCCGCCTGCAGCGGGTCGAGGCCGATCGAGCCCAGGTTGAGAGCAGCGGTGTGGAACTCCTTGAGATCGAACCCGGCGCCCCGGTTCGCCTTCACCTGCTCACGGGCTTGCAGCCAGATCCGCTCCCCGACCTTGTAGGACGGCGCCTGACCCGGCCAGCCGAGGTAGCGGTTGACCTCGAACCCGAGCTGACCGTCCTCCATGCGTGAGTGCGCGCGCATGAACTCGCGCACCTTCTCCGCGTCCCAGACCTCGCCCGGCCGCCATCCGTAGCGGTTGTCGGCCGGGATGGTCAGGCCGAGGTGGACGCCGATGTCGACGATCACCCGGGCCGCGCGGAGACCCTGCATGTCGAGGAAGCCGAGCCGGTCGCCCGGATCCTCGAAGTAGCCGAGCTCGTCCATGAGCCGCTCGGAGTAGAGCGCCCAGCCCTCACCGTGGCCGCTGATCCAGGCCAGCAGCCGCTGCCACCGGTTGAGCAGGTCGGCCTGGTGGACGACCTGCGCGCACTGGAGGTGGTGTCCGGGCACGCCTTCGTGGAACACCGTGGTGGTCTCGCGCCAGGTCGAGTAGATCTCGTGGTCATCGGTGAACGAGAACCACATGGTGCCGGGGCGGGAGAAGTCCTCGGACGGAGGCGTGTACCAGGCACCGCCATCGTTGATCGGCGCCACCCTGCAGGCGATGGTGCGGATCGGTGGGGCGATGTCGAAGTGCACGCCGTTGAAGCCGGCCAGGATGGACTCGGCCTTCTCCTGCATCCACGCCTCGAAGGCCTCTCGGCTGCCGCAGTCGCGCGCCGGGTCGAGGTCGAGCGCTGCCACCGCGTCGTCGACCGACCCGCCGGGGACGATGCGCTGCGCGGTCCGCACCATGTCGTCCTCGATCCGCCCGAGCTCCTCCCACCCCCACCGGTAGGTCTCCTCGAGGTCGACCTCGGCTCCGAGGAAGTAGCGCGACTCGAGCGCATAGCGGTCACGGCCGACCCCGTCTGTCTCACGACCCCGCGCAGCCAGGTCGCTCTCGACGAACCGCCCGAAGTCGGCATACGACGACGAAGCCTGTCGCGCGACCCCCACCAGCCGGTCCCTCAGCCCGCCGGGAGCCGCCGCGACGAGGTTGCCGAAGTAGTCGCCCGCAGCGCCCTCCTGACCGGTCCAGCCGCGGACCTGGCCGGCGACCTCGACGTACTGCCGACGCGCCGAGACGCGACCGGCTGCCGCCTCGACCTCGAGCGTCGTGCGGTAGCCCGCCAACGCGTCCGGCACCGCAGCCAACCGGTCGCCGATCGTCCGCCAGTCGTCCTCGGTCGCCGTCGGCATCAGGTCGAACACCTCGCGCACCGCATGAAGGGCACTGCTGATCACGGAGAACGCGGAGCGCTCGAAGCCGGCCTCGGCCCTCTCGACCTCCAGACCGATCCGCTCGACGAACGCCTCCTGGGCGATCCGCTCCCGCTCGTCGGTGGGCTCGATCGCCCTCACCTCGGCCAGAGCCCGGCGGTTGAGCTCTTCCCGGGCGTCGTAGCCGGACGGGGAGAGATCGGGCAGGCGGTCGTCGTGGCCGGCGATCCCCGCCGAGGTGGCGACGATCGGGTCCAGGGCGACGATGTCCTCGACGTAGTGATCGGTGCGAGCATCGACGGGTCGTGTCATCCCGCGACCCTATGCGCCCCCGGCGACGGTGCGCAGCCCACTTCCCGCGCCAGGCGGCATCGATCCCGGCGGATTGACGCATCCGTGGGCTGGCATTGCCGTCAGGCGCCTCACGGGCACGCAGCCGCAGCGGAGGTGAAGGTGCCGTTGCTGGAGTACCAGTGGTTGACGCCGATGCTCGGGCTCTGGTGGTAGAACCATGAGAAGAATGCGAGCTCTTGGGGATGCCAGGTCCGGCTGGCGAGACGGGTGTTCTGCAGGGTTCCGCTGAGCGGATCACCGACCTCGAGGTTCGTCTGGCAGCCGGACACCTGGCCGATGTTTCCCCACGGGTTGGTGTTGTTGTCGACGCCGTTGACCAGCGGGTCGTCCATCCATTCGGCGACCTCGTGGCTGAGAACGGAGATGTCCTTGACGCCGGCGAGCGCGTTGTGGGTGTTGTCGTACATGGCCGTGCCGTACGTCGTGGTCCCACCGTCGGCGGGGTTGGTGAAGGCGTTGTGGTAGCCCAGGATGCAGCAGTTCGCCGGCGTGGTGTCGTACTCGACGACGTTACTGAGCACGAAGAGGGGGAATGAGCCCGAACCGAATCCCCTGGCCGCGAGCTTGGGCATCAGGACCGTTTGGACCTCGTTGTCCCACCAGCTGATCTCCATCGCCGCGATGTTTCCGCACGAGATGCTTCCCTCTGCGGAGGAGGCCGTCGGGACGGTCACCGTGAGGGGTTTGGTCGTCTTGGGGACCAGGTTCACCTGCAGGTCGGGGTTGAGCCCTGCCGGCCTGGTCTGCTGCCAGAACTCAGCCCTCCGGAACACGCTCACGTACTGTCCGGTCCCGACCTTCTTGCCGCCCCACGTGTAGGCCTTGGTCTTGAAGATCGGCGAGTTCAACATCCGGGCCACCGAGCTGGAGGGCGCACACGAGTCGGCGACCGTGGGGTTGAAGGTGTCGCCGTTGGTCAGCTTCACCACGACCGGCACGATCACGGTCGTGACATTGGCGGCGCCATTCGCGTGGGCGACGAAGGGGTTCTTGCCGACCATGGTGTAGGGGAACGTCGTGGCACCGTCGGTCACGGTGCTGTGGAAGAGTGGGATGGAGGGTGCCGCGCCCTTTGACGCGCCGCCCGACCGGCTGATGTCTGGCCGGACACCCTCGTCGTACTTGGGTTGCAGCACGACGAGTCGTTGGATCTTGTGGTGGGAGCCCGGTGACGACGCCACGGCTCCGGTCGCGGTGCTGGCCAAAGCTGCGGCGAGCAGCCCGAGGACGGCGGTCGTCGTGGTGACGGCAGGGCGGATCTTCATGGGAGGTCTCCTGGGGCGCGTGACGGGCCAGCGAGCCGTTGCCCTCGCTGGTCAGGCCGAATTGAGTCGGTCGTGCAGACGTCCGGCGAAGAAGCGAGAGGCGGAGCCGGACGACGTCCACATCAGCCAACAAGAGGCGCGAGCGCGTCGTCAGATACCCGATGGCCGACGATCGCGACCTGGAGACCTCGTGCTGGATCCCGCGGATCGACGCACGTCGACCCGGTGCAGATTCCGCCGGCAGCTAGCTGCTTGCCGACCTGCGCAGCGCGGTGACGAGATCCTCGACTAGGGGGCTCGGCGGGAGGTGCGACGTGCGGACGGCCCAGATGCGTCGTTCGACCTTGCGTCCTGAGATGGGAAGCGCCACCAGCTGTCGCGATGGTCGGACGGCGAGGCGTGGGACGACAGCGACTCCGAGGGTCGAGGCCACCATCGCCTGGACGCCCAAGTAGTCGTCGGTCGTGAGCGCGACGCTGGGAGTGAACCCTTCGGCGCGGCAGGCGTCGACGACGATGCGGAACCAGGTGGCACTCGAGCGCGACCCGATCCATCGCTCTTCAGCGAGCTCCGAGAGAGACAGGGCGGGTCGATGCGCGAGCCGATGCCCCCGGGGAAGGATGACTTGATACGGGTCGTCACACAGATGGTGGAGCTGCACGTGGTCAGAAGCGGGTCCGAGAGAGCCCTTGGTTCCGTACACCACGCCCACATCGATGGCACCTGAGTCGAGCAGGTCGAGCAACCGCGGCATGTGGCTGTCCACGAGGGACAGATCCACCTCAGGTCTGGCACGTCGGAACCGTCGCAGGGCTTGGGGCACGAACGTGGTGAGAGCAGAGGGAAACGAACCGACCCGGAGGCGGGCCTGCTGGCGACCCAGGAGCTGAAGCACCTCCTGCTCAGCCGTAGACAGCTGAGTGCTGACGACCCGGCCGGCCGCAGCCAGCCGCAGGCCGACCTGGGTGAGCTGCGCCGGTCGGCTCCCGCGGTCGACCAGCACGGCGTCGACCTCGCGCTCGAGTGCTGCGACGTGCTGGCTCACCGCCGATTGGGTGATGCCGAGCTCCTGCGCCGCCGCGGAGAACGTCCCGAGGTCGCCGAGTGCGGCAAGCACCTGCAGGCGGCGTACCTGTGACATCAGTTCCACTGATGCAGCATAAGTCTCTTCACTTATGTTCGGTCCGAGCGTGGCGCACGATCTCTGAGCAACCACACTCGAGAAGAGAAGGACGAACCATGCCACTGGTCAATGTGAAGCTCATCGAAGGCGTCTTCACCGATGGGCAGAAAACCCAGATCATCTCCGACCTCACCGATGCCATGGTGCGCATCGAGGGGGAAAGCCTGCGTCCGGTCACGTGGGTGGTCATCGAAGAAGTCGCAGGGGGAGACTGGGCCATCGGCGGCAAGCCCCTGGCCGCCTCAGACGTCTTGGCGATGGCGCAGGGAGGGGCCGGCTGACAGACCTGCCCGTTGCGGCAGCCAGACGATCGAGCGCGAAGCGGGCCGGAGGCGGAGTGGACCTAGGTGCGCACCTGCCCCTCATCGACTTCGGCGACGGCCCGCTGAGCGCGGCCGATCTCACGTCGTACGCGCGCCGCTGCGTCGGCCTGGGCTACACCGCGATCGCGGCCAACGACCACCTCGTGTTCCCACGACCCTGGTTGGACGGCCTCACGGCTCTCGCGACCGTCGCGGACAGCTCGGGCGCACTGACCCTGGCCACCACGGTGGCGCTCCCGGTGGTCCGCGGACCCGTCGGGCTGGCAAAGGCGCTCGCGAGTCTCGACGTGCTGTCGGAGGGACGAGTGGTCGCCGGTGTCGGCCCCGGCTCATCGCCGCTCGACCACGCGGTCGTCGGACTCGACTACGCAGAACGCTGGCGTCGCCTCGACGAGGCGGTGCCTACCATGCGTGCCCTGTGGCGCGGTGAACCCTACGACGGACACTTCTACTCCACACGAGGCACCACGATGACACCGACACCGAGCCAGCCCGGCGGACCGCCGATCTGGCTGGGCAGCTGGGGGTCCGTCGCCGGGTTGCGCCGCGTAGCGGATCTCGCCGACGGGTGGCTCGCGTCGGCCTACCACATCACACCGTCGTCCTTTGCCGCAGCGAAGACCCGCCTGACGGAAGACCGGAGGGCGGCCACAGGGCAGGGCGAAGGAAGCTTCCCCAACGCGGTGGCAAGCTTCTTCTTCCACATCACAGACCGCCGAGCGGTGGCAGAGCATCTGGTCGACGACGTGCTCGCACCCGCGCTCAACCGCGACCCGGAGGTGCTCGCCGACAGGCTCGCGGTGGGGCCGTCCGAACTGCTCACCGAGCGGCTCACCGCTCTGCGCGACGCCGGAGCGCAACGCGTCTACCTCTGGCCGCTACGCGATCCTCTCCCCCAGCTCGAGCTGGCCAGACGCGCTTGGCCCGACTGACAGAGCGTCCCGCCGATGAGTCCAGACGAGAGGCCGCAGGACGCCGGAGCCCGACAACCCAGCCGATCCTCGGGTGTCGCATTCCCCGGGTGATTCGACGGAATCAGGCCAGGGCGTAGGCCCCGTCGGCGATGTCCTCGAGGAGGGTCGGCCCTTGGGGGTGCCAGTCGAGGAGCTTGCGGGTCAGATCGCTCGACGCGGCGATGTCCATGCCGAAGAAGCGTCCGATCCAACCGAAGTGCGCCGCCACTTCTTCTGTGGCCACGGAGACTGGGGGGACCCCCAGCTGTTCGCCGATAGCGGCGGCGATGTCGCGGGAGGGCAGACCCTCCTCCGCGACGGCGTGCACGCGCGTGCCTCCCGGAGCGCCCTCGAGAGCGAGTCGGACCAGACGAGCCGCATCCGCCCGGTGGACGGCTGCCCAGCGGGTCGACCCATCTCCGACGTATCCGGCTGATCCGCGCTCACGGGCGATCCGGAAAAGCTGCGAGGTGAACCCGTGGTCCTGCATCCCGTGCACCGTCGGAGCGAACCGCAGCGCCACGGAGCGGACCCCGCGGTCGGCGAAGTCGAGGGCGAGGTTCTCGCTGCCGCCGCGCAGGGAGTCGGGACCGTGGAACGGCGAGGCGTCGTTCTCGGTCAGCAGGCGTCCCTGGACCCCGGATGCGAGCCCGGAGGCGAGGAGAAACGGGCGGTCGCTGCCCTCGAGTGCCACGAGCATGGCATGAACGGCGGCGTGCTCGGCGCGCCCGGCGGCGGCGTAGTCGTCGAAGTCGTGGATGAAGGCGAGGTGGACCACGCCGTCGGCGTCCCCGGCTGCCTGGGCGAGGCCGTCGGGGTCGTGGAGGCTGCCGCGTTCGGCGGTGGCTCCCATCGCCTCCACGGCGGCGGCCGACTCGTCGGACCGCGCGAGGCCGACGACGTGGTGACCGTCAGCGATCAGCTCCGCGGTGACGGCCGAGCCGATCCAGCCGGAGGCACCGGTGACGAAGACACGCATGGTGGGTTCCCTTCTGAGATGTCAGTGACTGACATCAACGCTAGCACGGTCATGTCAGTCGCTGGCATCACTTAGACTCTGCCCATGGGGCGCTGGGAACCGGACGCGAAAGGCCGGATGGTCTCCGCCGCGCTCGATCTCTACTCCGAGCGAGGCTTCGATGCGACCACGGCGAGCGACATCGCCGAACGGGCCGGCGTGACCGAACGGACCTTCTTCCGTCACTTCAAAGACAAGCGCGAGGTCCTCTTCGACGGGTCCGCCACCCTGGAGCACGCGGCGTACGACGCGATCCTGGCCGCGCCCGCGGACGCATCTCCGCTGGACGCGGCCCTGGCGGGGGTCGTGGCCGCCGGCGGGTTCCTCGATGGAATCCGCGACCACGCCCTGCGACGCTCACGGATCGTGGCGGCCAACCCGAGCCTGCAGGAGCGCGAGCTCCTCAAGCTCGCATCGATGACCGAGAGCACTGCTCGGGCCCTCCGCGAACGAGGTGTCACCGAACCCCACGCCACCCTGGCTGCGCACAGCGCGGTCACCGTGTTCCACGTGGCGTTCTCGCAGTGGATCGCCACCGATGACACGCCCGCGTTCGCCACCCATGTCTCCGACGCCGCCACCGCCTTACGTGCGTTGAGCTGAGCCGGTCACGCCAAACTCGCAGTGACGCACCCCGCGCCGGAGGTGTGACGGACATCGAGACCTCATCTCACCTGGTCGGCCAGGCTCAGGTCTACCAGCCACTCCACCGGGGCACGGTCGTCCGTCAACACCTGCCCGCCGGTCAGCGCAGGCGCGATACGCCCGGCAGCGCCCGGCACGACAAGGGCCAGGTCCGAGGGGAGGCCGGCGGCGGCCGCGCGAAGCCGCGCGGCCGGGTCGGTCGACGTCGTACCGACGAGCATCGTGTTGATCTGCTGGGACGGGTCGCGCCAGACCGCGTCGTCACCGAACACCTCGCGCATCGTCGCACTCAGCACCTTCTCGAGGGAGGTAGACCCTTGCGGGTGACCGACGTTGACGACGACGACGCCGCCCGGCTCGAGATGGTCGCGGACGAGCGTGAAGAATTCCTGGGTCGTCAGGTAGAAGGGGATGTAGGGCTGGCGGTAGGCGTCGACCAGGATGACGTCGTAGTGGCGCGTGGACGCATAGAGCCACGGTCGTGCGTCCGCCGTGTAGGTGTGGAGGTTGGGGCCGCGCAGATCGAAGAGTTCACGGCCAACCTTCGTCAGCGCGCCGTCGAGCTCTACGGCGTCGATCCGGGTCCGCGGGAAGTAGTGGCCGATCTGCCGGGCCGACGTGCCGGCAGCATCACCGAGGATCGCGACGGACCGAGGCGGCGCGTGTACACCGGCGAGCGACAACGCGAGCATCTCGTCCCAGTAGTTGCCGGTGAGCCAGCGGCCGGGGCGGTACACCGAGTGGACCGCGTGGCCCTCGTCCAGCTCCAGGGTTCGCTCGCCGTCCGGCGCCTGGAGGACACGCGCGTACTGGTACTCCGTCTCCGCCTCCCAGACCACCCGGTCGCCGCCTGAATCGGCGGCCTTGATCGTGCCGGTCGGTAGGGCCACGAGCGCCAGGATCGCCGCCGGCACGACTGCAGCCCGAAGCCGCCCGCGCGTCATGTGCGGGATGGCGGCGAGGGCCATCGCTCCGGCGAAGATGAGGAACGTACGTCGTGTCCCGACGAAAGGGATGAGCAGCAGCGCCGCCAGGAACGTTCCGACCAGGGACCCTACGGTCGAGATGGAGTACAGCCGACCGGCGGTCCGTCCCGTGGCATCGACGGTGTCCACAGCCAGGCGCAGTGCGTACGGCGAGACCATCCCGATCAGCAGCAGCGGGACAGCGATGAGCACGCCGACCCCGACCAACGACCCGACAAAGATCGCCGCACTGAGCTGGTCGACCGCCCGGACGGCCAGCCGCAGAAAGGTGCCGCTCACGAACGGCACCATCGCCAGCAGCACCGACGCCGCCAGCACGATGCGGGCCAGGCCTTCAGGCCGAGGATCCTTGTCGGCCAGGCGGCCGCCGAGGGCGTACCCGACCGACAGCGACACCAGCACGATCGCGATCGTGTTGGCCCACACGATCGTGCTCGCGCCGAACCACGGCGCCATCAGCCTCGCAGCCGCGATCTCTGCGCCCAGCGCTCCCGCACCGACCGTGAAGACGAGCACCTCGAGAGAGCGGGACCGGATGCTCATGTTTGCAACCTACGCGCGCCGTCCAGCCGAGCATCTTGGCAGCGCTGCCTTGACGGCCCTGCGACCTACTGTGGGCTCCTTGGAGTTAGATCTAGTCATGACCTCCGCTGAGCTCGGGACCCAGCTGCGCGCGTGGCGTGACCGGCTCAGTCCCGAGAGCGTGGGGCTGCACAGCCAGCCGCGGCGACGAGCACCCGGGCTGCGGCGGGAGGAAGTGGCGGGGTTGGCCGGGGTGTCGGGTGACTACCTGGTCCGCCTGGAGCAGGGCCGAGCGCGGCATCCTTCGGTACAGGTGGTTCAGGCCCTGGCCCAGGCACTGCGGCTGAACGACGAAGAGGAGGATCGGCTCTATCGAATGGCCGGGCACCTGCCGCCCACATCCGGGCGGATGGTGCGCGAGCTCACGCCCAGCATCATGCGGATCATCGACCGGCTCGGCGAGACCCCGGTCAGTGTGATCGATGCTGCGTGGGAGACCGTGCTCCAGAACGCCGCGGCAAAGGCCCTCTTCGGTGACGTGACCGGTGAGACCGGGCGCGGGCGCAACCGCGCTTGGCGGACGTTCATGGACGTGCCCCGCGTGGGACTGCTGGAGGCGCAAACGAGGTCGATGGTCGAGCGGGACGTCGTAGCCGACCTGCACGCCGCGCTCATCCGCCTGCCCGAGGATCCCGCGTTGGCTGCTGTCGTGCGCGATCTGCGTGAAGCGAGCCCGAGGTTCGCGGAGCTGTGGGAGACGACGCCTGCGCGGGTCCGCGGCGCCCAACGCAAGACCCTCGACCACCCGGTCGTTGGACGGATGACGGTGGACTGCGACGTCCTCAGCGTTCACGGAAGCGACCTGCAGATCGTGACGTTCTCCGCCGAGCCCGGAACCCCTGACGCGGACGCCCTGTTCATGGCCATCATGATCGGCTACGAGGAAATGTCCGTCGGCTGATCAGTGCCCCACCTGCACGGGGTTCACACCCTCAAGAGCAGTCAGGTCCTCATCGTCCAGCTCGATGTCGAGCACGGCCATGTTCTGCTCGAGGTGCGTGACCGAGCTGGTGCCCGGGATGAGCAGCAGCCGGTCGTACTGCGCCAGCAGCCAGGCCAGCGCGACCTGGCTGGGGGTCACCTCCTTCCTCTCGGCGACGGCGCTGATGAGTGGGTCGGCGGCCAGGGCTCGAGGGCCGCCACCACCGAACGCGGAACCGAGCGGAAAGTAGGGTACGAAGGAGACATCATGGGCACGGCACAGGTCCAGCACCGGCGAGTCGCTGCGGTCCAGGATGCTGAACGGATTCTGCACCTCGCCGATCCCGACCAGGTCGATCGCGACACTCACCGTCTCTGGGCGGACGCTGGAGACGCCGATCATGTCGATGTCACCGGCGTCCCGGAGCTCCGCGAGGGCGGCGAGCTGGTCTTCGAGAGATGGCTCCTGAGCGTCCGGCCTGTCCCGCTCGAAGCGGCGCAGGTTCACCAGATCGAGCCGCTCGACACCGAGTGACCGGAGGTTCTCATGCACCGCGGCCTTCAGCTGGTGCGGCTCATTCGCGGCGTTCCAGCCACCCTCAGCGTCGCGCTCCGCGCCTACCTTCGTGACCAACCGGAGGTTGTCGGGGTAGGGGTGGAGCGTCGATCGGATCAGCTCGTTGACGACGTCGGGCCCGTAGTACTGCGAGGTGTCGATGTGGTCGACGCCTAGCTCGACCGCACGTCGCAAGACCGCGCGGGCGGCGTCCGGGTCCGCCGGCGGGCCGAACACACCAGGGCCGGCGAGTTGCATCGCACCGAAGCCGATGCGGTGCACGGGCTTGTCTCCTAGAAAGGACATGGAAGCGGTCATGCCCCGAATCTGCCCGCCTTTGCCGGAGCACACGAGAGGACCGGCTATCCCAGGACTCGCAGTCCCACTCTGCGACAGCCTCCGTCGCCGCGGTGGACACGCGGCGGTATGACGCAGTTCAGCGTCGCGCCGGCTCCCGGCGGAATGGCGCGCGCGCATCCAGGCACAGCGCGCGATTGCGATCTACGGTTCAGGGGTGGAGCGAGTCGAGGATCGGGGCGCCTTCCGGCCTCGAGCAGCGCCGATGGCCGCGGACGATCCGGTGGCCCAGTGGCTGCTGCACGGTGATCCGGCGATCCGCTGGCAGGTGCTGAGCGATCTCCTCGACGCTCCGGAGAGCGAGGTGGTGACCGAGCGGGCGCGCGTGGAGCACGAGGGCTGGGGTGCTCGGCTCCTGGCTCTGCGAGCTCCTGACGGCCTGTGGGCGGACGGGGCCTGCTTCCCGGGTACGGCGGCGTTCGCGGCGGAGACCGCGCGGGCCCTGGCTGCCGGTGAGCCACCGCCGCCCTGGCCGTCGGCCGAGCCTGGAACGGCCGAGGCGCCGAGCGACGAGCCGGTTGGCGATCCGGGCCAGCCATGGACCGCGACGTACCGGGTCCTGCTCGACCTGTGCGACCTGGGTGTGCCCCCGGACAGTCCGGTGATGCAGGAGACCGCACAGCTGGTGGCTCGCAACTGCCGCTGGGAGTGCGACGGGTTGCCCTTCTTCGCCGGCGAGGAGGACTGCTGCATCAATGCCGGCACGATCCTGATCGGTACCTACCTCGGCGTCGACGTCGACCCGGTGGTGCAGCGGCTCCTCGCCGACCAGATGCCCGATGGCGGTTGGAACTGCTGGGCCCAGACACGCCCGGCCCCGTCGTCGTTCGCCAGCACCTTGGAGGTGGTCGACGCCCTGCTGAGGTGGGAGCGCCTCACCGGCGGAGCTGAGGAGGTCCGCCGGGCTCGCCGGAACGGAGAGGAGTACCTGCTCCAGCGCAGCCTTTTCCGCTCGTTGCGCACGGGCACGGTGGTGAGCCCGCAGTGGGTCACGTTCTCGTACCCGCCGCGCTGGCACTACGACCTGCTCAAGGCCACGGAGTACTTCGCCCGGCGCGGGGGAACCCCCGATCCGCGGCTGGCCGAAGCGATCGAACGCGTCCGCGCCAAGCGCCGACCCGACGGCCGGTGGCTGCTCGAGAACACCCATCCCGGCGCGGTCCACTTCCGCTTCGAGGAACCCGACGGCACGCCCAGCCGGTGGAACACCTTGCGGGCGTTGCGGGTGCTCCGCTGGTACGACGCCTCCACGCACTCCGCGGGACAGCCGTCCTGAGGACGGAGTCGCCACACACACCCTGGCGTCGGCCCACCACTAGTCTCGCGATGTGCTCGAGTTCAGCTGGCGACCCGCCAACCACGCGACCAGCGCAGACGTCGAGGCCGTCTTCGAGGCCGGCGGCGCCCGCAAGTGCCGCTGCCAGGCGCTCAAGGTCCCGGGCTGGATCTGGCGCGACACAACCCAGGAGGAGCGCGACGCCGCGCTCATGGCGCAGGCCGGCTGCGGTACGAGCGGCCCCACCTCCGGCCTCGTCGGATACGTCGACAGCGAGCCGGCCGGCTGGGTCGCGGTCGAGCCCCGGGAGAACTACCCGAGGATCTGGGCCCGGCAGAAGACCTGGATGCGGATGGACCCCGACCTCGAGGGCGTCTGGTCGGTCACCTGCTTCGTCGTACGGAAGGGCTTCCGCCGACAGGGGCTGATGTACGAGCTCGCCGCGGCCACCGTCGAGTACGGCCGGCAGGTCGGGGCGCGCGTCCTCGAGGGCTACCCCACCGAGCCGCCACCGGGGAAGACCGTGATCTGGGACGAGGCGTCGGTAGGGCTCCTCCAGGTCTTCCTCGACGCCGGATACGAGATCGAGGCCTCGCCCACTGTGCGCCGACGGGTGGTGCGACACCGACTGGGTGCCTCGACCCGACCGTAGGTCGAGCACCTGGGCGAGCCGGAGAACCGTATGCCCGAGCCGCCTTGCGCTGGCAAGGCGACCCGGGCACAGGTCGTGGCTGTTCGTCGACTACTGGCCGGACTCCGTGTACGTCACCTTCGACGCGATCGGCGACCCGGGCAGGCACAGCGCCCAGACGTTCGCCTTCAGCGGGGCAGCGCCGTCGAACTGGACGATCCAGCCGTCGAGGCGGTCGGCCTTCGGCGAGTTCGTCGACCAGTCCATGCGGCCCGGGAACGACGAGGCGGTCGGTGAAGCGACGCCGCCGTCGATGCCGAGCGTCTGGACTCCCCCGGAGATCGCTACGTCGGTCGGGTTGTCACAGGCGACGGTGGCGATGGCGCCGCCGTTGGTGTCACCCGAGTCGTACTTGGCGATCGAGTAGTACGCGCCGTCGAGGCCGTGCTTCGGCAGGGCGGCGACCTGACCACCGAGGCTGGACAGGGCAGCGCCACCGGCAGCCAGCTGGGACTGGATCCCGGGCACCTCGTCGGCCCTGTTCAGCGTCCGGTTGATGTTCGGCGTGAGGTCCACGCGGTGCACCGCGCCGTCCTTGATCTGCGCCGAGGTGATCAGGCTGGAAGCCGTCGCTGTCCCGGCCACCAGTCCCACGACACCGAGCCCGAGACCACCGGCGACGAGTAGCCGCTTCGCGCTGTGCTTCATTCTTGTTCTCCCCTATTTCTCCCTGGCTTGTTCCAGGTGGCGAGCCGACGTCCGCACGGACGTCGACCACCATCAGGACCCAGCCCTTGCCCAGCAGTCAGTGCCGAGCGCGGCGAGCATCCTAGGAGTGGTGCGACGCCGACCTCGGCACTGGGCTACCCGTGTCGGCGCATCGAACGCAGAGTCACGTCACGACGAGCTCTGTCTGGTCTGGGCTTGCGACCGGCGCGCCGCATCGGCTGCTAGCGGGTCGGATGCCAGGCGGCTGGGCTGGTGGGCATTCGTGAGCGTTCCCCCGAGTAGTCGTGTCCCCGCAGTCTCGGCCATGTCCGCCGACCTGCATGCCGCGACGCTAGCCGGAAGCGACCGTTGGGGCAGGCGTTTGGACAATGTCGCAGCGTCGGCTGGGTCACCTTCACGCGTGCGACTGCATAGGCCCCTCAGTCGCCTTGGTTGAAGGAGGTCTCACGGCGCAGCGGGAGCCGGACGTGACGGGCAACGACCTCGCAGCGTGCGCGCCGTGCGCACGTCAAGAGCACGGCCCAGGGGTGAGCGGGCGACCGTGCTGCCACCACGCCGAGGGTGTCGGCCGAGCTCCACCACGCCGCGTACACCGGTCGGCAGTCCCCTCGGTTGCCCCCAATCGGTGACCGATCTCGCCCGGGATTCAAGAGGGGGCGTGACGAACGATCGCCGCCCTGCTCGTCCCGCTGCAAGAATGCGCGCGTGAGTGCGACCTCCTCTGATCCGCTGAGTGCACCCATGCCCGAGCTCGATCTGGACGCCGTGGTCGACTCGCTGTCGGCTGTGTGGGGGCTGGATGGAAACCTCGTGGAGGTGCATGGGGAGCGCGACCGCAACTTCCGGGTCGAGACCGGGTCGGGGCGCTACCTGCTCAAGGTGCACAACCCGGTCGAGGCCGAGTCGGTCCTCGACCTGCAGGACTCCGCGCTGCGACACATCCGGGCGGTTGACCCGGGACTTCCGGTGCCCGACGTCGTGCCGACGGCCGACGGCCGCCCGTGGGCCGAGCTCGCCGGCACCGATGGCCGTACGTCGTTCGCGCGGGTGATGACCTGGCTCGACGGACACCACCCCGACCTCGACCGCCTCGATGCGACGCGAGCCCACGACTGGGGGCGCACGTCCGCGCGGCTGGGCCGCGCCCTGCGTGGCTTCGTCCACCCGGCCTGCTCCTACCCGATCGCGTGGGACCTCCGGCGACTCCCGCAGCTGCGCCCCTGGCTGTCCGCGGTCGACCACGAGCGCCGACCCGTCATCGAGGCCGTGCTGGACCGCTTCGACGACCGCGTCGCGCCACGGCTGCGCATGCTCCGCGCGCAGGTCGTGCACAACGACCTCGCGCCGACGAACGTGCTGGTCGACGACGAATGGCGGGTCACCGGGATCACAGACTTCGGCGACATGACGCACACGGCACTGGTCTGCGACGTCGCCGTCACCGCTGCCGACCTGGTCCCCGACCGCCCGGACGGCATGGATCTGGCGGTGGAGGTGGTGGCCGGCTACCACTGCCTGACCCCACTCGAGCTGCCGGAGGCCGAGCTCGTCGCCGACCTCATCGCCGCCCGCTACGCCGCCACCGTCTTGATCACGGCGGGCCGCGCACGCGACCAGGGCTGGGCGCCGGAGATCGACGACGAGGCGTTCCGCCAGCTGCAGGCGATGATCGAGGCGGACCTCGACGTACTCGCCGCACGGTTCGCGTCCGTCGTCTCCCGTCGCGCTGCGTCCGGCCCGGGCGTGACCCCTCCGGCTCGCAGCACCACCGACCTCCTCGCGGCCCGGGCGCGCACCATGGGAGCCCTCGAGCTGAGCTACGCCGAGCCGATCCACCTCGTCGCCGGCCAGGGGGTCCACCTCGAGGCGGCCGACGGCCGTCGCTTCCTCGACGCCTACAACAACGTCCCCGTGGTGGGGCACTGCCACCCGGCGGTGGTCGAGGCGGTCAGCGCCCAGCTGGCCACGCTCAACACGAACAGCAGGTACCTCCAGCAGAGCTCGGTCGAGCTCGCCGAGCGGCTCCTGTCCACCCTTCCCGAGCGGTTCGAGCGGGTCCTCCTGGTGAACTCCGGCAGCGAGGCCAACGACCTGGCCTGGAGGATCGCCCGCCATGCCACGGGCAACGCCGGCGGGATCGCCACCAGGTTCGCCTACCACGGCATCACCGAGGCGGCGTTCGCCTTCAGCCCGGAGGGCTGGGGCGCTGCTGCGGCCCCTGGCTTCATGCGCCTGGTCGAGCCGCCACCCACTGCGGCCTCCGGGGTCGGGGCGGCCGTCCACAGCCTGGCCGAGGCCGACGTCGGGGTGGCCGCCATGCTGGTCGACGGGGTCTTCACCAGTGACGGGATCCGGGGCCCAGCCCATGCCTGGACGCGGGAGGCTGCCGCCGCGACCCACGCCGGAGGGGGCCTCTACGTCGCGGACGAGGTGCAGGCGGGCCACGGACGAACCGGGGACTCCCTGTGGAGCTTCCTGGCCGGAGACGTGCCCGCCGACCTGGTGACGCTGGGCAAGCCGATGGGCAACGGCTACCCGGTGGCGGCGGTGATCGGCCCTGGTGACCTGATCGACCCCTTCATCGAGGAGACCGACTACTTCAGCACGTTCGGTGGCGGCACAGCTGCCTGCGCCGCAGCCCTCGCCGTCCTGCGGGTGATCGAGGAGGAGCGGATCCTCGACCGGGTCGCCTCCGTCGGGTCCGAGCTCCGGAGCCGACTCGACGAGCTCGCGGAGGCGTTCGACTGCGTGTCCGACGTGCACGGCTGGGGCCTGTCGATCGGGGTGGACATCGTCGACCCGGCCACGGGCGGCCACGATGCCGATCGCACGCGGCGGATCGTGGACGGCGCCCGCGAGCGCGGGGTGCTGATCGGTACGACGGGGCTGGAGCGCTCCACCCTCAAGATCCGTCCGCCGCTCGTGTTCGGTCACGAGCACGTCTCGGTGCTGAGCGAGGCCCTCGAGGGGGCGCTGATCTCATCCGCCGGATGAGAGTCAGGCGACAGGGTTGTCGGAGATGGCTGACGGAGGCTGCCAGGGCTGATCTTCGTGGCTGAGCCACACAGCTTCCGGGTCCAGGCTGCGGATGAGGCGTTGCCCTTCGCTGACAGGCTGGTCCAGCTGCTGGTAGAAGACTGCAGTGTCGCCACAGATCACCGTCGGACGTGGTCCGCTGTCGACGACGACGATCTGCGACCCGTCGGTGTGTCCAGGGGCGGGCAGCAGACGCACTCCTGGTAGCAGCTCGTGCTGGCCGTCGATCTGGGTGTACGTCACTCCGGGTGCGTCCACCCATTCCAAGATCGTGAAGTCCACAGCGTGGGCCTCCTCGAACTCTCGCCGTTGGACGTAGATGGGCTTGCCGGCGAACAGGTGATTGCCGCCGACGTGGTCGAAGTGCAGGTGCGTGTTCACCACGATGTCGATGCTGTCGACGTCGAAGGACGGCTGCTCGTGCCAAGGCTCGATGCGGGGGTCCATGTCAGCGGCGTCCGGGTGTAGCCGGGTCAGGCCGGTGTCGACCAGGACGCGACCGTCGGGGTGATCGATCAGGTGCACGTTGATCGGCATCCGCTCGTCCCCGGCCAAGAGGTCCCCGACCCGGATCCGGGTGACCGTGATGGGACAGGAGCTTGCGGAACTGATGCTGCTACTCACGACAACACTCTCCTTGGCTGCGCGCTCGCGGTAGGAAGCGCTCGGTGCGGCGTCGGGCCGCTGGGTTCGTCTCAGGCGGTGGGCAGGATCGTGTACCGGTGACGAGTGACACCGGAGGCGAACCGCTTCTGTTCCATCAGCTCCAGGTCGACGGGCCGGTCGTAGTCGTGGAACAAGGACCGTCCGAATCCGAGGACTGAAGGGTGGGTGTACAGCACGAGCTCATCGAGGAGTCCGGCGGCCAGTAGTTGCGTGGCCAGGTTCGATCCACCAACGGCGATGGGGCCGTCGACGTCGGACCTGATCTGGGCCAGTTGCCCGACCGCATCCTCGCCACCGACAACGCGCGTGTTGTAGCCCGCTGAGCCTCGACTGCGGGAGACCAGCACCTTCGGCTTGGACACCCAGATCTGCCCATACTCGTGCACCACTGGCGGCAGTGACGAGTCTGCGGCGGCTTCGGGCCACGACGTCTCCATGATCTCGTAGAACACCCGGCCTTGGACGAACATGGAGCACTCGCGTGCGAGGGCATTGAAGTCCTCGTGGAGTTCCTCGTCGATCCGGAGCCATGCGCCGGCTCCGTGGTCTCCGGGCACCTGCTCGATCAGCAGGTCGACGGAGGTGTTCATGCTGTAGATGAAGCGCCCCATGGCTCCCTTTGCGATAGTGATTGCTTATTGCAATCACTATAGTGAGGGGTCACCACCTGTCAAGGGAGAACCTCGTGGACACCGCCACCCCTGAGTGCTCCATCACTGCCGCAGTCGAGGTGTTCGGCGATCGATGGTGTCTGCTGATCTTGCGAGACGTGATCTTCGAGGATCGTCGCAACTTCCGGGCCCTCTTGCTCGGGTCGCCGGAGGGGATTGCCTCCAACATCCTCGCCGACCGCCTCGTGCGCCTGGTCGAGGCCGGCATCCTGACCCGAGGCCAGGGCCGACGGGGCCAGCGTGCGCTCTACAGCTTGACCGAAGCGGGCATCCAGGCCGTGCCGATCCTGAACCTGATGGCCCAGTGGAGCCGGACCTGGCGCGCCGGCGCCTCAGCGTGCCAACACGCAGCCAGCCCCGGCTCTCACGACTCTGCACAGGAGTCAGAGTTGATGGCAGACCTGCGTCGACGTCATCTCACGCAGGATTCCACTTGAGATGCCGGGCCGATCATCCCGGAGCCGCTGTGGGAGGCGTCTCGAGTGTGAGATCCAGCGGCGTCCCACAGTCGGCGGAGTGACGCCGTCCAGGTCCGGTTGTCGGAGCCACCGTCTGCGCTTCCCCTGGGCTGCTCGTGCTCAGTAGCCTCACGGTGTGGCAGCCGCGGGTTCGTCTGGGCTACCCGGGTCGTTTGCGAAACCTCCCGAGTCACCCTTGCCTGCGTCATCCAGGTTGTCTGGGGAGGGGACACCCGCGGCGAACAGCGCGGACATGTACACGGCGATCCGCGCGCATGAAGTCATGCTCAATGAGGCCACCGCCGCGCAGGAGCGGTCGGTCATTGCCCCGCTCTTGACACTCAACGGGGGTGCCGCGGCGGCATTCCTCACGCTCCTAGGTGCGAAGGGCTCTTTGAGCTTCGACCTCACATGGGCACGGTTGGCCATCGTTGCGTGGACGGTCGGACTGCTGCTCGCGGCGCTCGCCGGGTGGGCCGCGGCAGCTAGGCAGACCAGCCTGAACAAGGCCCACAGGCTCATGCGGGAACAGGTCGAGCTGACAGTCTTCGGAAGCCTCGCAGAAATGGTCGCACTCCCCGAGCCGAGACGAGGGGCGGCCTGTCGCCCGCGAGAACGCTCGGGAGGCAGCGGGACGGTGGGCTCGCGCGTACAGCGGGCTTTGGCTTTCGAGTGCTGCGGTCTTCGCCGCAGGTGGCATCGTGGCCATGCTCTCGGTCACAAGCTCGCCCTAGCAGCGGGGCATCGTCGATCGTCGCTGTCGGCTGCCGATCTCACAGAGCCGGCTTGCGGTGAGCTCCGCGTGCGCCGAGGGGGTTCTCTTCCTCTCTATCTCAGCACCCCAGCCCTTCGAACCGTCCGTCAGGCGGCGATATGACGCACCGTCGGTGGCCTGTGAGCGCGTCACGCAGACCGGTGGGATCAGCGGACTGTGGGTGCAGCGACCCCATCGAGAGAACGTATGGGCTATCCGTCGAGGGCGAGAGCGAGGAGGGTGTTGACCGCGGTTTCGAACGGACGGATGTCGCGTTGGACTTGGGCGAGTAGCAGCCCTCCCTCGAGTGTCGCGAGCAGAGTCGTGGCGAGGTCGTCCGGGTCGATGGCGGGCGGGAGTTTGCCCTCTGTATGGAGTGGTTTGAGCCCATCGCTGAGGGTGGATGCCCACTGATCGAATCCAGCCGCTATGAGCGCACGCGCCTCCGGGTCGCTTTCGGCGAGTTGACCACCAAGCGAACCAAGCTGGCAGCCTCCCCTTGCTTGGGTGCGCCTCGCCGCCGCGATCACCATCTCCCGCCAGGCCTCGACACCGTTCGACCTGGCGAGCGCGTGCGCATTGCGCTTGACGATGTTCTCGGCTTGGTACTCGATCACCGCCTGCACGAGCTCGTTCTTGTCGGGGAAGTAGTGGTACATCTGCGAGCCGCTGACTCCTGCCGCCACCTTGACGTCTTCCAAGGTGGTGCCCGCCACCCCGCGCGCATGGATCAGGGCTGCGGCCGCCTCCACTATCCGGGCCCGGGTGAGCGCTCCCTTGGGGGTGAGCCTCGGACGGTCACTCGTCTCGTCGGCCATCTCAGAACCCTAACAGGTTCTGAGTTAGACAACCCAGTGACCCGTCGCTAAAGTGAGTCGGCCAACCCATTTCTACTAGGAGGACGAGACGCCGTGGCTACCCCAAGGGGAAAGACAGCGCTGATCACGGGCGCCAACGCCGGGATCGGCAAGGAGGTGGCCCGGCAACTGGCACTACGTCCCGAGTTCGGCCGGATCTACCTGGCCTGCCGGAACCAAGACCGGGCCACGACCGCACAGGCGGAACTTGAGGCGGAGACCGGACGGCGCATCTTCGACATCGTGGTCATGGACGTCGCCGATCTGGGTTCGGTCCGCACCAGCGTTGCGGCCATCGATGGATCGGTCGACGCGCTGGTCATGAACGCCGGCGTCGTTGGCCCGAGAACGATGGACCTGACCGCAGACGGTGTCACCACGGTGTTCGCGACGAACGTCCTCGGCCACGTCGTCCTCCTCGAAGGACTCCTGGCCGATGACCGGCTTGGTGAGGTTGCGGTCCTCGCCGGAAGTGAAGCAGTCGTGGGAGTTCCGAAGCTGCGAATGAAGCGGCCATCCTTCGTCTCAACCTCAGCCGATGAACTCGCCACCGTCATCGACGGCAGCTACTTCGCCAGCAGCAACGCTGACTTCAGTCTGGCGTTCGGCCAGGCCAAGTACATCGGAGCCCTCTGGATGGCCCACCTGGCGAGGCAACACCCCGACCGCCGATTCATCACCGTGAGCCCCGGCAACACCACCGGCACCCACGCACCCGACGGCCTCCCGCGACCCATGCGAGTAGCCGCCAAGTACGTCATGCCCGCCCTAGGACTCGCCCACACGCTCGACGTCGGAGCGAAGCGGCTCGTCAACGGCGTCACCGACCCAACGCTGTCCAGCGGTGCCTTCTACGCCAGCCCGCCCAACAAGCTGACCGGTCCATTGGTCAACCAAGCCGACATCAGACCCGACCTGGCCAACCCGACGTACCAGGACAACGCCAACGAAGCCATCCACCGCTTCACCACCTAGACGCTCACCTGGCACCTCGCCAGGTAGCGTTCCTCAAACGCCGAGGCACATATTCAAGCGCACGATCACTCATCGGCTCAGAGCTCGGTCGAGCTGAGCCGCCAGGCGGCAGAATGAATCAGGACAGCCGCGCCGGATCCCGGCGAAGTGGCGCAGCGGTGTCAGCGGTGTGAGCTTCCCCTCGACTGTCGGATGCCTGTGCTCTGATCCACCAATGGACAGGGTTGTGGTCGGTGCACTGCTTCATGACGATCGAGTCCTCCTGGTGCACCGTCGTTCAGACAAGCGCGCGCGTCCGGACGTGTGGGATCTGCCTGGTGGAGTCATGGAGCCCGGCGAGTCAGAGCTAGAGGCGCTGTCGCGGGAGTTGCAGGAGGAACTCGGCGTGCAGATAGCGACTCGCACGGCGACTCATCTGTGTCGGGTGACCGCAGGACCTGCCGATGAGCCTGCCCTTCTCAGCGCTTGGCTCGTGCACGACTGGGAAGGAACGCCGGAGAACTTTGCCCGCGACGAGCACGACGATCTCGGTTGGTTCCGTCTCGAGGAGTTGCCGCCTCCGCCTCACGTCCTCGTCCGTGCGGCCCTGCTGAGTCAGACGATCCCGGGCCGGTCCTGCTAGGAGCCCAGAGCGGCCGAGACGCGCTGCCTGAGGAGCTGGAACGGTTGCTCGCCAGCCGAGGAGGAGTTCCGACCGACCGCGACGACATGCTCGTTGATGAGGGACTCGCCCGCAACGAACTGGTCCCGTGTCAGATCTACCTCCACTCCGTTGGGAGTCACGTTCCAGTAGTGCACGCCCTCCATCCGGTCCTCGTACTCGACATCGGCAACCATCAGATCGCCACCGAGGAGATCCTGGATGACCAAGGAGGTTGTTCCACACTGACCCCGTGACGGCCGCCCGCTTCCCCGAGCCATGTAGTCGGTTGAGGCGAAGGCTGTGTCCGGCCCCCACGAGGAGCGCACCGCCGCCTCGATCTCGCTCAAGGTCCAGGTTGGCATGGCAAGGGATTGTGCCTCAGGAGGCCGACACGTCCTGCTCTGCGTTCGGCCAGAACGCCCGACTCATCAGGTGTGCGGGTGCCAGGAGTGCGCCGCGACCCGTCGATTTGAAGCTCGCCACCGTTCCTCGGTCATGCGCCGTCAGACGGCCGAACGACGCAGGTCGAGCCGCGCCGGATCCCGGCGGTATGAAGCGAGGAGCCGCTTCCCTCCCCGCCTTCACGCGCCAGCACGCCCGAGAACACCCAGCGAAGTCCGCCCTGGTGTCGAAGTCGGGCCGAGCTGTTCGTTGAAGAGGTGACAGGGCGCCTCCGGAGTGGCGTCCCCGGGCTGAAGTCGAAAGGAACACCGCCATGAACCAGGCTGTCATTGAAACCCAGGCCCGCTACCTGATTCAGGAGCGGATCCGCAGGGCACACCGCACCCAGTCGGCGCACGTTCGTCGTCACCATCGTCGGCTGCGAGCCTTGAGTTGGCTGTGAGGTCTCTTTGCCCAGGCACCCTCGGTCCCGGCCGTGTGAGGCGCCTCCTCAGGCGGCGGAGTGACACGCGGCCGAAGCCACGTCGAGGCGCTGTTGCTGTTGATGACGGGCTTCCCGAGCGACGTGGTCGCTAGCGCGTCAGCGTCCGCGCGTACGCCCAGAACGCCGTCCGCACCTGCAGCCCCGACCGGCGGTACACCGAGGGCGCATCGTGGGTGTTCTCGCTGTCGACGTGCAACGCCAGCTGCCTCAGACCCTCTCGGGCCGCGACCTCGAACGCGAGCGCGAGCAACGCCGAGGCGATGCCCCGCCGTCGGTAGCGCTCGAGGGTGGCGAGCTCGCTCACGTACATGGCACCTTCGGTCTCGAGACGTCGGGACAGGAGCATCGCCGCGGCCGGCTGCCCGTCGATGGTCGCGACATAGCGCAGGTTCGGGTCGAACCCGGCCATGGTCTGCTCGACCGTCAACCAGTCCTCCAGGGTGGTGGGCGTGAACCCGTAGTGCCCGACGAACGACTCGTTGAAGATCGCGTGGATTGCGGCCACGTCCTGGCTCGCCGCGATGGCCAGCCCCGGCACCACGGGAGCGTTCCGGCTGTCGTCCGTGACGGGGCCGAGCATCTCCCAAAACGTGCGCTGGCGCTCGAATCCGGCCTCGGCCAGATGTCGCGGGTTCGATTCCGCACCAGCCGGACATCCCGAGTGCACGAGGATGTCGCCGTCGACCTCGGGCGGGTGCCCGCGGACCCAGTCCAGCATCGTTGCCCAGCCGACCCGTGCGAGCTCGTTGGAGACGGTGCTCGGCAGCTGCGGGCGAGAGCAGACCCAAGCGTGTGTGATCGGGTCACCGGGGTCACGCAGCGCCGCCCACCACTGCACCGGTATTCCGTCGGCGCCGCGGACCAGGTACTGGACGCTCACCGTGGCGTCGGGCAGCTCCAACATGGAGCGCACGTCCTCGGGAGTGCTGGGGCAGAACCCGAACGCCGCAGTCTGCTCTGCAGCCCGAAGCTCGAACACCTCGGCTACGTGCGCGCCGGTGGCCGGCGCGAGGGTGAACCCGGCGGGAAGCCTCGCGGGGAGCAGCGCGGACATGGTGTGAGTCTCCCGCCGCGCCGCACGCACCGGCAACCGGATTGGTCGGCTGCACCGATGGTGTTGCCCCTGCCGGGGTCGTTGACCGCCCCCGGGCGTCAGTGCCACGCTGCCAAGCAGGGAGCACGAGAGGTTCTCGCGTGTCGGGAGGGCGTGATGACCAGGTGGTGTGAACCGGTCGGAAGCGCAGCGGATGTCGCGGCGTTGGAGCGCAGCACGACCTTCGAGGATCTTGTCGAGGAACGCAGCGTCCACGACGTCTTCGCGCTCGCGGCGGTCCGGCAGCCCGACGCGGTTGCCCTGACCATGCTGATGACGGGGGCGGCCGATGAGGAGCCCCATAAGGTCACCTACGCCGACCTCGTCGGCCTGGTGAACCGAGCCGGCAACGCCTTTGCGGCGCTCGCGGATGCACGGCCTGGGGTGGCGTACATGCTGCCCAGCCTGGTGGAGACCCACGCCGTGCTGTGGGGCGCCCAGAGCGCGGGATTCGCCGTCCCGTTGAACTTCCTGCTCAACCCCGAGCACCTCGCCGATCTCGTGCGAGCAGCAGACGCCGACATCCTGGTCACGCTGGGCCCACACCCGACACTGGACCTGTGGCAAAAGGCTCGAGCGGTGGCCGACCTGGTGCCGGGCCTCGAGCTCGTCGCCCTCAACCTGCCGGGTCTCGCCCGTGCCGAGGGCGTCCACGACCTGGCCGCGCTGATGGCCGACCAACCCGCGGACCGGTTGCTCGTCGAGCCCGGCAGCGACGAGGACGTGGCGGCGTACTTCCACACCGGCGGTACGACCGGCGACCCGAAGCTCGTGACCCTCACCCACCGCAGTCAACTGCTGGCATCCCTGGGTGGTGCGCTGCTCGGTGACATGGGCACAGGCGACGTGCTCTCAGCGACGCTGCCGCTCTTCCACGCCGGTGGCACCGTCTTCTGTGGGCTGTCTCCCCTGATGGCCGGGGCGGAGCTGCTGATCATGACGCCGTCCGCGTTGCGCAACCCGACCGTGGTCCAGAACTTCTGGGCGCTCCTCGACCGCCACGGGGTAACGCTCGCGGGCGCCGTCCCGACCGGGCTGACCGCCGTCGTCGATGTCCCGGTCGGTGAGGCGGACCTGTCGAAGGTGCGAGCCGGCTTCACCGGAGCCTCGCCCATCCCGAGCGCAATCCAGCACCGCTTCGAGGCGATGACGGGCGCCCGGCTGCACCAGGTCTACGGGATGACGGAGTCCTCGGGGATCCTGTCCATCGACCCGGTCGCCGGCGGGGGCGCCCCCGGGACCGTGGGCGTCAGCCCGCCCTGGATGCGCCTCGAGGTGCGCGTGCAGGAGCCGGACGGGTCCGGGCGCGAAGCCGCCACGGGCGAGATCGGAGTCGTGGTGGCCCACGGGCCTCACGTCTCGCCCGGCTACCGGAACGCCGCGCACAACACGGGCGTGCTCACCGACCGCACCCTGGTGACCGGCGACCTCGGCTACCGGGACGAAGCCGGCAATCTGGTGGTGGCCGGGCGGGTCAAGGACCTCATCATCCGCAGCGGCCACAACATCGACCCCGTGATGATCGAGGACGCGATGGTCTCCCACCCCGCCGTGGCCATGGCCGCCGCCGTCGGGCAGCCCGACGCGTACGCCGGTGAGCTGCCGGTGGTCTACCTCGCGCTGCGGCCCGACGCCTCGGCATCCGTCGAGGACCTGCACGAACACGCCCGCGCCACTATCGCTGAACGGCCGGCATGGCCGCGGGAGATCTACGTCCTCGACGCGCTGCCGATGACCCCGGTCGGCAAGCTCTTCAAACCCGACCTCCGGATCGACGCAGCCCGCCGCATGGTCGAGAGCCTGCTCGCGGAGCGGATGGGCGCGCGCCTCGGCGCACCCCCGCCAGTCGACGTGTCCCTGGGCGGCACGCATGGGATGCGGGTCATCGTGACCGTCCCCGACGACGAGCTCGCCAGCGAGATCGAGCCTCTTCTGTCGGCGCACCTGTTCGAGGCCGCTGTGGTGGTGACCCCCACGGTTGCAACAGACGCTCCGACCTAGAGGTCAGCCGTCCGCCAACTGTGGATGGGCACGCCCGACCGACACCCGTCCTGGTCGACTGGCTCTTCGCACCGGTCAGACCCTCGCGGCCGATCAGGAAGTCCCGCGACCCCTCGCATGCGGCGGAGTGACGCGCATGGAGATCGCGACGATGCTCGGCGGAAGCACGATCCTGCTGTTTACGCGGTCAGGGTCGGGCGCCTTGCTTCCTCCGGCGTCGTGAAGACCAGCGCCATCCGCCCTCGTGCAACGTCAACACGGGTCACCGTGCTACACCACACTCAGGGACTCCACCGCCGCGATCCTGATGCGGTCTCCCCGGCCGGCACCGGGAACCGGCGCCGCCGCTCACCGGTGCGGGTGGCCATGCTCGTGCTTGTGTCCCTCCTCAACCGCGTGAGACAGGTCGTTGACCGAGGCGTCCCGGCTCGACAGCGCGTCGAGGCCGAAGCTGCTCTCGATCATCGCCAGGATCGACGTGGTGTCGTAGACGGTGTGGTCCACCCCGGACCGGTTCATCCTCGAGGACAGGACCAGCGCCGGGATGCGAGTGCCCGGACCCCAGGCGTCGTGGGCGCCGCGGGTCTTCGAGCCCTGACCCGGGGGCGCCACGTGGTCCCACTGTCCGCCGAACTCGTCGTAGGTCACGACCACGAGCGTGTCGTCGGCCTCTGGTCCGCTGGTGATCTGATCGAGCAGGTCGACGAGGTGGTCGCTGCCGTTCGGCTCACTCGCATAGCCGGGGTGCTCGTTCTCCGCGCCGTACGGCTTGACGAAGCTGACCGTCGGGAGCGTGCCGGAGGCGACGGCGGCGGTGAAGGCCGTCTCGTCCTGGAGGTGCGTGCGGCCCGGCTTGCCAGGGGCGTAGTTCGCGAAGTAGTTGAAGGGCTGGTGGTGGTACTGGAACAGCGGCCCGGGGTGACCAGCCGCCGCGTCCGCCCAGCCTCCGGAGTACCAGGCCCACGAGACGTCGGCGTCGGTGAGCTCGTCGCCGATGTTTGGGTACTGAGCATCGTCGATGAGCGGCAGCCGCACGGTGCTCGTCGACTGCGGCGGGCTGGCGGGTTGGATGGTGTTGACGGCGAAGTCACCGCAGGCGTCGTCGGCGCGGTTGGCACTCGTATCGTCGGCGCAGACCTGCGTCAGCTGGCCGTCGGCGACGGGGCCGGTCGGCTCGTACTGCGGGTACGAGTCCTCGCCGTTGGCGTTGGGCGCGCCGTTTGGCATGCCGTTCGAATCGATCACGGAGTTCGTGGCTCCGCTGGCATTCTTGCCATTGGCGTCGTTGGGGCTGGTGTCGAGCGGCGAGCGAGCCGCGATGAGCCACTGGTGGTTGAGGAACGACCCTCCGAAGGCCGCCTGGAAGAAGTGGTCGGCGATCACATAGTGCGGTGCACCCTGAGAGTGGAGGTAGCGGTAGATCGGAAGCTGCTTGGTGTCGTAGTAGCCCATGGTCAGCCCTACGGCATCGGAGCCGCTCATGTAGCGGTCCTGCTTGCCGTGGTCGAGCTGGTACTGCTCCTGGTAGAAGCGGTGCACCAAGTCCCGTGTGCAGCCGCCGGGCAGCGCGCCCGGCGAGTCCTTGAGGACCCCGTTGACGGCGAAAACACCTGCCGCGGGGCAGGTCTTGTCCTCGGGCTTGATGTAGTCGTCGATGCGGAACGGCATGTTCGTGAAGTGGCTGGCCGCGATGTTGTGCGCCGGATCTGTGCAGGTCGTGCTCAACGGCGTGGGCGAGCTGAGGTTGACGTCGACCTGCTGGAGGCAGCCGTAGGCCGTGCCGTGCTGGTCAACCTGCGTGCCATTGCGGACCTTCGCGAGGCCCTCGACCTTGTCGTGCCCGACGCGGTCCCAGCCGCCGTACAGGTTGTCGAAGGAGTGGTTCTCTTCGTAGATCACGACGAGGTGCTTGTACCCGCCGGGCAGCCCTTCCTGCCCCTGGTGGCCGTGGCCGTGGTGGTGGCCCTCGGCCGACGCCGTGGAGCCGACGACCCCCGCTGCTGCCATCGCCACCGCAGCCGCGGTGGCCAAGAGCTTTCTGTGCACGTCTACCTCCCGGGAACGGGCCGGTCGCTGCCGTCGCAGTTCTCCCACCATTCACCCGAAGTGCCGGCAGCGCAAGGGTCGAGGTCGAGCCCTCATGGCCCGACCCGCAGGCTTGTCGCAGGAGGTGCACCGCCTCCCGCATCGCGTGGGGTCCGCGACCGACGCGCATTCCGACGACCTTCCCGAACGCGATCTGCTGAAAGCCGCCGCATTCTGGGCGGCTTGCCACGTCCGCTCATCGGCATGTGAGTGAGTTGAAGTCAGTAGGGCGGAGTCAGTCATTGCGCAAGACCCATTTCTGCTGGTCGCCAACCGCGCTCTCAGTGCGCTGAAATGAGGCAATCAGTCAAGCGATGCCATCAGGGGTCCGATGCTCTCCCTGGTCACCTTCGAGTTGGTGGGCGGCGCGACTTGGCCCGTAGCGCGCTAAGCCACCGTTGGCGGTAAGGGCGTCGCGTCTCGACCGAGGAACGCTCTTGCCTCGCGTCCGTAGTCGGTGTCGTTCTCGCGAGGGAGGCGTTCGTAGAGTTCGGCGAGCAACCTCAGATCGCCCTCGTCCTGGGTTGCGGGCAGACGCGCGAGTACGAGCGCGGAGCGAACCGCGAAGGCCCATGACCCGTGCAGTCGCGCTGCCTGGATCGACTTGAGCAGCACTTCCCTTGCGTCCGCTTCTTGCCCGTCCAACTGCAGCCATTCGGCTTCGACTCGGAGCAGTTCGGGCTCGAAGAAGTACCCGGGCATCGACGCCGTGAGCGTCCGCGTCCTGACGAGCAGGTCGCGGGCGAGGTCGCTCTGACCGCGACGCAGGCGGACCTCGGCGAGAAGCCCGCCGATCATGGCCGCCCAGATGTGGCTGGCCCGGAGTTCGTCCGCAAACGCCCTCTCGAGCTCGGCGATGCCCTCCTCCTCGTCTCCCAAGCGTGCGAGCGCCCAACCGCGCATCGCGTGCGCAACGCCGAAGAACTGGGGATGGACAATCTCGCGCTCGAGTGCGAGCGCGAGCTCCGCGTCGCGCAGGGTCGCTTCCGCGTCGCCATTGACCTGCTGCGTCCACGGTAGTTGCGTGAGCGGTTGGGCGAGGGTTGCCGCGTGTCCAAGCGCTTCGCCGAGATCGATCGCCTCGTGCATCTGGTTCACCGCTCTCACCGAATCGCCTCGCAATGCGAAGGCGAGCGCCTGGAGCGCCAGCGCGCAGACGCAAGGGTCGTGGTTCCCGTAGAGGTACGAGAGGGAGTGATGGACATCCGGGAGGTAGATGGCGCGCCCCGCATCGGCTGCTGCGATCGCCGCGTCGATCTGGCCGCCGAACAAGCAGTTCATCCAGCGGGCGTGGAGGGCCTGTAGCCTCATCGAGTCGTCGCCCTGGGACGCCAGCTCGGTCAGCCTTTCGACGAGCCGCATCGACCGACCGAAGTCCCCCCGGTGGCCGTGGTAGATGGAGAGGGCCACCTGGGCCGGGAAGTGCTCGGCGGCGGGGGCACTGTCCATCATCAGTTCGGTGGCCCGTATATATGCTTGCTCTACCTCGGGAGCGCCCAGCCCGCGCTGTGCAAGGAGAGCGACTCCGAGCTGCAGCTGCAGCTCAGCCTCGGTGCGGCTGCGCTCGTCGGTATCCGGTAGCTGCCCCACCAGCGTGATCGCGCCAGCGAAGTGTTCGACTGCGCGCTCGTTCGCAGAGAGCCTGATCGCTCGTAGACCGGCGCGGTGGAGTGCCTGCATAGCCTGCTGCGCAAGGGTGGCGTCATCCTCACCCGCCGCGCGGGTGTAGTCGAGCGCGACTACGTAGTGGTGGGCCACCAGCTCGGCATGTTCTTCTGGGCGCCCCAGCGAATCGATCCACTCGGCCGCCCAGCGATGGCGCTCGGCCCGGTCGGTGTGCGTGATCTCGCTGTAGGCGACGTCGCGGAGCAGCTGGTGGACGAACGCATACTCGATGTCGCCTGCGACGGAGGAGCGACGTGCGCGCTGTACGAACCCCCTGCGTGCAAGCGCAGAAAGGAGCGCCTCCGCCTCGGTGCGCGAGACCCGGCCAACAGCCTCGAGCGCGCCGAGCCAAAATACCCTGCCAAGAACAGCGGCGTCCTGCAGCAGCCGCTTCTCGGCCATGGCCAGCCCGTCCAGGCGCGCCGCGATGATGCCGTGAAGCGTCTCCGGCAGCGCCTCGAGTCGGCCTCTCTCGGTCAGCATCCGACAGAACTGCTCCGCATACAGCGGATTACCTCCGATTCGAGGGAGCAGGGCGCCCTGATCCTCGCTGGTGAGCACCTGCCGCTCCAGCATGGTCGCGACTAAGCGCCTGGTGGCGGGCTCCGACAGTGGCGGCAGCGAGATCGTGAAGGCACTCGGCTTGCCTCCCGCCCAGTCCGGCCTGCGTTCCAGGAGCTCCGGTCGCGTCGTCGCCAGAACGAGGAGGGGCACGCCGCGAACGCGATCTAGAAGCTCATCGACGAAATCGAGCAGGCCGGCGTCCGCCCAATGGAGGTCCTCGAAGACGAGCACGAGGGGGCGCTCGTCTGCGAGCGCCTCGAGGAAATGTCGCCAGGCCGTGAACGTCGCGCTTCGGCGATCGCCCGCAGTGGCCTCGTCCCCGCCAAGGCCCACGAGCAGGCCAAGGTGCGTTGTGATCCCGTGGGCTTCGGCAGGGTCGTCGATGACGCGGCGAACCGCTGCCGCGAGCTTTCGTTCCACCTTCGCAGGCGGGTCACTCTCCAAGATCTCCGCCTGCGCCTTGACGATCTGCCCGAGCGCCCAGAAGCCAACACCGTCCCCATACGGGAGCGCGCGGCCCTTGCGCCAGGTCACAGTTTGGTCGCGCTGGACCACCGCTTCTTCCATCTGCGAGACGAGCCGCGACTTGCCGATGCCGGGAACGCCCAGGATCGTCACCAGCTGCGGCGACCGGTCGGACGCAGCCCACTCGAGCCGCTCGTGGAGCAAGGCGAGTTCCCGCTCGCGGCCGACGAACGGCGTCCGATGACGCGAGAGGCCGACGACGGGACCTGCCTGCGGGCGGATCGCCTCCCACACGCTGATCGCCTCGTTCGTGCTTGCCACCGCGATCGGCGCCGCCTCTCGATACTCGATCGCGTCGCGCGTCCGCCGGAAGGTCGGACCGTCGACGAGGACCACGTCCACAGGGGCGGCGTGTCGGAGGCGGGCAGCAGTCTGGACGACCTGGCCGACGGCAATCGGTTCCCGCTCGTACGCGGAGGCGCCGGGCGTGACGAGGGCTTCGCCGGTCGCAACGGCGATGCGCACGTGGGGGTTCTCGCCCTGGTCGGTCAAGAGATCGCGGACGCTCAGCGCGGCGCGGACTGCTCGTTCTGGATCGTCCTCGTGCGTAGCGGGGGCGCCGAACACCGCCAGGACTGTCTCACCGATGAGCTTCTCCACGGTCCCGCCGAACCGCTCCAAGGCAGAGCGGACGCGGGCATGGTGCGGCGAGAGGAAGGCGCGAACCTCCTCCGGATCGACCACCCTGGCCTTGGGCCCGGCGTCGAGGAGGTCAGCGAAGACCACTGTGACGACCTTTCGCTCCTCCCGCCCCTGGACTACGCGAACAGAGAAAGCGTGCGTGCCGGCCAGAGCCTGGTCGTGACCCAGGATGCCTCTGTGGAGTTCCTGCAGCCGCTCGCTGGGCTCGACCCCAAGCTGCTCGACGAGCGTGTGCCGCGCCGCCCGGTAGCCAGCGAGCGCATCCGCCTGTCGTCCCGCGCGGTAGTAGGCGAGCATGAGTTGGGCAAGCAGGTGCTCGTGGTAGGGGTGTTCCGCAACGAGGACCTCGAGTTCGGGGATCAGGTCGCCAGCCCGCCCGAGCGCGAGATCGGCCTCGAGCCGGTCGACGACCGCCGCGAGACGGAGCTCGTTCAAGCGCGCCACCTCGGAGCAGAGAGCCTCCTCGTGGATGACGTCCTGGAATGGCTCCCCCTGCCAGAGGGCAAGCGCCGTTCGGAGCATCTCGCCTGCGCGGGCTGGCTCGTCTCGGAGCAGACGGCGCGCGGCGCCTGAGAGGTGTTCGAATCGGGTGGCATCGAGCTGATCCAGCTCGATCCGAAGGACGTAGCCGGTCGGGCGCGACCCTAGCAATGTGCCCGTGGCATCCTCCGCTCCGGAAGGTTCGAGGATCCGCCGCAGCTTGGAGACGTGGAACCAGAGCTTTCGGCGGGCGTCCGGTGGGTTCCCTGGCCAGAGCATGTCGACGATCCTGTCCGTCGACACGACCTTGCCGGGATGCTGCAAGAGCAAAGCGAGCAACGTCCGCTGCGTCGACGAGCCGATCCTCGTCGCGACCCCGTCGTGGACGACCTCAATCGGGCCGAGCACCCGGAATTCCAGCGTCACGCTCAGGACATTCACCTCGAGACTACGACGCGACCTGCGCAAAGCAGCGCAATGTGCGCGCAAAGGCCCGCACCACATGCTACCTGTCGCGTCGGTGGACGGAACCGCCGAGCTGGAGGAGGCTTCGCATGAGAGTCCGAGCACTGCCTATCGCGGTCGTCGCCATGACGGCCCTCGCCGTTCCGGCCTCGGCTGGCACGGCACCTCCCGCAGCGGCTGCGCTGCCGGCGGGAAACCACGCGGGGGCCGTATTGCCGCCGGGGAACACGGTTGCACAGTGGAACAAGATCGCCGAGGACACGGCTGTGGGCTCCGGTGCGTTCCAGGGAGAGGGCTTCATCTACACGGCGTACGCGGCCACCGCCGTCTACAACGCCGTCGTTGCGATCGAGGGCGGGTATGAGCCCCAGGACTCGACGATCACCGCCCCCGCGGGAGCCTCCGTCGGCTGCGCGGTCACCGAGGCCGCCTACCGCACGCTTCGCTACTACTTCTCGTCGTTCCCGGTTCTCCTCGCGAACCTCGACGCCGACCTGGCCGAAGCGCTCTCGCCCGCGAACCTGAACGGGTGCACAGCAGACGGCGGTGCGGGCACTGCTGTCGGCCTGGCGGCTGCCAACGAGGTGATCTACAACCGCACCACCGGTCCCAATCCCGACGGGCGGATGACGCCGATCGGTGTGAGCACGCCATTCGCGGCGCTGCCGCCAGGACCGGGCGTGTGGCGGCTGACCCCGCCGTTCGCTGCGCCGCAGACGCCGTGGGCCGGCAACGTGCGCCGATTCATCCTGGCGAGAGTCGACCAGTTCCTGCCCGACCCGCCCCCGTCGCTCCAGAGCGACGAGTGGGTCGACGCCTTCAACGAGATCAAGGCGTACGGCGGAGCCACCAGCAGCGTGCGCACGTTGGAGCAGACCAACATCGCGAAGTTCGAGTTGGCGAACGTCGTCCGCCAGTACAACGGTGTCGCGCGCGACATCGCCTCAGAGCGCAGTCTCAATCTGCTCGAGACAGCGCGGCTGTCCGCCATGGTGAACCTGGTCGGCGCCGACGCGCTGGGGTCCGCCCTGTACGCCAAGTACCACTTCCAGTTCTGGCGGCCGGTCACCGCGATCGACCCCACCGCCGTGACCACGGACGGCTTTGGACCAGTGCCCGGCTACGACGACGGAAATCCGGCCACCGTGGAGGAACCAGGGTGGCGGCCTCTCCTGACCACGCCCAATCACCCCGAATACCCCTGCGCGCACTGCGTCATCACATCAGCAATGGCCGAGGTCGTCAGCACCTTCCTCGGGACCAACCGAATCGACCTCGACATCCACGGCTTCGATCCCGCGGGGCCGGCCGGGAATCTCAATGCCGTGCTCCACTTCCGAACCCCGAACGAGCTTCGGCGCGGGATCATCAACGCGCGAATCTGGGCGGGACTTCACTACCGCTTCTCGGGCGTCGCCGGCGTCGCCTTGGGTCGCCACGTCGCAAAGTACGACCTCAAACACGCGTTCCAGCCCGTCGGCTAGAAGGGTGACCAGGACGGGGGCGCGCCACCACGGCGCGCCCCCTTTCATTACCTACGAACGGGAGGATGGCAGGTGGCTTCATCACTTTGGGCCGCATCGTTCGCCAAGGCCTCGCTCTCAGCCATTCAGATCTATGAGGACGTGCTCGTACCGAGGTTGTTCACTCCCTGGGCGCGGCTGCTCCTCGACGGTCTCGATCTTCGCCCCGGGGAGGCGGTGCTCGACGTCGCGTGCGGCTCCGGATCCGTGACTCAGCTGGCCGCGACAGAAGTCGGCTCTCGCGGCCGCGTAACCGGTGTCGACCTGAGCCCAGCGATGCTCGCGATCGCGCGGGCGAAGCCGCTACTCCCGGGCGCCGCGGAGATTGACTTTCGCCTCGCGTCAGCTGAACGACTGCTGGTGGCGAATGCCGATTTCGACGTCGCAGTCTGTCAACAGGGACTGCAATTCTTCTCGAACCGCGCGGCCGCACTCGCGGAGATCCGCCGCGCGGTGCGGCCGGGCGGCCGGATAGGGATCGCAGTGTGGGCCGCGATCGAGCAATCTCCTCCGTTCGCAGCCCTAGAAGGTGCAATCAGGGAAACTGTCGGCAACGGACTCGCAACTCGCTATCGCGGTGGCCCGTGGGGGATGCCAGACATCAACGGGCTTCTAGAGCTACTCCAGAAGTCGGGTCTCAACGACGTTCGCGTCGCGCAGCGGGTGTTGCCCTTGAGATTCGAATCCGCCGCTCAGCTCGGCGCCACGCTCCTCGCGTCACCACTTGCAGCCGACCTGGACCGGCTCCCTCTACGGCGGCGAAAGCAGCTCAGCGAAGTGCTGGAACGAAGGGTCGCCGCCGCCGACGCACTGCACGCGGAGGCCGTCGCCAACCTCGCCTTCGCCCGCCGATGACTACGCGGGGCACCGCGGTGTGCGGCCGTGCACTACAAACCCGCGTCTGGCGGTGTGTAGCGTCAGACTGGGCGGAATGGGCTGCTGCCACACGGCGCCGGATCAGCGGGCGGGGAGCTCGGGCGGGAGGGCGAAGGCCGGGAGGACGGTGGGCTCGAATCGCGTCATCGCGGAGATGCCGTTGCCGCTGAGGGTGAGGACGAAGAGGCCGGTGGCGTGGCTGGTGCCGTCCGGGGCGCGGAGGTAGACGCCGTACGCCGGCTGGCCGTTCGCGCGGGTGGGCAGGAGGTCGAAGCGGCGGCCGGCAGCGAAGAGGCGGGTGCAGAAGTCGGCGACGGCGGGGCGGCCCTCGTACTCGAACGGCATCGGGGGCATCGAGATGAACACGTCGTCGGTGAGGAGCGCGACCACGGTGTCGAGGTCGGCGGACTCGTAGGCGGTGACGAACTTGGCGAGGAGCTCGTCCTCTGCGCGTGAGCGCGTGGCGGGTGGCGGAGTACGGTCGGCCAGGTCGAGTCGTCGGCGGTCGAGACCGGCGCGGGCGCGCTTGAGGGCGCTGGTGACCGACTCGACGGTCGAGTCCAGCATGTCGGCCGCCTCCTTCGCCGTGAACCCGAGCACGTCGCGGAGCACCAGGACGGCGATCTGTCGGGGCGGTAGGACCTGCAGAGCGGTGACGAACGCCAGGGTCACCGCCTCGGTCTGCTCGTAGCGCGCCTCCGGCCCGAGCGGTACGTCGAGCCCTCCCTCGACCAGGGCGTCGGGAAGAGGCTCGAGCCAGACCACCTCGCCGAGCCGGGTCGGCTCCGGCGGCTCGACACCGGGAACGTCCCACCCGTGCGCGCGGCGCCGCGCGGCCGAGCGGCGCACGTTGAGACAACGGTTGGTCGCGATCGTGTAGAGCCAGGTGCGCAGCGAGGCGCGGCCCTGGAAGGAGTCGAGCCCGCGCCAGGCGGCCAGGAGCGAGTCCTGCAGCGCGTCCTCGGCATCGTGGAACGACCCGAGCATCCGGTAGCAGTGCACCTGCAGCTCCCGCAGATGGGGCTCGGTCAGCCGGCGGAACGCGTCCTCGTCGCCCGCCCGCGCCTGGGCGAGCAGCTCCTCGTCGATCCCCACCCTCGCCTCGCTCACGGTCTGCATCGTGCCGCACCTCCTCGACCTACCGACACCGGCTGGAGCGCGAACTGGGCGGTCGCCGACCGCCCGATCCGACGGGATCGCGGGGTCTACCCGTGCACCTGACAAGCACACGAGGACGGAGCAGTGACATGGGAAGGATCGTCATCAGCGAGAACGTCACCATCGACGGGGTCGTCCAGGACCCGACCGGCGACGACGGGTTCGCGCAGGGCGGCTGGTTCAACGAGATCAGCGACGAGGCCCGCCAGGGCTGGGCGGAGGTCGAGACCGACGAAGCCCTGCGCGCCGAGGCGCTGCTGCTGGGGCGGCGTACGTACGACTACCTCGTCGCGCGCTGGCCGGCCCGCACCGGCGTGTGGGCCGACCGGCTGAACAGCATGCCCAAGTACGTCGTGTCATCGAGCCTCGCCGACCCGCAGTGGACCAACACCACGGTGCTGACCGGCGACGTGGTCAACGAGGTGACGAAGCTGAAGGAGCGGTCGGACGGCGAGATCGTCGTCAACGGCAGTGGCCGGCTCGCCCGCACCCTCATCGAGCAGGGCCTCGTCGACGAGCTGCGGCTGATGGTCTACCCGTTCGTGCTCGGGAGCGGCGAGCGGCTCTTCCCGGAGACCAGCGACCGAACGGCGATGCGACTCACCCACACCAGGACCGTCGGCGACGGCCTCGCCCTCGTCACGTACGACGTGGTCCGCAGCTGAGGCTCCCTCGCGCGACCGGACTCACCTGACCTCGCCGACCGCCAGCTGGTCCGCGGTGATGTCACCGCTGGTGGACGGCGCGGGTGAGGTGGTCGGCGGGCGGCCGTTCGAGCTCGAGCCGGCGCCCGCGCCGAACTTGCGGGTCGGGGCGTCGAGCAGGGCCCGCGTGCCCTCGCGGCCGAGCACCCGGTAGGCCTCGAGGTCGAACTCGCCGTAGAGCTGGTTGGTGGTCGACGTCCGCGGGAAGGTCGCGTGCTCCTTGGCGTAGGCCTCGACGTCCCACGGCAGCTTGCGGGTGACGATGGCCTTGACGTAGTAGAGCTCGGCCTCCTCGCCGTCGGGGTAGCGGACCTTGCCGGTGTCGTAGGACACGAGCGGAGGCTTGTCGTTCTTGCGCCGCAGCCGCCGTGGGTCGAGGTCGAGCTCGCAGCCGAGGTCCATGCGCGCGGTCGCGATCGCCTGGCCCAGGGTGCTGAAGGAGTCCTCGGGGTCGCTGGAGGCATCGAGCACGTAGATCTTCTTGGGCCGATGACGCAGCGCCTCGACGAGCCCGAGGTTGTCGTAGTGACCGCCGTCGGTGACGTAGAGGAACCGGTCGTAGACCGAGGTCTTGCCGAAGGCCTCCTTGGCCAGCCGGAAGGCACCGGGCCGGTAGAGCAGGGCGCGGGCCCGCTTGTGCCACACGTAGCGACGCCTCCGCGGCGAGGCCGCCTCCAGGTCGGGGATCGGCTTGCCGGTCGGGAAGCGCACCGCATGGACGACGTCATGAGCCTCGGGGTCGAGCTCGAGCGAACGCAGCCAGACGAGGTCGCGGGGGCTGAGCCGATCGAGCTGGATGTCGGCGGTGGCCACGGCGTCCCCGAGCTCGGCCAGGAAGCGTTGCACCTCGGTCGCCAGGCGGAGCTTGACCAGGCGGCGGAAGACCCGGGCGTCCTCGATCCACAGCGGGTTGGGCAGCCAGACGCCGAGGCGTGCGTTCGCAAGCGCCATCACCACGCGGTACGGCGCCATCCGCCGGGTGAAGCGGCCCGCCAGTGGCGAGAACGCAGCGCCACTGATCGCCATCGCCGCCGGGATGGTGGCGACCCGGTAGGCGTGGTCGGCGTGGAACTCGAAGAGCCGGCTCTCCGTGCGCGCCTCCGCCGGGAACAGGTCGCCGGCCAGGCCCGTGGTCTGGTGGCCGAAGTTGAAGGGCACGCAGTTGCGGTCGGCCGGGACCACCTCGTTGTCACTGACGTTCGCCGAGGCGCACGCGATGAGCTCCGGCCCGTCGCCGGGAGGCGGACGGAAGTCGGAGAAGCGCAGCTGCTCGGAGTAGTCGACCGGACGGATGCCCATCGGGGTGCGCTCCAGCACGAACGCCTGGGAGAGCCGCTCGCGGTAGAAGTAGTGCAGCGACGTGCGGTTGGCGTCGGTGGAGATCTTCAGCACGAAGAACCCCGCACCGACGAGATAGAACCAGCCCCAGTGGCCCAGCAGCGTGGGATCGGCGACCAGCGCGGTGGTCCAGCGCAGCAGCAGGGTGGCGACGGCGAGCACGATGACCACGAGGGCCGCCCAAGGCAGCAGTCGGAGAACCGCCCGGTCGACGAGGCGTCGTAGCGCCCCTGCGTCGACGTTCGGGCCGGCCGCGTCGGGCAGGAACCTCCGGGCCGAGCGCAGCACGGCCACGACCGCGGCCAGGATCGTGGCGAACGAGACGAGCGACGCGCCGGCCACCGAGGGGCCGCCGGACGAGCCGCAGGCTGCTTGACCCGACGAGACGAGCTGGTCGCAGACGTCGCTCGGGATCAGCCCCGCCGCCGTGATGAGCCGTGCCAGCGCGGAGCCGCTCCCGGCGGCGTAGTTGTGGGCGGTGACCAGCAGCCACGGGACGACGAACAGGACCAGGATCGCCCCCGCGCCCAGCACCAGCATCAGCACGCACAGCACCCGGGCCGACCTGCGCAGCGCGCCGGGCATGCGGCAGAGGCGATCGACCGCGTCGGCCAGCATGAACGTCACCATCGCAGCGATCGGCAGCAGGGCCGTCCACGTGATCCACCTCCACGCCCCGGTGTAGTGCGCGGCCGTGGCGTGCGGCGTGTTCCACGCCATCAGGCCACCGGACGCGGCGAAGAACCAGCCGAGCCACCACGCGACGAAGACCATCACCCCGGTGACCAGGAACAGGTTGACCGCGATGCCGTAGAGCAAGGACATCCCGCCCAGCGCCGCGACGCGAGCGGACTCGAGCAGGAAACGGGTGTTGCGCCGCAGCCAGGCCTCTTCCGGGCTGGAGTCGGCGAAGGCCGGCGGGTCCAGGCGCGCGAAGCCGGCGCGGCCGCGCACGATGTGCATGGCCGCCGCGATGTAGCCGCCACCACTCACGCCCACGACATAGCGCGCCTCGTCGTAGATGCCCCGGTCGGCGAGCACCTGGAGGCCACCCAGGCAGAACGACGTCGACCGGATCCCGCCGCCGGAGCAGGTGATCACCGTGCCCGAGAGCGGTGGCGGGACCACCGCACGGCTGTGGGGGTCGGCGCCCGGCTCGGGCAGTGGCGGGTCGCTGGGCACCGCCACGGCGACCATGCACCACAGCCCCAGCATGCCGATGGTCAGCAGGACCCAGACCAGCGGCGTGACCAAGGGCACGAACATGTCCGAGGCGCGGTCGGGGCCGGCGAAGGCCCAGAGCCAGACGTTCTCGGCGATGTCGAGGCCCACGCCGGCGAGCAGGACCCCGAACAGCACGTTGGTGAGCCGGAACGTCGTGCTGTGACGTCGGTCGACGGGTTCGCCGTCGGGACCCTCGGAGCGCAGCCACCGGCTGTCCATCCACACCAGCTCGCAGGCGCGGGTGGCGTGGAAGGTCAGCGCCACCAGGAAGAGGAAGTCGAAGAGCAGCGAGAGCCGTGGCGAGATCAGCGGCTCGAGCGTGACCCGCGAGGGCAGCCAGCCGACTGCCACCAGCCAGGGCAGCGTCTGGAGCGGGAAGAGCACGAGCGCGGCGATCCCCGTGGCCACGAACGACTTGGTGCGCCCGCGGCGCTCCATGTCGTGCCCGACCATCCCGTACGACGGTCCGGGGTCGGAGTAGTCCTGACTGGCAACCAGACGTTCCATGGCGCCCCCATGCGAATCGGCACATGACTCTACCGGGGCAGCGTGACCGCCGTACACACCCGGCCTTCAAGACAGGAGCGCCAGGTCGGTCTCCAGATACGGCTAGCGCAGGTAGCGACGCGCTCCGACGTACTCACCGGCCAGTGGCGGCGCCGAGACCCTGACGACCTGGACCGGCTCGCCGGTCCGTGGCGCGTGGATCATGTAGCCACCGCCGAGGTAGAGGCTCACGTGGTGCACGAGGCCGGCGCTGGCGTAGAAGAGGAGGTCGCCGACGCGTCGAGGCGAGGCGTGGCGGCCGCGTCGCGACTGGGGCAGCGCGTCCCGCGGGATCCGGATGCCGTGCGCGCGGTAGTCGAGCCAGGTCAGCCCGGAGCAGTCGAGGCCGAACCCGGAGAGCCCGCCCCAGAGGTACTGCAGCCCGAGGAACGACCTCGCCGTCCGCCGGAGGCCGGCGCGGGTGGCCGGCAGGGCCGCCTCGTCGGGTGCGCGGACGGCGACCGCGCTGCCGGGCACGCGGCGGACGACACCGCGCGGCGTGATCACCCGTACGTCGTGACCGGCCCGGCCCACGACGTAGAGCCTGGTGCCGAAGCTGATCTCGGCGGTGCGGGCGTGGTCGCCTCGGTCGGATCTGAGCCAGGTCGTGCGGGAGGTCACGGTGGCGACCTGCGCGGTGCGCGTCGGGGCGCGGGCGGTCAGCTGCCGCAGCGGGACCCACCCCGGGTAGCCGCGGCGGTCCTTCTGGCTGGGCTGCGACGGCACCACGACCTCGGCCCAGTGCGGCCGCAGCCGTACGACGACGACCCGGTCGCCCAGCAGCGCCTCGGTGTCGCTACGGAGGTCGAGTGCCCGCCGCTGGTCGAACGTCATCGCTCGCAGCCATGCCCGGAAGCGCACCGGGCTCCTGAGCGCGGGTCTGTCCACCGGCCACGGTGCCGAAGGCGACTGCCACAGCCGAGCCACCGACACCGACACCCACGCACTGTGGCCGACCACGAGCCCCTGCCCTGCGCGGGCGCCGGACACCGGAGCAGCCGATCCGCGGAGGCCCGGCAGCGACTCAGCCGACGTGCCGCCTGTCGCCAGCAGGCCGAGCACCACCGTCGTCGCCAGGGCGCCGATGCCGTACCTCATGGGGTCAGGGTCGCCCACCCCGGTGGACGCGGCAAGGGCGCGCGCTCGCCCGCGATCAGCGTGCCGTGGCCGGGCCCATGCCGTTGCGCAGGAGGCTGCCGCGACCCGTGGGCCAGGGAAGGCAGCCGGTGCCCGAGCCGGGGACCGTGTAGACGTCGACGCCGTGGTCGAAGGTGGTGAGGACGATCTCGAGGGTGCCGTTGCCGGTGAGGTCGCCGATCGACGGTGCGGCCGGCACGCCGATGCCGTTGCCGTCGTGCCCCTGGTGCCGTAGCCGGGTGATCGAGAGCTTCTTGCCATGGGCGGACAGCACGATCAGGCGGCCGGCGTCATGGTGGAGGGCGTAGGTGCCGAAGACCAGCTCGGGGGTGCCGTCCTTGTTCAGGTCGGCGGCCACCACCTCCGAGGCGAACGTCTTCGCCGTACGCGGCGCGTACTGGTAGCTCCACAGCCGACGGCCGGTCGGGCCGACGGCGTAGACCTTGCCGCCGGGCAGGGCGGAGACGATCTCGGGTCGGGAGTCACCGATGAGATCGACCACCGTGGGGGCGGGGATGCCGCTCGGGGGGTACCAGTCACCGTCGGGGCGGTAGACGGGGTGGTTGGACATCTTCAGCGTCTCGAAGCCCGCGTGACGTCGCGCCGAGCGGTGCCCGTCGCCGTACGCCCCGTCGAGCGCCATGAACGCATAGCCCTGGGTGCGGTAGGGGATGTGGCGCTCGACGTTGGGGATGCCGACGACCTCGTTGCGGCCGTCGCCGTCGAGGTCGGCGACCGCCGGCGGCGACGCGGTCCACTGCAGCCACGCCTGGTGTGCGGGGCTCGGCCAGGCGCCGGTGTGGAGGTGGTAGTGGCGGCGCTCGACGCCGGGGTCGGCCCACCGGATGAACTGCCCCCAGCCCATCCTGCGGCCGAGTGCGTCGGACTCGGGGTTCGTGAACCACGTCGAGGCCAGGATCGAGGTGCCGTCGAGGTTGAAGGCATTGATCTGGTGGTTGTCGAAGGTGGTGATGATCTCGAGGGCGGGGTCGTCGTCGATGTTGCCGATCGCGACGTTCTCGCCGTACTCGCCGTAGCCGTGGTTGCCCACCTTGTTGAAGTGCAGGTCGTTGCCGCGCCCCGACAGCCGGTTGTAGCGCGGCCACGCGGGCCGGTGGCCCCGCTGGGGCTGGAACCGGTTGCCGCGCGAGTTGAAGACGAAGACCTGCGCGCCGGTCGGCGAGGTGTTGGTGGTCGTCGCCACCACCTCGACCCGGCCGTCCCCGTTCAGGTCGGCCGCGGCGAGTCCCCGGACCTCCGGGGTCTGGCCACCGCTGCGGACCGAGGCCGGCCATCCCTTCTTCAGGTGCAGCCCGCCGCCCCGATAGTCGTACGCCGCGACGGTGCCGGTGCCGCCGACCACGATCTCGGGCTTGCCGTCACCGTCGAGATCGGCGACCACCGACGGCGCGTAGACGCGGCCCTTCGTCCTGGTGGCCCGCGCCAGCTGGCGTCCCTTCGCGTCGAACACGAAGGTCGAGTAGAAGGGCGCCACGATCTCCAGCCGGCCGTCGTGGTTCAGGTCGACCAGGCTCGGCGAGGAGAACCAGCCCGTCTCCCCCGTCGCGATCCGCCGCACGAACTGCGGTCGTCGTACGGCGTGCGTGCCGCCCTGCGACGTGCACGAAGCGGCTGCCTGGTGGAGCGGGCCGCTCGCCGGCTGGTCGGCTCGGCTGCCGGAGTGGTGGTCGACCGCCGCCATCGCGGCCGGGACGACCCCGGCCACGAGCAACCCACCGAGACCGACGACCAGCGCGCGAGGCAACCGCATGGTCCGGCACCCTACCCATCCGGGCGCGCGGGATGCCGCGTCGTGTCGAGGGTGCTGCGATACGTTGCGACACGTGGCAGCAGACGGGCCAGCCCCCGGTGACTCGGAGCACGCCGAGCACGCCGAGCACGCCGAGGGCTTCCTCCTCGACCGGCTGACCGACCAGCTGGACACGCTGCGCCTGCTCCGCGAGGACGATCCGCAACGGGCCGACGTGATGCTCGAGAAGTTCGGGGCCTCGGGACGTGTGGAGTCGGAGATGCTGGCGGAGCTCGGCCAGCGGCGACCGCTGCACCTCCCGGACCGGTTCCCCGAGGCCCACCGCACCGTCATGCGGACGATCGAGGTCTTCGACCGCAACGCCGCACGACCCCCGTCGTCCCTGCGCGCCGGTGTCCTCACCCCGGTGGCGTCGCCCGTCGTCCAGCTCCTGATCGGGATGGTCGTCCGCAGCTACCAGCGCTCGGTGATCGAGCACCTGCGGCGGCTGTACGCACTGCGCGAGGCCAACAGCATCCCTGGCACCGGCGAGTACCGGATGCTGACCGTCGCACGCCGCCAGATCGACCGCGTCACCGACGACCTCTCGCGGCGGTCGGGCGGCCTGCCCGCCTTCCTGATCGGTGGTGCGACGTTCTCGCTGCTGTCGTCTGCGGTCCAGGAGGTCACCCGGAGCCGCGTGGTGCTCGCAGCCGTGGCCGGGGTCACCGCAGTGCTGGCGCTCGCGGCGTTCTGGTGCGTGCTGACCGCCGCGGCGATCGCGCGTCGACGGACGCGGATCGCCCTGGACGCGCCCCTGCGAGCGCTCTACGAGACCATCGGCGCCGCGGGCGACCCACCGCGGGACCGGAGCCGCGGCTTCGTCGTGTACGCCGTGCTGCTGCTGGCCGTGGGCTGGTTCGTCGTCCCGGTTGCGCTGACGCTCGCCCTCAACGTGCTCTGACCCGCGGCCGGGACCTCGTCGTCGTACGGGCACAACCTGATCCACACCGCGCAGCGCACGCCGGCTCGGCCGCCTCCGGCGAGTTGTGCCCGCTCGGCTACGACCGCTACTCGGCCGGTTGGCCGCGGAAGGTGTAGGCCAGGCTGGAGGCGATCGCCTCCACGCGAGCAGCCCTGCTGTCGCCCGAGGTCTCGTCGCACGCGATGTCGTAGACCCGAGCCGCGATCGCATAGAGCGCCGGCCCGAACGGGATGTGCGGGTCGTCCGTCAGCTGCTCGAAGTCCTCGGACACGTCGTACTTCTCGCGCGGGACGATCTCACCGTCGTCGCGCTCGTCGTACACGGTCACGGCATAGACGCGGCCGTTGACGGCGCTGCGGACCAGTCTCGGCTCGGGTTCCACCGCTTCCCCTGGTTCGGCGCTGCGATGCCGTCCCTGGGTCGTGTCGTCCAGGCTGTCCTCGTCCGGAACTGCGAAAAGATCGCGAAGCTCAGTCATCCCCCAAGCTCTCTCTCCCTCACTCGAGGGTTGCCGGCTGTCCGAGACCCAGGGGAGTCTGGCAGGCGCACGCCGTCTCCGGCACCCGTTTGCGCAAAGTGGCCACCTCGTCGCCCAGCCGGCGTGGCGCACCAGTGGGATGCTGACGAGATGATCCTTGCCTGCCACACCCTGATCTACTCCGACGACGCCGAGGCCACGCGGGCGTTCTTCCGGGACGTGCTCGGGCTCGCGAGCGTCGACGCCGGCACCGGCGACGACGGGTGGCTGATCTTCCGGACCGGTCCGAGCGAGCTGGGGGTCCATCCGACCGGCCCGATGCACGACGGCTCGACGGTGCCGCGGCACCAGTCCGTGAGCTTCATCGTCGACGACCTCGAGTCGACCATGGCCGAGCTGCGTGCCAAGGGGGCCGAGTTCAGCTCCGGCCCGGACGACTACGGCTACGGCGTCGTGGCCATGGTGCGGGTCCCCGGTGCCGACGACGTGCAGCTGTACCAGCCACGACACCGGACGGCGTACGGGATCTGAGGCCAGGGGACCCGTCGGCGGCCCGGTCGGCGCGCGTTGCGTCGCATCCCCCGACGAAGCGGCGCTGAGCCCTACATTGCTCGCATGGCCGACATCATCCTGGGTCTCCTCGCGATCATCGCCGGAGGCGCCATGCTCGTGGCAGGGCAGCTCGTCCTGCGCCTCGTCATCCCCATCTGGGGCTTCTTCGCCGGCTTCGCCTTCGGGGCCGGCATCGTCGCCGAGTTCGCCGACGAGCACTTCCTCGGGACGGTGCTCGGCTGGGTGCTCGGTCTGGTCTTCGCCGTGATCTTCGCTGTTCTCGCCTATCTCTACTACTACGTCGCGATCGTCATCGCGATGGGTGCGGCGGGCTTCGCGATCGGCTCGGGCATCGTCGTCGCCCTCGGGATCGACTGGAACTGGGTGGCTGTCCTCGTGGGCCTGGCCGTCGGACTCATCGTCGGCCTCGTGTCCGTCTTCGCGAACGTCCCGATGATCATGCTGGTCTTCATCGGCTCCATCGCGGGCGCCGTCGGGGTGACCGCCGGCCTGATGCTGCTGGTGGGATCGCTGAACTCCTCCGACTTCAGCCGGGGCGACTTCACCGACACCGTCTCGAACAGCTTCGGCTGGTCGCTCCTGCTGGTGGTGCTCGCGGTCATCGGTATCGCCGTCCAGCTCCGGCAGCGGGCGCTGATGCGCCAGAGCGTGCGCGAGGTCTGGTACGCCGAGACCGAGACCGTCTGACCCTGCGTTATCGACCCTCGCCGGGGGACTCTCCGGCGAGGGTCACAGCTCCCAGTAGCCGAGGTCCGACGTCGTCTCACCCTGCGGGTTGGGACCGTAGATCGCCATCATCCTTGCGTGGACCGGCGCCCAGTAGCGACCGACCTGCCCGGCAGGGACGGTCACGGTGTCGCCCACCGCCGCGACGACCGTCACGCCGCCCGACTCCACGTGGAGCTCGCCCTCGAGGACGACGTTCGTCTCCGTGTGCGGGTGGAGATCCGACCAGCCCGCAGCCGTGAGCTCCCACTCGGACAGGGCGAAGCCGTCCCACGCCTCACCGGGAGGCTCCATCACCCAGCGCGAGCGGAGGCGGGGCAGGTCCGCCTCGGCCTCGAGCTCCGCCGAGGCACCCACCACGCGGGGCGCCGCGGACTCAGGGCTCGCCTCATCCGTCACTGCGCTGCCTCCAGGGGTCCTCGAGCAGCGACACCGGAGTCAACGCGCGAGGCGTGCGACGCGGCCGTCGCCGCCGGCGGCCCAGCAGGAGCCGTCGTGGGTGCAGTCGAGAGTGTGGTAGCCGGTGTCGCTGACGCGGCGCCAGGTGCGGCCGTCGTCGAGGCTGACGCTGGTCCCCATCACGTCGCCGGACTCGCCGGTGACGACGAGCCGGTGGCCGCGGCCGGGGAGGTAGGCGACGTCCTCGGCCAGATGGGTCAGGTCGCCGACGTTGCGCCAGGTGCTGCCGTTGTGGGTCACGGCGACGGCATCGACGCCGTCCGCCGGGTCGGCGAAGTCACCGCCGACGGCGATTCCCTGGTGGGAGGTGCGGAAGGCCAGGGCGAACACGCCGGCTGAGTCACCCGGCGGGATCGTCGAGTCGTGGGCGGTCCAGGTCCGGCCGAGGTCGTCGGAGCGGAAGACGCGCGCGGCGCCGCCACCCGAGCCGAAGTACGCCGTGTGGCCGGCCGTGACCAGGCAGTCGCCGCTGGCGGCGAAGCCGAACTCCGTCGGCGCCTCCGGCATGCCACCGCTGGGGAGGACGGACCACGAGCGGCCGGAGTCGCGGGTCGCGAGGATCCGGAACTTCCCGTCGACCGGGTCGCTCAGCGCCAGCCCGTGCCGACCGTCGGCGTAGAACGCCATGCAGTCGTAGAACGCCGCTGGGTCGTCGTTGACGAACGTCGTGTCCCAGGTCGTGCCACCGTCGGTGGTCCGGTAGATCCGCGACGCGTCACCCGGCCCGATCGCCAGGATCACGGCGGTCCTGGCACTGCGCGCCTCGACGTCACGGAACTCCAGGCCACCGGTCTCGGGCGGGCTGACGTCCTGCCAGGTCCGGCCGCCGTCGGTCGTCCGGAAGACCTTGCCCGGCCCGCCGTCGGTGAGACTGCCACCCGTCACCCACGCGGTACGCCGGTCGACCGCGTCGAGCCCGCGGAAGCTCTGGTCGGGGTCGACGACGGTCTGGCTCCACGTCACCCGCCCATGATGGCCGTGGCCGTGACCTCGTGGCGCGTGACCCGAGCCTGCGGCGTACGCCGTGCTCCCCAGGAGCGAGCCGGCCAGGAGGGCGGTGGACAGGGCGAGGACTCCGAGTCGAGGCATCCCAGCACCTTGCCCGGATGTGGCATTCCTGTCCAGGGTGCCCATCCGCTGCGCGATGATGCGCCGGTGAGATCCCGGTCCGCGGCTGCGGCAGCGCTGGCCGCGACCTGCGTCGCGCTGACCGGCTGTCACGCCGCGACCTCCGACCAGGGTGCGGACCCCGGCACGCAGGTGCCGCCCACCCCGACCGGACGGTTCCGCTGCCCGTCCACGTCCTTCGTGTCGAACGCTGTCGGGTTCGAGGTCGAAGCCGGGCAGGGACCCCATGTCGGCTGCCTGTACAACGACGTCGACGATCCGGACGCCCACTGGGTCTCGATCGCCCACGAGCGCGACCGCTACCGAGGGCACACCCTGGCCGGCGTCGCGTCCGAGATCGTCACGACCATGCGACTGCAGGGGCTCGGGTTGATCACTCCCTTCCCCGAGGGTGGACCGCAGGCGTTCAGGTTCGGCTCACCGCCCACCAGCTGCCAGTACTGGGTGTACGTCTCGGACGCCGTGCCGAGCGGGGTCGACTCCATCGACCGGCACGCCGAGGACTGCGAGAGTGCGCGGCGTCTGGCGGCAGCGATCGCACTCCACTGACCCATCCGATTGAACGGCCGTTCAATCCGTGGCAGGGTGCCACCATGTCGCTCGACTTCACGGCCATCAACCCCGCTGCCGCTCGGGCCGGCAGCTCTTCCCACTCCGCCGACCTGCCCGACCGCGCGCAGTACGTCGTCGTCGGTGGGGGTGTGATCGGCACGTCGATCGCCTACCACCTGGCCCTCCTGGGAGCGACCGACGTGGTGCTGCTGGAGCGCAAGCAGCTGACCTCGGGCACCACCTGGCACGCTGCGGGCGAGGTGGTCTCCGGCGGGGCGACGGAGGACGCGCTGTGGATGGCCCGCTACTCCGCCGAGCTGTATGCCCGCCTCGAGGAGGAGACAGGGCTCTCCACGGGGTTCCGTCGCTGCGGCTACCTCCAGCTCGCCACGACGCCGCGTGCCGACGAGAGCCTGCGCCGCGAGACGGCGTACATGCGGTCGGTGGGCATGACCAAGGACATCCTGTCGGCGCGCGAGGTGGCCGACCTGGTGCCGCTGATCCGGGCCGACGACGTCATCCACGGCTTCTGGACGCCCGACGAGGGAAGGGCGAACCCCGTCGACGTGACGATGTCGATGGCCAAGGGTGCGCGGCAGCGGGGCGTGCGCATCTTCGAGGAGACCGAGGTCACCGACTTCGTCCTCGAGCGCGGTCGGGTGGTCGGCGTCCGTACGCCGCGCGGCGACGTCGCGTGCGAGAAGGTCGTCGTCGCCGCGGGTCTCTGGGGCCGCGAGGTGGCGGCCAAGGCCGGCGTCACGGTGCCGCTCCAGGCCGCCGAGCACTACTACCTCCTGACCGAGCCCATCGCGGGCGTCACGCCGGAGTCGGTGCCGGTGATCGAGGAGACCGAGGGCTACGGCTACTACCGCGAGGAGGGTGGTGGGCTGCTGGTCGGCATGTTCGAGCCGGTCGGCAAGGCCTGGGCGCTCGATGGCACCCCGAGGGACAGCGCGTTCGCCGTGCTCCCACCCGACTGGGACCGGCTGGCACCGTTCCTCGAGGTCGCGATGCGACGGTTCCCGGCTCTCGAGGATGCCGGCATCCGTACCCTGTTCTGCGGGCCGGAGAGCTTCACCGACGACCTGAACCCGATGCTGGGCGAGTCACCCGAGGTCGACCACCTCTACCTCGCCTGTGGCTTGAACTCCGTCGGCATCCTCTCCGGCGGCGGCCTCGGACACATGATGGCCCAATGGCTGATCGAGGGGCGGCCGCCCCTCGACATCACCGCGGTCGGTGTCGACCGCGCGCACGAGTTCCAGGCGACCCGGCTGTTCCGCAAGGAACGCACCGTCGAGCGGCTCGGCTTCCTCCTCAACGACGGGGCCTGGCCGAACGCCCAACCACGACTGGGTCGCCACGTACGGCGCTCGCCGTACCACCCGCGTCACGTCGCCGACGGCGCCCACTTCGTCGCCACCAGCGGCTGGGAGTACCCCGACTGGTTCGCCGGAGAGGGCGTCACCCCGACCGTCGAGTGGGGCTTCGATCGCGGCGAGGCCTTCGAGCGCACCCGCGAGGAGCACCTCCACGCGCGCGAGGCCTTCGGCGTCTTCGACCTGTCGCTGATGTCCCACCATCTGGTGCAGGGCCCCCACGCGATGGCCGTGCTCAACCGGGTCTGCGCCAACAACGTCGACACAGCCGTCGGCCGGGTCGTCTACACGCAGTGGCTCGACGACCACGGCGGCATCATCGCCGACGTCACCGTCACGCGGCTCGGCGAGGACTCCTACGTCGTGGTCAGCGGCGACACCATCCACCGCCGGGTCCCCGCCTGGATCCGGCGGCAGACCCGCGAGGGCGAGTTCCTCACCGTCACCGACGTGACCAGCGGGCACGCGCTCCTGTCGGTGCAGGGGCCGAGATCCCGCGAGGTCCTGCAGCGACTGAGCCCCGACGACTGGTCCGACGAGGCCTTCCCCTACCTCACCGCGCAGAAGGTCGAGCTCGGCTACACCCCGCTCTGGGCGCTGCGCGTGACCTACGTCGGCGAGCTGGGCTGGGACCTGCTGGTGCCGACGGAGTTCGGCGCCACGCTCTACGAGCAGCTGCGCGAGGCCGGCGCCGACCTCGGCTTCCGCCCCACCGGGCTGGGGGCCCTGGAGACGATGCGACTCGAGAAGGCCTTCCGCGACATGGGCCACGACATCGACTCCACCGACACCCCGCTCGAGGCCGGGCTCGGCTTCGCGGTCGCCTGGGACAAGCCCGGCGGCTTCGTCGGACGCGGCGCCCTCCTCAAGCAGCGCGAGTCGGGCCCGCCGAACCGTCGGTTGGTGAACCTGCTCCTCGGCTCGCCCGACGTCGACCTGTACGGCGACGAGCCGGTCTACTGGGACGGCAGGCCGGTCGGGCACGTGCGGAGCGCGGGGTTCGGCCACTCGCTCGGCGCCCCCTGCGGGATCGCCGGCATCAGCCGGGACGACGCCATCACGGCCACCGACCTGGCGGCGGGCTCGTTCGAGATCGACGTCGCCGGCACGCGGGTGCCGGCCCAGGTGTCACTGAAGCCGTTCTTCGACCCGGAACGCTCGCGCATCCTCCGCTGACTAGTACTGCGCCTGGTCCGGGACGGTCGCGCGCATGACCCAGCGCCACTTGGCGATGCGGCGGTCGCGGACGAAGCCGAACTCCTCGAACAGCGTCTCCGGGCCCGTGTGCAGGTAGGCGCCCCGCTGCGGCGGGCGACCCTCGAGCTGCTCGGGATAGGCCTCGACCACCCCTCCACCGGCCCGGCCGATGGCGCTCAGGGCACCGGCGAGCCCCGCCCGGGCGACGCCGTTCCCGCGGTGCCGGCTGCCGGTGAAGACGCAGCCGATGCGCCAGTCAGGCAGGTCGACGAGCTCCTTCTCGTAGGCCTTGGGGTTCTTGATCGTGGCGACCTCGGTGGGTGACCCGTACTGGATCCAGCCCAGGCACTCGTCGGCGCGATAGACCAGGATCTGGTGGACGGTCCCGTCGTCGACGTGGGCGCGCTTGGCGTCGCGGTTGCCGGTCGCCGTACCGGTGAAGCCGTCCGCATGGAACCCGAGGCACCAGCACCCGCCCCAGACGCCGTTGTTCGCCTCGACCAGGGCCGCGAAGTCGGGCCACGTCTCAGGCGTCAGTGGCTTCGTCACGAACGGGCCTGACGGTGGCGACGTCACCGGCCCAGCCTGCCTCAGGGCGACCCGGACGGCCAGACCCGGTCGGCCGCCGACGTACGGTGAGCCCATGTCACTGGATCGACTGCTCGGGACCTGGGACATCACGATGCACCACTCGGCGATGACCGAGCCGGTGCAGGGCCGACAACGGTACGAGCGGGTGCTCGACGGGGCGTACGTGCTCCTCACCTGGACCTACGAGCACCCCGACTTCCCGGATGCGATGGCCCTGCTCTCACCGGAGCAGATGTACTACTTCGACGTGCGCGGCGTGACCCGGGTGTTCGACCTGCGGCTCCACGAGGACGGCTGGTCGACGGTCCTTCTGGACCCCGAGTTCTCCCAGCGCTCCACCGCGCGCTTCGACGGTCCCGACACCGTCGAAACGGCCGGGGAGCTCTCCGACGACCACGGCGTCACCTGGCGTTCCGACTACACCATGACCTCCACCCGAGCCGACTGAGCCGAGGCGATGCGTGGCTCGTGGCGCCGACTCACTCGACCGGGCGCCCCCCGAACGACAGTCGGCCCGCGGCGTCGGGCTCGAACAGCACATGCACGTGGCTCGGGTCGCGCCCGACCACCTCCGCCACCGCGGCGGTCACGCGGGCGACCCGCTCCACCAGCTCCCGACCCGACGGGCGGTGGCGCTCCAGCACGGTGACGAACACGGGGCGGAGGTCGTCATCGACGCCACCGTTCTCGGCGTACCTGCTGCGCTCCAGGAGGCGCAGGCGTACCCACGTGCCCCCGGGGCGTGACTGCAGGGCCTCGCCCAGCGCATCGGCGAGACGCTGCGTCAGATCCGCCGCCGGAGCGGGCTCTCCTACCAGCTCCACGTCGACGATCGGCACGATCCCGACGCTACCGCGGCAGCCGACACCGCTGTCCCTGGGCAGATGTCGACGGCCGACCCGCGCGGCGGGCTGTGCCCCGAGTGGGACGATGACTGCTCGTGGACGACTTCCTGGACGACTGGCAGGCCTGGCACGACGCCCGTGAGGCGAGGCTGCGGAGCCCGCGCGGATGGTTGGCGATCACCGCCATGCACTGGCTGACCGGCGAGCCACAACGCTTCGACGACGTGCCGGGCGAGTGGCACCGCCACGGAGCCGAGACCATCGTGGTGCTGCATCGAGGCGAGACCCTCGCAGTCGGAGGAAACGTCCTGACCGACGGGCTTCACGCGCTCGGGCCACTCGGCGAGGAGGGCCTCTCGGTGGCCTTCGGCGACGCCGAGGCCGAGGTGGCCGACCGCGACGGCACGACCATCGTCCGCCCCCGGCACCCGGAGTCGCGGAACCTGCTGGCCTACCGCGGGACCCCCTGCTTCCCACCGGATCCCTGCTGGCGCATCGCTGGCCGGTTCGAGCCCTACCCGGCGCACCACGCCACGAGTGAGTCGGCCGAGGAGGTCGCCGTGGGCGAGGTGGTCTTCCCGTACGGCGGAACCGAGCACCGGCTCGTCGCCTGGGGAGAGGAGGACGGCTCGTTGTGGATCCTGTTCCGCGACGCGACCTCGGGGGTCACGACGTACCCCGCCAACCGCCAGCTGCTGGCAGAGCCACCCGCCGCCGACGGCACGGTGCACCTCGACTTCAACCGCGCGTACAACATGCCGTGCGCCTACACCGACTTCGCCACCTGCCCGGTGGCGCCGGCTGCCAACACGCTGCCGTTCGCCGTCGAGGCCGGCGAGCAGCTGCCGTCGACGGTCTCGGTCTGACGGCGCGGGGCGCGTCACCGTGGTGGGGTGCGCGATGACTCACCGGTGGCCCGGGGGCCGACTCTCGGATGACCGGCCCGCGCGTGACGTCGACCCGGGATCGAGGTCGCCAGCACCCTCGCGACCACCGACGGACGGGCCAGCGAGGTGGTCGGCTCCACCAGGTTGAGCACGCCGTTGAAGGATCGGGCGAGCCGCACCGAGGTGTGGCTGCCCTTGATCACGCGCAGGACGTAGCGGTTGACCTGATCGGTTCCTCGCGCCTTCGGCCCCACCGTCTGCGGATGGAGGAAGTCCGCACCGACCGCGATCGCCCAGGGTGCGTCGATGATGCGTGCGGCCCTGCGATGGAACTCCCGTGGCAGGTCCGCCGAACGCAGATCCACCTGCCGCACCACGGCGCCCAGCGCATCGGCCTGCAGCGCAGCGCACGACATGCCCTGCCCGTAGATGGGGTTGAAGCTGCACGCCGCGTCGCCGAGCGTGACGAACCCCGGAAGCAGGTCGCGTACCTTCTCGTAGTGGCGACGCTGACTGGCCGGGAAGCGGTACGACGCCACCGAGGACAGCGGGCCGACCTGCTCGATGAGCTGGCCGACGGCCGGCGACAGCAGGCTCCGCGCGAAGGCGAGGACCTCGGACTCGCTGGTCCCCGGGGCGTCTCCGTGGACGCCCGCCAGCGTCACCATCCACCGGTCGCCTTCCACGGGGAGCACGGCCGCGCCGCGGAACGAGACGGGGGGTGAGGTGCCGCAGACCAGGAAGCTCCCGTCGAAGTCGTCGACGGAGCGCGGGAGGAAGCCGCTGGCGTACGCGCAGTCGATCGTCACCCGCGTCACCGGCGGTGCGAGGACCCCGGACGACTCGAGCTGGTGCGCGATGCGCGAGGGTCGACCGGAGCAGTCGACGACCAGGTCCGCCCGGTGCACCGCCCCGTCGACCACCACCCCGTCCACGACGGGTCCGTCCGACACCTCGACCCGGTCGACGACGACACCGTCCTGCAGCCTCACGTTGGCCAGTGCCGCGACTCGGCGACGGACCACCTGCTCGAGCAGCGGCCGGGTCATGCTGAGCGCGGGTCGCCCCCAGTCTCCCTGTGCGCGGTAGCCGCCGGCCTGGTAGACCCAGGCGCGGGTCCCGTCCACCCAGACCGCGCCGAGCTGCTCGAGCTCGTCGTCGATGCCGGGGAACCACGCCGTGAGCAGGTCCAGCCCGGCGGTGAGCAGCAGGTGCAGGTGCTTGCCCTGGGGAACGTGCCCCCGCGGCACTGGTGAGTCAGGGACACGTTCGCGCTCGAACACGACGACCTCGTCCACCAGCTCCGACAGGACCCGCGCTGTCAGGAGCCCAGCGACGCTCGCACCGACCACGGCCGTGGACGTCATCTGCCGATTCTGGCCCAAGTCGGCGGGCGAGAGAAGACGGCTGACAGGTCCCGTGACGCGAGCGCCCTCGGAGACGTTGGCGCACCCGGCTCGGGTCCGGGGGTCCACAGGAACTGCTGCGCTGGCTAGGTTGGTCGTGATGACCGCGTCCGACGACTACTGCGAGCTGTGTGACCTGCCGAGGTCCCAGTGCCCACACGGGCAGCCTCCCCCGCCGCCGAAGCAGACCGTGGCCGCACCGTCCACGCCTCGTGCGCGCGCGACACCACGCACCCGTGCCGCAGCCGCCCCGGCGAAGCCGGTGGTCCGGCGCTGGACGCCCCCCGAGGTCTTCAAACCTCTGATCATCACCGTGTTGGAGCAGGCAGGTGGCGAGCTCGAGGCCGACGAGCTGTTCCTCGAGCTGGAGATCGCCGCCGAGGACCGGCTACGGCCCGCGGACACCGAGACGACGCCCGGGGGCGAGCTGCGCTGGCAGTACGCCGCTCGACGCGCCCGCGTCGCCCTCATCGACGAGGGTCTGATGACGAAGACCAGACCGGGCGTCTGGCAGCTCGCCCACTCCGGCCACCCGCTGGGCTCAGACTGAGCCCTCGCCGGCCACCTCGCTCGAGCCGCGGCGGCGTGCACCCACGGCGTCGTCGAGTGCCGGACCGAGCTCCGGCCAGCGGAACTCGAACCCCGCGGAGACGAGCCGGTCCGGCAACACCCACCGGCTCTTGAGCACGAGCTCCGACTCGGTGCGGAGGACCCACGACGCCGGCTCGAGCACCCAGCGCGGAGCCGGCACCCCGATCGGCATGTGCACGACGCGGCGCAGCTCGGCCATCAGCGCGCGGTTGTCGCTCGGATAGGGGGTCGAGAGGTTCACCGGGCCCGCCAGGTCCTCTCGCTGCTCGAGGAAGCGGACGGCGGCGACCAGGTCGTCGATGTGGATCCACGAGAACTTCTGTCGACCGTGGGAGTGGTGGACGGGGGCCGCCCCGCCGGTGGGCTCGTCGCCGATGCCGCGGTAGCGACGGTGCTGGAACCACCAGCCGTCGTACTGCGCCCCGCCCACACCCAGTCGGGCCAGCCGAGCCAGCACGTCGGAGGCCGGTCCGCCGAGCACGATCGCCATGCGCAGGGCCACGCGTCGCGTGCCGGGCAGGTCGCCGGCGAAGAGCTCGCGTTCCCAGCTGCGCGCCACGTCCACCGAGAAGCCGGTCCCGAGCTCGCCGTCGGACTCTGTCTGCGGCCGGTCCAGGGCGTAGCGATAGATCGTGGCGGTGCTGGCGTTGAGCCACAGCCGCGGCGGCACGTCGGCGGACGCGATGGCCTCACGCAGCTGTCGCGTCGTGGTGACTCGGGACCGCAGGATCTCCTCCCGGTTCGGGTCCGTGTAGCGACAGTCCACGCGCTTGCCCGCGAGGTTCACGACGATCGCCGCGCCGTCGACCAGGCGGGTGAGCGCCACCGGGTCGGACCAACGACCGTCCGGCCCGTCGCGCCCGACCCGGACGACGTCGTACCCGCGCGTCGCGAGGTCGTCGACCAGGCGGCGTCCGATGAACCCGCTCCAGCCTGCGACCACTGCCCGCTCACCCTGAGTCACGGCTGCACGCTAGCGGCCGACCGGGCCGAGCACGGTCGGTTCGGCCGGACCTCAGCGCCCGGGATCGCCGAGCGAGGTCGACGAGACGAAGTGCCGGAGCCGGTCGTCGTACCCGTTCTCGGTGGACCGGCGCGCCAGGCCTGCCAGGAGATCGGCGACCTGGACCCGCGGGTCGTCGCGGGAGTCGACCATCACCAGTCCGGCCAGCGGCGACGCCTCCGCGCGAGGAACGTCCGCCTCGCTCGGCCACGGGCCGGTGCGGTCGGCCAGCACCTGCTGGAGGCGCCTCAGCCGACCGGCGGTCAGGGCGCTCTGCTCGTCGTGGACCACCAGCACCTGACGCCGCCCTGCGCTCCAGGTCAGGACGGTCTCGGCCAGCGCCGGCAGCAGCGGCTCCAGCGGCGGCGGGATCGACCGGTCGTCCTGGGCCAACCGGGTGAGGACCGTCCACACCCGCGCTCTGCTCAGCCGGCCGAGCACGGCGTCCGCGTCCGTGCCGAGACCGCCCGCTGCGAGCGCGTCGCGCGCCGTGACGAAGCGCTCCAGGGTGCTCGGATCGGGCTGAGGCCGCCGCTTGGTGCGCACCAGCGCGACGAAGGCGGCGAGGAACGCGTCCCAGCGGCGACCCCCCGCGCTCCGGGCCCGGTACAACGCGAGGGCCGGCAGGCGGTCGGCCTGGCTCAGGCGCGTTCCGGCTGCGTACGACGGCTCCGCGAGGAAGAGGTCCACGATCCGCGTGACCAGGAAGTACTCCTTGTCGACCAGCTGCACGTGGGCGCGGCCGGTCAGGGCAGCCAGCAACCACTCCAGCGACTCTCCGTGCGGCCGGCTGCGGAGGAACTGCCCGGACTTGAGCTCCTCGAGCGAGAACCGCGAGCCGGACCGCAGCGTCGCCATCAGGTCGGCGGCCTCGTCGAGGCTGAGGTCGACGCTCGCGTGGGTCATCACCGGGGTGGACGTGTCGAGCAGGTTCGTGCCGGAGAACCCGGACTCGTCACAGGCGATCTCGACCAGGGGGCCGGCGAGCCCGTCCGCCGGCGGCAGTCCGCCCTGCAGTGGCAACCTCACGTCCGATCCCTCCTCGCCTGCGGACCATGCTCGCCCGCGCGCCCGGATCGGACCACCGAATTGCCCCTCGGGCAGACCGGGCAGAGTAGACCCGTGATCGAGCTCCGTAGCGACAACGCCGCTGGCGTCGCACCCGAGATCCTGGCGGCCGTACAGGCGGCGAACACCGGCTCGGCCCTGGCCTACGGGGGCGACGACCTCACGGCCCACCTCCAGGAGGTCGTCCGTACCGTCTTCGAGCACCCCACGGCGCGGGTCTTCCCGGTCACCAGCGGGACGGCCGCGAACTCGCTCGCCCTCTCGGCGAGCACGCCCCCGTGGGGTGCCGTGCTCTGCCATCCGACGGCCCACATCATCACCGCGGAAGGCGGCGCGACGTCGCTCTTCGGCGGGGGTGCGGTGATGCAGGGTGTCGACGGCCCTCACGCGCTGATGGACCCGGACCGCCTGCGGACGACGCTGGCGTCCGTCCGGTGGGGTGACCCCCACGAGAGCCAGCCGAGCGTGCTGTCCCTGACCCTTCCGAGTGACGTCGGCACGGTCTACCGCCCCGAGCAGATCACCGAGCTCACCGCGATCGCCGGGGAGTTCGGGCTGCGCGCCCACGTCGACGGTGCGCGCCTCGCCAACGCAGTGGCCTCGCTCGGCTGCTCGCCGGCCGACGTGACCTGGCGTGCGGGCGTCGACGTGCTGTCGCTGGGCGCGACCAAGAACGGTGCGCTGAGCGCCGAGGCGATCGTCGCCTTCGACGACCGGATCGCCGAGGAGCTCGTCTACCGCACCAAGCGCTCCGGCCACGTCACCAGCAAGATGCGGTTCCAGTCGGCCCAGGTGGCGGCCTACCTCACCGACGGGCTGTGGCTGCGCCTGGCCGATCACGCCAACCAGCGGATGGCCGAGCTGGTCGTCGAGCTGCAGTCGTTGGCGTCGTACGGCGTGCGGCTGCAGGAGCGGGTCGACGCCAACATGGCCTTCGTCGAGCTCCCCGCGTCCGCGATCGACGCCGCGACCGCGGCCGGCCTTCTCTTCTACCGGATGGACGCGACCAGCGTCCGGCTGGTCACCAGCTGGCAGACCACGAGCGACGAGATCGCCCGGGCCGGCGACCTGCTCCGCCAGGCCGTGGTGGCCCCGGCCGGCTGAAGGGGCCGCCGGGTCACGAGTCGGTCGTCGTCTCGATCGCGTCGAGGTCGCGAACGGCGTAGCGGTGGTGCTCCCACTCCTCCTCGAGGACGACGTGGAGGCACGAGAGCACGGTCTCGGGATAGGCGGGGTCGTGCGGGTTGCGGCGCTCCTCGGCCAGCACCTCCGGCGTCACTGTTGCCAGGAAGTCCCGCACCAGTGCCACCCGGCTCGCGCGGGCCTCGAGCACCTCGTCGTACGACGGCGTGGGCGCGGTCGGCGGCGGTGCGCCACTGCCGGCTGCCTCGGTGGCGACGTCGCGCAGGCCGAGTGGGTGGTACGGCTGCTCCAGCAGCAGCACTCCCCGTCCCAGCCACGTGTCGGTGGCCAGCACCAGGTGTCGCAGGGTCTGGGCGAACGACCACTCGCCCGCCACCGAGACGTCCACCGTCCCGGGGGGCATCCCGGCGACCCGCTGGAGCGTGGCAGCCCAGGTGCGCTCCAGCGCCGCCCACGCCGAGCGCAGCCCCTCGGGATCCCCGGCCCGTTGCTCGGCCCGACCCGGGAAGCGCCGGTTGAGCTCGGCGTCGACGAACGGGGCCACGTCGACGCCGTTCACCAGCAGGGAGGCGTCTCCGCTGAGGAGCCACGGCGCGTCGATGTCCGCGCCCTCGACCTGCACGCCGCGCATCACGACACCACTGAGGTCGGCCCCGACGAACCGCGCACCCCGCAGGTCTGTGTCCACGAACTCCGCTGCCGCCAGGTCGTCCGATCCGGTGAAGGTCGCCATCGAGTCTCCTCACGTCACGACGCCCCGCGGTGTCGTGCCCAGGTCCTGGGCACGATCACATCACAGAAGTCACCGCGGTCGTCGGGCCGGCGACGGGACCGCGTCAGCGGTGCCCCGACCAGGATCCGGCCTGAGCCGCAGCCGCGACGAGGACCGCCAGGTCGTCGTACCCGCCGTCGATCGACGCGGTGGTGATCCGGATGTGGGCCTCGCCGGGCGGAGTGATCCAGAAGGGGTCGCCGCTCGCGGCCCGGACGCCGGCGGAGGCCAGGTGCAGGAGGGCTGCCGACTGGTCGACGACGGGGACCCAGAGGTTGATGCCGTCCCGCCCCGGTACGTCGACTCCCCGCCTCGACAGGGCCTCCGCCATCGCGCCAGTGCGGGCGGCATAGGTCCGCTGCGCGCGAGCCACCACCGCCCGTGAGCGTGCGGTGGTCAGGAGGTCGGCCAGGATCGACTGGAGGAGCCGGCTGCTCCACCCCTGTCCGAGGTAGCGCCGCTCGATGATCGGGTCGACCACCGTGCGAGGTCCGCCGATGGCGGCGAGGCGCAGGTCAGGCCCGTGTGTCTTCGAGTAGCTCCGCACGAGCACCGTCTGTCCCGGCAGGTGGGTCCCGAGCGAGAGGGGTGTGCCCGCCGGTGTGCCGCCGGCCGAGTCGTCCTCGACGACGACCACACCGGTGCCCTCCAGCGCGGCCGCCAGGGCCCGCACCCGCTGCGGGGTCACGGACCGACCCGAGGGGTTCTGCCCCCACGGCTGGAAGAAGAGCGCCTTCGCGCCCGCATCCAGCGCGGCCACGACGTCGTCGACGACCGGCCCCTGCGCGTCGTACGACACGGGCAGGGGTACGACGCCCGCCATCTCGAGCAGGTCGAGAAGCGGCGGGAAGCACGGCTGCTCGACGGCGACCCGGTCGCCGAAGCGCAGATGGGCGGCGACGAACTGGCTGTGCGCGTCCATCGCCCCGTCGACGACGGTGAGCTGCTCCGCGGGGTACGGCCACGACTCGACGAGGAGCGACCGCAAGGCGGGGACGACGGGGTCCTCGAGGTAGGAGTGCGGCTGCTCGTCGCGCGGCACCCGGCGCAACGCCGGGTGGAGGTCGGGCAGGAGGTGAGGGTCGGGCAGACCGGTGGAGAGGTCGACCCGGAAGCCGTCCGGTGAGCTCAGCGCGCGACGGTAGCGACGCGGCCCGGCCACGGCGTGGCGCACGCGGGTGCCCCGGCGGCCGTCGGTCTCGATCAGGCCGGCGCGCGCCAGCTGCGACCAGGCGGCACTGACCGTGGCCGGTGCCACCTCGAGGTCCCGGGCGGCACGCCGGATCGGTGGCAGCTGGGTGCCGGGGGGCAGCGAGCCCTGGTCGATGGCCGCCGAGAGCGCCCGCGCGATGCCCTTGGCCGAGCGGTCGCCGGCAGCGACGACCAGCTTCTCCCACACAAGTTCGTACTATAACAAAGCGGGAATTGATCTAGGTGTTGGTCAGTCGTTACGTTCGGCACCATGACCACTCGCATCACGCACTGGACCAACGGCGCTGAGACCCGCGGTGGGTCCGGCCGCACCAGCCCCGTCTTCAACCCCGCCACCGGTACCCAGACGGGCGAGGCCGACCTGGCCTCACGCGCCGAGGTCGACGCCGTGGTCGCGCAGGCCGCGGAGGCGGCCCGCGGCTGGCGCTCGGCCTCCCTGGCGACCCGGACCGGTGTCCTGTTCCGCTTCCGCGAGCTGCTCGCCGAGTCGATGGACGAGCTCGCGGCGATCGTGACCGCCGAGCACGGCAAGGTCCTCTCCGACGCGAAGGGCGAGATCCAGCGCGGCCTGGAGAACGTCGAGTACGCCTGCGGCGTCGCCGAGCACATGAAGGGCGGCTACTCCGAGCAGGCCGGGACCGGGGTCGACGTCTACTCGATCCGGCAGCCCCTCGGTGTGGTCGCCGGCATCACGCCGTTCAACTTCCCGGTCATGGTGCCGCTCTGGATGTGCGCCAACGCGATCGCCACCGGCAACGCGTTCATCCTCAAGCCGAGCGAGAAGGACCCGTCGGCCTCGCTGTTCCTGGCTCGACTGTGGAAGCGGGCCGGCCTCCCGGACGGCGTCTTCTCCGTCCTCCAGGGCGACAAGGAGGCCGTGGACGCGATCCTCGAGCACCCCGGCATCGCCGCCGTGAGCTTCGTCGGCTCGACCCCGATCGCGCGCTACATCTACGAGACCGGCACCCGCAACGGCAAGCGGGTGCAGGCGCTGGGTGGCGCGAAGAACCACATGCTGGTCCTGCCCGACGCCGACGTCGACATGGCGGCAGACGCCGCCGTCTCCGCGGCCTACGGTGCGGCGGGTGAGCGCTGCATGGCGATCTCCGTGGTGGTCGCGGTCGGCGACGTCGCCGATCCGCTGGTCGACGCGATCGCGGTCCGGCTCCCCAAGCTCCGCATCGGCGACGGCACCGACCCCGACTCCGAGATGGGTCCCCTGATCACCCGCGAGCACCGTGACAAGGTCGCGTCGTACGTCGGTCAGGGCATCGAGTCCGGCGCGGTCGCCGTGGTCGACGGCCGCGAGGCCGACGTGCCCAGCGACGGCTTCTTCCTCGGTACGACGCTCCTCGACCGGGTCAGCCCGGAGATGACCGTGTACACCGACGAGATCTTCGGCCCGGTGCTCTGCGTGGTCCGTGAGGAGAGCTACGACGAGGCGGTCGCCCTCATCAACGCCAACCAGTTCGCGAACGGCACGGCGATCTTCACGCGCGACGGCGGCGCGGCCAGGCAGTTCCAGTTCGACGTCGAGGTCGGCATGGTCGGCGTCAACGTGCCGATCCCCGTACCGGTCTCCTACTACTCGTTCGGCGGCTGGAAGGCCTCCCTGTTCGGCGACACCCACATGTACGGTCCAGAAGGGATCGCGTTCTACACCCGCGGCAAGGTCGTCACCTCGCGCTGGCCCGACCCGGCCACCTCGACGATCGACCTCGGCTTCCCGACCCATCGCTGAGTCTCGACCGGGTCGACCGACGCAGCAGCTCGACCACTGAAGGAGCACGCAATGACCCCGACGTACGACGGTCCCCTGGCCGGCATCCCGACCGACGAGGCCTCGGTCCGCAAGCTCGACCGGACCCACGTCTTCCACTCGTGGTCGGCGCAGGCACTCATCGACCCGCTCCCGATCGCCAGTGCCTCGGGCAGCCGGTTCACCGACTACGGCGGCAAGGAGTACCTCGACTTCTCCAGCCAGCTCGTCAACGTCAACATCGGCTACCAGCACCCCAAGCTCACCAAGGCGATCGCCGACTACGCACAGCAGATGACGACGATCCAGCCGTCGTTCGCCAACGACGCGCGTTCGGAGGCGGCCCGGCTGATCACCGAGGTGGCCGGTCACGATCTCAACCAGGTCTTCTTCACCAACGCGGGCGCGGAGGCCAACGAGAACGCGATCCGGCTCGCGCGGCTGCACACAGGCCGGCCCAAGATCCTGGCGATGTACCGCAGCTACCACGGGGCGACCCACGGGGTGATCGGACTGACCGGCGACCCACGCCGATGGGGCACCGAGCCCCACACCATCCCGGGGATCGTCCACTTCTGGGGGCCCTACCCCTACCGGTCCGCGTTCCACTCCTCGTCTCCCGAGGAGGAGACGACCCGGGCGCTCCAGCACCTCCGCGACACGATCATGGTCGAGGGCGCCGCCACGATCGCGGCGATCATCCTGGAGCCGGTGGTCGGCACCAACGGCATCCTGGTGCCGCCCCCTGGCTATCTGGCGGGCGTCCGCGAGATCTGCGACGAGCACGGCATCCTGCTGATCGCCGACGAGGTGATGGCCGGCTTCGGTCGCTGCGGCGAGTGGTTCGCCATCCAGCACTGGGACGTCCGCCCCGACCTGATCTCGTTCGCCAAGGGCGTCAACTCCGGCTACGTCCCGCTCGGTGGGGTCGTGATCAGCGACCCGATCGCCGAGACGTTCCAACAGCGCGCCTACCCGGGCGGACTCACCTACAGCGGTCACCCGCTGGCCTGCGCCAGCGCGGTCGCCTCCATCGAGATCTTCAAGGAGGAAGGGATCCTCGAGCACGCCCGCGCTCTCGGCACCGACGTGATCGGCCCCGAGCTCGCGACGCTCGCGGAGCGGCACCCCTCGGTGGGAGAGGTCCGCGGCCTGGGCGTCTTCTGGGCTGTCGAGCTGGTGCGTGACCGGGAGACCCGCGAGCCGCTGGTGCCCTACAACGCGGCGGGCGAGGCGGCTGCGCCGATGAACGCGTTCGCCGCGGCCTGCAAGGAGCGCGGCCTGTGGCCGATGACCCACTTCAACCGCACCCACGTCGTCCCGCCATGCACGATCACCGAGGCCGACCTGCGTGAGGGGCTCGCGATCCTGGACGAGGCCCTCGACGTCGCCGACCAGCACTACACCGGCCACTGACCCTCACCGGAGCCTGCCCACCGTCCCGATCGCCCTAGACTCACCACCGCTGTCCTCGCTCGGGGGGCGGTAGTGCGACGGCGGAACAGGGAGCTGCGATGGGCGAACGTCACCAGGAGCCACCGGACCCCGACGAGGTCCCCCTGCCACCGATCGGCTCGGCGCCGCGACGGACGCCGGCGGTGGAGAGCCGACCGGCGTATGCCCGCCGACAGCCGCCCGACCAGCAGCCGTGGAGCCTGATCGGCCTGGGCGCACTGGCCTGCGTGGTCGGTGGCCTCCTCCTGATCCCCGGCCACACGCTCTTCACCTTCGTCGGGATCGGGCTGCTCGGCCTCGGGTCGGTCCTCGTCAGCATCGGCACCATCGCGGAGGGCATCCGCGTCGGTGCGCGCTGGGTGGCGTACGACCGGGGCGAGTGACAGCCGGCCCGCCTCTCGCCGGTCGCCCTTGCGCCGTGCCCAGGGGCGGCGAACCATGGACGGATGCCCGCGAACCCTCGCCTCCGGAGCGTCGAGCTCGACGAGCTCCTCCTGACGGTCGTGGTCGACAACGCCACCGACACCCTGTCGTCGGTGGCCGCGGGGATCCCGCAGCAACCGGAGGCGCTCCACCTGCTCGAAGGTCCGTCGTTCGGTTCGTACGACGGGCACGAGCTGGTGGCGGTCTTCGAGCGACTGTGTGTGGCCTGCCACGGGTTCTCCGTCCTCGCCTCGGCGCACAGCGGGGGCGACACCGCCACGGTGCTCTTCGACGTGGGCCCCTCGAGCGAGGTGTGGCTGGGGAACGCCGATCGACTCGGGATCGACCTGTCGGGCATCGACGTACTGTTCGTCTCGCACTGGCACGGCGACCACACGGGTGGGATCCCGGCCGTGGTCGGTGCCATCGCCGCCGCTCGCCGTCAGGCAGGCCGGCCGCCGCTACTGGTCGACGTACACCCGGACCGTCCCGACCGTCGCGGCATCCTCATGCCGCTCGGGAAGTTCGCGATGCTGCCGGAGGAGCCCACCTTCGCCGCCATCGAGGCAGCCGGTGGGCGGATCGCGACGCACGCCGAGGTCCACGACGTGGCCGACGGGCTCTTCCGGTCCAGTGGTGACATCCCGCGCGTGACCGACTACGAGACGGGTCTCGGAGGTCACGTCACGTGGCGTGACGGGAACGCCGTACCCGACCCGGAGATCCACGACGAGCGCTTCCTGGCCGCTCGGGTGCGCGGGCGGGGCACCACCGTGCTGTCCGCCTGCTCCCACGCCGGGATCGTCAACGTGGGCCTCGAGGCCCTCCGGCTCCTCCCGGACGAACCCGTCGACCTGCTGCTGGGTGGCTACCACCTGGCCGGAGCGGCCGTGGAGGACCGGATCGGCCCCACCGTCCGCGACCTCGTCGCGCGCGTCGCGCCACGCATCGTCTCGCCCGGTCACTGCACCGGCTGGAGGGCCGCCGGCGCGCTGGCGACAGCGTTCGGCCCGGCGGCCTACGCCAGCTGCGTCGTCGGGACCCGCTTCGTCCTCGCGCCCGCGTGAGGCATGGGCCGGATCGACCCAGCACGAACCACCCCGGATCTCGTAGCCTGGCACATGGCCACCTTCACCCTGACCTGCATCGGCGACGACCGTCCGGGGCTCGTGTCGGCCCTGTCCGCCCCGATCAACGCGCACGGCGCGAGCTGGGAGCGCAGCCAGATGGCTCGGCTGGCCGGCAAGTTCGCCGGCATCCTGATGGTGGCCGTCCCGGACGACCAGGCCGAAGCCCTGGTCGCGGACCTGACCGCGCTCAAGGACGTCGGCCTGCTGGTCGCCGTGGAGCAGACCGACGTGCCGGCCGAGCACGCGTCCGTCCGGCTGAACCTCGAGCTGCTCGGCGCCGACCATCCCGGCATCGTCGCCGAGATCTCCGCTGCCCTCGCCGCCCAGGGCATCGGTATCGAGGAGCTCAGCACCGACGTGCGCGAGGCACCGATGTCGGGAGGCATGCTGTTCGAGGCCTCGGCCGTGCTCGAGGCGCCCCCGGCGACCAGCATGCAGGAGCTCCGCAGCATGCTCGAAGCGGTCGCCGACGAGCTGATGGTGGAGATCAGGTTGTCCGACACCCCGCCATCGACGCGGCCGAACGGACACTGATCCCGGACGCGGCCGAGCCCGAGGGGTCCGCCCGCTCGACTCAGCGGGACTCGGCCTTCCGCAGCACGGACTGGAACTGCTTGCCGAGCGTCCGCGACCCGGCGATCGGGATCAGCAGACCGATCAGCCTGCCCTTGAACGAGCTCGGTACGCGGGTCAGGGTGACGTCGACGTCGGTGCCGTCGCCGGCCGGCCTGAGCTGGTAGCGCCAGCCGCTGCCCTGGCCCCACAGGTTCGAGTCCAGGGTGTCGATGGCCACGGTTCCGGCGGCGGCGTCCCACGAGTACCGCTCCCGCTCCCAGCCCATCGAGTTCCCCTCGGTGACCTCGGCCCAGTCGGGTCCCTGGTCGTGCACCTTGAAGTGCGCCTCGTCGACGTTCGGCCAGCGCGTGGCCCGGTCGGGTCCGAAGTCGGTGAACAGCTCCATCGCATCGCTCGGCGACAAGCTGGTGTGAACCGTGAACCGCGTTGTCGGCATGGTCTGCGTCCTCTTCGTCGGGGGCGGAGGATCCGCCGCTCACGGACATCATCCGCCCCCTGCGGAGGGCCACGCCCCCCTACAGCGGTCGAGCAGCGGTCGAGCAGCGCTCGCGGGACGGTGGGCCCTGGCCGGTCGCGGCGTCGCGTCCCCGAGCCGTCGACGGCGTAGCCTGGCTGCCATGTCTGGTCACCTCGTGGAAGCGTCCCGGCTCGTGGCCGTCGAACCGACCGAGGCCTTCGACCGGCTGATCGCCGCGCCGCTGCCGGAGATCTTCTCGCGTCGCTTCGCGGCCTTCCCGGCCGTGCGCGAGGTGGTCGACGAACCCGAGGTGTGGGGCACCGTGGGCCAGACCCGGACCATCGTGCTCACCGATGGCGCGACGCTGCGCGAGACCCTCACCGAGGTCGACCGACCCCACGGCTACGCCTACCTCCTCGACGACCTGCACGGCCCACTGAAGCCGTTCGTGCGCACGATCGACGGCGCCTGGTCGGTCACCCCGGAGGGCACGGGTGCTCGCATCGGTTGGTCCTGGACCCTGCACCCGAAGGCACCGCCGGCACGACTCACCATGAACGTGATGGCGCGCATGTGGAAGGGCTACGCCGAGCGCGGCCTCGCCGAGGTCGAGACCATCCTGATGCGCGCCTGACGCGCGCCGTCCACACCCTGCAGCGTCAGGCCCGCTCGATCCGTCGCAGACCCCGCGTCGGTGTCCACCACTCGACGACGAGCATCGTGGCACCAGGGTCGAGGTGGGTGTGCACCACCTCGGCGAGGTCGGCGTAGAAGCGCTCCCCCTCGGGGCCCTCGGTGATCGGCCCGGCGGGAACAGCCCGTCCGGAGACCTTCGCCTCACCGGGCCACTCCCCTTCCGATCCTTCGACCGGGTCGACCGTGGCGCTGTGCAGCGCGAAGCGCGGGTCTCGCGCCAGGTCGGCGCCCTTGCGCGCGTCGGGCATCGATCCGAACGAGAGCTCGCCGTCCTCGAACACCGCCTCGATCCCCGAGATGCGTGGCGACCCGTCGGCCCGCAGGGTGGCGATCGTCTTGTGCCGATGGGCGTCGAACAGCGCCCGCACGCGTCGCGCGAACTCGGGCTCCGCACGTTCGACGTCTCGCCATCTCGCCATGCCGTCACTATCGCACCGGCGACCCGCCTCGCCGGTCTCGCCCGTCCAGGCGGGTGGCCGTCAGGTGGGCGTCCTCGAGGGAACCGGTGCCCTACGCTTCCGAGCGTGGGTGGATCCGGGGTGGACGCGGCGCGGGTGGCCGCGCTCAAGAAGCGCGAGGACGACGCCTTCGTGGCGATGCGTCCGCGCAGCCAGGAGCTCTGGGCCTCCGGGCAGGCGGTGATGCCGAACGGCGTGCCGATGAGCTGGCTGCGCACGTCCTACGACCACCCCCCGCTGTTCATCGAGTCGGCCTCGGGGTCACGCCTGCGCGACGTCGACGGCCACGAGTACGCCGACTTCAACATCGCCGACATGTCCATGTTCACCGGCTACGGCCCGGCTCCCGTGGTCGAGGCCGTGAGCCGCCAGGTACGACTGGGGTCGCAGTACCTGCTGCCGACCGAGGACTCGATCTGGGTCGCGGGCGAGCTGGCGCGGCGCTACGGACTCCCCTTGTGGCAGTTCACGCTGTCGGCGACGAGCGCCAACACCGAGGTGATCCGGATCGCCCGGTCCTCGACGGGCCGCGAGAAGGTGCTGTTCTTCGAGGGGAAGTACCACGGCCACTTCGACGACGTGCTGGTCGAGATCGAGGACGGCCGTCTGGTCCCGGAGGAGGCCGGCCTGCCGCACGACGTCACCTCGCGCACGCTCGTCGTACCGTTCAACGACCTCGACGCGCTGGAGCGTGTGCTGGCGACGCGTGAGGTGGCCGTGGTCGTCACCGAACCGGCGCTCACCAACAACGTGGGCCTCCTCATGCCCGACGACGGCTTCCACGCCGGCCTGCGACAGCTGACCCGGGCAACCGGCACGTTGCTGGCCTACGACGAGACGCACACGCAGGTCGTCGGCCCCGGCGGGCTCAGCCGGCGCTGGGGACTCGCGTCCGACTTCGTGACCGTCGGCAAGTCGATCGCAGCGGGCATCCCGCTGGGTGCGTACGGGATGACCGAGGAGGCGGCGGCGGTGCTGCAGCGGCCCGGTGGTCGCGACGACGACAAGCCGCAGGTCGCCGTCGGCGGCACCCTGTTCGGCAACCCGGTCTCCATGGCGGCGGCACGGGCGGCGATGGCCGAGGTGCTGACCGACGACGCCTACGCGCACAGCCAGCGCCTCGGAAGCCTGCTGGCCGACGGACTGTCCCAGGTCGTGGCGAGGTCGGGGCTGCCCTGGACGACCCACCACTTCTGGCCGCGCAGTGGGTTGTCGTTCAGCCCCGCCATGCCGCGCACGGCCGGTGAGGCGATCGCCGACCTCGATGTGCCGTTGCGCCGGCTGCTGCGCGTCTACCTCGCCAACCGAGGCGTCTGGGACGCCATCGTCGGCGCCGGGCCGACGTGCTCGGTCGCCGCCACCGAGGAGGACGTCGACGCCTACCTCGCGTCGTTCGCCGACCTCGTCGGCGAGCTGGTCTGACGCCACCACGCGGTGGTCTCGGACGGTCGGGTCAGGCGATCCCCTGCGGGTTCTCGTAGAAGCACCAGTCGTCGTCGCAGCCCTCCAGGGAGTAGACGGCCGCCTGGCCGTCCACGACGAAGACCGCGGTGGACTCGCAGCCCGAGCAGGTGTCGGGACCGACCTTGATCGGGTCGAAGGTCAGTCCCGGGTCGTCGGCCCGGGCCTCGCCGCCCCTCCACACCAGCAGGGACTCGTCCCCACCCGCGCGTCGGGTGATCGCCAGCCGCGGCGCGAGCCCGACCGTCGAACGCTCCCGGTCATCGTCGTAGGTGCGCGTGACCAGGGCCGCGCCGCACGAACCGCACGAGGTCGCGCCCGATCCCAGCTCCGTGCTACAGAAGGGGCACCCGCGAAGCCCCGTCGCTGCCTCCACCGTGTTCTCCCGACCTCCAAGGTACGCGCCGCGGGGCACACCCCTCGCGCTTTCACCGTCCCATCGCGCCCACCCGTGGTCAAGGCGTCGGTCCCCCCGGACCGGCCGGTCGGTGGCCCCCGGGTCGACGCGACGGCAGGATGGCCGGGTGCCCCCACCAGGACGACCCCGTCGCCGGACTCCGACGCGTGAGGACCTGCCGGCCGAGCTCACGCCGGAGACGTTGCGACAGGTCGACTTCGGGACCCTGCGCGAGCTCGCCCGACACGGCAACGGCGTCCTCGATGCGGAGGAGCAGCAGCAGTTCGACGCGGCGTTCGCCGAGGTGATGCGCGGGACGGCCTCCGTCGTGAACGAGTCACTGCACCGCACGCGTGGCCCGGGACCGGTCGGCCTCGACCCGGCGATGCGTCGCTCCTACCTGCGCACGCAGCAGCGGCTCGCCGACCAGGCCAGGCGGGCGAAGCAGAGCTTCCCCGAGCTCGCCATCGACGCACCCCACGACACGGCACCCGAGCCCGAGCCGCCGGCGACCACCGAGGCCGCGCACGACGACGACGTCTCTCCGGACACTCTCGAGCAGGAGGTCGAGCAGACGTCCGAGACCCTCGACATGCTCGAGCGGATCGCGTCGCTGCAGCAGCAACAGGTGGAGCACCAGGCGAGCCAGCTCCTCAGCGAGACCCGTGGACTCTTCTTCGCGTTCCTGGTGTCGGTCGCCGTGATCATCGCGGGGGTGGCGCCGTTGGTGGAGGCCGAGCCGCACGACAGGTTCTTGATCCTGGTCTGGACGCTCGCCGCAGTCGTCGCGGCCGGCCTCGTGTACGTCGTCGTCCGAGCCGTGCAGAGCAAGGAGTGACCGCCGCCGCTCGACCGGCCCGGTGCACGTGCCCCGCCGCGAGCGGCGGCGCTAGGCCGCGGCGCGCCGCTGGCGACCGGCGGCGCCGCCGCCGGCCCAGTGGCCGATGTCGAAGACGAAGCCGATGATCACGAAGAACCAGCCCCACCCGCTGAGCCCGTCGGAGATCGGGTTGTAGGCGAGCACGTAGAACAACGTGGCGTAGGGAAAGACGATCAACCCGAGCAGCGGGATGATGAAGCCGTTGAAGGCGCGGTCCACGAGGTTCGAGAAGATCCAGACCAGGATCAGGGCGATCCGCGGCGCGAACCCGGCGAGTAGTGCGAGCAGGCAGCCCATCGGTGGTTCCTTCCCCCCGGCCCGCGGTGTGGGCCCGTCGTCACGTCATTGTGAGGACGGCTGTCGCGGCCCTCCTCACCCGAGGCGGGTGAACCCGCGTCGGCGTCGCCCGTCGGCCCTTCACACCCGGGTGGGCGGCACCTAGCGTGACCGCATGGCTACGTCGACCCCACGCATGAGCATGAACAAGGTGATCCACTGCGCGGTCCGCCGCGACCTCGAGCGCTTCCGGCGCGCTCTCGCGGCCTTCACCGACGGAGACCGGGATCGCGCCGCCGCGCTGTATCGCGCCTGGGTCAACTTCGACGCCCAGCTCACCGAGCACCACGAGGGCGAGCACGAGATCGCCTGGCCGGCCCTGAAGGCGATCGGGGTCAGCGAGCCCACCATCACGTCGTTCGACGCCGAGCACGAGCAGATGGCCGCCGACCTGGCTGCCACGCGCCAAGCGATGGCGACGCTGAGGCGTACGGCGACCCGCGCCGACGCCGAGACCGCGTCGGCCGCTCTCGCCCAGCTCCAGACCACCACGGTCACCCACCTCGACCACGAGGAGCAGGAGACCGAGTCGGTGCTCACCCAGCACACCGGTGACCCGGCGGTGAAGGAGATGGGCAAGAAGTTCAGCAAGCGGGCCGGGCTGCCCACGGCGGGGATCTTCTTCGCGTGGGTCCAGGACGGAGCCACCCAGGAGGAGAGGTCCGCACTCACCGACAGCGTCCCCGGCCCGGTGCTGGCCGTCATCGGCGGTCTGTTCGGTCGGCGCTACCGCAAGGAGATCGCCCCCGTCTGGTCGAGCTGAGGCGAGCGCGGCCGGAGCCGGTCAGGCCGCCAGCGCGGCGTACCGTCCGTCGTCGGCGACGAGCGTGGCGTGCGTGCCGCGCTCGACGACGAGACCGTGGTCGAGGACGACGATCTGGTCGGCGTTGCGGACGGTCGAGAGCCGGTGGGCGATGGTGATCGTCGTCCGACCCGCCGACAGGGTGTCGAACGCCTGCTGCACCGCTCGCTCCGTCTCGGTGTCGAGCGCGCTGGTCGCCTCGTCGAGCACGAGGATGCGTGGGTTCCGGAGGAGGGTCCGGGCGATGGCGAGGCGCTGCTTCTCCCCGCCGGAGAAGCGGTGCCCGCGGGAACCGACCACCGTGTCGTAGCCCTCGGGCAGCGACTCGAGGAGGTCGTGGATGCGGGCGGCCCGGGCTGCCTCCTCGATCTCGGCGTCGGTCGCGTCCGGCCGCGCGTAGCGGAGGTTCTCCCGCACGCTGGTGTGCAACAGGTAGGTCTCCTGGCTGACCACGCCCACGATCTCGGCGAGATCGGCGAGCCGCAGGCGGCGCAGGTCGACGCCGTCGATCGTGACCCGTCCCTCGGTGGGGTCGAAGAGCCGGGCGACCAGCGACGCAAGAGTCGTCTTGCCCGACCCGGTCTCGCCGACCAGCGCCAGCGTGGTGCCGGGCGGAACGTCGAGATCGACGTCCTGGAGGGCGGGCACGTCGTTCCCCGGGTAGGTGAGGCCGACGCCCTCGAAGCGGATCCGTCCGCGGATCGTGGCGGGGTCGACGTCGACCGGGTCGGCGGGCTCATCGACTTCGACGGGCAGGTCCAGGTACTCGAAGACCCGTTGGAAGAGCGCCAGTGAGCTCACCACCTGGACCCCCGTGTTGAGCAGTCCCATCAAGGGCCGGAAGAGCTGGCTCTGCAGGGTCGTGAACGCGATCAGGGTGCCGATCGTCATCGTGCCGGCAGTCATCGGCAGCCCGGCGCTGAGATAGATGACGGCCGGGATCGCCGCGAAGATGACACTCATCGACGCCATCCGCCAGCGGCCGGCCAGCTGGGAGCGCAGCTCGAGGTCGATGAGCCGCGCGCTGGACTCGGTGAACCGCCGTACGAGCGTCGGGCCGGTGCCCATGGTCTTGCTGAGCTGTACCCCGTTGATCGACAGCCCCTCGTCGATGGTGACGTTCAGGTCCGCGAGCTCGCGCTGCTGCAGGGCAGTGATCTCGCGACGCATCCGGGCGACCCGACGGCTCAGCCAGATCGCGGGCGGGAGGACGACGAGCGAGATCAGCGCCAGGCGCCACGACAGGGCGACCATCGCGACGGCCGTGGCCACCGTGGTGGTCAGGTTGGACGCGATCGACGTGGCGGTCGACGTCACCACCGACTGCATCCCGCCGATGTCGTTGGTGATCCGCGACTGCACCTCGCCGGTGCGGGTGCGGGTGAAGAAGCCCACGGACTGTCGCTGGAGGTGGGCGAAGACGTCGGTCCGGAGACCGTGCATGACGTGCTGGCCGACCTTCGTGCTGATCCACGTCTGGATCACGCCGAGCACCGAGGTCACGGCTGCGACGACGACCATGCCGACCGTCAACAGGACGAGCAACCGCAGATCCTGCCGCGGCAACGCGGTGTCGATGATGCCGCGCAGCAGGAAGGGCGATGCCAGCCCGACGATCGACGACGCGACGATGATCGCGACGACGACGAGCACGGACCAGCGGTAGGGCGTGAACAGCCTGGCGATGCGGCCGAGGGAGACCTCGCGCGCCTGGCGCCTCTCCTCGGCGGTGGGCTTGTCGGGGGTGCGGAACCGGCCCCCGCGGCCGGTGGTCATGGGAGTGGTGGAGTCCATGGTGTCCTCCTCATCGCTCAGCGACCGAGCGGATCGAGACCGTGGCTCGTCGGGCCGAGTCGGTCGAGTTCGAGTTGTTGAGGTTACCTCAACATGAGGGTACAACACCATGTGTTGCTAGTCTGTTCCCATGGCGGGCGAGACCACCGGGGAGAGCCTGGGCGACGCCTTCGGAGCGGTCGCCCGCCGGCTGCGCTCCGCATCGATGGCAGCCCTGTCGGCGTGGGACGTCACGCCGTCCCAGATGCGCGCCGTCCGGGTGCTCACCGCCCACGACGGCGGTGTGCGGTCCTCGGAGCTCGCCCACCTCCTCCACATCGCACCGCGGTCCGCGACCGAGGTCGTCGACGCCCTCGAGGCCAAGGAGCTGGTGGAGCGCACGCCCGACCCGACCGACCGACGAGCGACCCTGGTCTCACTGACGAAGCGTGGCGTCGAGCTCAGCGACGAGGTACGTCGCGCCAGGGGCCTCGAGTCGGAGCGGCTGTTCGAGCGGCTGAGCCCCACCGACCGCGCCCACCTCGAACGCATCCTGCGCCGGCTCAGGTCGGACTAGCGTCCGTCAGCGGCCCGAACCGACCCCTGGCGACCGTCAGGCGGACTCCGCCAGCCGCTGCATCGGCTCGCCCCGGCCAGTCGTGATCAGGTCCCGCAGGCTGTCCTGGAGGAAGAACGTCCAGGCGTCGAAGCACACGTCGTAGCACTCGTAGCGCGGAACCAGACCCAGGTGGGTGAAACGGACCTGCACGCCCTCGTCGGTGGGCAGGATCTCGAAGACGATCCGGGTGTCCTTCCACTCCGACTGGTCCTCGATGAAGCCCATCCAGTTGTCGAGCACGTGCCACACGACGCGCCTCCCCGGCACGAGCTCGGCCACCTCGATGCGGGCCCGATGGACGTTCCTGCCTTCATGGTTGCCGCGGAAGGCGAACGTCGTCCCGACCTCGTCGGTGCGGCCGTCGACGTCCTGGGACCACCAGCCCCGGACGTCGTTGATCGCCGCGTAGGCCTCGTCGGGTGTCGCCTCGACGGCGAGGGTGGTGGTGTAGCTGTGCTCGGTCATGGTCGTCTCGCTCTCGTCCGCCGGCGCGCCGGCTGTGCCTATCTGCAACTCAAGAGTTGCACCTCTGTCGGCATATTGCAACCCCCAGGTTGCACGTCTTCCTGGGCAGACATGCAGGAGCCGACCGTCCCGCGGGGACGGCCGGCTCCGACGACTGATGACGGCCAGGCTCAGGCCTTCTCCTCCTCCGCCTCGGCCTCCTTGGCCGCAGCCTTCATGTCCTCGGCAGCGACCTTGTCGACCGCCTTCTCCACGATGGCGTCGGCCTTGTCCAATGCCTTGCGGATCTCGACGACGCCCGGGTCCGACACCAGGGCGAGGATCCCGGAGTGACCCGGTGCGATCGAGTCCTGGAGCTCGGCCTCGAGCTCGCGGTGATGGTGCCGCTGCCGCACCTTGCCCGCGGCCGCACCCGCGGCCCCGAGCGCCGCGGCACTGCCGATGATCGACGGCGGGAAGAGCACACCGAGCGCGACCCCGCCGACGAGGCCCCAGCGGAAGCCGTGCTTGGTGCTGTGGTCGGTCGCCTTCTGGACCTCCAGCTTGCCGTCGGCGTCGCGCCGGACGACCAGCACGCCCTCGATCTCGACGGTGCGGCCGTCCTCGACGGACTTCAGGGCCTCGTAGGCCTGCCAGGCCATGTCGGTCTCGGAGAAGTCGGCGACGAAGAGCGTGTACGCCCCGTCGCTCAACGACGCGGCGACGATCTCGGTCTGGTCAGCGCTGTTCTGGTCTTCTGACATGGGGGCCCTCCCGGTTCCTGGTGGTGGCGACCTTCGCCACCTCCCTCGCGAGCGACCGTAGTCCTCCCACGGCCTGAGGCGAAGGACGATCCACGGTGAGAGAGCAGGGTCTTTGGACCCGACCGAGGTGACCGCCCACGCTCTAGGCTCGACTCGCTGCCACCGTACGAGCGGAGGCTGCCGGACGCGACGAGAGGGGACCGACGATGGGACTGTTGAGGCGTGGGCCCGACGGGCCGAAGTTCATCATGCGGGAGAAGCTCCTCGCGATCGGCGACGACTTCTGGATCGAGGACGACGAGGGCCACAAGGTCTTCAAGGTCAACGGCAAGGCGCTCCGGGCTCGCCAGACCTTCATCCTGGAGGACACCAACGGCAACGAGGTGTCCAAGATCCAGGAGAAGAAGCTCAGCGTCCGCGACAAGATGACCATCGAGCGCGGCAGCACCAGGGCGGTCGTCCACAAGCGGCTGATCGGCATCCGCGACCACTACGTCATCGAGGTCGACGGCGGTGAGGACCTCAAGGCGCACGGCAACATCGTCGACCACGAGTACGAGATCGAGCGCGACGGCGACACCGTTGCGCAGGTGTCGAAGAAGTGGTTCAGGGTCCGTGACTCCTACGGCGTGCAGCTGGCCGAGGGCCAGGACATCCCGCTGATCCTCGCGATCACGGTGTGCGTCGACGCGATGGCCCGGGGCTGAACGAACCGACTGCAGTCTCGGTGGGCGCGTGCGTCCCCTGGGTGGCGCCCGCGGACCGAGGTCAGAGCCAGCGACGTACCCGCGCCGTGTAGTCGTCATAGGCCGCACCGAACTTCGCCGCGAGGTAACGCTCCTCGGGCAGGACGGCACCCCACCGGAGCAGTGCCCATTCGAGCGGCAGTGCCGCCAGCGCCCACGCTGAGCCCGCGAGGAGTGCGAGCCCCGCCGAGAGCACCAGCAGACCGACGTAGAGCGGGTTGCGCGAGCGTGCGAACGGACCGGTGTCGATGACCGCCGTGGTCGCACCGCCCGGCAGGAGGGCGGTCCGGTGACGCGCCATGGTGAGCAGGGCCCACCCGTTCCACCACGCGAACGCGGCGACGAGCGCCCAGCCGAGCCAGGTCGTGGCGGGCGAGATGGCGAGCGGGTCCCCCACGAGCCTCGACGCGAGCAGGCCCAGGGCGAGTGGCACGCCCACCGCGACGGGCGGCCACATCCGGAAGCCCGGTCCGGTGTCGTCGGTCGGCATCGAGCCAGTATGGCCGGACCTGCCGACGCCCCGGGACGGCTCGGTCGCCGGGGCGCCTCCCCCTCTGCCGTGTCAGACCCCCCGTCTCACACGGTCACGATCTCGTCGCGGCTCATGGCGGCCCACTCCCACCTCAACCCCGTCGTCACGACGGACTGACCAGGTGACCGAGCACCAGCGTCGCGCCCGGAGACATCCGCTGCACCGAGTAGTCCTGGACGCGGCTCCCGCGCGCCTGGGAGGGTCGGGACGGGCCGCAGTGAGCGGAAGGAGCTGGTCGCGATGGACGCCTTCGCGTTCCCGGTGGACGCCGGCAACGTCGAGCAGGCCGGCGAGTGGGACGGAGCCGACGGCGAGTACTGGGCGACGTACCACCGGGAGTACGAGCGCCTGCTCGGGGTCTTCGACGACACCCTGGTCGCGGCCGCCGACGTCCGGCCCGGCGATCGGTGCCTCGACATCGGCTGCGGGACCGGGGCCACGACCCGCGCGCTGGCGTCACGCGCCAGTGCCGGCTCCGCGATGGGCGTCGACCTCTCGGGGCCGATGCTGGCCGTCGCCCGAGCGGCTGCCGAGCGAGCAGCGCTCCCCCGCCTCACCTACGTGCAGGGCGACGCGCAGGTCCATCCCTTCGAGCCCGCGTCGTTCGACGTGGCGGTGAGCCGGATGGGCTGCATGTTCTTCGCGGACCCGGCGGCAGCGCTCGCCAACATCCGGCGGGCCCTCCGTCCGGGCGGACGGCTCGCCCTCACGGTGTGGCAGGCGGTCACTGCGAACGGGTGGATCACCGCCATCGACGGCGCGCTCGGCGAGGCGCCGCCCACCGCGGAAGGGCCGAGTGACTACGTGCCCGGCCCGTTCTCCCTGGCAGACCCCGAGCTCTGTCTCTCCCTGCTGGAGCGAGCCGGCTACGTCGACGTCAGCGTGAAGGCGCTCCGAGTACCCCTGGCCTTCGGGACCCCGGCAGAGGCCCAGGCCTTCCTCGAGACGTGGCTCGACGAGGATCTCGACGACGAGGGACGAGCGGGCGCGATCGCGTCGCTGCAGCGGCTCCTGACGGAGCACGAGACCATCGATGGCGTGCTCCTGCCCTCGGCGACCTGGCTCCTCACCGGACGGAACCCGAGCGACTCCTAGGTCGTCGGCGGCCTCACCAGGTGAGCTCGATCTCCAGCTCTCGCTCGTCGTCGCCGATCTCGACCTCGATCTTGAGGTCGACCTCGTCGGGCACGTGCACGGTGATCCGGCGGCCGTCGCGCTCGAACACGATCTCGTTGTTCCGGGCCAGCACGTCGGCCAGGGCATGCAGGCGCGCTGCGGCCTCCTCGCGACTGAGTCGTCGGGTCTCGTCGATCTCGAACAGGTCCATGCCGTCTCCCGTGGTGCGCTCGGGTCTGGTGCGTCGTACCGGCACCGTACCGACTCACCGGCTCACGCGCTCCACGCGCCGGAGACCTGCCGGGTCGCGGCGTTGAGCCGGTTCCACACGTTGATCGAGGTGATGGCGATCAGCAACGCCGAGAGTCCCTGCTCGTCGTAGTGCCGAGCAGCCTCCGACCAGAGCTCGTCGGGCACCGGGTCGCCGCGGTCGGCCACGCGGGTCACGACCTCGGTGAGCTCCAGCGCCGCCCGCTCCGCGTCGGAGAAGTACGGCGCGTCCCGCCAGGCAGCGATCGCGAAGAGCCGCTGGTCGCTCATGCCCTCCTTCTTGAGGTTGGTCGAGTGCATCTCGACGCAGACACTGCACCCGTTGATCTGGCTGGCCCGCAGATGGACCATCTCGAGGGTCTCCGCCGGCACCCCGAGTCCCTCCCCTGCCTGGCTGTAGGCCGTCAGCGCCGTGAGCGCGGCGGGCACGACGAAGACGGGGTGGGTCATCCGTGCTTGCATGATCTCGTCTCTCCTGTCATGTCGATCTCATCCGATCCGTCACACAGATGACGGACCACGAAGGAGGAACCTGACCGATGAGGACGCAGGAGCAGCTGGCCGAGCAGTTCGAGGAGCACCGGTCACATCTGCGAGGTGTGGCGTACCGGATGCTGGGGTCGGTCGACGAGGCCGACGACGCGGTCCAGGAGACGTGGCTGCGGCTGTCGCGGTCCGACACCACCGACGTGGTCAACCTGCGCGGCTGGCTGACGACCGTGGTGAGCAGGATCTCCCTCGACTTCCTCCGGTCGCGGAAGTCCCGGCGCGAGGAGTCCCTCGACGCGCACGTGCCCGACCCGGTGGTGACGGCCTACGACTCCGACCCCGCCGCCGCCGCGGAGCAGGCCGACGAGGTGACCCTGGCGCTCCTCGTCGTGCTCGATGCGCTGAACCCGCGCGAGCGGATGGCATTCGTCCTGCACGACATGTTCGGCGTCCCGTTCGAGCAGATCGGCGAGATCGTCGACAGCTCGCCGGCCACCGCGACCCAGCTGGCGAGCCGGGCCCGACGACGCGTGCGCGACGCGCAGCCCGCCGTCGTCGACCACACCACCCAGCGGCGCGTTCTCGACGCCTTCACGACCGCCGCCCGGCAGGGCGACTTCGAGGCGCTCCTGACGGTGCTCGACCCCGAGGTCACCCTCCGCGCCGACGGCGGACCCGGTGGCAGGTCGATCGTCATCCGCGGTGCTGCCCAGGTCGCCTCGCAGGCGACCGCCTTCCGGCGGTCGGGTGTCGAGCAGGTGCTGGTCCTGGTCAACGGCGCTGTCGGCCTGCTCTCCTTCCGCGACGGCGAGCCCGTGTCGGTGTTCAGCCCGATGATCCGCGACGGCAGGATCGTCGAGATCAACATCCTGGCCGACCCCCGGCGTCTCGCCCGGCTCGACCTCCGCGGACTCCGGTGAGCGCGGACCCGTACCGGCGGAAAACCCGTGTCGGTCGACCCCGTGCCGGTTCTACGCTCGTACGTCGTGGAGATCCGCCTGCTCGACGCGTCGGCCGTGGCCGACGACGCGGTGATGCGCGAGTTCTACGACCTCGACCGCCGCGCCGAGCTCCACATCCGGCCGGACGCTCCGTTCTGGGAGTTCGAGGAGTTCCTGGGAGTCTTCCGCTCGCACGACAGCGGCGAGCGGCTGGAGCTGTTCGCGGCCTACGACGACGAGCGGATGGTCGGCAACGCCGTGCTGTGGTCGTTCCTGCTGGACAACCTCGACAAGGCGGCCTTCAAGGCGAGGGTCGACCCTCCCGCGCGCGGTCGCGGCATCGGTCGTGCGCTGGTCCGGCGCGTCGAGCAGACCGTCCAGGACGACGGCCGCTCGCTGGTCATGACCGACACCACCGTGCCGTTCGACGAGCGGGAGAGCCACGCCTACCGGCGGTTCCTCGAGGCCTGTGGCTACGAGTTCTCCATCTACGAGGTGGTGCGGCACCTCCCCCTGCCGGTGCCCGACGACCGGATCCAGGAGTGGATCGACGAGGCCGCTCCGCACCACGAGGGCTACACGATCGAGACGTTCGTCGGCGCCGTGCCCGACGACCTCGTCGAGTCACTCTGCGTGCTGTTCAGCCAGCTCGCGGTCGACGCCCCGACCGGCGCCGTCGACTTCGAGGAGGAGACCTACACGCGGGAGCGGTACGCCGAGTCGCTGGCGACGATGGCAGCCATGGGCCGCGCCGGCTACGAGACGGTCGCCCTCACGCCGGACCGTCAGGTCGTGGCACAGTCCACGCTCGCGCTGTCGCTGGGCGACAACCCGAACGTCTACCAGTGGGGCACGTTCGTGCACCGCGAGCACCGCGGGCACCGGCTCGGGCTGGCCACGAAGGCGGCCAACCTCCGAGCCGTCCAGGCCGCGCGCAGCGACCTCGCCCTGGTCATCACGCAGAACGGCGACATCAACGACCACATGGTGGCCATCAACGAGCGGATGGGGTTCCGGCCGATCGAGGTCTCGGCCGAGTTCGTCAAGCGCCTCTGATCCCTGAGCCGCCCCACCTTCCCCGCCAGGACCCGATCCGGCCCGGCGATAGAGTTGCCACTCGGCGCGAAGGAGCCTCTTATGTCCTCTGACACTCACGTCGATCTGCCCGATCACATCGACGGCGCGGTCCTCAAGATCGCCGGGGTGGTCGTGCTCGGCGCGATCATGTCGATCCTCGACATCACGGTCGTCAACGTCGCGCTCCCGACGTTCCAGACCGCCTTCGGCAGCCCCGAGCACCCGATCGCCTACTCCACCGTCGCCTGGTCCGTCACCGCCTACACCCTGGCGCTCGCGACGGTGATCCCGATGACCGGGTGGGCCGCCGACCGGTTCGGCACCAAGCGCCTCTACATGACCGCCATCGCGTTGTTCGTGATCGGCTCGGCGCTGTGTGCGACCGCGTGGAGCATCGGCGCCCTGATCGCCTTCCGGGTGCTCCAGGGCCTCGGTGGCGGCATGCTGATGCCGCTCGGTATGACGATCATGACCCGGGCCGCCGGACCCCACCGGATGGGCCGGCTGATGGCGATCCTCGGGGTCCCGATGCTGCTCGGGCCCATCCTCGGCCCGATCATCGGCGGCTACCTGATCCAGGTCGCCAGCTGGCACTGGATCTTCCTGATCAACGTCCCGATCGGCGTGGTCGCGGTCATCTACGCCTGGCGCGTGCTGCCACAGGACCGCCCCGAGCCGTCGGAGTCGTTCGACTTCCTCGGCATGGCGCTGATGTCGCCCGGGCTCGCGCTCTTCCTGTTCGGCGTCTCGTCCATCCCGTCGGAGGGCACCGCCAGCGCTCCCCGGGTCTGGGTCTCGATGCTCATCGGCACCGTGCTGATGGTGCTGTTCGTCTTCCACTCGTTCCGGCCCGAGCACCCGCTGCTCGACCTGCGGCTGTTCAAGAACCGCAACCTCACGGTCTCGATCATCACGATGTTCCTGTTCGCCGCGGCGTTCTTCGGCGGGCTGCTGCTGGTCCCGACCTACTTCCAGGAGGTCCGCGGCGAGTCGACGCTCCAGGCCGGACTGCTCGTGGCGCCCCAGGGCATCGGCGCCATGATCACCATGCCGATCGCGGGGTCGCAGGTCGACAAGCACCCGATCGGCAAGATCGTGCCGTTCGGCCTGCTGTTCATCCTGATCGGCATGTTCGGGCTGACCCAGCTCACCGCCACCACCCCCTACCGCGTCATCATCGCCGAGCTCTTCGTGATGGGTCTCGGGATGGGCGCGACGATGATGCCGCTGTTCACCTCGGCCCTCAAGACGCTCAAGGCGCACGAGGTGGCCCGCGGCTCGACGCTGCTCAACATCACCCAGCAGATCGCCAGCTCGGTCGGGGTCGCGGTCATGTCCGTGCTCCTGACCAACCACCTCCAGGCCTCCAAGCTCGCCGGCCCGGCGATGGCGTCGCTGAAGGACCCCGCACTGGCTGCGGCGCTGAGTCCGGCCGCCATCGCCAAGGGGCTCGAGGACGCCGCGAGCGCGTTCGCCGAGACCTACTGGGTGGCGTGGTCGCTCGTGCTCCTGACGGTCATCCCGGCGATGTTCCTGCCCCGGAAGCAGGAGGCCTCCCACCTGCTCGACGACGAGGGCGTCCCTCCCGTCGTCGTGCACTGAGCCGGGGGGCCGCCCGCGCCTGACACGCCGGAACGATCCTCGATGCCGCATCTGGTTGTAGATAAAGTACAGTGACTTACTCCAGATTGAGGGAGTGAGTCATGGACGCGGTCGACCTGCACCAGCACCTGTGGCCGGCGTCGTTCGTCGAGCTGCTGCGGCGGCGCACCCACGCGCCGTACCTGCGCGACTGGCAGCTGGTCTCCGACGGTGAGCCCCCCTACGAGATCCGGCCGCAGGACCACGAGGTCGGGTCGCGCATCGCACAGGACCACCGCGCCGGGATCGGCATCGCCTGCGTCAGCCTCTCCGCCCCGCTCGGGATCGAGTCTCTCCCGCGCGACGAAGCCGGAGCGCTCATCGAGGCGTGGCATGCGGGCGTGCAGGAGCTGCCGGACCACTTCGCCGCCTGGGCCTCCGTGCCGGCGATCGAGCCCGACCTCAGGGCGCTCACCGGGCTGCTGGCCGGGTCGTTCGTCGGAGTGCAGCTGCCGGCGACCTCGCTCGTGAGCCCGGCCGGCTGGGAGGCCCTCGGCGACGTGCTGCGCGTCGCCGAGCTCGCCGGCACACCGGTGCTCGTCCATCCCGGCCCGACGCCGCCCTCGGCGTCCGTCCCCGGCTGGTGGGCACCCGTGGTGGCCTACGTCGCCCAGCTGCAGGCCGCCTGGTGGGCCTGGCACGCGTACGGTGGGCGCCGGCAGTTCCCCCTGCTGCGCGTCGTCTTCGCCGCCGGCGCCGGACTCGCACCCGTCCACCACGAGCGGCTGACCGCCCGCGGAGGGCAGCTCGGGGCCGTCGACCCCGGCGTGTTCGTCGACACCTCGTCGTACGGCGCCCAAGGGCTCGACGCACTGACCCGGGCCCTGGGGATCGACGCCATCGTGCTCGGCAGCGACCGGCCCTACGCCGAGCCGCTGCAGTCGCTGCTCGGCGAGGCCGCGACCCGGGCCATGCGTGTCGACAACCCGTACCGGGCGCTCGGGCGCCATCCGCACTCCGGCCGCGAGGCCGCAGAACAGATGGAGGCAGTGGCATGACCGTGACCGTCCTCGGCGTACCCGCCCGTGAGGCCACTCCCTTGGCGGGCGACCTGAGCCTCGACACCCTGCCGGGCCGCGACCTCGACCAGGACGAGCTGCGGTCCCTGGCCTCCTCCGTGGCGCTGCACCCCGAGCTGTGGCGCCACCATCTCGCGTTCGACGACGACCAACGTGTCTACGTCTCCCTCTACCGTGACGCCCACGTCGACGTCTGGCTCCTCTGCTGGACCCCCGAGAACGACACCGGCTTCCACGACCACGACATCTCGTCCGGCGCCGTCGCCGTCGTCAGCGGCACCCTGGCCGAGCACAACCTGGCGGTCGACAACCAGACCATCGAGACTCTCGTCGAGGGAGGACAGGTCTTCAGCTTCGGTCCCGACCACATCCACCGGCTCGTCGGCGCCGTCCACGGGTCGGTCTCCGTCCACGCCTACAGCCCGCCGCTGTGGCGGATGGGTCAGTACTCCGTCGCCCCTGACGGCCGCCTCCGACGTCAGTCCGTCTCCTACGCCGACGAGCTACGGCCGATCGACTGAGGTGAGCCCGCGGCTGGGCTCGTGCACCCCGGAGAGAGTGGCCGGGCACATGTCGTGAGAGCCACCGGGAGACAGGTCGACCCAGCCCGACCAGTGGGTGAGTCCGATGCAGCAGTGGCAGTAGCGGCACGTCGAGAGCCTCAGCGGTCTCGTCCGGTCGTGCCGTGCCTCGTCCATCCCCTTCACGATGCTCGCAGCGAGGCCGGGGGCCCAGGGGCGAACGTCCTCTCCTCGGCCGCCGGTACGCGACCCTGGGTCAGGGACGCCGGCCCCAGGCTCCGGCCAGGAGCGGCGGCACCAGCACGGCGTCGGCCGACCGCAGGGTCTGCGCGGTGCGTGCCGCCAGCGTGTCGACGTCCAGCTCGGCCTCGGTGGTCAGGCCGTGGGCGATCATGACCGGCGCCAGTGACCGGACCACGCCCGCCAGCACGGCCGGACCGACCGGGTTGTCGCTCGCGAGGTACTGCGCGATCGCGAAGCCTCCGACCTCCTCGACGCCGGCCGCCGCCAGGATGCCCTGCAGTCGCGACCCGATGGTCGGGTCGGCACCGGCTGCGCGGAAGGCAGCCATGACGAGGCCTGTCATGTGCGTGGTGAACGGGTCCCCCGGCTCGGTGCGCACGCCACCGATGTCGAAGTCGAGCACGACCGCCCGGCCGCCCGGCCTGACCGACTCCAGGTGATGCCGCAGGACGGCCACCGGGTCGGAGAGGTGGAAGAGGATCAACCGGCCCACCACGGCGTCGAACGGTTCCTGTCCGCGCCACCTCGTCACGTCAGCCTCGACGAACTCCACCTGGGGCAGCCCCTCGGTGCGGGTCCGGGCCAGCTCGAGCATCCCGGCGTCGACGTCGATCCCGACCACCTGGCCCTCGGGACCGACGATCTCCGCGACCGCGGCCGCCACGTGACCTAGGCCCGTGCCCAGGTCGAGCACCCGCATCCCCGAGCCGATCCCCGAGGCCGCCAGCAGGACTCGCGTGGGCTCCCGGAGCTGCTCCGCCTGTGCTTCCAGGCGAGCGATCTCGGCGTCGTCGTAGCCGAGGGAGTACGTGGCCATGGATCCGCTCCTTCCCACCACTGTCCGACAGGAGCGAAGGGCTCCGCAACCCGGATACCGCTCGGGCTCGGTCGACACCGGTGGCCGGCGATGGCCCGACGACTCAGGCTCGACGGATGGCGCGGCCGACGTGGGCGAAGAGCGCGCGGCCCGAGCCGTCGTCACCGAGGAAGGCATGGAGGCGATGCGTGCCGTGCTCGGGCTCGAGGGCGATCAAGGTGTCGTCCCGGAAGCGCACGAGCTCCTTGTGCTGGGGCAGGTCGCCCAGCTCGGCGGAGATGCCCTTGGGTACCTCCGACAGCCAGATGCGGCCGTCGTCGTCCTGGGTGACCGTCAGCTCCGCCACGTCGCACGAGTAGGTGCCGAGATAGCGGCTCCCGTCGATGCGCGGAGGCTCGGCCGGCGGCTTCGGCAGAGGCGGGAGCCGGGTGTCGGTGAGGGCCTCCAGGACCGTCCCCACCACGTCGACGTAGAGCGACATGTCCTCGCCGCCGTTGGTGAACAGTGCGACGGCGACGCCGGCGTCCGGCACGATCCTGAGGAACGACGTCTGCCCGATGGTCCCGCCGTCGTGGCCGATGACGAGCCCCCCGGGCGTGTCGAAGCGCTCGAAGCCGAGCCCCCAGGAGGCGGGCAGCGAGCCGAGCTCCGGCAGGTCGACCTGGTGGGCGTGCATCCGTGCGGCCGTGCCCGGCGCGAGCAACCGGGTGCCGTCCGCGGTCCGTCCGTCCTCGAGGTGCAGGCGTGCGAAGGCGAGAAGGTCCCGCGGACTCATCGCGAGCATCGACCCGGCCGGCGCGTTCGAACGCACGAGCGCCCAGGTGGAAGCGGGGTGGTAGCCCCCGCCGCGCTCGGTCTCGAGGTGCCCGACCGCGGCCCGGAACAGGATCGCCTCGTAGGGGCTGGTGGCCGCGTGCGTGAGGCCCAGCGGAGTGAACAGGCGCTCGCGCAGGCACACGTCGTACGGCGTGCCGCGGAGCACCTCCACCAGCCGCCCGAGCAGCACGAACCCCGCGTTGTTGTAGGACCACAGCTCCCCCGGCGCGAACAGCTGGGGGACCTCGTGCAGGACGCCGAGGTACTTCTCGACCGCGTCGTCACCGACGCCGGTGTCGGTGAAGATGTCACCCTCGAACCCGGCCGTGTGGGTGAGCAGCTGGCGGACCGTGATCTGCCTGGCGGCACCCTCGTCGGCGATGCGGAACTCGGGGAGGTAGGAACGGAGCGGCGCGTCGAGGTCGACCGCACCCTCGTCGACCAGCTGCATCACCAGGGTGCTCGTCCAGAGCTTGGTGATCGAGCCGATCTGGAAGACCGAGTCGGCCGTCGCCTCGACGCGTGTCGACCTGCTCAGCAGGCCGGCCGCGTGGTCGACGACCTGACCCTCGGCCAGGATCCCGACGGCCGCGGCGGGGACGTCGTACTGCTCCAGCAGGGCCGGCAGGTGCTCGACGACCCACCCCTTCACCTCGTCCAGCTTCGTCATCGCGCCAGCCTGGCATGCGGGCCGTGGCTGTGCGAGGTACGGACGGTTCAGGCGCACCCTGCCGCGAACTGGCGGAGCTCGTCCTGGACGCCGGGCGCCTGGGCGAAGGTCGGGCTGCTCAGCTCGGCCACGGTGTAGGTCTCGGCCATCCGGCCGGCCATGCAGCGCGCCCCTGACTGCGGGAGTCCTCCTCGCATCAGACCGTCCCCGATGCCGGCCCTGATGGCCGCGAGCTCGATCGCTTCCTGGGAGTCGTCCTTCCCGACGTCAGCGGCATCGCGGGGGTCGCACGACCGGAATCCGACCACCCCACCTGCGCGGCTGACGGTGGCCGAGGTGCCCGGGGCTGCCGCCTGCCACCCCAGCAGAGCGGTGTACATCCGGGCGGTGTCCGCGGGCGTCCGGCCGGAGTAGTCGGCCCGCACGCACGTGGTGCCGTCGTGCTGGAACGCGACGAACGCGTCTCCGCCCCAGCCGTCCGCCGCCGCCAGCGCCTGAGGGAGCGGCAACCGTTGAGCCAGCATCACGTACCACGTCAGCACCCCGAGCTCGCCGGAGTCGAGCTTCTTCTCGCCCGCCAGGATCTTGGGCACGCCGACCTTCTTCGCAGCCGTGCCGCCCGAGAGGACTCGGAAGGGATCGAGCAGCACAGACTCGTGGGTCGGTGGGTGGCGGAACAGCCGGTCGACGGCGGCGTTGCCGCCGTCCTGGGCCACCGTCTGCACCAGGCCCTCACCCAAGGTGTACGGCGCGCCCATCATTGCCAGCACCACCTGCGGGACGTGGGAGGTCCGGTGGTCGGCCTGGGTCACCTCGGCCTGCTGGCTGGCTGCGAGTGCCCGCCGCTGGCGCGGCCCGAGCGACGCGGCGTAGAGGTGCGCCACCCGCTGGGCATCGCCCTCCACGATGGCGTCGAGCACGGACGCCTGCGAGTTGTCCGGCCCCTTGTCGGACTCCTTGCCCAGCTTCTTCAGGCGGGCCCCGATGTCGAAGTGCTGGTCCTGGAGGACGTGGGTCAGCTCGTGGACCAACGTGGCCTTCACCGCCGGCGTGACGCGGTGACCGCGGACGGTGATCCGCTGGTCCTTGAAGGAGTAGTACGCATCCACGCCGCCGCTCTGGGCGTCGTTGTCCGCCTTCAGGAGGTCCACGCCGCCGGAGATGAGCCCGAGGGCCCGCAGCTGAGCGGTGGTCTGCTCGAGCTGCCGCCGGTCACCCTTGCTGAGGTCCTTGTCCTCGGTGACGAGGGTCTTGGCGAACCTGGCCGGCGACAGGAAGCGCACCGGGACCGGGTGCAGGAAGCTCAGGCCGCGCTGGTGGGCCGCGATCTTCGCGTACGGCGCGATCCTGCGGTCCCAGTGCGCGGGGTAGGTCTTCACCGGCGGGGGCGGCGCTGCGGTCGGTGCGGAGTGGTCGGGCTTCAGCAGCACGAAGGCCAGGGTCGCCGCCAGGGCGAGGGCGACGGCGGCGGCAGCGCCGACGACCCACAGCGGGATGTCGGAGGCCGGTTCGCCGCCCGGCGGCGCCTGGTCCGGCGGAGCCGGAGGGGCCCCGAGATAGCTCATGGGCGGGAGGTTAGCCGCGCGCAGGCAACCGGTCCCGGAAACCCGGAAGTCGTTGCGGAGCCGAGATCACGCGCCACGGTCGCCGGTTGCACCGGTCGGCTACGTTGCGAGCATGAGCCCTGGTCGGGCACGGCGCGAGACCCCGGGCCGCGAGGCGAAGCCCGACGGCGGCGCCCCCGTGGGTCGTCGGGTCGTCCTCGGCCTGTTGGGGCTGGGCGCGCTCGGGATCGCCACCGGTACCCGCGCCCAGACCGCGCTGACCACCGTGCTCGCGCCGATCCAGCTCCGCGACCCGACCGGGCTCACGTCCCTGTTACCCGTGGGCGACACCTTCCGCTTCTACTCGGTGACGGGGAGCGTGCCGACGAGGGACGCCGCGTCGTACCGGCTGACGGTCGGCGGCCTCGTCGACCGCCCCATCACGCTCACGCTCGCCGACCTCCAGGCGATGCCGCAGACCTCGTTGGTGCGCGACTTCCAGTGCGTGACCGGGTGGCGGGTCCCGCAGGTGCACTGGAGCGGGGTGCAGCTGTCCAGGCTGCTCGACCACGCCGGCGTGCAGGCCGAGGGCAGGGCGATCCGGCTGACGTCGTTCGACGGCACCTACACCGACAGCCTGACCCTCGACCAGGCACGCCTCCCCGACTGCATCGTCGCGCTGACGATGCTCGGGGCGGACGTCACCCACAACCACGGCGGACCCGTGCGCCTCTACGTCGCGCCGATGTACGGCTACAAGAGCGTGAAGTGGCTCTCGGGCATCGAGGTGACCGACCACGTGATCGAGGGCTACTGGGAGCACCGGGGCTACGACGTCGACGGCTTCGTGGGCTCCTCCAACGGGCGGGGCATCGATGAGCGCACCTGAGGTGGGCGTGCCACCGGAGAAGGGCCAGACCGTCGCCCGGTTCAGCCTGAGCTCACGCTGGGTCCACGGCCTGACCGCCGCCTTCATGATCACGTGCATCCTGACCGCGGCGATCCTCTACAACGGGTCGATCGCCGTGCTCGTCGGACATCGCTACGTCGTCGAGCAGCTCCACGTCTTCTCGGGCTTCGCCCTGCCGGTGCCACTTGTCGTCGGGGCCGTCAGCAGGTCCTACCGCGACGACACGCGCCGCTTGAACCGCTTCACCCGTCGCGACTGGGCCTGGCTCCGCTCGCGGAACCGCCGGGACGGCTCGATCGAGGTCGGCAAGTTCAACGCCGGCCAGAAGCTCAACGCCTCCCTGTCGGCGGGCTCCATCGGGGCTCTGCTCCTGTCGGGCTGCGTCATGTACTTCACGCGACTCACGCCGCTGCCCTGGCGCAGCGGTGCGACGTTCGTCCACGACTGGTTCGCCCTGGCGGTCGGCCTGCTGGTCGTCGGCCACCTGGTGATGGCCACCAAGGACCCCCACGCGATGACCGGCATCCGCACCGGCCGCGTCCCCCTGCGGTGGGCCAGGAGGGAGCACGCCGCCTGGGCGAGGGAGGTCGCCGGCGACCCGCCGGCCACGACCGGACCCTGAGGCCGCGATCCCGACACCCGGGGGGAGAGTCAGGGCGGCACCGGATGTGGCAGGACGCTCCGAGGACGCAGAGTGGGAGAAGACGGGGAAGGACCCTGCCACCTCACCTGAAGGACGTGCTCCACCATGAACGACATCCGCCACAGCTTCGCCCAGCACGGACTGGTCCGGTCTCGTGACCGGCGTGTCCTGGGCGGTGTCTGCGCAGGACTCGGCCGGCGTTTCGGCCTGAGTCCCTGGACCGCCCGGCTCCTCTTCGTCCTGCTCCTCCTGGTCGTCCCGGGCAGCCAGATCCTGATCTACCCGATCCTGTGGATCCTGATGCCGTCGGAGGAGACCGTCGGTGTGCAGATGGGGGCCGGCTCGCCGACCCCGGCGACCTGACGGCCCTCAGCGGAGCCGGCCGCCGACGCCCGCCGCACGCGTACGCCGTGCCCGGCGGCGGGCGCGGCGCGGGGCGCGCCTGACGTCGTCGTCCATCGCCTCGAGGGCGAGCATCATGGCCATGGCCCGGCTGTCGATGAAGGGGGTACGCATGTCAAGACTCCTCGTTCGGGTTCGGGTGGTGCTTCGTGCTCCCAGCCTGCGGCTGAGGTACGCCGGTCGGCATCGGGCGTCGGCCGTAGCCGGCACCTCAGATCCGGACGCCGGAGCCGCCGCGACCACCTCACGCCTCGTCTGAGGTAGACCCACCGGCACGGATCGGTAGGGTCGAGCGGTGACCACACCGCCGTCCACGCCGCCGCTGCTGCCGACCTCGCTGGTCGGCAGCTACGCCCAGCCCGACTGGCTGATCGACCGGGCCAAGCTGGCCGGTCGCTTCCCGCCCCGGGTCCGTGCCCGAGAGCTGTGGCGGGTCGAGCCGGACCACCTCGAGCAGGCGCAGGACGATGCCACCCTGCTCGCGATCCGCGCCCAGGAGGAGGCCGGGATCGACATCATCACCGACGGCGAGATGCGTCGTGAGTCCTACTCCAACCACTTCGCCACCGCGCTCGACGGCGTCGACATCGACAACCCCGGCACCGCCCTCGACCGCAGCGGGCACCCCAATCCAGTGCCCCGGATCGCCGGCCCGATCGAGCGCACACATCCCATCGAGGTCGACGACGTGCGGTTCCTCCGCTCGCACACCGACCACACGATCAAGATGACGGTGCCCGGGCCGTTCACGATGTCGCAGCAGGCACAGAACGACCACTACCCCGACCTCGAGTCGGCCGCGATGGCCTACGCCGCCGCCGTCAACGCCGAGATCAAGGACCTGCACGCCGCGGGTGCCGACATCGTGCAGATCGACGAGCCGTACATGCAGGCCCGACCCGACGCGGCCCGCGACTACGGCCTCGCTGCCCTGCAGGCCGCGCTCGACGGGGTCACCGGCACGACCGCCGTCCACATCTGCTTCGGCTACGCCGCGATCATCCACGAGCGACCCGAGGGCTACTCCTTCCTCCCGGAGCTGGCCGGCTGCTCGACCGACCAGATCTCGATCGAGACCGCTCAGTCGGGGCTCGACCTCGGGGTGCTCGCCGACCTCGCGGGCAAGACGATCATCCTGGGCGTGATCGACCTCTCCGACCACGAGGTGGAGTCCGTGGAGACCGTCGCCGCCCGCGTCCGACGGGCGTTCCCCTACACCTCGCCCGACCAGGTCACGATCGCCACCGACTGCGGCATGAAGTACCTCCCGCGCGCCAGCGCTGAGGGCAAGATGCGCGCCATGGCGGGCGCGGCGGCCGTCCTCCGCGCCGAGCTGTAGCCCCCAGCCAGTCCTCCGCCCCGTCGTACGCGGTGGGTCGTCCGCCTGAGAGGCCACTAGGGACTCTTGTGAGGCGGACGACCGGTTCCCGGGGGTCGGTCGTCCGCCTGAGGGGCCACTGGGGGCTCTCGTGAGGCGGACGACCCGTTCCCGGAGGTCGGCCAGTCTCGGCAGGATGAGCCATCCCGGGCTCCGACCTCGTACACTGGCCACATCGGCAACTCGTGGGGCGACTGACTGATCGAGGTCGCAGCCCGGCGGGGTGCGAGCGCCCGTCGGGCGCGGACGAGCCGAGGCGCACCCGGGCTCCCGCTCAGGCAGGACCGGGTGGCGACATCAGAACCGCCGAGACCAGGCGGACGCCGAAGGCGGGCTCTGCCCGCGTCGGCGGTGCACGCGCATCAGGAAGAGAGCTGCTGGTTGGCCACACAGCGACGACGTCGATCCGGTGACAGCCGGACGGCTCAGCGTCCCCGGAACCGGACCCAGAACCGCAGGCGCGACGACGAGGGCATCATCCCCGTGCTCGCCCAGGCGGTGCGCGAGGTCGAGCGCGCCGTCACGAACCGACAGCTGACGTCGGGGCAGCGCTCGCGCTACCAGGCGGTGGCCCTCCTGGCCCGGGCCGAGCGCACGCGGGTGCGAGCCGACGACTCGCTGACCGAGCAACAGCGCGACACCCAGCTCAAGCGCCTCGACGGCGTGGCCACGATCCTGGCGCAGACCGCCGCACGCGAGCCGTCGCTGTTCCACCTGCTGGCCGACGATGCCGAGATCTCCGACAACACGCGTCGGCTCGAGCGGGAGATGCAGGCCGCGGCCGGCCTGGAGCCGGAGCCCGAACCCGAGGCCCCGAGCGGACCCGTGGCGACCGGGGTACGGCCCGAACGGAAGGTGCTGCCGCAGTCGGTGCTGTCGGCCCAGCTCGCCAACCCGTTCCTGGTCCCCGACTTCTCGCAGGCGACCCCCCGCGTGCAGGGTCGCCTCGCGGGCTGGGAGCTGATCACTCCGCTCCTGAACTCGTTCGAGCAGGCGGCCCCGGGCTCGCCGGCGTGCATGGAGCTCCCCGAGCCGAGGCCGATGCTCCTGCCCAAGAACCTCGACCTGATGGCTCACCAGTCGCGACTGCTCGCCGCGGTGGCCGAGGGCCACCGCACCTTCCTCCTGGCCGACGAGCCCGGCCTCGGCAAGACCGCGCAGGCGCTGCTCGCCGCCCAGGTCGCGAACGCCTATCCGCTGCTGGCGATCGTTCCCAACGTCGTCAAGACGAACTGGGCCCGCGAGGCCGAGATGTGGACCCCTGGCCGGTCCGTCACCGTGATCCACGGAGACGGCGAGACGGTCGACGGGTTCGCCGACATCGTCGTGGTCAACTACGAGGTCCTCGACCGCCACGTCGGCTGGATGAGCGAGCACGGCTTCCGCGGCCTGGTGGTCGACGAGGCGCACTACATCAAGAACAAGAAGTCCCAGCGCTCGCAGAACGTCCTCGAGGTCTCACAGCGGATCCGTCAGCGCGTCGCGCGACCTCTGCTGATGGCGCTGACCGGCACCCCGCTGATCAACGACATCGAGGACTTCCGGGCGATCTGGCAGGTCCTCGGCTGGATCGAGGAGCGCAAGCCGGGCAACACACTGATGGCGGCACTCGAGGAGACCGGGTTCACGCCGGCCGACCACGCGTTCTACCCCGCCGCGCGGCAGGCCGTGGTCGATCTCGGCATCGTCCGCCGCCGCAAGGTCGACGTCGCTGCCGACATCCCCGCGCGCCGTATCGCCGACCTGCCGGTCGAGCTCGAGGGCGCCGTCGGGCGCTCCATCCGCGAGGCGGAGACACAGCTCGCCCAGCGTCTGGTCGGTCGCTACCAGGCGGCGCTCGAGCACCGTCGCGCCGGCGCGTCCCACCTCGGCCTCGACGGCATCGACCACGAGCTCGTACGACGTGTGGCCGAGCGTGAGGTCGCCGAGGGCAGCGAGGCCAAGACCGGCGACAACGTCTTCACCATGGTCCGCAAGATCGGCCAGGCCAAGGCCGAGCTCGCCACCGACTACGCCGTCCAGCTGGCCCGCAGCGCCGGCAAGGTCGTCTTCTTCGCCAAGCACCTCGACGTCATGGACACCGCCGAGGAGATCTTCGCCCGGCGCGGTGTCCGCGCCACGTCGATCCGCGGCGACCAGACCCGCACCGCGCGCCAGGCCGCGATCGACGGCTTCGTCGACGACCCCGACGTCAAGGTCATCGTCTGCTCGCTGACGGCGGCCGGCGTGGGCATCAACCTCCAGGTCGCGTCCAACGTCGTGCTGGCCGAGCTCTCCTGGACCAACGCCGAGCAGACGCAGGCGATCGACCGGGTGCACCGGATCGGTCAGCACGAGCCCGTCACCGCCTGGCGGATCATCGCCGCGCAGACGATCGACTCGAAGATCGCCGAGCTGATCGACAGCAAGGCCGGACTCGCGGCCCGGGCACTCGACGGGGCCGACGAGGAGGCGACGACCACCGCCGACGTCCAGGTCGAGACGCTGATCGCGCTGCTGACCGAGGCGCTGGCAGAGGCCGCCGACCGCGACTGATCCGTCGTACGCGCGGAGTCAGTGCATGAGGTGCAGGGCCTTGGGCAGGTGCCAGGGGTACCGACGCGGCTCCGGGCTGCCCTCCTCCTCGGGAGTCGACCTGGCGGCCCGGCGACGGTCGCGCCGCTCTCGACGTACGGCGGCACGGCGCTGCTCCTCGTGCATCAGGTCGAAGGCGACCATCTGCGCCATCGCGCGGCTGTTGATGAAGGTGTGCATCGCACGTCTCCTCGGTTCGGCTGTCCGGTCGCTCGAACCTGTCGGTAAGACGTGGGACACACATCGGGCATCTGCCCTAGGCACGACCTCCGTCCCGGAGGGTCACGACCACCTCAGTGGCCGACACGGGCGCTCGGCACGTCGTCACGAGGGCGCTCGTGACATCGTCACGACCTCGGCCCACAGCGAGGTCAGGGGGCGAGGCACGCTGGGACGGAGTCCGTCTGGCCGGAGGGGTGCTCGGTCCGGCCCGCCGGGCTGTAGACCTTGACCCACTGCACGGCCGCGAGCGCCCGCACGGTCGGCAGGATCTCGTCGGCGATGGTCACGGGGCCGGTGCCCCTCCGACAGCCACCGGTCAGCTGCACGCGGGCGATGCCGTTGCGTATGGAGCGCAGTCGATAGCCGGTCGCACCCGACCCCACGAAGCGGAGCGAGTCGGCGCGCTCGCTGTCCCGTACGCCGGCGAACAGTCGGTCCAGCACGCCGACGGCCGGGGTCGACGGGATCACCGGCCGCATCCTCGCCACGACGAAGGGCGGTGTGTGGTCGGCGACCCGCTGTCCGTCGACGAACCAGACCTTGCGAAGGGTGGTGCGGAACGCGGCGCGTACGTCCACCACCACGCGGGCCGGGTGACGCAGCGTGAACACGTGGAACGGTGTGCGCTTGGCCAGGCCGATGCCATAGCTGACCACGCCCTCGAAGTCGCCGGAGAGCACGGAGGTCATCACGTTCGGCCAGGCGTACGCCGTCCGCACCGGAACGGTGGCCGCTCCGGCGGCGGTGTGCGCCTGGGCCCGCTGCATGCGGACCAGCAGGATGGCCCGGCCGGCGATCGGCACCGTGTCGCCCGAGCCGTCCGCGATCAGGCGGTGGACGTAGCCGGCATGCCGCCCCGACGGGAGACCGCCCCGGTACTGGAAGACCACGCGGTCGAAGGAGCGGTGGTGACTCGCCCGTACGGCCACGAGCACCGGGGTGCCCGCGGCGGACGGGGTGGCGACCGGGACCGCGATCGCCGGCGCGAGCCCCACGGACGCGGCCGGCACGAGAGCGAGCGAGACGAGCGGGACGAGCAGACGAGAGACCGACATGCGACACCTCCGACGAGCGCTACGGACGTTCCATGATGCGCTTCTCCGACCGATGTGGGCAGGGCGCCGGGTGGCGGCCACGAGGTTCCGGGTGGCTCCCCCTTGTCCCGGGAGCGCCCCGGGGTGACAGTGGGAACGTCGTCCGGAGGAGGAACTCGTGAGCACCCTCATCGCCCCGACCGTGGTCCGCGCCTACCGTGGGCGTCGCGAGCAGCGCGCCGAGCGCCGTCGGCTGACGCGGCACGACGCCCTGTCAGCCCGGCTGGCCGAGCTCCACTCGATCCGCACCGTCCTGGTCCGCGCAGCCGAGATCGTCGGGGAGGGCTGGGTCCAGGGCGCGTGGTTCGCGGTGTCGACCCCGAGCGGTGTACGAGCCGTCACGGGCTACGACCTGCGACTGCTGCGCAACCGCCCGCTGACGGGCGCCTGCCTCGTCGGAGCCGTCGTCCAGGCAGGTGGCGGTCCCGGTGCGGTCAGGTCGCAGAGGGTGCAGCGGACCCTGGACCTGACCTGGCACACGTTGCGGGAGGACCCTCGCCAGCCGGTCACCTGGTGTCCGTCGCCCCCGGTACGCACCATGCAGGTGCTCGACCTGACCCACTGGAACGACGCGCCACGGCGGACGCAGGAAGAGGTCGTCGACCTGCTCACGGCGTCGGAGCGAACCGTCGCCGTCGAGCGACAGCGCTGCCTCGACGAACGGGCGGCCCTCGGTACGTGCCCGTCCGTAGTGACCGCGGCACCCTGAGCGTCGAGGCGCGCGGAGAACGCGAGGAAGGCGGCTCGTCGCCTGCTCCGGTCGGTCCACCTGGCTGACGACTGGGGACCTTCGTCTCTTCGTCGGCGCCCGGGCGTGGACGAGGCTGGAGAGGAGCCGGCGAGAGCGGCCTCGGCCACCGAGTCCCGCGTCGGCCACCCGGCGACAGGAGGTATCCGATGAGCAGCGAGACGTCCCGGACAGCCACCGGCGAGGTCGTGGTCGGCCTCGACGGATCACCCCAGTCGCGGCAGGCCCTGCGCTGGGCAGCTCAGCTCGCTCGCACGTTCGGAGCACCGATCAGCGTGGTGACCGCCTGGGACTATCCCACCGTCTACGGCCTCGCATCCCCGCTCGCGAGCTGGAACCCCGAGGACGACATGCGCCATGTCCAGGACGAGGAGATCGCAGCGGTGTTCGGCGACGACCCACCCCGAGACCTGCACCGCGTCCTGCGTGCCGGTAGCACTGCGCACATCCTGCTCGAAGCCAGCGAGGGTGCGCTCGTGCTCGTGGTGGGCAGTCGCGGGCACGGTGGCTTCGTGGGCCTGCTGCTCGGCTCGGTGAGTGCCGCGGTCGCCGAGCACGCGTCGTGCCCGGTGCTGATCGTGCACGGCGACCAGGCGCCACCGCTGGTGGCCGGGTCGGCTCAGTCGGCGACGTAGAACATCCGCTTGTTGACGAACTCGTCCATGCCGAGCGGGCCGAGCTCGCGGCCGAACCCGCTGCGCTTGACGCCCCCGAACGGCACCTCCGCGCCCTCGCCGGCGGGCGTGTTCACGTTGGACATGCCCACCTCGAGGCGTTGGGCGACCTTGGTCGCGCGCTCCGGGTCGGTACTGAAGACCGCGCCGCCCAGCCCGTACGCCGTGTCGTTGGCCAGAGCGAGGGCCTCGTCGTCGTCGCTGACCTTGTAGACGACGGCCACCGGACCGAAGAGCTCCTCGCGGTAGGCGCGCATCTCCTGGGTGATGCCGGTGAGCACTGCGGGCGAGTAGTAGGCCGCGGGTCCCTCGCCGAGGACGCCGCCGGCGTGCAGCGTGGCGCCCTTGCTGACGGCGTCCTGCACCTGCTCGGCCAGGTTCTCGGCGGCCGCGCGCGAGGAGAGCGGGGCGAAGGTGCCCTCCTCCTCGGCGGTCGGGTCACCGGGCCGGAGGTCCTTGGCGTGCTCGGTGAGGCGCGCGACGAAGCCGTCGAAGACGTCGTCCATCACGATCATCCGCTTGTTGGAGTTGCAGGCCTGGCCGGTGTTGCTGATCCGGGTCTCCCAGGCGGTGTCGGCGGCGGACTCGACGTCGTCGGTGTCGAGGATGACGTAGGGGTCGGAGCCCCCGAGCTCGAGAACGCACTTCTTGAGGTTCTTGCCGGCGATCGCGGCGACGACCGCACCGGCGCGCTCCGAGCCGGTCAACGAGACCCCGGCGATCCGCGGGTCGGCGATCACCGTCTCGATCTGGTCGTGCGAGGCGAAGAGGTTGACGTAGGCCCCGTCCGGCACCCCGGCGTCCTTCATCAGCTGAGCCACCGCGAGCGCGGAGCCGGGCACCGACTCGGCGTGCTTGAGGATGATCGTGTTGCCCAGCATCAGGTTCGGCGCCGCGAACCGGGCGATCTGGTAGAAGGGGTAGTTCCACGGCATGATGCCGAGCAGCGCGCCGATCGGGAGCTTCTGGACGACGGCCTTGCCACCGGAGAACGTCTTGATCGGCTGGTCCGCGGCCAGGGTCGGGCCCTCGTCGGCGAAGTAGTCGAAGATGTCGCCGCAGAACTCCGCCTCACCCACAGCCTCGCTCAGCGGCTTGCCCATCTCGCGGGTGGCGATCGCCCCCAGCTCGTCCTTGCGCTCCACGAAGAGCTCGGCGATCCGGTGCACCACCTTGGCGCGGTCCTCGATCGGGACGTCCTTCCACGCGTCGTACGCCGCATGGGCCGAGGCGAGGGCAGCCTCGACCTCGGCGTCGGTCGCGGTGTCGAAGGTCTGCTCCACCTCGCCGGTCGCCGGGTTGAGGATCTGGTAGACGGGGGACGTCTGGGTCTGGCTCATCGCAGTTCTCCTTGCTCGGGGCTCGCTGAGACGAAACTATCCGCTGGGCATCCTCCGGTTCCACCGGGTGCCCGCTCGGGCCGCTCGGGCGGTTCCGCAGGTGTGTGCGGAAACGCGGAACAGATCGGTCACCCAGGCGCTCGGACGCCGATCTGTTCCGCGTTTTCCGCCACCGCCACCACGCCGGGTTCGACCTCAGGGGACCCAGACCGCCGCGTCGTGGGCGAAGACGACGCGGCGCGGGTCGAACGCCAGGATCCGCTGCATCCACGGGCTCGCCTCGGGGAGCGGAGGCTCGTGACCGAGCGCCGTGGCACGGGCGGCGAGCGCGTCGGCGGACCACTGCGATGCCGAGTCGAAGGCCTGCCCCGCCAGCACGACCGAACCGTCGTCGCACTCCACCACCAGCGACTGGTGGCCGGCGACGTGTCCCGGCGTCGGTACGACGTGCAGGTCGGGCGCGATCTCGGCCTCGCCGTCGAGCAGCTCGTAGCGGGCGTCGTCGAAGTCGACCAGCGCAGGGACGGTGTAGTCGCCCGACCGAGCGGTGCCGAGCTCGTCGCGCTGGCAGAAGAGCGGCCGACCCGCGAGCTCCGGGTTGCCGCCGATGTGGTCGAAGTGCAGGTGGCAGTTGGCGACCAGGGCGACGTCGTCACGGGTCAGTCCCGCCGTGGCGAGGGCGTCGGCCAGCGGGACCCGGCGCGGTCGGTACCACGCCTCGGTCTCCTGGTCGGTCTGACCGAGGCCGGTGTCGAGCAGCAGGACGCCCGCCCGCGTGCGGACGGCATAGGCGAAGACCGCTTCGACCCGGGGCCGGCCGGTGCCGGTCTCCTCGGCCGGGCGGACGAACGAGCCGAGGTCGAGCCGGCGTACGTCGTCGATCCGCATCGCCCCAGGCTAGGCGCCGGCCACGGGGGCCGTGCCATGCTCGGGGATGTGAGACGGGTGCTGGTGCCGACCGTGGTCTTCGCGGTCCTGGTCTTCATCGGGTACGCCCTGCTCAGCGAGGCCTCCCTCGTGGACGCGCTGATCAAGGCCCTGGTCGTGGGCGCGCTCTTCGCGCTCGTCCAGGGATGGCTCCTGTGGCGCCGGACCCGACGCGACGGGACGCCGGCGCCATGAGCCGTGAGGAGATCGACGACTACCTGGCCGCGCTCGAGGAGCCGAAGCGCAGCACGCTCGAGGCGCTACGGCGGTCGATCCTCGCGGTGGTGCCCGACGCCGAGCAGTGCATCTCCTACTCGATGCCGGCGTTCCGGGTGGACGGCACGGTGGTCGCCGGCTTCGCGGCGTTCACTCGTCACCTCAGCTACCTGCCCCACAGCGGGTCCGTGCTCGCCGATGTCGGTGACGCCGTCGCGGGATACGACGCCACCCCCGGCTCGCTGCACTTCCCGGTCGACCAGCCACTGCCCGACGACCTGGTGCGTGCGCTGGTCGAGGCGAAGATGCGACGGGCCGGCCTGCTCTAGAGCCGACCTGCGGGGGCGAGCACGAGGTCGACGTCGATCCGCGACCAGGGTCCGGCGACCTCGCGGCCGTCGGGCGTCGGCGTACCGGGGGCTCGACGGTCGACGTCGACGACGAGGGAGTCGCGGACGCCGAAGACGCTGTCGGAGTCGAGGTAGGCGTCGCCGCGGGGGAAGACGTGCGTGACCAGCGTGCGGCAGCCGTCGGCGACGACCATGAGGTGCAGGTGGGAGGCGCGCATCGGGGAGCGGCCCGTGGCGCGCAGGAGCTCGCCGACGGGACCGTCGTCGGGGATCGGGTACGGCGTCGGGGTGATCGCCCAGAAGCGGAAGCGGCCCTCGGGATCGGTGTGGAGGTGGCCGCGAGCGGCGACCCGGTCGTCGTCGTACTGCACGTCGTAGCGCCCGTCGGCGTCGGCCTCCCAGACCTCGACCCGTGCGCCGGCGACCGGTGAGCCGGACGTGTCGGTGACGATGCCCTCGACCCAGCAGGGCTCTCCTGCGGCGTCGCCCGAGATGTCGCCGCCGAGCCCGACGTCGGGCGATCCCTCGACGAAGAACGGCCCGAAGACGGTCGCCTCGGTCGCGTTCGCGTAGGCCACGTTGTTGATCGTGATCGTCTGCATCGAGGCACCGAGCACGTCCGAGAGCAGGATGAACTCCTGGCGGCGGTCGTCGGTGATGTGTCCGACCGCGGTCAGGAACTCGATGGCGCGCCACCACTCCTCCTCGGTCAGCCGCGTCTCCCGCAGGAACGCATGGAGGTGGCGGGTCAGGGCCTCGACGAGCTCGCGGGTGCGTGGGTCGGGCGTTCCGGCGAACGACGCCAGCACCCGGTCGACGAGGTCGGCCTCACGTGCCTCCTGCTCGGGGGAGAGGTCGCTCATGCCGGGTCGGTCCCGTCGTACGCCGCGAGCAGCAGCGCCTCGATGTCGGGTGCCGTGACGGGCACCGGGTTGCTCGGAGGGGCGGCCTCCAGGATCGGGCCCACGGCCGTCATCAGGTCGGCCTCGGCAAGACCGAGCGCGCGGAGCGAGCGCGGCGCGTCGACGTCGCCCCGCAGCCGCTGCAGACCGGCGAGTGCCGTGTGCGACCCGAAGGCCGCTGCCATCCGGGCGTCGAGATCGGGCACGGCCGGGGCGTTGAGAGCCAGCACGTGGGGCAGCACCACGGCATGTGTCTCGGCGTGCGGCAGGTCGAACATCCCACCCAGCACGTGGCAGATCTTGTGGTGCAGTCCCGAGCCTGCCGACGCGAAGGCCACGGCCGAGAGATAGGCACCGTAGAGCGTCTGGTCGCGGCCACCGAGCTCCAGCGGGTCGTCCACCACGCGGGGCAGGCCCGCGTCGAGCGCGCGGATGCCCTCCAGGGCAAGGGCCTGGTCGATCGGGTCGGCGCGGGGCCCCCACATCGCGTCGACGCAGTGCGCCAGCGCGTTGAGTCCCGAGGCCACACTCGCCGCGACGGGCAGGCCGAGGATGAGATGGGCGTCGTAGACGACGGCGCGCGGCAGGACCCGTCGGTCGACACCCGTGGTCTTGCGGCCCCCATCGGTCAGGCCCCAGACGTCGGTGGCCTCGGAGCCGGCGTACGTCGTGGGTACGGCCACGATCGGCAGGCCGGTGGTGAGCGCGACGGCCTTGGCCAGCCCGGTCGTCGAACCGCCCCCGACGCTGACCAGGACGTCGACGTCGTGCTCGCGCGCGACCGCGCGCGCCCGCTCGGCGACCTCCACAGGCACGTGCCTCACCACCTCGGTGTGGAGCACGGCCACGGGGACGCCGGCCAGCACGGGCTCCGCACGGGCGGCGTGGCTCGCGACCGCCATCACGCGCGATCCCTCGAGCCGGCGTACCTCCTCGGCCACCGCGTCGGCGGCTTCGCCGGCGGCGAAGTGGACCCGCTGCGGGAGGGTCTCGTGCGCGAAGCGCAGGGGGGCGGACGTCACCTCAGCATCATCGACGGCCGCCCCGCCGAGCGCCACACCTACCGCCCGTCCGCCACGCAGCCGCCAAGCGTTTGGGAAATTCTCAGGAACGCCCTCGATGGCCCCGGTGGGCCAGGGGATCGTCGACTCTCGAGACACACTCGTCACAGGAGTCGACCCCCGACTCCGGCGATCTGCGCAGGCGACCGATCTTGCTGGCCCGCGGGCGCCATTCAACGTGCGGCCCCACTCGTTCTACGCTCGCCACCTGAGGTCGGCTCCAGGTGTGGGCCGGCACAGACGGGGGTAATTGGACCGCGGCGGTGTGTCGGGGGGCGCGGCCGCGGTCTCCGCCCCTTCAGGCCTCGAGCATCGTCCCGCTACGGGAGCTCGGCCTCGATCTCGGGATCCGGCACGAGCGGCTCACGCGCCGTCTTGGCCCAGGAGCCGCGTCCGGTCAGCTGACGCGCCAGGCCGCGGGCGATCGCGGGGAAGGTCATCCACGAGTACAACGTGTAGGGCACGAGGAAGACCAGCGTGGTGAGCAGCCCACGGAGGCCACGGCCCCGCGCAGCCAGGGCGAACAGGCCCGGGCCGGCGGTGGTGACGAGGAAGAACACCACGATCGGCCACGCCGCCGACCAGAACCCGATGTCGGTGGTGCCGGCGATGACGATCGCGGCGATCAGGGCCAGGGCCGTGTACATCTGCAGCGCCGGCAGCAGCAGGTAGCCGATCATGTCGAGTCGTGCCAGCGGCGAGACCTGGGCACGGCGGACCGTCGAGAAGAGGCTCATCGCCTGCCAGGACCCCTGCGCCCAGCGGGTCCGCTGGCGGTAGAGCGGCCGCAGGACCGTGAGCCCCTGCTGACTGACATAGGTCGCCGCCTCCTGGTGCCCACGCCAGCCGGCCTCGATCAGACGCAGACCGATGTCCTGGTCCTCGGTCAGGCGGTGCCGCCACGGCCCCTCGGGAAGAGCGACCGAGTCGAGGGCGGAGAGCCGGTTGAACTGGCCGTTGCCGCCCATGTGGGCCGTTCCCCACGCCGTACGCCCGAGCTGGAAGACCAGCCCGAAGACCGAGAACTCGACGTCCTGGGCCCAGGTGAGCCAGCGGTGGCGGTTGTAGATCCGTACCTGCACCTGGACGCCGGCCGTGCGCGGGTCGCTGAAGTGCGGGGCCACGCGCTCGGGAGCACCGGGCTCGAGCCGGCCGTCGGCGTCGACGATCACGATCACGACGTCGTCGGGGTCACGGTGCCCGTGCTCGGGCGAGGTGAGCACGGTGTCGTGCACGTAGTGCCACGCGTTGTTGAGGGCGGCGGCCTTGCCCTGCCGCGCCTCGGGCGGGTCTCGGCGCAGCACCTCGAGGAACGGGTCGTGCATGGCCGCCAGCAGGTCGGGCGTCGCGTCGTCCGAGCCGTCGTCCACGACGATCAGGACCTTCTCGGTGGCCCGCACCGCCCGTAGGCGCTCGACACTGTCGGCGATCGTCACCTCCTCGTTGAGCGCCGGGACGATGAACACCCAGAGGAAGTCAGCCTCGCCGCGCGCGTCGGGGGACGACGCGATCTGCGCCAGCATCCGCAGCGCGGTGCGCGCCTCCACCCGCAGCACGACCAGCTGGACGAACGACAAGACGGTGACCAGCAAGGCGATCGCGAAGCCGAGCTGGATCACGAGTGGCAGCCCGGCGTACGGGTCCCACCACGTGCCCGAGGCCAGGGCCGTCATCTCACGTCGGCTCCCTCGAGCAGCTCGTCGTGCGCCTCGGGTACGGCGAGCCGGTCGGGCATCGAGTGGGTGAGCACGGCCCGGGGATCGTCGTCGAAGCCGCCGGCCCGTAGCACCGAGAGCCGGTCGAAGCCGCTGCCGAACGGGGACGGCTCCGGCGCCGCGAAGCCGACGTGCTCGAAGGCAGCGACGATCCGCTCGGAGGCATGGCCGTCGCCGTAGGGGTTGGTCCGCGAGGCCATGGCCAGATAGGCGTCGGGGTCGTCGAGGAGCGTCGTCGCGCTGGAGACGATCGCGTCGACGTCGGTGCCGACCAGCCGCAGGGTGCCGGCGTCGACGCCCTCCTGTCGCTCGGTCTCCTCGCGGACGACGAGGACGGGTGTCCCGAGCGCCGGCGCCTCCTCCTGGATGCCGCCGGAGTCGGTGATGGCGAGGTACGCGCGCTTGAGGAGACGAGCGAAGGCGGTGTACTCCATCGGGCGCACGAGCGACACGTTGTCGCGACCGGAGAGCCGGGCCTCGAGGACCTCGGCGACCCGAGGGTTGGGGTGCACCGGAAGCACGAAGCGCACGTCGGGATAGCGGTCGGCCAGGGTGGCGACGGCGGTGCCGATCCGCTCCAGACCGGAGCCCCAGTTCTCACGCCGGTGGGCGGTGACGACCACGACGCGGGTCGCCTCGTCGTGCTCGAGGTCGGCGAGCAGGGGGTCGCCGTACGGCGCGCGGAGGGCGGCAGCCCAGTCGAGGGCGTCGATCGCGGTGTTGCCGCACACGAAGATCCGGTTGAGGGGCACCCCCTCGCGGACGAGGTTCTCGCAGTTGCGGTCGGTCGGTGCGAGATGGAAGGCGGCGACCCGGGAGATGATCTGGCGGTTGAGCTCCTCGGGGTACGGCGACCGGGTGTTGCCGGTGCGCAGCCCCGCCTCGACGTGGACCACCGGGATCTGCAGGTGGAACGCCGAGACCGCCGCCGCGGCCGCGCTCGTGGTGTCGCCGTGCACGACGCAGGCCGCCGGGTAGGTCTGGTAGTCCCGCTCCTGCACGGGGCGGTTCGACGGGCCGAACGCGTCGATGCAGAAGCGCTCGAACCCGGTCAGCACCGCGCAGAACAGGCCGTTGAGGCTGAGCGCCGGGTCGGCGACCGCGAGGTTGACGTCGGTGTCGAGGCCGGCGAGACCGAGCACGTCCTCGACGACCCGCGGATGCTGGCCGGTGGCCACGACCACCGGGTCCATGTGGGGGCTGGCGCGGATCGCCTTCACCAGCGGCAGCAGCTTGATCGCCTCGGGGCGGGTGCCGACGACGACCAGCACCTTGCGCGGCGAGCTCGGAACATAGGAGGAACCCGGATCCTCATCCATCGTTCCACCTTAGGACCACGCGGCCCGGGGCGACTACGCCGCGTAGGGTCGGGTCACAGCACCTTGGTGCCGTACATCTCGCCGAGCGGGTCGGCCAGCAGCTCGAGGCGGGCACCGTCGGGGTCGCGGAAGTAGATCGACTTCTCGCTCTCGACGAGGTACTCCACGCCGGCGGCATCGAGCTTGCCGCGCAGGTGGTCCCACTTCTCCTGGGTGACCGAGATCGCGAGGTGGTGCAGGCCGCCGAGCACCTCGGCGTAGGGGCCGAGGTCGAGGCCGGGCAGGTCGAAGAACGCCAGCAGGTTGCCGTGGCCGATGTCGAAGAAGAAGTGGTTGGAGCCCTGGTAGTCGCGGTTCTCGAAGATCTCCGTCAGCGGGAACTCCAGCACCCCCTGGTAGAACTCGATGGTCCGGCGTACGTCGGAGCACAGCAGTGCGAAGTGGTGGAGCCCTCGTGCGCTGCTCTCGGGCCGGTCGGGTGAGTCCAGCAGGAAGTCGTGCTTGATCCGCTCGCGCTCCGCCTCGATGGCCGCCAGGTCGATCGTCATCTCGGTGTCCCCTCGTGGTTGATCGTTCACCTTCATCATGGAGGGCGCGAGGGCTCGCCGCCAGGGGGTCAGCCGCGCGGGAAGACCACGATCGAACGGCCTCCCTCGCCGCGCCGCATCCGGTCGAACGCATCGGGGACGCCGTCCAGGGCGATCCGGTCGGTGATCGTGCCGGCCAGGTCGATGCGGCCGGCCCGGAGGTGGTCGACGAGCACGGGGATGTCGCGCTCGGGGTCGCTGTTGCCGTAGATGCTGCTCGTCAGGGTGCGCGCGAAGTGGAAGAGCTCGAGGGGGTTGAAGGTCACCTGCTGGTCCCGCGGACCGAGGCCGACGACCACGCACGTGCCGCCACGTCGTACGGCGGTCCAGGCGGTGCGGATCGTCGCCGCGGAGCCGACACACTCGAGGGCCTTGTCCGCGCCGCGGCCGTCGGTCATCGCCCGTACCTGCTTGGACACGGTCGCGTCGGCGAGCAGGAAGTCGGTGGCGCCGGCCGCTCGGGCGAGCGGCTCCTTGGAGGCGGCGGTGTCGACGGCGATGATCCGCTCGGCTCCGGCCAGGCGGGCCCCGGTCACGGCGGAGAGACCTACGCCGCCGAGGCCGACGACCAGCACCGTCTCGCCGGGCCGGACCTGCGCGGCGTTCTGCGCGGCCCCGACGCCGGTGAGGATCGCGCAGCCGAGCAGCGCCGCCTCGTCGAGGGGGACGTCGTCCGGCAGCGGGACGACCGCGGCGGCCGGGCAGACCACCTCCTCGGCCATCGCTCCCAGGCCGAGGCACGCCTCGAACGGCGTCCCGTCGGCGAGCGACCCGCCCGGCGTACCGGTCAGACCCTCGATCGCCGAGCACAGCCAGGGCTCGCCCCGGGTGCAGAACCAGCACGACCGGCACGGCACCGCCCAGTTGAGCACCACGTGGTCGCCGACGCCGACCCCGGTGACGGCGTCGCCGACCTCGGTGACGACACCCGCGGCCTCATGGCCCAGCACCTGCGGGTACGACGGCGAGAGCGTGCCGTTGACCATCGACAGGTCGGAGTGGCAGACGCCGACGCCGGCGACCCGGACCCGGACGTCTGCTGCGGTGAGCGGCCGGAGCTCGACGTCCATCACCTGCAGGGCGTCGGTGCCGGTGGCGACGAGTGCGCGCGTCATCAGACCTCTTTCCCACCACGGGTGCGGACTCGCGATGGTAGTCGGCGACCCGGCCCACCCGAGCAGCCGCGGGGGCCGGCCCGCTCCCGGGACTCAGGGGCCGGGTCCTAGGCTCGCGCGCATGACCACTCTCCAGATCGTGCTGGGTGCGATCTGCGTGGTCGTGGCCTGCTGGCTGGTGGTGCTGATCGTGCTCGACCGGCTGCCCGGTGACCTGCTCTACGGCGTGCTGGCGGTCGTGGAGATCGGACTGGTCGTCCAGCTCGTGATCGGGCTCGTGCGGGTCTTCGGCGACCACGGCGACCTCAACGTCGCGGCGTACGTCGGCTATCTCGTCGGCTCGCTCCTCGTCCTGCCGGTCGCGTTCCTCTGGTCGGTCGGTGAGCGGACCCGGTCGGGCACGGCGGTCCTGCTGGTCGGGGTGATCGCCGTGGCGTTCCTGTTCCTGCGGCTGCAACAGCTCTGGTCCTACCGATGAGCGAACGCGCCCCGTCCACCCGCCACGGCCTGGGCCGGGTGCTCGTGTTCGTCTACGGCCTGTTCGCCGTCGCGGCGACGGCACGCGCCGTCGTCCAGCTGGCGACCGACGCCGCCCTGGCACCGGTGGCCTACTCGCTCTCGCTGTTCTCCGGCCTGGTCTACATCGTCGCCACCTGGGCGCTCGCCACGGACCGACGCAGGGTGGCGATCGTGACGATCCTGGTCGAGCTGACGGGCGTCCTGGTGATCGGCACGCTCAGCCATCCCGACGACCTCGACCGGGCGAGCGTGTGGTCCGACTACGGGAACGGCTACGGCTTCGTACCGCTCGTGCTGCCGCTGGTCGGGCTGTGGTGGCTGTGGCGCCTCGGCCGCCGGGATCCCGCCGAGTTGTCACCTGACGACTCGGCGTGATTTCGATGCCTCTTTACGCCGACTCGGCGTGATCTCGACGCCGCTTTGCGCCGACTCGGCGTCAGCGACGGCCGCTGAACGACGCCGCACTGTGGCTGCCGCCACCGGACGAGGTGCGGGCCGCGCTCGCCGGACGACGGGAGCGGTTGCCGCCGGACCGCTGGCCCGACGACTTCTGGCCTGATGCCTTCTGGCCGGCGGCCTTCTGGCCCGAGCCACCGCGGCCACGCCCGCCACCGCCACCTCGACGGTTGCGCCCTCCGCCGCCGCCACCAGAGCGCGTCTGGGACGACGACGAAGGAGTCGTGGTCTCGAGGGAGCCGGACAGGGTCCGCTCGCCGGGGGCGAGCTGGACCAGCACGGGGTGCGTCGACCCGTTGATCCGGGTGGTCGTCGGCTTGATGCCGGCGGCGCGGGTGAGGTCGCGGACGTCGCGCACCTGCTCGCTGGTCATCAAGGTGACGACGGTGCCCGCGTTGCCCGCGCGCGCCGTACGGCCGGAGCGGTGCAGGTACGCCTTGTGCTCGACCGGCGGGTCGGCGTGGACGACGAGGGCCACGTCGTCGACGTGGATCCCGCGCGCGGCGATGTCGGTGGCGACGAGCGCCTCGGCCTTGCCGGAGTGGAAGGCCTCCATGTTGCGGGTGCGGGCACCCTGGCCGAGGTTTCCGTGCAGCTCCACGGTCGGGACGCCGCTCTTGTTCAGCTGCCGAGCGAGTGCCTTGGCGCCGTGCTTGGTCCGGGTGAAGACGATGATGCGACCGGGCGCGCTGGCCAGGTCGACCAGGATCGGCACGCGGTGCTCGCGGTCGACGTGGAGCACGTGGTGGCTCATCGTCGCGATCGGCGACTGCGCCGAGTCGGCCTGGTGGGTCACCGGGTCGTGCAGGAACTGCTTGACGAGGGTGTCGATGGCCCTGTCGAGGGTGGCCGAGAAGAGCAGCCGCTGACTGCGGCTCGGGGTGCGGCCGAGCAGCCGGCGTACGGACGGGAGGAACCCGAGGTCGGCCATGTGGTCGGCCTCGTCGAGCACGGTGACCTGGACGTCGTCCAGGGTGCAGTGGCCCTGGCCGATCAGGTCCTCGAGCCGTCCGGGGCAGGCGACGAGGATGTCGACGCCCTTGCGGAGCGCGGTCACCTGCGGGTTCTGACCCACCCCGCCGAAGACGGTACGGGTGGTGAGCCCGGCGGCCGCGGCGAGCGGCGCGAGAGCGGCGTCGATCTGGCCGACCAGCTCACGGGTCGGCGCCAGGATCAGGGCACGGGGTGCCCGGGTACGGGCGGCCGGGCCGTCCGTCAGGCGGGCGACGATCGGGAGCAGGAAGGCGTAGGTCTTGCCGGAGCCGGTGCGGCCACGGCCGAGGACGTCGCGCCCGGCCAGTGAGTCGGGCAGCGTCGCGGCCTGGATGGGGGTCGGGGTCTCGATGCCCTGGCGGGCGAGGACGGTGGACAGGCGTGCGGGCACGCCGAGTGATGCGAACGAGGTCAAGGAAGGGCGCTATCTGTGCGGTGCCTCACCGACAGCCGTGATCCGAAGGTTTCGGGCGGCTACGCACGGAGCAGTTGGTGACTGCTACGACGTGCGGACAACTCGCGGTGAGAGCTCGACGAGCTGATGTGTCCACCGTACCGGAGGTACGCCGCCGTACCCGAATCCCCAGCGACCTGCGACGATGCGGCGGTGACGACCTCGCGCGAGGAGACCGCCCGGTTGCTGGACCGCATCACCGAGATCGACCCACGGATCCGGGCCGTGAACGCGGTGAACCCGCACGCACTGGCCGAGGCCGAGTCGGCCGACCACGCCCGCGCGGCGGGCCGCCCGCTGTCGCCGCTCCACGGGCGCCCGGTCCTGGTCAAGGACAACATCGACACGGCCGGGCTGGCGTCGACGGCGGGTTCCCTGGCGCTGGCCGATGAGCCGCCGGCACACGACGCGCCCCTCGTACGACGCCTCCGCGAGGCCGGCATGGTCGTGCTCGGCAAGACCAACCTCAGCGAGTGGGCCAACATCCGCGACGAGCACGCGACGTCCGGCTGGAGCGCGCACGGCGGCCTGACCCGCAACCCCTACGCCCTCAACCGCACGGCCTGGGGGTCGAGCTCGGGCAGCGGCGCGGCCGTCGCTGCGCGCCTGGCGCCGTTCGCGATCGGCACGGAGACGAACGGGTCGATCACCGCGCCCGCCGCCGCCTGCGGCCTGGTGGGTCTCAAGCCCACGGTCGGGCTCGTCTCCACCGCCGGGGTCGTCCCGATCTCGTCCAGCCAGGACGCGCCCGGTCCGATGACCCTCACCGTCGCCGAGAACGCCGCCCTGCTCGACGTGCTCGCCGGGACCGACACCTCCGCGACGCTCGAGGCCGGCGTGCGTGGCCGGCGGATCGGCGTACCGCGTGACCTGTGGGGCTACAGCGCGGCGGCCGACGCGGCCGCCGAGCGGGCTCTGGCGATGCTGTCGCAGGCCGGTGCGGAGATCGTCGACGGCCTCGGACTCCCGGCCCTGAAGGACCTCGAGGACGACCACGTGCTCAACCTGATGCTGATCGAGCTCGTGCACGGCCTGGCGGGCTACCTCGAGGCCCGCGGTGCGTCCGTCCGCTCGCTGGCCGACGTCGTGGAGTACAACCGCGCCCACGCCGACCAGGAGATGCCGTGGTTCGGCCAGTCCCTCTTCGAGCGCGCCCTCGGGCTCGACGGGCCGTCGTCGGAGCAGTACCGCGCCGCGGCCGCTGCCTGCACGCGCGCCGGACGGACCGAGCTGGACCACACCCTGTCCAGCCACCAGCTCGACGCGCTCCTCGCGCCGGCCATGGCGCCGCCGAGCCCGATCGACCTGGTCAACGGCGACCACGGCTCGGGCGGGGCTAGCGACTCCAGCGCCCTGGCAGCCGCGCCGATCCTGACCCTTCCGCTGGAGCTGGCGCACGGGCTGCCGGTGGCGGTGAGCGTCTGGGGCGCGCGGGGCAGCGAGCAGGTCCTCTACGCCGTAGGCCGCTCGCTCGAGGCGAGTCGCGACGCCTCCACCGGACCGCTGCCGGAGCCGACGTACCCGGACTGGGTCTGAGGCCGTGACGTAGGGTCGGAGGATGAGTGAATCTTCAACCGACCGCCTGCTCGTCGCCCTCCACGCCTCCCAGGACCGACTCGCCTCCACGCTCGGCAGCGTCGACGAGGAACAGGCGACCGCGCCGTCCTACGACGACGGCTGGACCGTCGCCGACGTGGCCTCGCACCTGGGGTCGAGCGCAGTGATCTTCACCGGTCACCTCGCCTCGGGGCGCGACGGCACCCCGGCCTCCGGCCTCGACGCCGCCCAGGTGGTCTGGGACGAGTGGAACGCGAAGCAGCCGGCCGCCCAGGTGCGTGACTCGGTGGCCGCGAACGCGGCGTTCCTCGCCGAGGCGGACGCCCTGTCCGCCGAGGAGCGCGACGCCTGGCGGCTTGACCTGTTCGGGATGGACCTCGACCTCGCCGGCTTCCTGCAGCTGCGGGTCGGTGAGCACGTGCTGCACACCTGGGACATCACGGTCGCCCTCGATGCCTCCTCCACGATCCCGTCCGACCAGGCGACGCACGTGGTGGCCAACCTGCCGATGGTGGCCGGCTGGTCGGGGCAGAAGAACGACGACCAGCTGTCGGTCGAGGTCCGCACGACCGACCCCGAGCACGCCTTCCACCTCGACCTCGGGCCGAGCGGCGTCCAGCTCGCGCCGTCGTCCGACGACACCGCAGCGTCCGCCGAGCTGCGGCTCCCCACCGAGGCGTTCGTGCGGCTGGTCTACGGACGCCTCGACCCCGACCACACGCCGGAGTCGGTGGCCGCGACGGGCGTCGACCTCGACCTGCTGCGTGAGACCTTCCCGGGCATCTGACCGGCTCAGAGCAACCGCTCGGCGTACGGGCGCGTCTGCGGGTCGGAGAACCAGTTCGAGTGCAGGTGCGTCGGGGGCGGCGCCGGGTCGGCGTCCTCCCACAGCACCGGCGGGTCGAGGATCCAGTGGTCGACGGCACCGCTCTCGCGGCTGCGGGCCCAGCCGCCGATGTAGTCGGTCTCGCGCACGAGGTTCGTCCAGTGCAGGCCGTCGGCGCGGGTCATCCGCTGCTCGACGCGCTCGAGCTGGTCGTGGCCGAAGTACGCCGGGAACGTCCGGCCGTAGAGGCGACGCACCGGTGAGGCCAGCGTGAGCAGGCTGGTCCGGGCCCGCACCTCGGGCGGCAGCTGCGACACGACGGCGGTCGCGATCGGGCAACCCTGGCTGTAGCCGACGACCAGCACGTCGGTGTGCTGCTCGAGGTAGTGCGGCTGCGGGCCGGCGTCGAGCGACTCGGCGTACTGCTGGGCGAGGGCCGGGTCGCCGGCCTTCGCGGTGTCGCCGACGATCCGACGGATCCGGGTGACGACCTCGGGGATCGAGCGTTCGGCGTACGAGGGCGGACCGAGCGGGTGGCAGGCGCGCGGCCAGAAGGTGACGACGTCCCACAGGAAGCTGATCCGCTTACGGGCGGACGGGTCGGTCACCGCCGACCGCAGGTAGGCGAGGAACGCGCCCGTGGCGAGCGTCGCGAGCGAGGCGCCGACGGTGGCGAAGTGGCGCAGGTGCACGGTGTGCCACGGCTCACGGGCGAGCAGCAGCGTCTGGTACCCGAGCAGCACCACCAGGGTCGGCACGGTGATCACCAGCAGGATCACGCCCGAGGCATCGGTCAGCTTCGAGGTCGCGATCGTGGTCGACACCGCCGCGGCCGCGTCGTCGTCGCGGGTCGCGCCGTGGTCGTCACGGCGCGGCCGGTGACCGGCGTAGAGCAGGCCGAGGTCGTGCGGACCGTGGCCGAAGCGGACCGCGCGGGCGCGACGCGGCCGGACCCACACCACGATCACGACGACCACGCTGAGCGCCACCACGACCGCCTCGAGGAACGCGAGGCCGCCGGAGTACGCCGTGCTCGGCAGGTAGAGGCCCGTCGGCACGCGCGACGGGATGGCGACGGTGGACAGCGTCGGCTTCGAGATCAGCTGGCTGACGGTGTTGAGCAGGCTGGCGGTGAAGATCGTCGAGACGAGGGTCGCGAACAACGCGATGCCGGCGGCGGCGAAGCCGTGCACGAGCACGTCGGTCTGGCGCCACGGGGCGTGGGCGGCCACCACGGCGCAGAAGACGACGACCAGCCCGAGACCCGTGAAGAACAGGACCAGCTGGAGACGTCCGTCGTAGGGCAGCGCGGTGATGCCGTGGTCGTGGGGCTGCCACCAGATCCGGCTGATCGCGACCAGCGCCGTGAGCAGCAACGCGCCGCGCGCGAAGAAGAGAACGCCGCGCTCGACGACCCCGTCCTCGTCGCCGAGCCGGACCTCGCCGTCCTTGACGTCCTGGCGTGGCGGGCGGTCGGACCACGGGAACAGGGTGAGGATCGCGGCGAACGCGAACAGCCCCAACGCGACGCCGAGCAGAATCACCCGTGCCCCCGCGCCGGACGTGACCGCGGGAAGCCCCTGCATCAGGAACAGGACCGCGGCGGAGGCGACGAGGTGGATGCTGCGCTGCCGCCTGACCGGGCGGGACCCGCACCACAGGAACGGGTCGGACAGGGCCCAGCCGGGCTCGTCGGGGGCGCCGTACCCCGAGCGGCGGTCCTCGTAGTCGCCCTGGGTCCGCAGGCTGAGCCAGAACAACACCCCGATCACGGCGTACACGAGGACCGAGGCGAGCGCCATCCGGCTGCCGACCGGCCACGCCTCGTACCAGGCGAGCCAGCCCCACAGCTTGTGCCGGCCGGCGGCCTGCCAGGCGATCAGGTCGAGCGCGATGTAGGCGACGGCGGCCACGAGGGCGACGGTGAGGAACAGGCTCAGCAGGCGCAGCATCGCCCGGGCGGCGTAGCGAACGACCCACGAGCCGTCGCGCGGCAGGGCCCAGTGGGCGAGGTTGAGCAGGCCGAACGGCAGGAGGAGGAGCCACAGCGCGGTCCACCAGGCGGTGTCGAGGGAGCCCCAGCAGTAGGCCTCCTGGAGTGGCCGGCCCTTCGCCGTACCTCCCGGGAACCACGCCCGGTAGAAGCCGGCGCGACCGTCGCCGGCGACCTGGAGGGTGGCGGGCGACTCGAGGTTGACCTCGGGGGGAGCACCGCCGACGCCGTGGATGCGGAGCTCCAGCGTCTGGGCGGGCGACGTGCCGGGTGGCTGGTGGGGCACCTCTCCGCGGGCGAGCGCGAGGCGGAGGTTGGTGAGGTCGGTGCCGCTGTAGCCGTACGTCGACCCCAGCCCGAGCGTCGGACCGCCGAGTGCCTGCTCCATCTCGGGGGCGCGCACGGCCGACGGCTCCTCGACCGGCTCCGACTCCCTGCTCTGTGTGTCCGTCACGGTGACCACGACTCCCACGTCAGCGGCCCGAGCTCGCACCTCCGATGGTGGCGAGCCGGGCCTCCCCTGACAAGAGGAGTCGCCTCACCTCCCGTACGGACACCCTGTGGACGGTGGGGGTAGTCCGTGACGAACTGCAGGTGATTTCCGCCGATTCACCTGCGAAACGTCACGGACTACCGCTCCACACGTCCTGCCCCGGTCAGGGTGTGAGGCGCTCGCGGAGGCCGGCGGCCAGACCCGCGACGGTGGCGGCGTCGATCGCCTCGCCGAGGCTGTGGGCCAGCCAGGGCCGGCGGACCGGCGAGAGCCGGAGGCGGAGCTGGACGTGGGTACGGCCGGGCGTGTCGTCGTACGGCGTGAGGACGATCGCCCAGGAACCCGAGGTGCGGCCGCGCTGCGTGGTGTGGACCAGGGCACGGGGCGGCTCGAGGATCGCGACCTCGAACGTCGCGTGCTTCCCGCCCCAGTCGGGGATGACGTGGCCGACGTGGACCTCGTCGACGAGGGCTCGGTCGAGACGGCGCAGCCCACGTCTGGACGGCGGCTCGAAGCGCTCGACCGAGCGCGGGAAGTACCACCCGGCCCGCTTCTTGCCGAGCTGGAGGAACCACGGCCACACCCGCTCCGGCGACGCCGGGAGGTCGAACGCGCGGTCCATCACGACGTCGGCGTCCGGCACCAGGTCGTCACCCGGGAGCGACCGTCGTACGTCGTCGGGTGACGCGCTGACCGATCCGAACACGTCGCCAGCCTCCCACCCCGGTTGCGGAGGGCCGGGACCGCCGGTCGACCAGCGATCCCGACAGAGCCGAGCCTCAGGCAGCCTCGGCGAAGCGGCGGTTCTCCTGGGCGATCCGGGCCTGGAGGGCACGGCGGACCTTCGGGCCACCGGTCGCCATCTGGTAGAGCCGCTTGAGCTGGCCGGGCAGGTTGCGCGGGGTGGTCTGGTCGAGCCAGCCGTTGGGCAGCGACAGCCGGACCACCTTGTGCCACGCGGAGTACACCTGCTGCGGCAGCGGGCGCTCGCAGTAGTCGAGGCCATAGCGCTCGAAGAGGTCCTTCACCTGGGGCGCGATCTCGCCGTAGCGGTTGGACGGCAGGTCGGGGAACAGGTGGTGCTCGATCTGGTGCGACAGGTTCCCGGTCATGATGTGCATGGCCTTGGAGCCGGAGATGTTGGCCGAGCCGAGCATCTGGCGGACGTACCACTCGGGCTTGGTCTCGCCGTCGATCGAGCGCTTCTCGAAGGTCTGCACGCCCTCGGGGAAGTGGCCGCACATGATCACCGAGTGCGACCACAGGTTGCGCACGGTGTTGGCGGTGAGGTTGGCGAGCAGCGTCGGGAAGAACGAGCCGGTCACGGCCGACAGGGTCGGGTGTACGACGTAGTCCTTGGTCATCTGGCGCTTGATCTTGGCCACCACGGCCTTGGCCTCGCGCTGGAACTTCGGGTCCTTGGTCCGGCCGCGCGCCACCGCGCCGCGGAGCTCGAGGTCGTAGGCAGCGATGCCGTACTCGAAGAAGAGCGCGTTGACGAAGTTCCACAACGGCTGACCGAGGTGCATCGGGTGCCAGGGCTGGTCCTCGTCGACGCGCATGATGCCGTAGCCGAGGTCGTTGTCCTTGCCGATCACGTTGGTGAAGTTGTGGTGGAGCTCGTTGTGGGCGTGCTTCCACTGCTCGGCGGGCGTCGCGGAGTCCCACTCCCAGGTGGTCGAGTGGATCTTCGGGTCGCGCATCCAGTCCCACTGGCCGTGGAGGATGTTGTGGCCGATCTCCATGTTCTCCAGGATCTTGGAGATGCTCAGGCCGGCCGTGCCGACGATCCACGCGGGCGGGAAGATGCTGGCGAGCAGCACGACCCGGCTGCCCAGCTCGAGCGACCGCTGCGTCTTGATCACCCGGCGGATGTAGCGTGCGTCGGCCTCGCCGCGGGTGTCGATGACCGACTGCCGGATCGCGTCCAGCTCCTCGGCGATCGCCACGAGGTCGTCGTTGGTCAGGTGGGCGATGGGGTTGACCTGGCCGATACGGGGCTTCTTCTGGATCGTGGTCATCTCGTCTCCTAGTGATCGAGGTGGCACGGCCCGGCGGCCGCGTTGATGCAGGTCTGGATCAGGACGCCGCCCCGGTCTGTCTCCCCGGGTACGGCGGTGGTGAGCGCGCCGGTGCGCAGGTCGCGGACGACCCCTTCGCGCATCGGAAGCACGCAGCTGTAGCAGATGCCCATGCGGCACCCGCTCGGCATGAGGACACCGGCGTCCTCGGCCTGCTCGAGGATCGGCCGGGCGCCGTCGCACTCGACCTCCACCCCGGCCTGCTCGAACGTGACGGTCCCGCCCTCGCCGGCGACGAGGGGAGAGACCCGGAACTGCTCCACGTAGAGGGGAAGGCCCCGCTCCTCGTGGTGGGCGGCGAGGGCGTCGAGAAGACCGCCGGGCCCGCAGGCGAACGTCGTACGGTCGTCGAGGTCGGGCACGAGGCGCTCGAGGTCGGCGAGGTCGAGGATGCCGTGCTCGTCGTCGAAGCGCTCGACCAGGCGGATGCAGCCGGCCGCGTCGAGCGCCTTCAGGTCGCGCTCGAAGATCGAGTCGGGCTCGCTGGGTGCGACGTGCACGACGGTGATGTCGTACGGCGCGCTGCGGGCCAGGCGGACGACGCCGCTGTCGGTCGAGGGGAAGAGGTTGCGCAGCATCCCGATCACCGGCGTGATGCCCGAGCCGGCGGTGACGAACAGGAGCCGCACCTTCTCGTCGCGGGGGGCGGTCGGGAGCACGAACTCACCGGCGGCCTGCTCGAGGTGGACCAGCGTGCCGGGGCGGCTGTCGCGGACGATGTGGTTGCTGACCTTGCCGTCGGGCACGGCCTTGACCGTGATCGAGATCCGGCCGTCGTAGCGGGGGCCGTGGGTCAGCGAGTAGGCGCGCCAGTGGCGGACGCCGTCGACGTCGATGCCGACGCGGACGTACTGGCCGGGCACGTGGCCGGCCCAGTCGGCGCCGGGGCGGATCACGAGCGTGGCGGCGTCGGCGGTCTCCGGGTGGACCGACTCGATCCGGCCGCGCAGCTCGGCGCCCGTGCGCAGCGGCGCGAACAGGTCGAGGAAGTCGGCGGGCACGAGGGGGGTGGTCGCCGCCTCGGCGATCCGCCGGGCGTGAGCACGCCAACCTCGTGCCGGCTCGAGAGTCGTGCTCATGACGTCCAGTCTGTCGCGCGCTTCTGCACTATTCCTGACCATCGCGCGTGAATCAATCGGCACTTCTTTGTTCGTATGGAACAATCATGGGCATGACGGCGAGCGAATCAACCGCGACACGCCTGACCCTGGACCCGCGGCTGCTCGATCTGCTGCGGCGCCGCCTCCCCGAGGTGGCGACCGACACCATCCATGCGGTCACCGAGGAGGTCCCGTCGTACGCCGGCGCGTTCGGCGGGCCGATGGGCGACAACATCGAGAACGCGGTGCAGATGGCCCTGGCCGGGTTCCTCCGTCTGGCCGCGCGCGGCGGCCGCACCACCGACCCCGGCACCCCCCTCTCCCCCGCGCTCGAGGGCGCGTACGCGCTGGGTCGGGGCGAGGCGCGGAGCGGGCGGAGCGCCGACGCCCTCCTCTCGGCCTACCGCGTGGGGGCGCGCGTCGCCTGGCGCGAGCTCGCCGAGACCGCGGTCGAGGCGGGCGTACCCGCCGACATGCTGGCCTCGTTCGCGGAGCTGGTGTTCGCCTACATCGACGAGCTCTCGGCGGCGTCGGTCGCCGGTCACGCCGACGAGCTGGAGACGACCGGCCGCGTGCGGCAGCGCTACCTCGACCGGCTCGCCCTGGGGCTGCTCCGCGGCGACCCGGCTGACGCCCTGCTGGCGGCGGCCGAGCGCGCCGACTGGACTCCCCCCAAGACGCTCACCGCGGTGGTGCTGCCCAACGCCCAGGTGCGGCCGGTGCTCGGGCTGCTCGACCCGCGCACCCTGTCGGCTGCTGGCGACCCGATCAGCCTGCCCGAGGGGTTGAGCGTGCTGCTGATCCCGGACGCCGGGGGCCGTTCGCGGTCCCGCCTGGTGCGCACCCTGAGCGGACGCGCCGCCGTCGCCGGCCCGGCGCGTCCGTGGCTGGCCGTCGGTACGTCGTACGAGCGGGCGATCCGGGCCCTGGGCCTGCGCCCCGGCGACGCGACCTACGACACCGAGGAGCACCTGGCCGACCTGATCCTCGCCGCGGACCCCGAGGCGGTCGGCGACCTGCGCGACCGCGTGCTCGCACCCCTGGCCTCGCTGCGCCCGGCCACCCGGCAGAAGCTGGCGGAGACCCTGCGTGCCTGGCTGCTCTACCAGGGACGGCGCGACGACATCGCCGCCGCTCTCTTCGTGCACCCGCAGACGGTGCGCTACCGGATGGGCCAGCTGCGCGAGCTGTACGGCGAGCGCCTCGACGACCCGTCGACGATCCGCGACCTGACCCTCGCGCTGGCCTAGCGGAGACTTCGCGGCTGCCTCGCGTCGCCGGGGACGGCCCCCGCTCACCACTCGCTGTGGACGACCTCGCCCTCGACGACCGTGAGCGCGACCGGCATCGCGCGGAGACGGGCCGCCTGCTCGGCGGTGTCGTCGGCGGGCGACAGCGGGTCGGCGTCGAGGAGCACGAGGTCGGCGCGCATCCCGGAGTGGACGCTGCCCTGCCCGTCGACGCTGGAAGCCAGGGCCTCGCGCGCGGTCAGCGCCTGCTCGGGGTGCCAGGGCGGGCGCTCGTCGGCGCTGCGGTGGACCGCGGCCGAGATCGCCAGCCACGGGTCGAGCGGTGACACCGGCGCGTCGGAGCCGAGGGCCAGCTGGACGCCCGCGTCGACCATCCAGCGGAACGCGAAGCACCGCTCCGCACGGTCCGGCCAGCACAGCTCGGTGACGTCGCGGTCGTCGAGCAGGTGCGCCGGCTGGACGCTGGCGCGCAGACCGAGCCGTGCCATCAGCGGCAGCTGGTCGCGGCGTACGAGCTGGGCGTGCTCGATCGACCCGATCGCACCGGTCGCGTCGTACGCCGCGAGCGCCTCGCGCAGGGCGAGGTCGCCGATCGCATGGGTCGCGACCTCGAGCCCGTGGGCGTGCGCGAGGTCGAGGAGTCGGGTCAGCTCGTCACTGGACTGGTTGGCCGCGCCCGCGCCGGACCCGTCGGCGTACTCCTCGCAGCACCAGGCCGTCCGCGTGTTGAGCGAGCCGTCGGAGATGATCTTGAGCGGTCCCATCGTGACGACGCCGGGAGAACCGGGGAGGACGTCGCCCGTGCGGAGCCCTGCCGCGACCACGGCGTCGAGGCCGTCGGCGTACGTCGCGACCCGGACGCGGATCGGCGAGTCGCGGGGCTCCCAGTCGGCGGCCGTCTGGCCGCGCTCGAGGTCGACCACGCCGGTGACGCCGAGGGAGGCGGCCTGCTCGAGGGTGTGCCGGTACGCCGCCGGTGATACGTCGGGCTCGAGGATCGTGTCGATCCGGGTGTAGGCCTCGTACCACTCGTTCTCGGTCACGACCCCCTCGCGGTCGGGGAGGCCGAGGGCCACGAGGGCGCGGGTGTTGAGCCAGGCGTGGTGGGCGTCGCCGGAGATCAGGACGACCGGCACGTCAGGCGCGATGGCGTCGAGCGCGGCGACCGTGGGCTGCTCGGCCCACAGCCCGGTGCGGTGGCCGGCCGCGACCAGGGGGCCGGGCCGGGAACCGAGCCGGTCACCGACCCGGGCCAGGGCCTCGGAGGGTGACTCCGTGCCGCCCAGGTCGAGCCGGTCGCGGCGGGCGGTCCACTGCGCGAGGTGGACGTGGGCGTCCCAGAGGCCGGGGATCAGCCAGCGACCCTGCGCGTCGTACTCCTCGATGCCGGCGGGGTGGTCGAGGCCGTGCCCGATCTCGCGGACCGTCCCCTGCTCGACGAACACGTCGACCGGGCCGACCCAGCCGCGCCCCCGCCCCAGCTCGACCACCCGGACGTTGCGCAGGACGAAGTCGGCCACGGGCACACGTTATCCACAGCACGTCGGGATAGTCCGTGACGTTCTGCAGGTGAGGGCGACCGAATCACCTGCGAAACGTCACGGACTACCCCACCTCTCCACAGCCTCCGGGGAGGGAGGGGTGGGGGTCAGCGGTGGCGGCGGGACTGGACGACCCGGAAGCGGGAGGCGACGTAGGCGCCGTCGGTGTACGACGCGTTGGCGGCCGGGTTGGCCCCCGTGCCGTGGAAGTCGGAGTAAGCGGCGGACTGGTTCACGAAGACCCCGCCGAGCAGGTTCTCGCTGAGGGCGACCCCGGCGTCCAGCGCGGCGTCCCGCACCTGCTCGACGACCTCGTCCGACGTCGAGTAGACCGAGGCGGTCATCGCGCCGTGCGCCTGCACGGTGTCGCGGAACAGCGTGATCGACTCGTCGGTGCCAGACGTGCTGATCAGGTAGGCGACCGGGCCGAAGCACTCCGTCTCGTAGACATGGGAGTCGGCCGCGGTCAGGCCGATCACGGTCGGGGTCCGCACCGTCGCATCGGCGTACGACGGGTGGGTCACCACGCGCGAGGCGACGTAGACCTCACCGTGCGACGCGGACTCCTCGAGCCTCTCCAGCACACCGCCGTTGACCACGCCGCCGAGAAGCTCGACCGCACGGGCGTCGTCCCCCAGCAGCTGGTCGAACGCCGCTCCGATGCCGGCGGCGACGTCGGCCGGGGACTTCACGCCCTCGTCGGTCTCGATCCCGTCGGCCGGCAGGTAGACGTTCTGCGGGGCCGTGCACATCTGCCCGGTGTAGAGCGCGAAGGAGAACGCCAGGTTGAAGCACATGGCTTTGAAGTCCGAGGTCGAGTCGAGCACCACCGTGTTGACGCCGGCCTTCTCGGTGAAGACCGTCGCCTGCGCGGCGTTCTTCTCCAGCCAGTCGCCGAAGGCGTTGCCCCCGGTGAAGTCGATGAGCCGCACCTCGGGCCGCAGCGCGAGCGACGAGGCGAGCTTGTCGGCGGGCTCCTCCGCGGCCAGCGTGACCAGATGGGGGTCGAACCCGGCCTCGGTCAGCACCTCCTGGCAGACCTGCACCGTGATCGCGAGCGGCAGCACCGCCGAGGGGTGCGGCTTCACCACCACGGAGTTGCCGGTCACCAGCGACGCGAACAGCCCGGGCCACGAGTTCCACGTCGGGAACGTGTTGCAGCCGATCACCAGCGCGACGCCCCGCGGCACCACGGTGAACGTCTTCTCCATGGTCACCGGCACCTTGCCCGGCTTCTCCCAGATGGCGGTGCGCGGCGTGCGGGACATCTCGACCCACGCGTAGGCGACGGCCTCGAGCGCGCGGTCGAGCGCGTGCGCGCCGCCGGCCTGGAAGGCCATCACGAACGCCTGGCCGCTGGTGTGCTGGACCGCGTTCGCGAGCTCGAAGATGCGAGCGTGGAGACGGTCGAGGATCTCGATGCACACGCCGACCCGCGCCTCGGGGCCCGCGTCGCGCCACCCCTTCATCCCCGCCTGCGCCGCGGCCAGCAGCGCGTCGACGTCGGTGACGTGGGGGTAGGAGACGTCGAGGTCGAAGCCGTAGGGCGACCGCTCGGTCGACACGAGATCGTCCCCGCTGCCCGGGACGTCGAGCGGGAAGGTCGTCCCCCGCCAGGCCTCGAACGCCGCCTTGCCCTCGGCGGCCGCGGACTCGCCGTACACCCGTGGCGACGGCGACTCGTCGAACGCCGAGTAGTACTCCCGCGACTCGCAGGCGGCTACCGCCGCGTCGAGCCGCTCACGGTGCTTGTCGAAGTAGGCCGTCGTCATCCCGCCACGATGACGCGTGTGACAGCCGTAAGCAAACGGAGCGTTGCAGCGTCACACCCCGCGGCAACCGGATCGTGATCTCCGATGGATACGGTGTGCCGCATGAGTGTGCGGGGTCTCGTGGTCGCGCTGCTCTGCGGCCTGCTCGGCCTCGCCGGCGGCGCCGTCGTGGCCTACGCCGTGCAGCCGCGCGCGTCGTACTCCGACACCGCGAGCCCGGTCCCGGCGGTGTCGCCGAGCCTCCCGATCGACGTGAAGATCGTGAAGCACTACGCGAAGGACATCCCCTACCCGCCGCTCGAGCCGGGGTTCACGCTGCCGGTCGTCCACACCTTCACCAACGACCTGGCGCAGTGGACCTTCCACATCCCCGAGGACTGGCAGGCGTACGCCGTGTGCGGGCAGCCCGAGCCGTGTGCGCCGCCGCTGGTGAACAACGCGAAGATCCCACCGGGGCAGGTCAACGACGCCACCCAGGCCAGGTTCCGGCCGATCGGCGAACCGCCGGTCGGCGGTTACAGCCTCCGCGTCCGGATCATCCAGAACACGTTCGTCGACGTCCACCAGACGGTGGCGACGAAGATCGTCGGCTTCGGCGACAGCCCCGACGTCGCCGACTACAGCGTCCTGCGTCAGAACGACTCGTCGGTCTACTTCCAGTACCGCGACGCCAGCACCAACTACCACCGCTTCAACTACTTCCAGTGGTTCGCCGTGCCGGGCCACACCAACGCGACGCTCGAGATGTCGGTGTCGGGGCGCGCGGTCGACCGGCCCGGGCTGGAATGGCTGTTCGACCGCTTCGCCGACAACGTCACGGGCACGGATCCGCCGCCCCCGACCAAGAAGCCGAAGCACCAGCACTAGCGCCGTCAGAGCGCCCCGTGCGTCTGCACCGACTCCAGCACCTTCTGCGCGGTCGCGAGGTCGTCGCCGCGGACCTGCACCCACAGCAGCTTCGTCGCACTCACCTGCGTCGCCTGCTCGATGATCACGCCCGGGCAGCCCGTCGAGACCACGGTCAGCGACGGCTCACCGCTGGTGCTGCGCTCGGCCTTGCCCACGCTGTCGCAGCCCTGGTGCTGAGGCATCGTCCTCGGGAGCTTGTTCTCCGGGAGCAGGCCCGCGAAGACGCCCTGCCCGTCGGACGCCGAGGCCCAGTCCGGACCGTCGCCCGAGGACAGCCCGGGCTCGACGATCGAGCTGTCGGACGGTGTCCACCCCTTCTCGGACACGGCCTTGCTCCAGTCGATCGGCACCGTCACCGACAGCACGCCGCGCGAGTCCTCCAGGGTCACGTCCTGGTGCGTCTGCCGCCACACCACGTAGCCGCCCACGGCGCCGGCCACGAGCAGCACCGCGGCGAGGGCGACCACGGGCCACCGCCGGCGCTTCGGTGGGACCGGTGCCGGCAGATCGTCCTTGGACGGCACCAGGGAGGGGCGGTTGCCCGGCTGGGTGAGCTCGGGATCGACGGGCAGCCAGCGCGCGGGGAGCTCGCCGACCGCGTCCTCGCCGAGGGCCGCGCGCAGCGCGTCCACGAACGACTGGACGTCGGGCCAGCGGTCGTCGCGGTCCACGGCGAGGGCACGGCGTACGACGTCGTCGACGGCGGGCGGGAAGGGGCGCTCCGGCGTCGACATCGGCGCCGGAGGGGCCGGGTTGGCCGCGGCCGAGAGCGTGCCGTGCGCGTACGGCGGCCGCCCGGTGAGCAGTAAGTAGGACAGTGCGGCCAGGGAGTACTGGTCGGCCCGCGCGTCGAGGTGCTCGCCCTGCGCCTGCTCGGGGGCGACGAACGACGGCGTGCCCGCGATCACCGTCAGCCGCGAGGAGACGTCGAGCGCCTTGCCGAGCCCGAGGTCGCCGACCATCGCGCGCACGAGCGTGCCGTCGTGCTCGGGGTCGACGGTCCGGAAGAGCACGTTCGCCGGCTTGATGTCGCGATGGAGGACGCCGCGCTGGTGCAGCGCGGTGAGACCCTCACCGATCTGGCGGATCACCTCGGTCGCCTGGACGACGGTCAGCCCGTCGGCCTCCAGCCGGTCGGCCAGGGTCCCCTGGTCGGCGTAGGACATGACGAGGTAGGGCCGGTCGTCCTCCAGCGAGCCCGCGTCGTACACCGAGACGACGTGGGGCGACTCGACCTTGCGGAGGTAACGACCCTCCTCGAGGAAGCGCTGCCGGACGTGGCTGTCCTCGGTCCAGTTCTCCGCCAGCACCTTGATGGCAACCGGAGAGTCGAGCTGCTCGTCATACGCAAGCCAGACGGTGGCGAACCCGCCCGACCCGATACGCCTGCGCACGGCGTAGCGACCGAGTCGGGCTGGCATGGACACCCTCGGCATTATGGTGCAGAGACATACCGCTCCTGCACACAGCCAGCCGCAGGAGCGGCACGGGGAGACAGAGGAACCGCCCATGACGGCCACGGAGCTGACACCGGACGACGTCGACGACCTCGCGCGTCGCGCCCAGGGAGGCGACCGCGACGCGATGGAGCAGCTGCTCACAGCCGTCCGTCCGCGCTGCCTCAACATCTGCCGCGGGGTGCTGCCCTACACACCCGACGCCGAGGACGCCTGCCAGGAGGCGCTGATCAACATCTCCAACAAGATCGGCTCGTGGCACCGCAACGGCCGGTTCACCACCTGGATGCACGTGGTCGCCGTCAACAGCGCCCGGACGACATATCGGCGGATGAAGAACCAGGCCATCTCGAGCGACGTGATCCCGCTCGAGAAGCCGGACCCCCGCACCACCAGCGTCATCGCCGGCACCCGCCTCGACCTGCTCGAGGCGATGGAGGTCATCGAGCGCGACCACCCGCAGATGGTCGAGCCGCTGATCCTGCGCGACGTCTACGGCATGTCCTACGAGGACATCGCCCAGCTGATCGGGATCCCCCTCGGCACCGTGAAGGCCCAGATCCACCACGGCCGCAAGCTCGCCCGGCCGCTGCTGCGCGGGAACGAGTAGCCGTGCGCCGGGTGCTGCCCGCGCTCGTCGCGTCGCTGGCCCTCCTCCTGTCCGGGTGCGGCTCGCACTCCTCCGATGCCGGCCCGCCGGCGCCCAGCGTGTCGGGCGACGCGGGCCGGGCCGACACGACGGCGTACGACGCCGCCGTGAGCCGGCCACAGGAGGACAGCGTCTATCCCGACGTCGGCGACCCCGGCGTCGACGCGTTGCACTACGACCTCCGCCTCTCGTGGGACCCGCAGGGCGAGATGCTCACCGGCGACGAGACGGTGCTGCTGCGCGCGACGCAGACCTCCGACCACCTGCAGCTCGACCTGGCCCACCAGCTGAACGTCGACCACGTCTGGCTCGACGGCCGGAGCGTGTCGTTCACCCACCCGGCCAAGGACCTCGTCGTCGACGCGCCCGTCACCGCAGGCGACCGCCACGTCCTGCAACTGACCTACGCCGGTACGCCGGAGCCCGTCGCCGCACCCACGGACCGCGGCGACTTCTCGACCACGGGGTGGACCACCACCGACTCCGGCAGCGTCTGGACCATGCAGGAGCCGTACGGCGCCTACTCGTGGTACGCCGTGAACGACCAGCCGTCCGACAAGGCGTTCTACGACCTGACCATCGACGCACCGAAGGCCATGGTCGGGGTCGCCAACGGCACCCTCGTCTCGCGGAAGACGGTGGGCGATCGCACCGTCACCCACTGGGACCTGCCCGAGCCGGCGGCGTCGTACCTGATCACGATCGCGATCGGTGCCTACACCGAGACCCGCGACACCGGGCCGCACGGCCTGCCGGTCTCCTACTGGACGCCCAGCGACCGGCCCGAGCTGGTGAAGTCTCTGCGCTATACACCGAAGGCCCTGGCCTACCTCGAGGGCAAGGTCGGCCGCTACCCGTTCCCGACCGTCGGCATCCTCGTCGTGCCCGGCACCAGTGCGATGGAGACGCAGTCGATGGTCACGCTCGGGACGAACCGCTACGCGCTCTCGCGCGACGTGATCGTGCACGAGCTCGCGCACCAGTGGTACGGCGACGAGGTCACCCCGGACGACTGGAGCGACCTGTGGATGAGCGAGGGGATGGCGACGTACCTCGCGGAGGCCAACTGGACGGCCGACCACACGCCCCAGGTGCGGCCGACGATCCTGCGCGAGTGGAGCTACATGGCTCCGGGACTGCGCAGCCGCTACGGCCCGCCTGCGGCGTACAAGCCCGGCTCCTTCGCCGAGGGGAACGCCTACTACATCCCGGCCCTGATGTGGGACACGATCCGGCAGCGGGTGGGCGATGCGAGGTTCTGGAGGCTCGCGGCCGCGTGGCCCCGGACCCACCGCTTCACCAGCCAGGACCGCGACACCCTGGCGGCGTGGTGGAGCAAGCGGTCGGGGCAGGACCTGACGCCGTTGTTCCACGCGTGGCTGCTCGGCCCCACCCAGCCCGCCTGGCACGCCGGCTGAGCACCGCCACGACGCAGTAACGCGGGGTTATCACCGCCGAAGTGCCCGCACAGCACGCATCCAGCAGCAACAGCACCGCCGAAGACACCCGCCGTCGCCCACGGCCCGACGGGATCGGTCAGAAGAGGAGGGCGCTGGCGGGGTCTTCGAGGATGCCCGCGACATCGGCGAGGAAGCGCGAGCCCTTCTCGCCGTCGATGTGGCGGTGGTCGAAGCTCAGCGCGAGCGTCGTCACCTGGCGCACGACGATCTCGTCGGCGACCACCCACGGCTGCGGCTTGATCGCGCCGAAGCAGAGGATCGCTGACTCGCCGGGGTTGATGATCGGCGTACCGCTGTCGACGCCGAACACCCCGACGTTCGTGATCGTGAACGTGCCGCCGCTCATCTCGGCCGGCTGGGTCTTCCCGTCGCGGGCGGTCGCGGTGAGCTGGTTCAGCGCCGCAGCCAGGTCGAGCAGCGAGAGCCGCTCGGCGTCCTTGACGTTGGGTACGACGAGCCCGCGCGGCGTCGCAGCGGCGATCCCGAGGTTGACGTAGCTCTTGTAGACGACCTCCTGCGCGGCGTCGTCCCACCAGGAGTTGATCTCCGGCGTACGACGCATCGCGAGCATCACGGCTCGCGCCAGCACGAGCAGCGGCGAGACCTTGACCTCGCGGAACTCGCGGCGAGCCTTCAGCCGCTCCACGAACTCCATGGTGCGGGTGACGTCGATGGTCACCCACTCGGTGACATGGGGGATCGAGAAGGCCGAGCCCACCATGGCCTGGCCCATCATCTTCCGGACGCCCTTGATCGGCTCGCGGGTCTCCCGCTGCCCGTCCGCGGCGTCGGACGCACCGAGCCCGCGATGGCTCGCCTCGTAGGACGTGGCACCGGCCTGGGCCGACTGGACGTCGTCGCGCGTGACCGACCCGTTCGGGCCGGTGCCGACGAGCGCGGAGAGATCGACACCGAGGTCCTTGGCGAGCTTGCGGACCGGCGGCTTCGCCAGGGCGCGCGCGGCCGCCGGGGACACCGGGGCCGCGGTCGCGGGCACGGCGGGCTCCTCGGGCACGTCGACCACGACGGGCGAGGCGAGCCCGGGCTCGAAGGAGCCCTGCAGCTGCTGCTGGGCCGCTGCCCCTCCGGCGGACGCGGGGACGGCGGCATGGCGGGCCCGGCGTACGGCGCTCCGGTCGGCCTTGTTGCGGCCGACGAGCGACTCCCCCTCGCCTCCACCGCTGGCTGCCGGGTTGGACAGGTCGATCGCAGCCGGGGCCGCCGCCTCGGCGGCGCCCGCCTTCTCCGCCATGCCGAGGTAGGGGTCGGACTCGGTCTGCTCGGTGGCCGGGGCGGGCTCGACCGCGGCGTCGCCGATCGCGATGATCGGCGTGCCGACCGGGACGGTCTCGCCCTCGGGCACCATCAGCTTCTGCACGACGCCGGCGAACGGCGACGGCAGCTCGACCAGCGACTTCGCGGTCTCGATCTCGACCACGATGTCGTTGATGGCGATGGTGTCGCCCTCCTTGACCCGCCAGGTCACGATCTCGGCCTCGGTGAGGCCCTCACCGACGTCGGGCAGCTTGAACTCGGCCATGGGGGCTCCTCAGAAGTCGAGCGTGCGGTCGACGGCGTCGAGCACGCGGTCGAGGTCGGGGAGGTAGTCCTCCTCGATCCGCGACGGCGGGTACGGCGTGTCGAAGGCTCCGACGCGGAGCACCGGCGCCTCGAGGGAGTAGAAGCACTCCTCGGTGACCCGGGCTGCGACCTCGGCACCGAGGCCGAGGTTGACGTGGGCCTCGTGGGTGATCACGGCGCGGCCGGTCCGGCGTACGGAGTCGTAGACGGGCTGCAGGTCGAGCGGCGACAGGGTGCGGAGGTCGATGACCTCGAGCGACCGGCCCTCGCCCGAGGCCGCCTCGGCGGCCTTCAGTGCCGTCTTCACGGTCGGGCCGTAGGCCAGCACGGTCACGTCGCTGCCCTGCCTGACCACGCGCGAGCTGAACAGCGGGTCGGGCGTCGCGCTCTCGTCGAGCTCCGCCTTGTCGGCGTGGTACTGCCGCTTGGGCTCGAGGAAGATCACCGGGTCGGGAGCGGCGATGGCCTGCTGGATCATCCAGTAGCCGTCGACCGGGTTGGAGCAGGCGACCACCTTGAGGCCGGGCGTGTGGGCGAACTGCGCCTCCGGTGACTCGCTGTGGTGCTCGACCGCGCCGATGCCACCACCGAACGGGATCCGGATGACCATCGGGATCGGGGTCTTGCCCTGCGAACGGAAGCACATCTTCGCGACCTGGCAGACGATCTGGTCGTAGGCCGGGTAGACGAAGCCGTCGAACTGGATCTCGACGACGGGCTTGTAGCCGCGCAGCGCCATGCCGATCGCCGTCCCGACGATGCCGGACTCGGCCAGCGGGCTGTCGATGACGCGGTCTTCGCCGAAGTCCTTCTGCAGCCCGTCGGTGATCCGGAAGACGCCGCCGAGCTTGCCGACGTCCTCGCCCATCAGCAGGACCTTGGGGTCTGCCTCCATGGCCTTGCGCAGACCCATGTTGAGGGCCTTGGCCAGGGTCACTTTCTGGGTGGTGGTCTCACTCATGCGCGGGCCCCCTCGAAGCTCGCGAGGTAGGCGGCGAAGCCCTCGCGCTCGACGCGCAGCTCGTCGGTCTCCTCGGCGAAGATGTGGTCGAACATGCTCATCGGCTGCGGGTCGGGCATCGCCTTGCACCCCTCGCGCAGGCGGTGACCGAGGTCGTCGGCCTCGGCGCTCACGGCGTCGAAGAAGTCCTGGTCGGCCAGGCCGTTGCGCTTCAGGTACACCTCGACCCGGGCGATCGGGTCCTTCAGCTTCCAGCGCTCGACGTCGTCCGACAGCCGGTAACGCGTCGGGTCGTCGGTCGTGGTGTGGGCGCCCATCCGGTAGGTGTAGGCCTCGACGAAGGTCGGGCCCTGCCCGTCGCGCGCCCGCTGCAGGGCCGCCTGGGTGACGGCGTACGTCGCGAGGACGTCGTTGCCGTCGACGCGGATGCCGGGGAAGCCGAAGCCGAGAGCCCTCTGGTAGAGCGGGATCCGCGTCTGGCGCTCGATCGGCTCGGAGATCGCCCACTGGTTGTTCTGGCAGAAGAAGACCACCGGGGCGTTGTAGGACGCGGCGAAGATGAACGCCTCGTTGACGTCACCCTGGCTCGAGGCACCGTCGCCGAAGTGGGCGATCACGGCCGCGTCGCGGTCGGGGTCGCCGGTGCCGACCACGCCGTCGCGCTGCATGCCCATCGCATAGCCCGTGGCGTGAAGGGTCTGGGCGCCGATCACGATCGTGTAGAGACCGAAGTTGTTCTCGCGGGGGTCCCAGCCGCCCTGGTCGACGCCCCGGAACAGACCCAGCAGCAGCAGCGGGTCGACGCCCTTGCAGTAGGCGACGCCGTGCTCGCGGTAGGTCGGGAACACGTAGTCCTGGGGGCGCAGTGCCCGGCCGGCGCCGATCTGCGCGGCCTCCTGGCCGAGGAGCTGGGCCCAGATGCCGAGCTCGCCGTGCCGCTGCAGGGCGGTCGCCTCGACGTCGATGCGCCGCGTGAGCGTCATGTCGCGGAAGAAGCCGCGGACCTGCTCGGCGAGCTCGTCCTTGCTCAGGCCGTCACCGAACGAGAAGTCGGGGTGCTCGACGCGCTCGCCCTCGGGGGTCAGCAGCTGGACGAGCTCGGGGCCACCGTCTTGGTGCGCGGGTCCGAAGACCTCCGCGAGATCGGGGCCGAAGCCTGCATGGGTCACGGGTGCTCCTCTGGTTCAGGGGCTTGCGGGGGTCACCGCTCGGCCTACTGCTCGGAACGGCGTACGGACGCGGGGGTGGTGCGGCGTACGCCGAGGTGTGACTGGGACCACATTCTGATGCCCTCAACTTACCGGGCGGGGTGCGGACCGCACCAATCAACCGGGCATCTCGCAAGAGCCCACCGGGACCGGCGACGGCGGGTAGGGTCCGTGACGTCTTCTGCCGCACACACCTCGGGGTACGTCAACGACATGAGCATCCGCACGGGCACGACGGTCACCTGGCACTGGGGCGCCGGTACGGCCGAGGGCACGGTCACCGCGATCCATCCACGCCCGGTCGTACGTCGCATCAAGGGCGTGCGGGTCAAGCGGCTCGGCACTCCCGACGACCCGGCCTACGAGATCGAGCAGGCCGACGGCTCACGGGTGCTGAAGCTCCGCAGCGAGGTCGTGCAGAAGCACAAGCACTGACGTCGGTCAGGGCGCGGTCGCGACGCGGCGCAGCAGCTCGACCAGGCGTCGCGACTCCGACGCCCGGAGGGGTGCGAACCTCTCCGCCACGGTCAGCTCGGCGATCGGAGCCGCTGCTGCGAGGGCGCGGTCGGCGGCCGGGAGGACCTCGATGACGTGGGCACGCCGGTCGGTCTCGACCTGGCGGCGCGCCACCAACCGGCGATCCTCGAGGTCGTCGATGAGCTGCACCATGTGGGCACCGCTGACCGCGAAGTGCCGAGCCAGCGTGGACTGGGAGACGGGGCCGGTCTCCTCGAGTGCGGTCAGGATGCCGAAGTGCGGGGGCTCGATCCCGACCGGGGCGAGGGCGATCTGGAAGTCCCGGTGCATGCGGAACTGGAGGCGGGTGACGAGGAACGCGATGCTCTCGCGAAGGGGCTCGGGAGTGTCCGGGGCCAGGTCCGCCTCGACGACGCGCAGCAACAGCGAGCGCAGGTCCTCCCGGTCGCGGACGGTGAACCCCGCGGTGATCGAGTCCTCCACGTCCTCGGCATAGCGGCGCCAGGCGCGCGCCGCTGCGGCGCCCTCGGGCGTCCGGGTCAGGGCGTACGAGCGTCGGTCGTCGGGGTTGCGCACCCGCTCGACCAGTCCCTGGGCGGCCAGCCCGTGTGCGACGCGCATCATCGTGGTCCCGCTCACCGCCACGGTGTCGGCCAGGGCTCGCTGCGAGCGGGTCGCACCGCCGGCGAGCGCCAGCAGCACGGCGTACGCGTGGAGGTCGACGCCCTCGGGAAGCACGTCCTCCAGCGCGGCCACCACGCGGGCCCTGGCCCGCCACACGAGGTGGCCCGGCAGGTCTGCGAGGGCCGGAAGAAGGGTACGACCCTCGGAGGCGGGACCGATGTTGATCACCTGCTCAATCGTTAACGTCTTGACGATTCGCTGTGCAGGCGTATCGTACCGCAGGTAATCGTTAACTTCGTGATGGATTGGCCGCGAACGCGAGCGACCGGAGGACGGACCATGACCTCGGACACCAGCACTGCCACGGGAGCCGGGACGGCGTCGTCGGGACGGGACCCCAAGTGGTGGACCCTGACGGCCGTCTGCACCGGGGTGTTCATGCTCCTGCTCGACATCACGATCGTGAACGTCGCGCTGCCCGACATCCAGAGCCAGCTCGACGCCTCACTGTCGGACCTCCAGTGGGTGATCGACGCCTACGCCCTCAGCCTCGCGGCCCTCCTGCTGACAGCCGGCTCGCTCGCCGACCTCTACGGCCGACGCCGACTCTTCGTGATCGGCCTCGTGGTGTTCACGGTCGGCTCGATCGCCTGCGGTGCCGCGCAGGACATCTTCTTCCTCCAGATCTCGCGCGCCTTCCAGGGCATCGGTGGCGCCGCGATGTTCGCCACCGCGTTGGCCCTGCTGGCCAGCGCCTTCCACGGCAAGGACCGCGGGACGGCGTTCGGGATCTTCGGAGCCACCACCGGCGTGGCGGTCGCGATCGGGCCGGTCCTCGGCGGGGTGCTCACGAGCGGCCTGTCCTGGCGGTGGATCTTCTTCGTCAACATCCCGATCTGCCTGGTGGCGCTGGCGGTCTCGCTGACGCGGGTGGTGGAGTCCAAGGACCCGGACGCCGGCCGTCCCGACTGGTTCGGCTTCATCAGCTTCTCCCTGGCGCTCGGCGCCCTGGTCTACGGGCTGATCGAGGCCGGCCAGGACAGCTGGACCGCGCAGAAGGTGGTCCTCTCACTGGTGGCGTCCGCCCTGCTCCTGGTGATCTTCGTGGTCAGCCAGCTGCTCCAGAAGAAGCCGATGTTCGACCTGTCGCTGCTGCGCAAGCCCACGTTCACCGGCGGCCTGATCGCGGCGTTCGGGGTGTCCGCGTCGATCTTCTCGCTGCTGACGTTCCTGGTGATCTACGTCCAGAACGTGCTCGGCTACTCCGCTGTGGAGACCGGCGTCCGCTTCCTCTACCTGTCGGTGGCGTCGTTCTTCGCCGCGGCATTCGCCGGCCGGCTCACCGAACGGGTCCCGGTCAAGTGGCTGATCGCGCCGGGCTTCCTGATCCTCGGGGTGGGCCTCCTGCTGCTGCACGGCTTCCGTGACGACTCGGCCTGGACCCACCTGATCCCCGGCATGATCGTCACCGGCATCGGGATCGGGATGATCAACCCCCCGCTGGCGTCCACCGCGGTCGGTGTCGTGCCGGTGGCCAGGGCCGGCATGGCCAGCGGGGTGAACTCGACCTTCCGTCAGGTCGGGATCGCCACCGGCATCGCCGCGCTCGGCTCGATCTTCAGCCAGCAGGTGGCCTCCGCCGTGCGGCCCGACCTGTCCGGGAAGGTCCCGGCGCAGGCTCTCGACGGCCTGACGGCCGCGCTCTCCGGCGGGCAGGTGGAGGCGGCGGCCCAAGGGGCTCAGCAGGCGGCGACCCAGGCACAGGGCCCGGCCGTGGGTCAGCAGGCCTACGACCTCGTCCACCAGGTCGGCACCTCCGGCGTGGTCGACGCGCTCAACCACATCACCCTGATCGCGGCCTCGATCGCCTTCGCGTCGGGAGTGCTGTGCCTGATCCTGATCCGGCAGAAGGACTTCGTGGTCCGCGGCGGACCCCCGCCCGAGGCCGTCGACGGCCCGAGTGGCGACGACGAGGGTCCCGGCTCCCACGCGGCGGGTGCACACCTGGCCTGACGGGTCACGGACGGCCGCGGCCTCGCGGTCAGGACGCCCGGTCGTAGTCCTCCCGAGCGGCGATGACCTCGGCCATGTGCTGCTCCGCCCAGGTGTGGATCGCAGCCATCACCGGAAGGAGCGACCGGCCGAGCTCCGTGAGCCGGTAGTCGACCCGGACCGGCACGCTCGGCGTCACCTCTCGCTCCACCAACCCGTCGCGCTCGAGGCTGCGCAGCGTCTGGGTCAGCATCTTCTGGCTGACGCCGGCGACCTCGCGGGCCAGCTCGCTGAAGCGACGCGAACCCGGCTCCAGGGAGCAGATCACCAGACCCACCCACTTGTCGGAGAGCCGGTCGAGCAGCTGTCGGCTCGGGCAGGTCGCCAGGAAGACGTTGAACTCGTCGCGGTCACGCTCCCGCCGCTCGGCGGCCGTCATCGTCGGCATCGCCGCACTCCCCTCGGTCAGTTACGCACTCCCAGGTGCCTACTTACCAGAAGAGAGTAACTCTACGTACGGTAGTGCCGTCAAGACCACCCCACAGAAGGAGGCGCACCCATGCGCACCGTGATCTCCCATCGGTACGGCGGCCCCGAGGTGCTCGAGGTCGTCGAGCTCCCCACCCCCAGCCCCGGCCCCGACCAGGTGCTCGTCGCCGTCCGTGCGGCCGCCCTGAACCCGGTCGACCTGGCCATGCGCGACGGCCTGATGGCGTCCGCGATCGGCGAGCCGTTCCCGCTCGGGCTCGGGTGGGACATCGCGGGCACGGTGGAGGCGGTCGGAGACGGCGTCGACCGCTGGGTGGTCGGTGACGAGGTGGTGGGGCTGCGCGACGAGTTCGTCGGACCCACCGGAGCCCACGCGACGCACGTCGTACTGCCGCCGGACGCGCTGGCGCCTGCTCCTCGAGGGGCCAGCGCCGAGGAGGCGGCGACCTTCCCGCTCAACACCCTGACCGCCTCGCAGGCACTCGACCTGCTCGGGCTCGAGCCCGGATCCTCGGTCGTCGTCACCGGAGCTGCGGGAGGCGTGGGTGACTACGTGGTCGCGCTCGCCGCCCATCGCGGCCTCACTGTCGTCGGGGTCGCACGACCGGCCGACGAGCCCGACGTACGCGCGAACGGCGCCGCGGAGTTCGTCAGCGGCACGGACGTGGGCGCAGCGGTGCGTGAGCTGCTCCCCGACGGTGCCGACGGGCTGGTGGATGCCGCCCAGGTGGGCGCACCTGCGCTCGCGGCCGTGCGCGACGGTGGCCACTTCGTGGCCGTGTCGGATCCCAGCGAGCCGGCGACCGAGCGCGGGATCACGGTCGCCACGGTCCACGTCCACCACGACGCGGAGCAGCAGGCCGCCTTGGTCCGGCTGGTCGAGGACGGCACGCTCCGGCTGAGGGTCGCCGACACCTTCGCCCTGGACGACGTGGCCAAGGCACACGAGGCGGCGGCGCGGCCGGGTCTGCGCGGGCGGGTCGTCCTCACCGTCTGAGGTCTGCGGGTCGGGAGGTCACATGGACCCGTGGGCCTTCAGGAAGCGGCGGATGTCCTCGCGCGGCCGGTCACGGAGCTCGGGGCCGTGGGTGAAGGCGGCGGTCGTGTAGTCGAGGTCCGCGAGCCGGGCGGCGGTCTGCGTCGTCATCCGGAAGTCGGTGCAGAACGACTTGATCGGCCATCGCAGTCCGCGCACGTTGAAGATCGCGTCGCCGGTGATCAGGACGCCCGACTCCCGGAGGAGGTACGACGCGTGGCCGGGCGAGTGGCCGGGCGTGTGCACCACCTGGATGCCGCCGGCGAACGGGATCACCTGACCGTCGGTGAACGTCTCGCCGACCGACACCGGGGGGAACCCGTTCTTGCCGCGGCCGAGCAACCGTCCGAGCAGGAAGCTCTGGTCGCGGGGCGGGCTCACCCCGCGCCGGGCGAAGTCCGCATCCGCCTCGTGGATGCCGAACTCGTGGCCCGTCTGCTGGGCGACGTACGCCGCGCCTCCGGCATGGTCGGGGTGGGCGTGGGTGAGCATCAGCCGGGTCACGTCGGACGGTCCGGACCCGATCGACGCGAGGGCGGCCATCACCTTCTTGCCCGACTGCTTGATGCCCATGTCGACCAAGGTGACCTGGCCGTCGTCGTCGCGGAGGATGAACCCGTTGACGAAGTCTCGGACCAGCGGGATCCGCCAGACGCCGGGCGCGAGCGGGACGGCGGTAGCTGAGGCCATGGCCGCCAGCCTAGGCACCCTCCACCGGGGCAGCGAGCCTGGCGATCAGCCGCCTCGCGTCGTGCGGCGCATACCCCTTCATGTCGTTGTCGAAGTAGCAGAAGACGTCCTGGCCGGCGCGGGTCCACCGTCGGCACCGCTCGGCCCACGCGTCGAGCGCCCGGTCGGTGTAGCCGCTGGCATAGAGCTCACGGTCGCCGTGCAGCCGCAGGTAGCGGTACGACGCGGTGTCGTCGTCGACCTTCGGCCAGCGGCCGGCGGTGTCGGCGTAGACGGTGGCGACGCCGTGCTTCCGGAGCACGGCACCGGCCTCCGGCTCGACGAACGTCGGGCTGCGGAACTCCAGCGCGTAGCGCAGCGGCCGCTCGTCCTCGGCCACGGTCAGCGCACGGTCGGCGGGCACCTTGTCGTCGTGGCCGGTCGCGAGCAAGGCAGCGTCGACCGTCGTGCGGGGCAGCCGCCCCAGGAAGTCGTCGAGCACGTCGGCGTCGAAGCGGAGGTTCTCCGGCAGCTGCCACAGGACCGGGCCGAGCGCCGGTCCGAGGGCGAGCACGCCGGAGGCGAAGAAGTTGGCGAGGGGCACGTCGACGTCGCGCAGCCGCTTCATGTGGGTCACGAAACGCGGACCCTTGACCGCGAACACGAAGTCGTCGCGCGCCATGGTCGCCTCGGCCCGCCACGCGGCGTACGACGAGGGACGCTGGAGTGAGTAGAAGGAGCCGTTGACCTCGATCGACGTCAGCTGCGACGCGGCGTACTCCAGCTCGCGACGCTGAGGCAGACCCCGGGGGTAGAAGTCGCCGCGCCAGGCGGGGTAGCGCCAGCCGGAGATGCCCACCCTCACGACTCCGGTCACAGCGGCAGGCTAGAGCCGCTCGCGCCCGTGCGGCGTACGCCAGCCGGACTCGTCCGGTCCCCGCGGGACGATCTGCGACGGGTTCACGTCGGTCTGGACGACGTAGTAGTGCTGCTTGATCTGGCCGAAGTCGGTGTTGTCGCCGAAGGCCGGCCGCTGGAAGAGGTCGCGGGCATAGCCCCACAGGGCCGGCAGGTCGGTCAGCTTCTGCCGGTTGCACTTGAAGTGTCCGTGGTAGACCGCGTCGAAGCGCGCCAGCGTCGTGAACAACCGCACGTCGGCCTCGGTGATCGCCTCACCCATCAGGAAGCGGCGGTCCGTGAGCCGCTCCTCGAGCCAGTCCAGGGTGACCCAGAGACGGTCGTAGGCCTCGTCGTAGGACTCCTGCGAGCCGGCGAAGCCGCACCGGTAGACGCCGTTGTTGACCTCGGTGAAGACCCGCTCCATGACCTCGTCCATCTCCTCACGGACGTCGTCGGGCCACAGGTCGGGTGCGTCGGGTCGGTGGTGGTCGCGCCACTCGAAGAAGAGGTCGTGGGTCAGCCACGGGAAGTCGTTGGTCACCACCTGCCCGCTGCTGACCTCGACCATCGCCGGCACGGTGATCCCCTTGTCGTACGCCGGATCCCGCGCCAGGTAGGCCTGCTGCAGCCGCTCGATGCCGAGGACCGGATCGCGGCCGCCGGGGTCGAGCCCGAAGGTCCAGCTCCGCTCGTCGTGGGTCGGCCCGGCCAGGCCGAGGGACACCACGTCCTCGAGCCCGAGCAGCTGCCGCACGATGATCGACCGGGTCGCCCACGGACAGGCCTTGGCAGCGACCAGCCGGTAGCGCCCCGGCTCGACCTGCCAGGTCGGCGGCTCCAGCGGCTGCGGCTCGTGGGGGTCCCGGGAGCGCCCGGGCTCGGCGGTGATCCGGTCGGGGAGGTAGTCCATGTCGCGCTCGAACGCCTGGCCGCGCGTGACGTACGCCGTATGAGTCGCCATGCGCCCGTCGTACCCCCCACCCCTCCCACCACACGGGCGGACCCGGGGTAGTCCCCGACGTTTCGGTCGTGAACTTGGGCCCGATGGCAGCCAGAACGTCGGGGACTACCTGTCATTTCTCCCAACAAGTGTTTGCAAAGAGAGTTTTGCAAAGGTATGTTGGCTTTCATGGCGAACCTGACTCCCTCCATCACCCCTTCCGCCGCCGGGCTGCGTGCGCTGTCACACCCGACCCGGCTCAAGATCCTGATGCGGCTGCGGGTCGAGGGCCCGGCCACGGCGACGACGCTCGCCCGTGAGCTCTCGCTCAACACCGGCGCCACGTCGTACCACCTGCGCCAGCTCGCCGAGCACGGCTTCATCGTCGAGGACGCCGAGCGCGGCGACGCGCGCGACCGGTGGTGGAGGGCCGCCCACCGGAGCACCCTCGCCCGCCTCAGCGACCGGCGCGACGACGAGGACGCCGAGAGCGCGGAGGCCTACCTGCAGTCGGTGGCACTGCTCTACACCGAGACCCTCATGCAGGCCGTGGGTGAGCGTCGCTACCTCCCCGAGGCCTGGCAGCGCGCCAGCACCACCAGCGACTGGCACCTCCGCCTCACCGCGCCCCGGGCCGAGCAGCTGGTCGACACGCTGGCCGCGCTGATCTCGGAGTGGGAGGAGGAGGACGACGGCACCGAGGGCGCCGGAGACTTCGTGGTGAACCTCAACGCGTTCCCCCGTCCCGGCACCGTCGTCACGGAGGGAGCGGGGCGATGACCGGACCCACCCGCGCGCGGATCCCGCTCTACGGCTGGCTGACGGCCGAGGCGATCTCGCTGCTCGGTACGCGCGTCTCGATGATCGCGATCCCGTGGCTGGTGCTCGTGACGACCGGCTCCGCGACGCAGACCGGTCTCGTCGCCGCCGCCGAGCTGACACCGATGGTGATCTTCAAGGCGGTCGGCGGTCCGCTCGTCGACCGGGTCGGTCCGCGCCGGCTGGCGATCACGGCCGACCTGCTCTCCATGGTCACGGTGGGGCTGATCCCCCTGCTGCACCACTCCCACCGCCTCACCTTCCCGGTGCTGCTGCTCCTGGTCGCGGCCGGCGGCGCCCTGCGGGGGCCCGGCGACACAGCGGTCGGCGCGATGATCCCGTCGCTGAGCGACACCGCCGGGGTACCGCTCGAGCGGGTGACCGGTCTCGGGTCCGCCATCGAGCGCGGGTCGACCATGATCGGTGCGGCCATCGCCGGAGGGCTGGTGGCGACCGCCGGCGCCGCCACCGCGGTGGCCGTCGACGCCGTCTCGTTCGGGATCTGCGCCGTCATCCTGGTGCTGACCACCAGCGGCGTCGGCCTGGCCGGTCGCCCCGCGCCGGCGGGCCCCGACGAGCGGCCCGCGTCGTACCTCGCCGAGCTGCGCGGCGGCTGGGACTTCCTGCGGCACGACCCCGTGCTGATGAGCCTGTGCCTGATGATCGCGGTGACCAACCTGCTCGACCTCGCCTGGTCGGCGGTCCTGCTCCCGGTCTGGGCCCGCGAGTCCGGCGCGGGCGTCGCGGCCCTCGGCCTGGTGTTCGCGGTGTGGGGCGGCTCGTCGATGGTGGGCTCGCTCGTGGCGGCGGCGTACGGCACCCGGCTACCGCGCTTCGCGACGTACGTCGTGGCCTTCCTCATCACGGGCCTGCCCCGGTTCGTGCTGTTCGCCCTGGGCGTCCCCCTCTGGATGATCCTGGCCATGTGTGTGGTCGGAGGCTGTGCGTCGGGCTTCCTCAACCCGGTGCTCGGCGCCGTCCAGTTCGAGCGGATCCCCCGTGCCCTCGTCGGCCGGGTCACGGCGCTCACCAGCGCGATCTGCTGGTCGCTGATGCCCCTCGGCGGCGTGCTCGGTGGCCTCCTGGTCACCGGGATGGGCCTCGATCCGGCGCTGCTGGCGGTGGGCCTGTGCTACTTCGCGGCCACCATGGCGCCGGCGTTCCTGCCGAGCTTCCGCGGGATGAACCGCACCGTCGAGGTCCGCGAGCCGGTCACCGTCTGACGTGCGCGACGGCCGGTGACCCCAGGGTCACCGGCCGTCGTCGTCACGATGCTCGGGTCAGTGCTTGACGGGCTTGAACTCGCCCGAGATGTGGATGGTGAGCGTGGCCTTGGCGGTCAGCGGGGCGCCGGACTTCAAGAAGAGTCCGCCGTCTCCCGCCTGGATCCCGGCCTCGGTCTGGATGAGCTCGTACTTGCCCGGCTTGAGCAGCGCACGGCTGGTCTGGTGCGACTGGGAGCCGATGAAGACGTCGAACGAGACGACCTTCTGGGTCTTCAGGTTGACCAGGGCCACCTCGGCGACGGAGTTGGGCTTCTTGGTGTCGCGGGTGAGGGTGAACCACCCCTTCTTGTGCTCGGTGAAGGTCACCTGGGTGACGGCGGCCACGGTGCCGGAGACCTGGCACAGCGAGCCCGACACCGCATGGTGGACCGCGACGGTGCCACCGACGCCGAGGGCGAAGCTCTGCAGGTCCTGGTTGTGCTTCTTCAGGACGAGCGTGCTGTCGACGTGGCCCTTGACGCGCGTGGTGTCGGACGGGTTGTCGCTGCTGGTGTACGTCGCGTCGAGGTTGACCGACGCGGTCCGAGTGCCGTGGCTGAAGTGCTTCACGGGGCTCTCGACGGAGTCGGAGTCGGGAACGGCGAGGTTGCAGGTGCCACCGACGGTAGTGCCGGTGTACTGCGCGTTGGAGCTGCCGATGGCGGCGTAGAGGCCCGCGACATCCGCCTGCGCGCTGGCGGGGATGAAGGAGAGGGCTGCGGCGGCGCCGGTGGCGGCGAACACGGCGACGGAACGGCGGACGAGTCTGGATGTGGTCATGGAATCGGGTTTCCCCCTGAGAGACGGCAAGAGCAGAACGCACTCACGCTAGGGGCCACCCACATCGGCAGCAGGCGAACACGCGCTGGTCTAGACCAGTACGCCGTCAGGCGAAGGAGCGCGCCAGCTCGATCACCCGGTCGTTGGCCTCCGGCTCCCCGATCGAGACCCGCGCGCCCTCGCCGGCGAAGGGTCTCACCACGATGCCGAGGTCATCGGCGGCGGCGGCGAAGTCGGCTGTGCGTTCTCCGGCCGCGAACCACACGAAGTTCCCCTGCGCCTCGGGTACGACGACCCCGGCTGCCGACAGCCCCTCGAGCACGCGGTCGCGCTCGGCCACCAGTGCAGCCACCCGCTCGAGGAGCTGGGGCTCCGCCTCGAGCGAGGCGACGGCGGCGGCCTGGGCCACGTTCGAGACACCGAAGGGGAGGGAGACCGCACGCAAGGCGCCGGCGATCTCCGTCGGCCCGATGGCGTAGCCGACCCGGAAGCCGGCGAGGCCGTAGGCCTTGGAGAACGTGCGGGTGGACACGACGTTTGCGTGCGCACGCACGGTGGCGAGGCCGTCGACGGGATCGTGCATCCGCACGAACTCGACATAGGCCTCGTCCACGACGACCAGCACGCGTGCAGGCACCCGAGCCAGGAACGCGTCGAGCTCGGCCTGGGTGACGGACGGACCGGTCGGGTTGTTGGGGGTGCAGACCAGCACGATCCGGGTGCGGTCGGTGATCGCCGCCGCCATCGCGTCCAGGTCGTGGTGGCCGTCTGCGCGGACCGGCACCCGCACGCTGGTCGCGCCGGCCGCCGTGACCGCGATCGGGTAGGCCTCGAAGCTGCGCCAGGCATAGACGACCTCGTCGCCGGGATCGCAGAACGCCTGCACCAGCTGGTAGATCAGCGCCACCGAGCCGGTTGCGAGGGCGAGCTGCTCGGCCGCGATGCCGAGCCTGCCGGACAGCGCGTCGTAGAGCGCGGTGCTGCCCATGTCGGGGTAGCGGTTCATCTGCTCGGCCGCCCGGGTGGCAGCCTCCAGCACGCCGGGCAGCGGCGGGTAGGGGTTCTCGTTGGACGACAGCTTGTAGGTGGTCAGGCCCGGACGCGGCTGCGGCGGCTTCCCCGCGACGTACGCCGGGATCTGGGACACGCACGCACGCGGCTGGGGACCTGGCATGGGGTCAACCTATCTCCGCCCGAGGCCGGCCCCGGCCCCGCCAGGGTCGGAACAACGGGAGCAGGAGCAGTCCGATCAGGACGCCGATCACGGCACCGGACACGTTGTCGATGATGTCGGTGACGTCGCAGGCGCGGTCGATGCGCGCGACGTGGAGCTGGATCTCCTCGACGGCCAGCGAGAGGCCGGCCAGTGCCAGGAGCCCGCACGGGATGAGCACCCAGCCGGACCTCCAGCGGCCGAACGCCAGCACCAGGCACACCCCGGCCGGCACGAAGAGGAGCGCGTTGAGCAGCTGCTGGCCGCCGCCGAAGATCCAGAAGCCGTCGGGCGACGGGCCGCCGATGTCCCAGCTGCAAGAGGTGGCGTGCTGGTCGGCCGGGATGTAGCCGAGGCCGTCCTGCGCCGGGATCAGGGTCAGGATCCCGATCACCGAGACCGACCAGAGCAGACCGCCCCAGGCCAGCCCGGCCACCGGACCCATCCGGCGGCCGACGGCCAGCGCCACGACGAGGCAGAGCAGTCCCGACGCGGCCGCCAGGACCAGCATCCAGCCGACGCCGCCGATCGGGACCATGCCGACGAGGCTAGGCGGTGACGCCCACCGGGTCGTGCGGACCCGCGCCTCAGAGCGCGGGGACGAGCACCTCGCCACCCGGGACGACCGGCACGTCGCGCCCGAGGGTGACGTCGACCGGGTTGGTCAGGCAGCGCACGGAGCCACCGCCCTTGTGGAACTCGTCGACCTCCACCTCGACCACGTCGAAGCCCCAGTCCTCCAGCTGCGCGACGACGCGCGCGGGCGCACCGGCCGGCATCACGACCGTGCGACCGACCACGATGGAGTTGGCGCAGAAGGTCGTCAGGGCCTCGTCGTCGGTCAGCAGCAGCGGCTCGGGCACGAGCTCGAGCAGGGCGGCTGCGGAGGCGTCGTCGAACGCACCCGGCGCCACCATCGCGCGTCGCTCGTCGAGCGGGCAGAAGGCGAGGTCGAGGTGATACATCGCCGGGTGGGTGATGCGTAGGCCGCGTACGCGCACCTGGAGGTCGGTGGCCAGGTGCTTGAGCGCCAGCTCCTCGGTCCGGGGGCCGTAGCCCGCGACCAGGGCGTCGCCCCACGCGAAGACGTCGCCGGCCTCGAGGTGGGCGCCGACGCCGTCGCGACCGACGTAGGACGTGGAGCGGCCACTGCGCTCGAACCACGGCTGCGCGCTCTGCGTCTCCATCCGGCGCTCGGCGTAGCGCATGTGCGAGAGGACCACGTGGGCCTCGCCGTCGGGGCGGACCAGGCCGAGGCCGAGGTTCATCGCGTAGACCATGTCGGGTGCGTCGGGGCGCTGCGGGACGACCTCGACGGTGCCGCCGAGGCGCTCGATCGTGGAGACCAGGCCGACCCACTGGGCCATCGAGCGGTGCGGGTCGGGCTGCACGTCGAGGTCCATGTAGGGGTTGATCCGGTAGTCGACCCGGAAGTGGTCGGGGCGGACCATCACGTAGCGGCGCCCCCAGGGCAGGGCGGTCGGCCGGACGTCCGGCTGGGTCGGTGACTGGGCGTTCGGCACGGCATACCCCTCTTTCGTGTCACGGCGCGTGGCCCGCGTGGCGCGGGCGGGACGGTGCGCCCGACTCGGTGGTCGAGCGCTGGACGTGCGATTGTCAGACAATCTGACAACAAGAGGATAGACACGGAATGGGGCGATCGGCAAGCCGTTGTCAGACAATGGGGTCATGGACTCGGAGGAGCGCCCGGCGGACGCTTTCGGGACCCTGCACCTGGAGCACTCCTCGACCGTCGACCGGGTCACCGAGGAGCTGCGGCGCGCGGTCTTCGAGGGCGAGCTCGAGTCGGGTACGCCGCTGCGCGAGGTCGCCCTCGCCGAGTCGCTCGGCGTCTCCCGGCCCACCCTGCGCGAGGCGCTCGCCGTGCTCGTCGCCGAGGGCCTGGCCACGCGCGAGCCCAACCGTGGTGTCAGCGTCGCCAGCCCCGATCCCGACTCCGTGCGCGACGTGTCCCGCGTCCGCACGGTGCTCGAGACTGCCGGCGTCCGCCACTGGCCGACCGCCGGCGAGGAGGCCCGCGACGCCGTCCGCCTGGCCCTGGCCGACTACGAGCGCGCGGTCGCCGACGGCTCGTCGTACCAGGAGCTCAACCAGCGACACCTCGCCATCCACCTCAGCCTGGTCGGGCTGACCGAGTCGCCGCGGCTGGTCGCGATGGCCGCCTCGGTCGTCGCCGAGCTGCGGCTCGCGCTCGCGCAGATCGACCGCGTACGCCGCAACGCACGTGACCAGGCGGGCTCCCACCACCACCTGCTCGACCTCCTCGACGCCGGTGACATCGAGGCGGCCGTGGCCGAGCTCGACGACCACCTCGGCGGGGCCGAGGACGCGATCATCGAGCGCCTCGACCTCGACTGAGGACGGGCCGACGCGACGCAGTCGCGGCGGCCCGGCCGCAGGGAGCACCGCAGCCCGCTCGCGGGCAAGGTTCGACCCGTAGCCCCTCGACGCAGTCGCGGCGGCCCGGCCGCAGGGAGCACCGCAGCCCGCTCGCGGGCAAGGTTCGACCCGTAGCCCCTCGACGCAGTCGCGGCGGCCCGGCCGCAGGGAGCACCGCAGCCCGCAGCCCGCACGGAGCCGCGAACTATGCTCGCCGGGTGCGCTTCGTGACCTGGCTGTTGAGCACGGCCGCCGCCGTCGCCGTCGCCGCCTGGCTGGTCGACGGGATCTACTTCACCGGCCCGACCTCCGGCTGGGACGAGGTCCGGCACAAGCTGGTCCCCTTGCTGCTGGTGGCCCTGATCCTCGGCATCGTCAGCAGCTTCGTGAAGCCGATCGTGACGTTCTTCTCGATCCCCTTCATCATCCTCACGCTCGGTCTCTTCCTGCTGGTGATCAACGCCCTGATGCTGATGTTCACCGCGTGGATCGCCGGCCTGTTCGACATCGGCTTCCACGTCGACGGGTTCTGGGCGGCCGTCCTGGGCTCGATCGTGATCACGATCGTCAACTGGGCCATCGACGTCACCGTCCTGAAGGAGGACGCGTAGCCCGTGGCGACCCTTCCGCCACCGCGCACGCCCGGGCGGTACTCGATCTCGCTGGTCTGCCTCGGCAACATCTGCCGCTCCCCCACGGCCCACGTCGTCCTCGAGCAGCGCCTGGCCGCGGCCGGACTCGACGACCGTGTCACCGTCCGCAGCAGCGGGACCGGCGACTGGCACGTCGGCAGGCCGATGGACACGCGCGCCGCCGCCACCCTCGAGCACGCCGGGTACGACGCGAGCCGGCACCGCGCCCAGCAGTACGACGACTCCTGGGCGGCCGCGGACGACCTGGTGCTCGCCATGGACCATGACAACCTGGCCGACCTCGGCGGCCGGACGGACCGGGTCGCGCTGTTTCGCGACTTCGACCCCGAGGGGCCCGGCGAGGACGTGCCGGACCCGTACTACGGCGGAGCCGACGGCTTCCGTGAGGTGCTCACCATGGTCGAGCGCACCGCGGACACGCTGGTCGGTCTGCTCGCGTCCACCCCGGACTGACCTCGACCCTGGAAGGACCACCATGCCCCACGGCCCGCTGCCCGATGGTGCTGCCGCCCTGCTCCGCGAACCCAACCCCGCCGTGATCGCCGTGGTCATGCCCAGCGGGCACCCGATGTCCGTCGCGACGTGGTACCTCGTCGAGGACGACGGCACGATCCTGGTCAACATGGACGCCGGGCGCGCCCGCCTCGCGTGGATGCAGGAGCACCCCCACGTCTCGCTGACCGCGCTCAAGGACGGCGAGTGGTACACCCACGTCAGCATCCGCGGGCCGGTCGTCCGGTGGGAGCACGACGAGGCCAAGGCCCTGGCCGACATCGACCGGCTGGCCCGGCACTACGGCGGCGCCGGCTTCGGCCACCCCGACGCGAAGCGGGTCAGTGCGTGGATCCGGGTCGACAGCTGGCACGGGTGGGCTCTCGACTGACGGCCCAGGTACGGAGTACTACGGTGAGGGCAGCCGGATCCGAGGAGGTGCTGAGTGACGCGCCAACCTCATGTCGCCCGTCGTGCCGAGGAGCTCCTCGGGACGGCCGTCGCCGCCACGGCGCCCGTCGCCGGTGGTGACATCGCGACCGCGACCAAGCTGCGGCTCAGCTCAGGGCGGTCGGCGTTCATGAAGACGCTCACCAACGCCCCGCCCGGGTTCTTCGAGGTGGAGGCCTCCGGGCTGCGGTGGCTCGACGAGGCCGGTGGGGTGAGGGTCCCCGAGGTGCTGGCGGTCGAGGCCGACTGCCTGATCCTCGCCTGGGTCGAGCCGGGCAAGCTCACCACCGAGGCGGCGGGCGAGTTCGGCCGAGCGCTGGCCCGGACCCACGAAGCCGGGGCGTCGTCGTACGGACTGGACCGCGAGGGCTTCATCGGGCGGCTCCCGCTGCCCAACAAGGCGGCGACCACGTGGGCGGAGTTCTTCGCCACCAAGCGGGTCCTTCCCTACCTCAAGCTCGCCCGCGACCGTGGTGCGATCACTCCCGAGCAGGCGGCCCAGGTCGAGGGCGTGATCGGACGGCTGGTCGACCTCGTGCCCGAGGAAGGTCCCCGCCGCCTCCACGGCGACCTGTGGAACGGCAACGTCATCTGGACCCACGACGGCGGCTGCTGCGTGATCGACCCGGCCGCGCACGGAGGCCATCGCGAGACCGACCTGGCCATGCTCGCCCTCTTCGGGCTTCCCCATCTGCCACGGGTCCTGCACGCCTACGAGGAGGTCTCACCGCTCGCCGAGGGCTGGGAGGACCGCGTCGGCGTCCACCAGCTGTTCCCCCTGCTCGTCCATGCCTGCCTCTTCGGCGGCGGGTACGGCGCCCGCGCGGCCGAGGTCGCCGGCCGCTTCGGCTGAGCCTCGACGTCGCTCGACCATCGGACCCGCCGCCCGACCACTGGGGCCTGGTGTGCGTTCTCAGGCACGGTTCAGGACGGTTTGGCACAGTAGGCCCGTGACACCGTCTGCAGCCGCCCCCAGCGCCAAGCCGCACGTCCTCGTCGTCGACGACGACAAGGCGGTCCGGGAGTCGCTCCGACGCAGCCTCGAGTTCAACGGGTACGCCGTGTCGCTGGCCGCCGACGGCGCCGAGGCGCTCGCCGGCATCGGCGGACTGGGGCCCGACGTCGTGGTGATGGACGTGATGATGCCGCGGCTCGACGGCATCGAGACGACCAAGGCGCTGCGCAAGGCGGGCAACGACGTCCCGGTGCTCGTGCTCACCGCACGCGACGCGATCGGCGACCGGGTCGAGGGGCTCGACGCCGGGGCCGACGACTACCTGACCAAGCCGTTCGCCCTCCAGGAGCTGCTGGCGCGGTTGCGCGCGCTGCTGCGCCGCGTCGTACCGGCCGAGGGTGACGAGCACGAGCTCCTCTCCTTCGGCGACCTGTCGATGGACCTCGCCACCCGCGAGGTGCTCCGCGGCGGCCGACCCATGGAGCTGACGCGTACCGAGTTCACGTTGCTCGAGATGTTCCTGCGCCGGCCGCGCCGGGTCCTCGAGCGGTCCTTCATCCTCGAGGAGGTCTGGGGCTACGACTTCCCCACGACGGCGAACTCCCTCGAGGTCTACGTCGGTTACCTGCGCCGCAAGACCGAGGCCGAGGGTGAGTCGCGGTTGATCCACACCGTGCGGGGCGTGGGATACGTCCTCAAGGACTCATGAGCGCCCCGGCGACCGGCCAGGCTCCCGGCTCGTCGACGTGGGACGAGCGCCGGTGGCACTATCGACGGTCGCTCGCGAGCCGCGTCGTCCTGCTGACCACCGTCGCGGTGGGTCTCGCGGTCGCGCTGGTGGCCCTCGGGGCCTACGTCACCGTGCGGATGTCGCTGGAGAGCTCTCTCGACAACTCCCTGCGTGACCGCGCCCATCGGGCCGCGGGGAGCCTCCAGATCGCCCAGCTGACCGACTACAACGTGCCCTCGTGGGCCACCGGCGCGGCCGACGTGCGGATCTACCTGGTCACCTCCGGCGGGACCCCCATCACCACCGACCGCACGAACCCGCAGATCCCCCTCGACGGCCACGAGACCGCCGTCGCCCAGGGGACCACCGCCAGCAGCGTGCGGACCGTCACGACGAACGGCAACGAGTACCGGGTCGTCGCGGTCCCCTACTACGGCGGGGACAGCGGCTACGCCCTCGTGCTGGCCCAGAACATGGGGCCCCAGGAGCGGGTGCTCCAGAAGATGGGCGCGGTGATGCTGCTCTTCGGCCTGGCCGGCGTGATCGGTGCCGCCTTCGCCGGCTGGGCCGTGGCCCGCAACGGGCTGCGACCGGTGCGTCGCCTGACCGACAACGTCGAGGTGATCACGCGGACCGAGGAGCTCACCCCGCTGCCCGTCGAGGGTGACGACGAGATCGCGCGTCTCGCGACGGCGTTCAACGGCCTGCTGGCCGGCGCTCTCGGCGTCCCGCGACCGACAGCGCCGGCTGGTCGCCGACGCCGGCCACGAGCTCCGTACGCCGCTCACGTCGCTGCGCACCAACCTCGACCTGCTGCTCCAGTCGGACGCGTCCGGTGGTCTGGACCCCGCCGCGCGGGCCGAGCTGCTCGACGACGTGGGCGCCCAGATCGAGGAGATGTCCAACCTGGTCGGCGACCTGGTCGAGCTCGCGCGCGACGAGCCGCTACGACGCGCTGTCGAGAAGGTCGACCTCGCCGAGGTCGTCGACCGCGCCGTAGCCCGCGCCCGTCGACGCGGCACCGGCCTGACCTTCGAGGTCGACTGCGAGCCGTGGTGGGTCACCGGTGAGTCGGCCTCGCTCGAACGCGCCGTGACCAACCTGCTCGACAACGCCGTGAAGTGGAGTCCGCCAGGAGGGACGGTCACGATCCGGCTCAACCACGGGACTCTGAGCGTCGACGACGAGGGACCTGGCATCGCCGAGGACGACCGCGAGCACGTCTTCGAGCGGTTCTACCGTTCCGACGAGTCGCGCTCGATGCCGGGCTCCGGCCTCGGGCTCTCGATCGTGCGCCAGGTGACCGAACGCCACTCCGGCACGGTCCGGGTCGAGGAGAGTGCCGCCGGCGGCACGCGCATCGTCATGCAGCTGCCCGGTGCCGCGCTCGTGGCGACCTGAGGCGCCGTACCCCGGTCGTGGCGGCCCCGGGGCTGCTCGGGCTGCTCGGGCAGGCTCGCGCCCGCCGGCCCGGCGTCAGACCTCGAAGCGGTAGCCCATTCCGGGCTCGGTGATCAGGTGTCGCGGGGCGGAGGGATCGTCCTCGAGCTTCTTGCGCAGCGCACCGACGTAGACGCGCAGGTAGTTCGTCTCGCGCCCGTACGTCGGCCCCCACACCTCGTGCAGGAGGTCGCGCTGGCTGACCAGCCGGCCGGGGGTCCGGACGAGCATCTCGAGCAGCCCCCACTCGGTGGGGGTCAGCCGCACCACCTCGCCCGCCTTCGTGACCCGACGGGCCGGCAGGTCGATCACGAGGTCGCCGGCCTCGAGCACCGGCAGGTCGGAGCCGGCGCGCCTGCCTGCGGCCCGGATCCGCGCCAGGAGCTCCTCCATGCCGAACGGCTTGGTCACGTAGTCGTCCGCGCCGAGGTCGAGCGCCTCGACCTTCTCCGCCGACTCCGCCCGGGCCGAGAGCACGACGACCGGCGTCGTGCTCCAGCCGCGGAGCTGCCGCAGCACTTCGAGCCCCGACAGGTCGGGCAGGCCGAGGTCGAGCACGACGAGGTCGGGTCGGTCCTCACGCAACGCCTGGAGGGCGGTCCGGCCGTCGGCGGCGATCAGCACGTCGTGTCCTTCCGCACGCAGCCCGATCCCGAGCGTGCGACGCAGCGTGGTGTCGTCGTCGACGAGCAGCACCTTCATGCGCCCGTCCCCGGCAGCTCCAGGACCATCGTGAGACCGCCCCCGGGCGTCGACTCCGCCTCCAACGTCCCGCCTTGCGCCTCGGTCAGCCCGCGCGCGACGGCGAGGCCGAGCCCGACCCCGGTGCCGGAGTCCCCCCGGCGCTGGAAGGGCTCGAAGATCCGGGCCCGGTCGGCGGGTGCGACTCCCGGCCCGCGGTCGACGACGCGCAGCTCGACCCGCACCCCGTCCGACGAGCCCTCGACCAGGACCGCCTCGCTGTGGCGCAGGGCGTTGGCGACCAGGTTGGCCACCACTCGCTCGAGCAGGCCGGCGTCGACGTACGCCGTCGGGAGCTCGCCGATCACGACGCGCTCCGCGTCCTCGACGCCGGCCAGGGCGCTGCGGACGACCTCGTCGAGCGGCACCTCGGCGGCGATCGGGAGCACGGCGCCCGTCTGCAGGCGGCTCATGTCGAGCAGGTCGCTGACCATCCCGGTCAGGCGGGCGATCGAGCTCTCCATCGCGGCCAGCAGCTCCTGGCGCTCGGCCTCGCTCAGCCGGGTGTCGTGCACGCGCAGCGTCTCGGCCGCCGAGCGGAGCCCGGCCAGTGGCGTGCGCAGATCGTGGGAGACGGCCGCGAGCAGGGCCGTGCGGGTGCGGTTGCCGGCCTCGAGCTGCTGGGCGGCCATGCTCTGGCGCGCCAGCTCCTCACGTTCGCGCAGCACGCCGACGTGCGAGGCGAAGGCGGCAGCGACGGCCCGGTCGCGCACGCCCAGCTCGGCGCCCGTCAGGAGCAGCCAGCCGGCCGCACCGGCGGGCACGACGACGACGCCGGCCGCGGCCGGGGGCTCGTCCGGGACCAGCTCCGCGGCCTCGGCCCCGAAGGTGTCGCGGGCCAGCTCGAGGAGCCGCGGGACGTCGTACTCCCCGCCCAGCACCTGCCGGTTGAGCATGGCGAGCATGCTCGCCTCCCGCTCGGCGGCGCGCGCCTGCTCCCGGCGGCGTGCAGCGGCGTCGACCACTGCGGCGACGGCGACCGCTGTGACGACGAAGACCAGCAGCGTGAGCAGGTCGTTGCCGGAGGCCACGTTGAGGGTGCGGCGCGGCGGGATGAAGAAGTAGTTGAGCAGCAGGGCCGCCCCGACGGCCGCGACCAGGGCCGGCCAGCGACCTCCGACCAGGGCGACCGCCACCGCCAGGCTCAGGTAGAGCATCGCCTCGAGCGCGATGCTCCGTGCCCCCTCGTCGACGGCGAGGAGGACGACGGTGAGTGCTACGGGCCCGAGCACGGCGAGCGCCCAGCCGAGCAGGCCTCTGCGCAGACCGAGGCCCGGGGCACCGGCGGTGTCGATCACGCGCTCAGTGTCCACCACGACGAGTCCTGCCACGGCGCCTCAGCCGACGTGCACGTGCGGACGGCGCGCAGGGTCGGGCTCCGCGCGCCGGAGGACCTCGCGGGTGACGGGCGCGACCTCGCCGAGCCCGAACAGGAGGAACCGGAGGAACTGCTGGAGCGGGTTGCCCTCGGTCCAGGCGAAGTAGATGTGCGGGATCGCTCCGGAGTCGTCGCGGATCCGCAGAGCCAGGGCTGCCAGCGCGTTGGGGACCGAGGGCGCCGTCACGGTCATCACCCGGTAGCGCTCGTGGAGCACCTCGCCCCGCACATGGAGCCGACCCTCGAAGTCGCTCGGGTCGACGACGGTGACCTCGACGAAGACGACGTCGGGGTCCGACGGCAGATCGTGGTCACGACGCAGCTGCCGGATCTTCTCGACGTACTCCTCGGCCTCGCGGTGCTCGGTCTGGTGGGCGACCAGCCGGATCGTGCGGCGCGCACAGTCGCGCACGAACACCTGGCTCGGTGCGTCGAAGTCGATCTCGGTCGCCCGGAGCTCGAAGACCCGCTTGATCCGGGAGGCGATGGAGACCGTGACGATCGCCAGGATGAAGCAGGCCCCGATCTTCACGCCGTCCGGCCGCTCGATCACGTTGCTGACGGTCGTGTAGGCGAAGACGAGCGCGACCGCGGCGAAGCCGTACATCCGCGTGCGCTGGCCCGATCGTCGCGCAGCCAGCGTCACCGCGACCGCAGCGCTGGTGAACAGCACGAGGACGCCGGTCGCATAGGCGCCACCCTGTCCGTCGACGCTCGCGTCGAAGATCCAGGTGATCAGGAAGGCCGTCCCGGTCAGGATCAGCACCAGCGGCCGGACCGCACCGGCCCACTCGGGCGACATGCCGTAGCGCGGGAGATAGCGCGGGATCAGGTTCAGCATCCCGGCCATCGCCGAGGCCCCCGCGAACCAGAGGATCGCGATCGTCGAGGCGTCGTACGCCGTGCCGAAGGCGTTGCCGAGGTACTCGTGCGCCAGGTAGGCGAGGGCGCGGCCGTTGGCGCGGCCACCCGGCTCGAACTGGTTCGCGGGGATCAGCAGGGTCGTCACGAACGAGCTGGTCACCAGGAAGACGCTCATCATCACCGCGGCGGTGGTGAGGAGCCGCTTGGTGCCACGAATCCGGCCGGCAGGTCGCGACTCGGTGTCGGTCGGGTCGCCACTGACGTGGGGCATCACCGCGACCCCGGTCTCGAAGCCCGACATCCCCAGGGCCAGCTTGGGGAAGACGAGCAACGAGACCCCGAGCATGGCCAGGGGGTCGCCATGCTGCTGGGTGAGCGCCGCGGTCCAGTCGGGGACCAGGTGCGGGTGCGCCGCGATCTGCCAGAGGCTGACGCCGATCACGACGACGTTGAGAGCCAGGTAGACGGCGACGAGTCCGACGGCCAGGCCGATGGCCTCGGTGAAGCCGCGCAGGAACACCGCCCCCAGCAACGCCAGCAGGAACAGGGTGATCGCGACCTGGTGGCCCGTGAGGGTCGAGCGCAGGTTGGGGTTCTCGATGAGGTGCGCCGACGCGTCAGCCGCAGACAGGGTCATGGTGATGATGAAGTCCGTGGCCGCGAACCCCAGGAGGGCGAGCACGAAGAGCTTGCCCTTCCAGAAGCTGAGCAGCCGCTCGAGCATGGCGATCGAGCCCTCGCCGTGCGGACTCTCCTCGGCGACGCGGTGATAGACGGGCAGGGCGCCCACGAGGGTGAGCGCGACGAGGACGAGGGTGGCGACCGGGGAGAGCAGGCCCGCCGCGAGCGCGGCGATGCCGGGCTGGTAGCCGAGGGTCGAGAAGTAGTCGACACCCGTCAGGCACATCACCTTCCACCAGGGGTTGCCGGCGTCGGCGTGGTGGACCTCGCCCTCGGTGACCAGCCACTCGCGGGCGCGCCGGGTCAGCGTCGGAGTCGACATCAGCGGGCGTCGACCGCGGCAGCGACCTGGTCGGCGAGGAGCACCGCGACCCGCCGCTGCTCGGCCGTCGGGTAGGTGAGCCGCGAGCTGGCCGTCACCAGGAAGTGACCGACCACCCGGGCGCCACGGTGCACCGGGATGGCCACGTAGTCGTCGTACGGGAGGCCGACCCGGTCGACGTCGACCGTCTGGCTCCCCCGCACGACGTCACCGTCGTGGTCGAGGACTGCGACGCGCCGGTCGGTCACCGGCCCGTCGACGAAGCAGCACTCGTCCGCGCCCAGCACGTCGGCGATCTGCCGAGCCACGAGGTCGGTCAGCGCGGTGGCGGGCGTGTCGCCCTCGGCCACCAGCCGCGCCGCACCCAGCACACCGTCGAGGTAGCCGGACCGACCGGCGGCGCGCGCCTGCTGCCGATGGCCCCACAGGGCGATCTCGGTCACTCCGAGGCCGATCACCACGAGCAGGACGGTGGCCTCGAGGTCGTCGGAGCCCTTGATCGCGAACTGCTGGTAGGGCGCGGTCAGGAAGAAGTCGAACCAGGCCCCGCTCGACACCGCCGCGAGCAGACCGGCGACCCGGTCGCCCGTCGCGGCCGCCGCCACCACCCACAGGACCAGCACCAGCACGACGATGGAGGCGGTGAGGTCGTCGCGGACGGTCGAGAAGATCGCGCACGTCACGAGCGGCAGGACAACGGCGCCGACCCGGACCGCGATCCTCCACCGGCCCCGAGGGGGCCACAGTGCGGAACCGTCGACGAGACGTTCAGCGGGAGAGACAGGGAGTGCCACGGCTCCATGCTCTGCCGACCGACGGCGTCCTCGACCCGTCTTGACGCGTTCCTGACGGCTCCGTCTCCCAGGTCACACCCGCGGCTGCGTAGTCCTTGCTCCACGGGTCTCGAGGCCTCACCCTGGTCGTGGGTACGACGACCAGGAGGGCCCGTGACGCACACCTCGGTCCGCCACCACCTCGTTCACGAGGAGGGGTGGAAGCCGTTCGCCTGGTCGGCAGGCATGACGCTGCTCGTGGCCGGGATCCACACGGGGGTCATCGACGCCGTCATGCTGGCCCTCATCGACCTGCAGCACCTCGGTTGACCGGCGTGGGTCAGCCGGCCAACGTCCGGAGGCCGTCGACCATCAGCACCAGGCCGATCACGAGCGAGGCGACGGCGATGACGGTCGGGCCGGCGCTGACCACGCGAGCGTGGAGCTCCGCGAGACGCGCGTCCGCCTGCGCCGGCTCCCGGGCGTAGTAGACGTAGATCGCCCCCACCGTGGCGGTCGAGACCACGGCGAACACGGCGAAGGCGACGACGGCGACGACGAACGCCGAGTGGTTGTGCACCAGGACCAGCGCCGCTGCGGCGGTGAGGCTCCACGGTTGCTTCAGGACCCCGAGCACGGCGGCGCCCTTCGGATCCAGGCTCTTGAGCCGCTCCTCGAGGTCCTTCGGCACCCCGACGGCGCCGTGGGGGCCGTTGCGTCGGCGCCACTGCCAGATGGCCGTGGCGATCAGACCCAGCGCCAGCACGACCTCGAAGGCCGCCAGCACGGTGCCGCCGCCGCCGGTGTTGAGGCCGCGGTAGGTGCCGAGCAGGTAGCTGAGGGAGAAGACCACCGTCAGCGAGATGGTCCACCCCACCAGGAACGCGCTGGCATTGATGCGGGCGCGGGTGGTCGCCAGGAGCAGGATGAACACGACGAGCGTGACCGGGGAGATGCTGGCCAGGAGAGCGAGGAAGAAGATGGGAAGGATCAGACCCATCGAGAGATCTCCTGCTTTCTGCCCGGTCCGGACGACGAGGGCCCGAGTAGGAACACGTCGGCGCCATCGCCGGAGTCACTATGGCACGCGTCGGAGGCGTCGCGAGGGACCTAGGGCGAGGAGCCGCCGGCGAGCAGGTCGCTCGCCAGACGGTGCACCAGATCGGAGCCGTGCTCGGTGAGGATCGACTCGGCGTGGAACTGGATGCCGCGGAAGTGCGGTCCACTCACGAGGTGGACGTCGCCCGTCTCCGGATCGGTCTCGACGCTGAGGCCCGGAGCGAGCGAGCCGTGGCCGCCGCGCCCGTCGTCGGGCACGCGTCCGACGAACGTGTTGTAGAACCCGACGCGCTCGGGACGGCCGCCGAGACCGACCTCGGCCTGGGTGCCCTGGAAGACGATGTCCTTGTAGGCCAGGGGGATCCCGAGCCGGTCGCACAGCACCTGGTGGCCGAGGCAGACCGCCAGGAACGGCTGCTCGCGCGCCAGCAGACGCTCGACGGCGCGGCGGAAGGTGGCGATCTTCGGGTCGTCCCCGTCGCGCGGGTCACCAGGTCCGGGGCCCACGATCACCAGGTCGGCAGCGTCGAGGGCACCGTCGACGTAGCGTGCATGGGGCACGACCTCGCTGGACATGCCGGCGACACCGAGCACGTGGCGCAGCATGTTCACGAAGTCGTCCTCGCCGTCGAGGATCGCGACGTGCTGGCCGGCCAGCCGGAGGTCGGGCGGCGCACCCGCCTGGTCGGTGAGCCAGAACGTCGACAACCGCTGGTTGCGGGAGTTGAGGGCGATGAGCACGTCCTCGTCGCGGGCCAGGTCGTCGACGCCGTACGCCGGCGCAGCCGGCGTGTCGACGAGCCCGAACGCGCTGAGGATGCCCCCGGCCTTGGCGTGCGTCTCGGCGACCTCGCTGACAGGGTCGCTGTCGCGGACCAGCGTCGCACCGGCGGTCACCTTGAGGCGGCCGTCGAGGTCGACGTCGGCCGCCCGGATGATGATCGGGCTGTCGCACCGCGTCCGGCCCTCGCGGTCGCGGCCGATGAGGGCGAGCGCGGCGCCGTAGTAGCCCCGGCCCTCCGTCTCGTAGGTCTTGATCAGCCGGCACGCGTTCTGGACCGGGCTGCCCGTGACCGTGGCGGCGTACATCGTGTCGCGCAGCACCTCGCGGACGTCGCGGCGGGTGCGTCCGGCGAGGAGGTACTCGGTGTGCACGAGGTGCGTCATCGGCTTGAGGAACGGGCCCAGCACCTGCCCGCCCTCGTGGCAGACGTCGCACATCATCTTCAGCTCCTCGTCGACGACCATGAAGAGCTCGTAGATCTCCTTCTCGTCGGCCAGGAACTCCAGCAGCGCCCGCTTGCGCTCGACCGGGTCGTCGTGGCCGGCGAGCCGGAAGGTGCCGCTGATCGGGTTCATCCGGACGTCGCTCACGGTGCCGTAGCCGCCCTGGACGCTGACGTGTCGCTCGGGGCTGGCCCCGACCAGGTAGCGGTCGCCGGTGAAGAAGCAGAACGTCCAGTACGCACCGCGTTCGCGCTCGCAGAGCCGCTTGAACACGGTGAGGGCCTTGCCGGCGTCCCAGTCGGCGACCTGCGCGCGGTAGTGGCGCCCGATCACGAGGTTGGCGCCCTCGCCCTGGCCGATCTCGTCGGCGATGATCGTCTCGACGAGCTTGGCGTACTCCTCGTCGTCGCTCTCGAAGCCCCCGCGGTCGAGGAACTCGATCCCGTCGTCGGGGATGGCCGCCAGCGTCGCCGCGAGCGGGAGCCGTTCCTCGAGGGCGATGTCGACCACCACCAGGGGCGTGCCGTCGTCGTGGGCCTCGAAGCCACGCTCGGTGACCTGCCGGAACGGGATCGCCAGCAGCCGGTCGGCCGTCCTCCCCTCGTCGGGCGACCCCTGCTCGAGGGGTACGTCGAGCAGGCTCGACACCTCGCTCCGCGCGCCGCCCACCGCGAGCACGGTGTCGTCGTCGCCCATCCGCACCAGTGCCCACGCGTCGTACCGCTGCAGCGTGGCGAGCACGGCAGAGGCGGTCGGGGTCGTGGGCATGCCCGGCAGCCTACAAACGGTCGGGGCTGCCCTCCGGCCCGTCTCGTGGCGTGAGGTCGCGGACCGCCTCGGGGTGCTCCGATCGCAGGCGACGATGGGCCGCGACGACGTCGTCGGGCAGGTCGACGTGGACGATGAACCCGGCGCCACCGGGTCCGTAGCCGTGCTCGTCGTCGGTCAGCCTGCTGATCTCCCCGAGCGCGAGGTCGCGGAAGCGGTCGAGCGTCCACACCGGTTCTGCGGCGGTCTCGCCCGCGCCGGCCTCGCCGACCACCGGCACGAACGGCGCGTGGCTGCGGATCTCCGGCCCGTCGGTTCCACGCCACCGCTCGAACGCGGCGTGGGTGCGGCGCTGCATGGTCGGGTCCTGGACGACGAGGAGCGCGCGAGGCCGCTGTTCGTCGGTGGCCAGCATGCGCAGGGAGAGCTCGGCGTTCTGCCCGCAGTTGGTCGAGGCCTCCTCGGTCCGGACTCGCGCGGCCGGGACGCCGAGGTGGCGGGTGAGGATCTCGGCCATCAGGGCGGCCTCCGTGCGGCCGGTGGTGTCGGTGTCGCGGTAGGTCGGGTGCCGAGCCACCGCCTCACGCAGGTACGGCGTGGAGTGACCGATGCCGCCGGTCACCAGGATGCGTGAGGCTGCGCCGTCGTGGACGGCGTCGGCGGCGACGGTCAGCGACCGGAGGACCGCGCTGCCGCAGAGCACGAGGACGTCGACCGGGTGGTCCCGCGTCAGGCCGGGCTCGTCACGCCGCGCCAGGAACGCGGCCAGGACGGTGAGGTCGTCGTACTCCGTGGTCACCGGTGGTAGTCGGCGTCCGCGACCTCGTGCAGCCAGGTCGTGGCGCCACCGGCGGTGATCGCGAGGTGGGCGAACGCCGTAGCGGGCGTCGCGCCGTGCCAGTGCGGGACGCCCGGCTCCACGTGCCACCAGTCGCCGGGCCCCAGCTCGACCAGGTGGTCGAGCCCCTCCCAGGCCACGATGCCGCTGCCGAACATGCCGACGATCGCCTGCTCGTGCTCGTGGACGTGCCAGTAGGAGCGCGCGCCCGGCTCGTAGTGGAAGCGGGATCCGGCGAGGTGCTCGAGGTCGTCGGGATCGATGTAGTCCGTGCGCCAGACGCGGCCGGTGAAGCGAGCCGGGTCGGCGAGCGAGGTCACGACCGAGCGGTCGGGGATGACGCGCATGCCTCCACTGTGCCCGAACGCCGAGTTGTCAGGTGACGACTCGGCGCGATTTCGGTGTCTGTGTGCGCCGACTCGGCGTGATTTCGGTGTCTCTTTGCGCCGACTCGGCGTGTTGTCCTCGCCTGTGTGCGCCGAGTCAGCGGACGAGGGTGAGGAGCTGGGTGGCGCGGGTGAGGACGACGTAGAGGGTGGCGCGGCCGGTGGATGACTCGGCCTCGATCGCGTCGGGGTCGACGACCACGATGCCGTCGAACTCCAGGCCCTTGGTCTCGATACCGGTGAGGACCACGATCCGGTCGTCGCCGGCGGTCTCGGGGGTCGCCGCGTGGGGGGCGGCGTCGGCGAACTCCTCCCACGACGACAGCCAGGCCGAGACCTCGGCCCGTCTCGCGATCGGGGCGACGACGGCCACCGTGCCGGCGACCTGGCCGAGGATCGTGGTCAGCTCCGCCCGCACCGTGGCCGCGACGTCGTCACCGGCCGGGACCTCCACCGGCGAGACCCCGGTGGACCGCACGGCCGTCGGCAGGTCGGCGTCGAGGCCGACGCGTGAGGCGTACGCCGCGGCGTAGTCGTAGATCTCGGAGGAGTTGCGGTAGTTGGTCGAGAGGTGGAACTCGTGGAGGTCCTTGCCCTCGATCGCGGCCGCGCGCGCGGCGGCCGACTCGGCGGGCACGGGCCAGGACGACTGGGCGGCGTCTCCGACGATCGTCCAGGTCGCGGCACGGCCGCGACGCCCGACCATCCGCCACTGCATCGGCGTGAGGTCCTGCGCCTCGTCCACGAGCACGTGGGCGTAGCCGTCGTCCTCGATGGTGTGGGTCGGCGGCATCCAGACCGGGGCGCCGGGGCCGTACTCGCGCTCCCACGCCGTCGTGAGCTCCTCGCGACCACCGGCGAGGTCGCCGCCGAGGAAGTCGTCGAGCTCGTGGTCCTCGTCGCGCCGGTCGGGGACGTCGCCGAGCGCGTAGCGCAGCTCGTCGACCAGCGGGACGTCCTCCACCGACAGGGAGTCGTCCTGCCAGGAGTCGGCCAGCAGCCGCTGCTCCTCGGCGGACACGAGGCCCTCGCCGACCCGGGCCAGGAACTCCGGGTCGCGCAGCCAGCCGAGCACCTCGGTCGCGCCGAGCGCCGGCCACCACGACAGGGCGAACTCCACGAAGGCGTCGGACGAGAGCATGTCGTCGTCGAAGGCCTCGCGGCCCCGGTCGCGTCCGCGCTCACCGCGCACCTGGCGCCACATCACGTCGAGCAGCGCGGAGGCGATCCGCGGGAGCTGCCGGTTGCGCTGGCCCTGTCCCATCAGCTGCCGACGCAGCTTTCCGAGCTGGCCGCGGTCGAGCAGGATCACGTCGTCGCGCCAGAACACCCGGAACTCCTTGGGCGAGCCCGGAGCCTGCTGGCGTGCCGTGCGGCGCATCAGCTCGGCCATCCGCCCCGAGCCCTTGACGGCGGCGACCGCGGGGGCGTCGTGACGGGTCGCCCGCAGGCCGCCGACCACCTCGCCGAGCGAGCGGAGCGCGACGGCCGTCTCGCCGAGGGAGGGCAGCACCCGCTCGATGTAGCGCATGAAGACGCCCGAGGGACCGACGACGAGGACGCCGCCGGTCTCGTAGCGACGCCGGTCGGAGTAGAGCAGGAACGCCGCGCGGTGCAGCGCCACCACCGTCTTGCCCGTGCCGGGACCGCCACTGATGGCCACGACACCCTTGGCCGGCGCCCGGATCGCCTTGTCCTGCTCGGCCTGGATGGTGGCGACGATCGAGTGCATCGACCGGTCGCGGGCGCGGGACAGCTGCGCCATCAGGGCGCCCTCCCCCACGATCGGGAGGTCCGTCTCAGCCTCGGCGTCGAGGAGCTCGTCCTCCACGCCGACCACCGTCGGCCCGGCGCACCGCAGCACCCGCCGTCGTACGACGTCCTGCGGCTCGGCGGCCGTCGCCTGGTAGAACACGGCCGCGGCCGGAGCCCGCCAGTCGATCAGGAGCGAGTCACGCTGCTCGTCGCGCAGACCGATCCGGCCGATGTAGCGCGGCTCCGGATCGAGGGACGGCCGCAGGTCGAGCCGGCCGAAGACGAGACCCTCGTGGGCAGCATCGAGCTGGGCGATCCGCTTCGCCGCCTGGAACACCATGGCGTCGCGCTCGACCAGGCCACCCTCGTGACCGAGCCGCCCGCGGCCGTGTCCTTCGCGTGCCAGCTCGCGCGCGTTGCGCGCTGACTTCTCCAGCTGGACGTACACGCGATCGACGAACGTCTGCTCCGCGGCGAGCTCTGCCGCCAGCACATCGTCTGCCAAGAAAGCGTTCCCCTCGGATGCCCGACCGCCGATGGCGGTATCCCCATGGTGCGAGTCGACAATCGTATCCGCTCGCCCGAGCGCTCGGCACAGGACGGTCGAATTCGCGGCCTGGAGCGTGGCTGGGAAGAAGCCTCCCGCTCTGGAGGCGGCCGAGAAAGTAGCGCGATCCGGCTGCCGTGCGGCCGGGCCTGTGTCAGGCTCGCCCGCGTGTCTGCTTCCCGCTCCGTCGTCCGCGGCGTGGCCCTCGCCACCGCCACCGCCGCCCTCGTCCTGCCGGGCACGGCGTTCGCGCAGACCCTGCGTCACGCCGACCCCGCGAAGGACGTGCAGCGGTCGTCGGCGACCCACGTCGGCAACGCCCCTCGCAACAGGTCCGCCGACATCGTGCACGTCGCCCTCACCCACGACGCGGACGCCGTCACCACGCGGATCCGGCTACGGCACCTCGCCCCGAAGTCGTGGGCCTACCTGTCACGAGTCACCACCCCGTCCGGGACGTACGTCGTGACCGGTCACCACGAGAACGGCCTCACCCAGTTCCTCCTGACCAGGGCTGTCGGGCCGGACCGTCGCCTGCGCCGCCCTGAGCAATCGCGTGCGGGTCGCCGTCGACCGCCTCACCGTCACCGTCCCCGACCGCTGCCTGCACGACCCGTCGTGGGTCCGCGTCGGCGTCGGGTACGCCGTCCCGATCGGGGCGGGCAACGCGGTCTACGCCGACGACGCGCTGCGTCGGGCGGGGGTCAAGGAGTCGCACCTGACGCTCAGCCGCAGGCTCTACGAGGACGACCGAGGACGACCGAGGACGACCGAGGACTCAGTCCGCCCGGTCGTACAGGGCCAGTCCCAACGTCCCGGTGCCACGATCGAAACGGACGTGGACCGGCGCGCCGGCGGGCGCCCACAGGCCGGGGCTCGCCGCCCTGGCCGGTCTGGTACCTCTCCTGGACGCTGCTCGACGGTCCGGCTCGCCACCGGACGCTGCTGACGCCGGACGGGCTGTTCCACACGACGCTCGCCAGCCGGTCGCGTCCCACCGCCGCGACGGTGATGGGAGCGCCGCCCGAGCTCGTCGTCCTCGCCAGCACCCAGGTGTGGCCATGCGACTCGAGCTCGTTCTCCACGCGCCAACCACCGACACGAGACTCGGCGATCGGACCGTAGATCCCGAACCCCATCCGGAGGTGGCCGACCTGACTCGCGGGCAGCACCCGTTCGTCCTTCGCGCCCGCGGTCACGTAGAAGCGCACGGTGACGACGGCCCCGGGACGGCCGGACCGGAACTGACCGAATCCTCCCGAGCCCGGATCGAAGGCACTGGCGGGATCACAGGTGTCGTGCTCCACCCACTCCCGGGTCTGTCCGTCGACGGCCAGGTGCAGCGTCTGGCCCTTCTCGAGGCCGGCACAGTAGAGGTGGTCCTGCACCGGTCCGTCGGGCACCACGTAGGTCGCCGTGAGCTCGGACTGACCCTCGTCGGAGATCGCAGCGGTGAGGAGCGGACGGCCCGCAACCGTCGTCCGGAACGTCACGCCGTCCTTGGTGTAGCCGGGAGGTGCGGCGTCGGTCAGCCGGTAGGACGCCAGCCCGACGCGGCCCTCGTCGACGTGCACCCTCATCGTGCCGCTGACGCCGGGAGACAGCACCACGTAGTCCCGGAAACCCGTCTCGGTCGAGTGCAGGACGTCCCCGTCGGGCAGGGTGATCCTCACCGCGGAGCCGCCGTCGGTCGTCCACGAGAAGAGCCGGGGCTGGTCGGACGCCGCGACGTCGACGGAGCCCGTTCGGCCGAACGCCTCGCCGAGGCCGTCCTGCGATAGGTGTAGCCGAGCGACGTCATGCGTCACGGGCGCCTTCACTCCGAGCACCGTCGGCGCGGACGGAAGGGCGTCGCCGCGGCGTGGTGGGCCAGGGCGGTGGCGCCGACCGATCACGAGGGCCAGCGAGATGAGCCCCGCTCCCACCGTGCGGCGGCGCCGCCGTACGACCGAGACGCGGTGGCGGACCGAGGCGATCCGGGCGACCGCCTCGCCGTCGGGCACGTGCTCGGCGTGCTCGCCGAGGGTGCTGCGGAGGTCGGACAAGGTGCTCATCGTGGGTCTCCTTCCGCCTCGGCGAGGGCAGGGTCGATCCGCAGCTTGGCGAGCGCCTTGCTGCACTGGCTCTTGACGGTCCCGACCGAGCAACCGAGCAGCTCCGCGGTCTGGACCTCGGTCAGGTCCTCGAAGTAGCGCAGGACCACGACCGCACGCTGCCGCCGCGGCAGCCGCTCCATGGCTCGCCAGAGGTCGGTCGGCTCGGCCCCCGGCTCCTCGGCCACGCGTTCGGGCAGGTCCTCGGTCGGGTGCTCGCCGTTCCACTTGCGCCGCCACCAGGAGGCATAGGTGTTGACGAGGATCCGGCGTACGTAGGGCTCCGGGTTCCCGTCGATCCGCTTCCACGCGAACCAGGCCTTCGCCAACGACGTCTGGAGCAGGTCCTCGGCGAGGGCGTGGTCGTGGGTGAGCAGGTACGCCGTCCGCAGCAGGGCCCGCGAACGGGCCGCGACGAAGTCGTCGAAGGTCGCCTCGTGCACGCGTCCTCCCGAGTCGACCGCTGTCGTGGTGGTCATGCCCGTGGATACCGGTCCGGGCCCCCGCGAGGGTTGCCTACCTCGTCCGGTTCAGGAAGGCGGTCATCGCCTCGCGCGCCGCGTCCGAGGCGAACAACCGCGCGCTCAGCTCGGCCATCTCGTCGCCCCGGGCATCGATCCGGCGCAGCAGGTCGGCGTTGAGGATCCGCTTGGACTCGCGCAGGCCCTGCGCCGCACCGGTGGCGAGCTGCGCACAGACCGTCGTGACCGCGTCGTCCAGCTCGTCAGCGGGCACGGCCGTGGTGACCAGTCCGTACGCCGCCGCCTGGGCTCCGGTGAACGTCTCACCACCGAGCGTCGTGAGCGACGCCGCACGCGGGTTCATCCGGGCGTGAACGGTCAGGGAGATGATCGCCGCCGCGAGCCCGAGCTTGACCTCGGTGAGGGCGTAGGTGGCGTCGTCGGCGCTGACCGCGAGGTCGCCGGCGGCCACGATGCCGATGCCACCGGCCCGCACCGCGCCCGAGACCCGGACCACCACGGGCTTGTCCATCGCCACGATCAGGCGCTGCAACGCGACGATCCGGCGGGCGCCCTCGGCCATCCCGACCGTCGTCGCCTCGGACAGGTCGGCGCCGGAGCAGAAGACCTTTCCCTCCTGCCGGACGAGCACGACCCTCACCTCCGGGTCGGCTGCGGCCCGCTCCAGCCGCTCGACGAGCTCGTGGACCAGCTGCTGTGAGAGAGCGTTGCGGTTGTGCGGAGAGTCCAGGGTGATCGTGGCCACCGCGTCCGCGACGCCGTAGTGGACGAGCTCGCCGAGTCCGGAGCCTGTCGAAGGGTCGGTCATGCCGCGCATCCTCCCATTCCGCGGCGCCGGTACCTGTGCGTCCGCGGCACAGAGCGTCGTGCCCGCGTGCTGCGAAATTCCCGCGCTGTCTCACCCATCCGGAGGGTCTGTCGCGCCGAACCACCTGTGAGACAGGAGAGCCCGGTCTACGGCGTCCCCGAGGACAGCCGGCGGACCGGTCCTGACAATCTGCCCACCGAGCGCGAGGATCCTGACGTGACACCACTGAGGTCCGTGCCCCACGACCCACCCCCTGAGGGTGGCGGGTCGGTGGCCGCAGCCTTGGCTGAGCTGCTCAAACGGGCCAGCCGCGGCGACGAAGGAGCCTTCGCCGAGTGGTACGACGCCACGTCGGCACGCTCCTTCGGCCTCGCCGTCCGCGTGCTCCGCGACCGCGCCCAGGCCGAGGAGGTCACCCAGGAGGCCTACCTGGAGTGCTGGCGACACGCGGCCCGCTTCGACCCCGACAAGGGCAGCGCGATCTCCTGGCTGCTGACCATCGTGCACCGCAAGGCGGTCGACCGGGTTCGCTCGGCCGAGGCGTCGAGCCGGCGTGACGAGGCCTACACCCACAAGGAGCAGACCGTCGACCACGACTCCACCGCCGAGGCCGCAGCCGCCTCGCTGGAGGCCAGCCGGGTCAGGGCCGCGTTGTCGAGCCTCACGCTCAAGCAGCGGCAGGCCGTGGAGCTCGCGTTCCTCGGTGGCTACACCCATACCGAGGTGGCCCGCATGCTCGATCTCCCCATCGGCACGGCGAAGACCAGGATCAGGGACGGCCTGATCCGACTGAGAGACGCGTTGGGCGTCGGAGAGGTGGCAGCGACATGAGCGACATCCACGCATTGTCGGGCGCCTACGCCGTCGACGCCCTCGACGACGACGAGCGCACCCAGTTCGAGCAGCACCTCGAGGTCTGCCCCGAGTGCCGGGCGGAGGTCCAGTCCTTCACCGAGACCGCAGCCCTCGTCGCCGAGACCGAGGCGGAGACGCCGCCGCCGGGGCTGCGTGACTCCGTGCTGTCGGGCATCGCCTCGATCCGTCCGCTGCCGCCCGAGATCACTGGGCCGGTCACTGGGCCGGTCAGTGGGCCGGTCGGGGCCGACACCGCCGAGGTGCACACGCTGCGTCGCCGCAGCTACCCGCTCCTGGTGGCCGCGTCGGTGGCCCTCATCCTGCTGGCGGTCGGCGGCGGCCTGGTCTACCACGCCAACCACGGCGGCTCGTCGACCACCGACCTCGCCGACCAGATCATGAAGGCCCCCGATGCCGTCCGGGTCACCGAGCCCGTGCCCGGGGGCGGCCAGCTCACCATCGTGCGCTCGGCCTCCCTCAAGCGCGCGGTCATGGTCGGCAGCGACGTCCCACCGCCGAAGCCCGGCACGACGTACCAGATGTGGCTCCAGCAGCCGGGCCAGGGCATGGTCTCGGCGGGGCTGATGCCGGACGCGGAGCAGCCGACCGTGCTCACCGGCGACGCCGCGACCGCCGAGGCCGCCGCGGTGTCGGTGGAGCCCGAGGCGGGCTCCCCGCAGCCGACCACGAAGCCGATCGCCCTCTTCCCGCTGCAGACGCCCTCCACGGGGAACGGGTCGACATGACCCCAGCCCGACGGATCGCAGTCATCGGGTCCGGCGTGGCGGGTCTGACGGCGGCACACGTGGCGGCGAAGACCGCTCACGTCACCCTCTACGAGGCCGACAGCAGGCTCGGTGGCCACGCCGACACCCACGACGTGGGCGGCCTGGCCATCGACACCGGCTTCATCGTCCACAACGCCCGCACCTATCCCACGCTGCTGCGTCTCTTCGCCGAGGTCGGCGTGCGCACGCAGCCGTCGGAGATGTCGATGTCGGTCCGGGACGAGACGACCGGGTTGGAGTACGCGGGTGCACTCGGGCTGCGTGGCCTGTTCCCGACCGGCCGCAACCTGCGCCGACCCGGCTTCCTCAGGATGCTGGCCGAGGTGCCGCGCTTCCACCGGCGGGCCCGCGCCCTGCTCGACCAGCCGGCGGGAGCCGGCGACCAGACGCTGCGCGACTTCCTCGCCGGCGGCGGTTTCTCGGCGTACTTCTGCCGTCAGTTCATGGAGCCGCTCGTCGCCGCGGTGTGGTCGTGCGACCCGGAGGTCGCCCTCGACTACCCGGCGCGCTACCTCTTCGAGTTCCTCGCCCACCACGGGATGCTCTCGGTCACCGGATCGCCCCGGTGGCGGACGGTCGTCGGCGGCTCGCGCGAGTACGTCGCGCGGGTCGCGGCGGGCCTCGACGAGGTGCGCGTCGGAACCAAGGTGACGTCCGTGCGCGAGACGGCCGACGCCGTCGAGGTGACCGACGGCAACGGCGTCACCGCGTCGTACGACGCGGTCGTCGTCGCCACCCACCCCGACCAGGCTCTGGCGATGCTGCAGGAGCCGACCGCCCCGCAGCGGCAGGCGCTGGCCGCGATCCCCTACGCCGACAACCTCGCGCTGCTCCACACCGACACCTCGCTGCTCCCGCGCGCCGAGAAGGCCCGGGCGTCGTGGAACTTCCTGCGCCCTCGGGGCGACCGCGGCGCGGTGACCGTGACCTACGACCTCACCCGGCTGCAGCGCCTGCCCACGACGACCCACTACCTGGTCACCCTCGGCGGCGAAGACCTGGTGGACCCCCGCACCGTCGTCGCGCGGATGGAGTACGCACACCCGATGTACAACCCCACCTCCGTGGCCGCCCAACGCCGGCTGCCCGAGGCGAACACGCCGCGCCTCGCCTTCGCGGGGGCCTACCACGGGTGGGGCTTCCACGAGGACGGTGCTCGCTCCGGTGCCGCGGCAGCGGAGCACCTGGGCCTGCCGTGGGACGGACCGAGCCGGCCCGAGCCCGGTCTGTACGACGCGACGATCCGGCACACCCGCCGGCGTCCGCTCCACAGGAGCTTCACCCACCGGTCGCACGTGTGGCTGGTGGACCTCGACGCACTGCCCGACCACGGCCCGCTCGGCCGCTTCGAGGCCCGCGACCACCTCGGCTCGCCTGACGCGACGATCCGGGCGAACATCGACGCGTTCCTGGCCACGCACGGCATCGACCTCACCGGTGGACGGGTGCTGATGGCGGCGAACGCCCGCGCCTTCGGCAACGGCTTCAACCCGATCAGCGTCTTCTGGTGCTTCGACCGGGCGGGTGCCCCGGCGGGCACGATCATCGAGGTCCAGAACACCTACGGCGGGCGGCACGCCTACCTCGTCCACCCCGACGAGCGGGGACGGGCCCGCGTCGACAAGCAGCTCTACGTCTCGCCGTTCCACGGCACCGACGGCTGGTACGACGTCGTCGTGCCGGTACCCGGCGACGACCTGCTGGTCGCGATCACGCTCCACACCGACGACGGCGCGACGTTCTCCGCGTCGCTGACCGGCCGTCGTACGACGGCCTCGGCGCGACGCGCAGCGCCGGCGGCAATCCGGGGGGCGGCCCTGATCCGAATGCACGGCATCTGGCTCTGGCTGCGACGCCTGCCGGTCCAGCCCCGTCCCGCCCCGTGCCCGCAGGAAGACCGATGACGACCTACCTCAACCGACCCGCCCTCGACCAGTGGCCCGACCTCGCCGAGGTCCGGCCCGGGCTGCGCACCACGATCTCCGCAGCCGTGGCCCGGCGGCTGTTCCTGGCCGGGATCGGCCGCTTCCCGGTGACCGTCCACCTCGAGGGACGCACCCTCGGAACGGGCGGCCCGGAGATGACCATCCACCGCCCCGAGGAGTTCTTCGACCGGCTCGGCCGGGGACTGCTGATCGGGTTCGGAGAGGCCTACCTGACCGGCGCCTGGGATGCCGACGACCTCGGGGGCTTCCTCTCCGTGCTCGCCGCCGACATGCCCACGCTCGTCCCCCCCGCGCTGCAGAAGCTGCGCGCCCTTGCCGTGCGGCGCCCACCCAGCCACGAGCGCAGCACCCGCGCGAACTCCCAGCGCAACATCGCCCACCACTACGACCTGTCGAACGACCTCTTCGAGCTGTTCCTCGACCCGGGTCTGAGCTACTCCTCGGGGCTGTTCGCGACCGAGCCCGTGCGCGCCGGCGACCACACGCTGATGGCGGCACCCGAGCCGGGCGGCGACCTGCGTGAGGCGCAGACCCGCAAGATCGAGCGCCTCCTCGACCGCACCGAGGTGGGCCCGGCCTCCCGCGTGCTCGAGATCGGGACCGGCTGGGGCGAGCTCGCCATCCATGCCGCCCACCGCGGCGCTCGGGTGCACACGATCACGCTCTCGGTCGAGCAGAAGGCGCTGGCCGAGCAGCGGATCGCCGAGGCCGGCCTGTCCGACCGGGTCACCGTCGAGCTCCTCGACTACCGCGAGCTCGTCACCCCCGGCTCCCCGCACCTCGGTGCGTACGACGCGGTGCTGTCGGTGGAGATGATCGAGGCCGTCGGCTACGACTTCTGGGACGACTACTTCCGGATCCTCGACCGGGTCCTCGCCCCGGGGGGCCGGATCGGCATCCAGGCGATCACCATGCGCCACGACCGGATGCTGGCGACCCGCCACACCTACACGTGGATCAACAAGTACATCTTCCCCGGCGGCTTCCTGCCCTCCGTCGAGGTGATCGACCACATCACGCGTCGGCACACCACGCTACGGATCGCCGACCGGCTCTCGTTCGGCTCGCACTACGCCGAGACCCTCCGCCAGTGGGACGAGCGGTTCCTGGCCGCGCGCGAGCACGTGCTCGCGCTCGGGTTCGACGACACGTTCGTCCGGATGTGGCACTTCTATCTCGACTACTCCCGGGCCGGCTTCGGCTCGGGCTACATCGACGTGAACCAGATCGTCCTCGACCGCGGAGGGCAGGCATGAGCGTCGACGTCCGTCGTACGACGTCGGGGGGTGTGGCCGCCACGCTCGCCGAGGCGGCCGAGCCCTTCGTCGGCGGGGACCTGCCGGTGCGCCTGCGGGCGTGGGACGGCTCCGAGGCCGGTCCGGCCGAGGCCCCCGTGGTGGAGGTCCGCTCGCCCGACGCCCTGCGCCGTCTGCTCTGGCATCCGGGCGAGCTCGGCGCGGCCCAGGCCTACGTCACCGGTGAGCTCGAGGTGCAGGGCGACCTCGAGCAGGCGCTCACCCACACCTTCGCGGTCGGGCGCGCGCGTGGCCTGTCCGGACGGCGCCCGGGTGCCGCGGCGCTGGCCCACGGCGTACGCGTGCTCCGCCGGCTCGGCGCGATCGGCAGGCCGCCCGCCGCGCCCTCGTCGCAGGCTCGGACCCGCGGCCGGCTGCACAGCCCGCAGCGCGACCGGCAGGCGATCAGCCACCACTACGACCTCTCCAACGAGTTCTACGCCCTGATCCTCGACCCGTCGATGGCGTACTCCTGCGCCTACTACGGCGACGATCCCTCACAGACGGTCGCCTCGGCCCAGCGCGCCAAGCTCGACCTGGTCTGCACCAAGCTCGGCCTCGGGTCGGGCAGCACCCTGCTCGACGTCGGGTGCGGCTGGGGTTCCCTGTCGCTCCACGCCGCCGAGCACTTCGGGGCACGGGTGACCGGCGTGACCATCGCGGCGGAGCAGAAGCGGTTCGTCGACCAGCGGATCCGCGAGCGTGGGCTCGAGGGACGGGTCGAGATCCGGCTCCAGGACTACCGCGAGATCCCCGAACGCGATCACTTCGACGCGGTCGGGTCTCTGGAGATGGGCGAGCACGTCGGCGAGCGTCACTACCCGACGTACGTCGAGGTGCTGCGGCGGGCGGTGCGACCGGGGGGACGCACCCTCGTGCAGCAGATGTCGAGGAACGGAAGGTATCCCGGGGGCGGGCCGTTCATCGAGTCGTTCATCGCGCCGGACATGCACATGCGTCCGGTCGGAGAGACCGTCGCGTACCTCGAAGCTGGGGGCTTCGAGGTGCGCGACGTGCACGCACTGCGCGAGCACTACGTGCACACCGTCGCCGGGTGGCGGGAGAGCTTCGAGGCACACCTGCCGGAGCTCACCGCCCTCGTCGGCGAGGAGGTGGTCCGCGTCTGGCGGCTCTACCTCGTCGGCGGGATGCTCGCGTTCCGCGAGGGCCGGATGGGGGTCGACCAGATCCTGTGCGTCCGGCCGGGCGCCGCTCACACCCTGCCCCTGGAGCGGCACTGGTGATCACCACCTGGTGGGGGTTGGCCCTGCTCTCGGTCGCGATCGCCGCGGTGGCGATGGTCGTGACGGCCCTGGTCGCCCGCGCCGTCGGGCGGGTCTCCGTCGTCGACGTGACCTGGGGACTGGCGCTGGTGGCCATCGGCTTCGGCTGCGCGGTCGCGGGCACCGGTACGCCGTGGCGTCGGTGGTTGGTGCTCGCCCTGGTCGCCGTGTGGGGCTGCCGCCTGGCCTGGCACATCCTCCGGCGCTCGCGGGGCCGGGGTGAGGACCCTCGCTACGAGGAGCTGCTCGACGGGGGTGGCTTCGGGACGGCGATCCGCAAGGTCTTCGTGACCCAGGGGGTCGTCCTGTGCCTGATCGGCCTGCCGTTGGTGGCCGCCGGCCATGCCGACGTCGCCGCCTGGTCGCTCGTGGTGGCGGGAGTCGTCGTCTGGGGCGTGGGCGTCGTGTTCGAGACGGTCGGCGACGCCCAGCTGGCGTCGTACAAGCGCGATCCCGACCGCGGGCCGATCATGGACCGTGGCCTGTGGGGCTGGACGCGACACCCCAACTACTTCGGCGACGCGTGCGTGTGGTGGGGCATCTGGCTCGTCGGCGGCGCTGCGTCGGGCTGGGTGCCGGCCCTGGTCACCGTCGTGTCGCCGCTGGCGATGACGTACTTCATCCGCAACGTCACCGGGGCGAAGCTCCTGGAGAAGACGATGAGCACCCGGCCGGGCTGGGACGCCTACGCCGCCCGCGTGCCGCTCTTCGTCCCCCGCCCTCCCCGCCGCTCCTGACCCTGCCGAGGGATAGTCCCCGACGTTCTGGCTGTCAGGTCGGGCCATTCCACAGCCGAAACGTCGGGGACTACCCCGCGGACCCCGTGCTTGACTCGGGTGGTGGACCGCGTGGCGGAGGCGTTCCGGGCGTGTCCGCGGGAGGAGTTCCTGCCGCGGGGCGAGCGCCGGCGCGCGTCGTACGACGGGCCCATCCCGATCGGGCACGCCCAGACCAACAGCCAGCCCCGCACGGTCGAGGCCATGCTGCGGCTCCTCGATGTGTACGACGGTCACCGGGTGCTCGACGTGGGCTCCGGCTCGGGCTGGACCACCGCGCTGCTGGCGCACCTGACCGGCCCCAGCGGACGCGTGCTCGGGGTCGAGCTCGAACCCGAGCTCGTCGAGATGGGCACCGAGCACCTCGACGCCCAGCACGTGCCCTGGGCGAGCATCCATCCGGCCGTGCCAGGGGTTCTCGGCCTGCCTAGCGCCGCGCCGTACCACCGGATCCTCGTCTCGGCCATGGCCGACGAGCTGCCCGAGGACCTCGTGGCCCAGCTCCACACCGGCGGGGTGATGGTGATCCCCGTCGCCGGCACGATGCTCCGGGTGGCGCGGTCGATGCGGGACACGCAGGTGACGCGACACGGTTACTACAGGTTCGTCCCCCTGCGCTGAGCGACGATCAGCCGACGCCCCACAACGCCGCCACGTGGCGCGCGTCCGTCCCGCAGCAGCCGCCGACGATCTCGAGTGCGGGGAGTCGCTCCTCCAGCGCGCGATGCGCCGGCACGAAGACGGCGAGGTCGCCCTCGTCGAGCACCTCGGCCTCGTCCAGCTCGGCATGGGTGGCGGTGGACGCGTTGCTGCGCAGCCCGTGCACCCGCTCGACCCACGGGCCGGCGTCGTCGAACGCCGCGACGACGTGCTGCGGGTGGGCGCAGTTGACCAGGAAGTACGCCGGCGGGGCCACGGCGTCGACCTGCTCGATCGCCGACCGCAGCGTGGTGCCGCCGGGCAGCCGCCCGTCGGTCTCGACGGTGAAGCCGATCGCGACCGGGAGCCCGAACGAGTCGGCCGCGCGCACCACGCCGACCGCCTCGCCCGGGTCGGTGAGGGTCAGGGCACACACGGCCTGGGCACCCGCCTCGGCGAAGGCCCGCACCTGGGGCGCGTGGTAGTCCGCAGCCTCGTCGGGGTCGACCGCGTCTCCGACGGCGTACCCGTCTCCGCGCGGGCCGACCGAGCCGATGACCACGATGTCGGGCACGCGGTCGCGCCAGTCCTGGGCCATCCCCTGCAGCAGCTCGACAGCCGTGCGGTTCGCGTCGGACACCGTGCGCACGTCGTGCCCGAGCACCGCCGCCCAGTCCGGGTTGGCACGCCACGTCGGGGTCTCCAGCCGCAGCCCGGCATCGGCGGCGCCCGCGATGTCGGCGTACGCGTCGTAGTAGGCGCGGAGCAGGGTCCGGCCCTCGTCGGTCCAGACCAGGGGGTACGCCGCGAACTCCGGCAGGTCGACACCGTGGTGGAAGATCAGGTCGGTCTCGAGGCCGCCGTCGGTCACGTAGCGCCAGCCCGCCGTCGTGGTCACGCGTCACCTCCGCGTCGGTCCGAGATGCGAAAGAGCCATTGAGGCATGGCAGGAGCCGTGCCGCAAGCCCTGTGGCACCGCCACCTTTCACCGAGAGTTCACACGGAGTAACCGAACGGAAAGACAGGCCCGGCACCCTGGGACCACTGCCGCCGCGAACGGCACCGGACCAACGACGGGGGACCCATGCACGACACCAGCCAGTGTGAGGACGACACCGTGCGTCGACCACACGGACGCGGACGCCCGCACGGCCCGGAGGCCGCGCGCGAACGGGCCGACCGGACGATGCGCGGCCTCAACGAGCTCCTCGACGCACGCCCCGAGCTCCAGGGGGTGCACCCGCCGGCCGACTGGGCCTACGACGCGCTGCGCTGGTCGGCCTGACCGCTCAGTAGCTCTTGGGCAGCCCCAGCGAGTGCATGGCCACGAAGTTGAGGATCATCTCGCGCGACACCGGCGCGATCCGACCCGCGCGGGTGGCCACGAGCAGCCCGGCCATGCCGTACTCCTGGGTGATCCCGTTGCCCCCATGCGTCTGCACCGCGCGGTCGGCCGCGTCGCACGCGGCCTCGGCGGCGGCGTACTTGGCCATGTTGGCCGCTTCACCGGCCCCCATGTCGTCGCCGGCGTCGTAGAGCGCGGCCGCCTTCTGCGTCATCAGCCGGGCGAGCTCGATCTCGATCTTCGACTGCGCCAGCGGGTGGGCGATCGCCTGGTGGGAGCCGATCGGCCCCTGGAAGACCGTGCGCTCCTTGGCGTACGACGCGGCTCGCTCGAGCGCGAACCGAGCCAGCCCCGTCGAGAACGAGGCCGCCATGATGCGCTCGGGGTTCAACCCGGCGAAGAGCTGTACCAACCCCCCGTCCTCGTCGCCGACCACCGCGTCGTCGGCGAGCCGCACGTCGTCGATGAACACCTGGAACTGCAGCTCGGGGCTGACGATCTCCATCGGGATCGGGCGGGCCTCGAAGCCCTGGGCGTCGGTCGGCACCACGAACAGCACCGGCTTGAGCTTGCCCGTCCTCGCGTCCTCGGTGCGCGCGACGACCAGCACGTGGTCGGCCTCGTCGACCCCGGAGATGTAGATCTTGCGGCCGTTGAGCACCCAGCCGTCACCGTCGCGGCGCGCGGTGGTGGTGATGTTGTGGGTGTTGGTGCCGGCATCCGGCTCGGTGATCGCGAAGGCCATGGTGCCGGTGCCGTCGCAGATCCCGGGCAGCCAGCGTCGCTTCTGCTCCTCGGTGCCGTAGCGGCTGAGGATCGTGCCGCAGATCGCCGGGCTCACGACCATCAGGAGCAGCGGGCAGCCCTGCGCGGCAAGCTCCTCGCAGACCGCGGCAATGTCACCGATGCCGCCTCCCCCGCCGCCGTACTCCTCGGGGATGTTGATGCCGAGGTAGCCCAAGCGGCCGATCTCCAGCCACAGGTCGGTGGTCTTCTCCCCCGCCCTCGCCCTCTCGGTGAACCACTCGCGGCCGAACGTGCCGGCCAGCTTGGCCACCTCGCGACGCAACGCCTGCCGCTCCGGGGACTCGGTGAACTCGTTCATGCCTGCTCCTGATCCTCGTCGGCGGTCGAGCCGCCCTCGTCGGTCGAGCCGCCCTCGTCGGTCGAGCCCCCCGTCGGTCGAGCTCTCGTTGGTCGAGCCTGTCGAGACCACGGCGAGCACCTCGTTGGCCGCCACCTGGGCGCCGGGCTGGACGGACATCCGGGTCACGGTGCCGGCCTGGGGAGCGGTCACCGTGTGCTGCATCTTCATGGCCTCGAGGACCAGGACCGTCTGTCCCGGCTCGACGACCTCGCCCTCGGCGACGGCCACGCGGACGACGGTCCCCGGCATCGGAGCCAGCAGGCTCCCGCTGACCACGGCGTCGGCCGGGTCGAGGAACCGCGGGACCGTCGTGAGCCGGACGTGGCCCGTGACCGCGTCCACCTCGACGGTGTCACCGGTGACCGCCACGTCGTACGCCGTCCGGACGCCGTCGCGCTCGAGGACCACTCGGTCCGCGGTGGCGTCGACCACGCCGAACCCGTCGACGACGTAGCCGTCGCGACCGCCGTACCACGCCACCTCGATCGGGTCGTCCGCTTCAGAGGAGCCCCTACTGGCCTGTGGGGCGGACGACCCGGTGAAGCGAGCGATCTGGGGCTGGCTGACGACGTTGCGCCACGCCACCGGCACGCCGCGCTGGACCCGGCGAGCGGCGCCGTCTCGCTCCGCCAGTGCCAGGGCTGCTGCCACCGCCGCGCCCTCGTCGGGTTCGCGCCGCGCGAACGCCCGGTCGGCCAGGAACGCGGTGGTGACCTCGCCCGCCTCGAACGACGGGTCCTCGAGGATGTCGACGAGCAGGTCGCGGTTGGTGACGACCCCGTGCAGCCGGGCACCGCGGAGCGCCGCGACCAGCCGGCGGAGGGCCTGCTCGCGGGTCGGAGCCCACGAGATCAGCTTGGCCAGCATCGCGTCGTAGTGGGTGGAGACCTCGCTGCCGGTCTCGAACCCCGCGTCGAGCCGGAGTCCGGGCCGGTTGAGCAGGTCGAACTCGCCGTCGACGCCGGGCACGTCGACGAGAGTCAGCAGTCCGCTCTGCGGCTGCCAGTCGGCCCCAGGGTCCTCGGCATAGAGCCGTACCTCGACCGCGTGTCCGTAGGTCTCGCCGAGGGTGCGCGGGTCGGGCGAGCGTCCCTCGGCGACCGTCAGCTGCAGCTCGACCAGGTCGACACCGTGCACCAGCTCGGTGACCGGGTGCTCGACCTGGAGACGGGTGTTCATCTCGAGGAAGTAGAAGCGGTCCGCGGCCTCGTCGTAGAGGAACTCGACGGTGCCGGCTCCGAGGTAGCCGATCGCAGCGGCTGCGGCGCGCGCTGCGTCGTGGAGTGCGCTCCGGGTCGCGGAGGACAGCCGCGGGGCGGGTGACTCCTCGACCACCTTCTGGTGCCGTCGCTGGACCGAGCAGTCGCGCTCGCCGAGCACCAGCACCCCAGCGGGATGGCCCACGACCTGCACCTCGACGTGACGCCCGCGCTCGACGTAGGGCTCGACGAAGACGGTGCCGTCACCGAACGCGCTCTCCGCCTCGGCACCGGCCGCCTCGATCTCGGCCGACAGGTCTCGCGGGTCACGGACGATGCGCATCCCGCGCCCGCCGCCGCCCGCGGACGCCTTCACCAGCAGGGGAAAGTCCTTCGCTGTCGGGTCCGGCGGGGCCTCGAGGACCGGTACGCCGGCCTTCTGCATCAGCTGCTTGGCGCGGACCTTCGACCCCATCGCGTCGATGGACTCCGGCGTCGGGCCGACCCAGGTCAGCCCCGCGGCGACGACGGCGCGGGCGAAGTCGGCGTTCTCGGAGAGGAAGCCGTAGCCCGGATGGAGCGCGTCGGCCCCGGACCGCCGCGCCGCGTCGACGAGGAGGTCGCCGCGCAGGTAGGTGTCTGCCGGGGCGTTGCCCGGCAGGCGGACGGCGCTGTCGGCCTCACGCACGTAGGGCAGGCCGGCGTCGGCGTCGGAGTGGACGGCGACCGTCTCGATCCCGAGACGACGACAGGTCGCGAAGACTCGACGGGCGATCTCGCCACGGTTGGCCACGAGGAGTCGTCTCACCACGGGCATCTCCACAGGGTGGGATGAGCTCACGTCCGGAACACCCCGTAGCCCTCGGCACCCTTGATCGGTGCGTTCTCGATGACCGAGAGACAGATGGCCAGGATCGTGCGGGTGTCCCGAGGGTCGATCACGCCGTCGTCGTACAACATGCCGGAGAGGAAGAACGGCAGGCTCTGCTCCTCGACGCTCTGCTCGATGAAGGCGCGCATCCCGGCGTCGGCCTCGTCGTCGTAGACCTGGCCGCGGGCCTCGGCGGCGGCCCGGGCCACGATCGACAGGACGCCGGCCAACTGGGCCGGGCCCATCACCGCGGACTTCGCGCTCGGCCAGGTGAACAGGAAGCGGGGATCGTAGGCGCGCCCGTTCATGCCGTAGTTGCCCGCGCCGTACGACGCACCCATGATCACGCTGAGGTGCGGGACCCGGCTGTTGCTGACCGCGTTGATCATCTGGGCCCCGTGCTTGATGATCCCGCCCTGCTCGTACTCGGCGCCGACCATGTAGCCGGTGGTGTTGTGGAGGAAGAGCAGCGGCGTGTCGACCTGGTTGGCGAGCTGGATGAACTGCGTCGCCTTCTGCGCCTCCTCGCTGAAGAGCACGCCCTGGGCATTGGCGAGGATCCCGAGCGGGCGGCCGTGGAGACGCGCCCAGCCGGTGACCAGCGAGGTGCCGTAGAGCGGCTTGAACTCGTCGAACGGCCTCTCGTTGCCAGGCCCGGCGCCGTCGCAGATCCGCACGATCACCTCGCGCGGGTCGAACGGCTCCTTGAGGTCGGCGGGGATCAGGTCGAGCAGCCCGTCGACGTCCTCGTCCGGCTCGGCCCACCCCGGGACGTCATACGATCTGGTCGCTCTAGCGACCGCTTCGTATGACGTTGCGGGCTTGCGCCAGTTGAGGCGGGCCACGATCCGGCGACCGATGCGGATGGCGTCGTGCTCGTCCTCGGCGAGGTAGTCGGCCAGGCCGGACGTACGGGCGTGCATCTCGGCGCCGCCGAGCGACTCGTCGTCGGACTCCTCGCCGGTGGCCATCTTCACCAGGGGCGGCCCGCCGAGGAACACCTTCGCCTGCCCGCGCACCATCACGGTGTAGTCACTCATCCCGGGCACGTAGGCGCCGCCGGCGGTGGAGTTCCCGAACACCAGCGCGATGGTGGGCTGACGTCTGGCACTGGCCCGGGTCAGGTCGCGGAACACCTTGCCCCCGGGGATGAAGATCTCCTTCTGCGTCGGCAGGTCGGCTCCGCCCGACTCCACGAGCGAGATCGTCGGCAGGCCGTTCTCCTCGGCGATCTGAGCCGCCCGGAAGCCCTTCTTCACCGTCCACGGGTTGCTGGCGCCGCCCTTGACCGTCGGGTCGTTGGCCGTGATCAGGCACTCGACACCCTCGACCACGCCGATCCCGGTCACCAGCGATGCCCCGACCGAGAAGTCGGAGCCCCAGCCGGCCAGCGGCGACAGCTCGAGGAACGCCGAGCCGGGATCGACGAGGAGCTCGATCCGCTCGCGTGGCAGCAGCTTGCCGCGGGCGTGGTGACGGTCGACGTACTTCTGTCCGCCCCCCGCCACGGCCTTGGCGTGCTCGGCCTCGAGGTCGGCGAGCTTCTCGAGCATGGCCTCCCGGTTGCTCATCCCTCCGCCTCCACGACCGCCTTCATCCGCTCCAGCGTGGTGCGCATGCCCTTCGCGTTCGTCCGACCGCGCAGCGGCCCGAGCACCAGCCAGTAGGCCTTGAGCGCCAGCGAGGAGCCGAGCTCGTAGTACTCGGTGACGCGGGTGCCCGCGCCGTCCGGCTCGAGCCGGTAGCCCCACCGGTTGATCGGCCCGTCCATGGGGCCGTCGACCTCGACCACGAACTCGAACACCTCGTGCGGGACGCAGGCGGTGACCCGGCAGGCCGACCAGTACGTCGGGCCGACGCCGTTGCGCTTCACGTGCCCCTTGAACCGTGCGCCCACCTCCGGCCCGGTCGATCCACGGCGCCAACGCGCCTCGAAGGTCTCGGGCGAGAACTCGCCGATCCGCGTGACGTCGCTGACGAGGGCCCAGACGTCCTCCGGCCGGGCGTCCATCCGCAGCGAGGTCTCGCCGCTCATCGACATCCAGGGGAGCAGAGTCCTGATCACCACAGCGCCTCCGGGATCTCCACGTGTCGCGACCGTGCCCACTCGCCGAGCCCCTTCGCCTGGGGGTCGAAGCGCGTCGACGCGGCCACGCCCTGGCCGAGCAGACCGTGGATCACGACGTTGACCCCGCCGAGGTTGGGGAGGTCGAAGACCTCGACCTCGAGCAGCGCCGTCTCCGGCAGCAGCGCGTGCACGAAGTCGGGCGTGACGAGCGCGAGCAGCCAGGCGACGCGGTCGTCGTAGGCCGCCGAACCGTCGTGCGCGACCCAGAGTCCGAGGTTGGCATCGCCGCCCTTGTCGCCGGACCGGGCGTGCACGAACGTGCCGAGCGGCGCCTTCACGAGACCACCTCGGTCCGGCCGTCGGCATGGTGCACCGTGTGGGTGACGGCCGAGCGGTCGACGTACGCGGCCCGGTAGACGCCGTACGGCGTGCCGGTGCCGGGCGGCGCGGTCAGCGTGAACCCGGGGTACGACGCGAGGGCGAGCTCGACCGCGGCGCTGCTGAAGGCCCGGCCCACGGGCTCGGGCGACGGGTCCTGCACGGTGCACCGCAGGAGGGTGGAGGCGCCCTCCTCGGTGTCGGCGTCGATGACGGGGGCCGGACCCAGCGACCAGGTGACCGACGCGGCCGTCAGCTGTGGGTCGAGCTGTGCCCGCACCCACGCCGCCTTGTCCTCGAGGTCCAGCCCCGTCAGCACGAACTCCACGGTGTTGCGGTGACCGCCGAGCTCGTTCACGCACACCTTGAGCTCGGTCGGAGGCTCCGAGCCTCGGACACCCGTGATCCGCACGCGGTCCGGCCCGTCGTCGCCGAGCCGCACGGTGTCGAGGTGGGTGGTGACGTCGGGGCCGAGGTAGTGGGTCGACTGCACCTCGTACATCAGCTGCGCGGTCACCGTGTCGACGCTGACCAGGCCGCCGGTGCCGGCGTGCTTGGTGACCACTGACGAGCCGTCGTCGGCGAGCTCCGCCACCGGGAAGCCCAACGGACCAGCGGTTCTCGCCAGCGAGCCGAAGCCGGAGAAGTTCCCGCCGGTGGCCTGCGTGCCGCACTCGAGCACGTGGCCGGCGACGACGGCGCCGGCCAGCTCGTCGTAGGCCGTGGGGTCCCAGCCGAAGTGCGCGACGGCGGGCCCGACGACGAGCGAGGCGTCCGTCACCCGGCCGGTGACCACGATGTCCGCCCCGCCGCGAAGAGCGGCCGCGATGCCGAAGGCGCCGAGGTAGGCGTTGGCGGTCAGGGCGCCCGGGAAGCCCAGTGACCGGACGTCGTCGCCGTCGACGTAGGCGATGGACGGCGAGAGTCCCTGTGCGTCGGCGATCTCGCCGAGCCTGGCGGCGAGACCCGCCGGGTTGAGGCCGCCGGCGTTGGCCACGATGGCCACGCCCTGCTCCAGCGCGAGCCCGAGGCAGTCCTGCAGCTGGCGGACGAACGTGCGGGCATAGCCGAGCGACGGGTCCTTGAGCTGGTCGCGGCCCAGGATCAGCATGGTCAGCTCGGCGAGGTAGTCGCCGGTGAGCACGTCGAGGTCACCGCCCTCGAGCATCTCGCGCATCGCCGAGAAGCGGTCGCCGTAGAAGCCCGAGCAGTTGCCGACACGCAGCTGCCTCATCGCGGCTCACGTCCTTCGCCCGGGGGGCCGGCGAAGCACTGCGCGATGGACAGCCACGTGTTGGCGTCGCGACCGACCGCCACCAGCGAGGTGTCGGTGCGGTTGACCCGCTGGGTCACCAGCAGGCAGAAGTCGTACGCCGCGCCGGTCACCGTCTGCGCGGCATCCTCGGGGCCCCAGGCCCACAGGTCGCCGGACGGTGCCGTGAGCGAGATCCGGAACTCCTCGGTCGGTGGCTCCAGCCCGTGCACCGAGAACGCGAAGTCACGGGTCCGGACCCCGAGGTGGGCGACGTGTCGCACCCGGTCGCCGACGTCGGGTTCGACACCCAGCGCCTCGTGCACGTCGAGGGAGTGCGCCCAGGTCTCCATGAACCTGGCCGTGGCCATGGAGGTCGCGGACATCGGCGGGCCGTACCACGGCATCCTCCGGCCCTCGGGGTAGGTACGGAGGGTCTCGGCGAGCCTGACGCGAGCCGTCCGCCACCGCTCGAGGATCACCGACGGGGCGGCGAGGCCTCCGGTGAGGGCCGCGCGGTCCACCGCGTGCTCCGGGTCGGCCATCGCCTCGAGCACCAGCGCATCCCACTGCGCCTTGTCGGTGGCGGCCGCGAAGGCCGCCTCGTCGGTCCAGGCCAGGTGGGCGACCTGGGTGGCGACGTCCCACCCGGCAGCCGGGGTCGGGCGTCGCCAGTCGACCTCGGGTCGGTCGGCGACCAGCGCCTCGAGTCGCGCGCCCTCGGCCGCGAGGTCGCCCAGCACGGTGTCCAGCAGGGTGCTCATGACAGCGCCTCGTCGAGGGTGAGGGCCCACTGGTCGAGGATCCGCTTGCGGCGCCGGGTGTCGTCGGTGATGGTCGCCGCCAGCCCGAGCCCTCGCACCAGGTCGAGGGTCGCCTGCACGAGCTCGCGGACGCCCGCCCGCGACTCGTCGGCTCCGAGCAGGTCGACGGTCATCCGGTGGGTCTCACGACCGACGCGCTGCTCCAGGGGCGACACGGCGGCCAGCAGAGCGGGGTCGGTGCGTGCGGCGACCCAGAGCTCGAGAGCTGCGGTGAAGACCGGCGAGGCGAAGTGGTCACCGAGCATCCGGAGCACGTCGCGGGTGCGGTGGGGCCCGTGCGGGACAGCGGCAGCAGCCGCGGCGAGCTCGGCCCCTCGTACCTCGGTGAGATGTTCGACAGCGGCGACGACGAGGTCGTTCTTGGTCGGGAAGTGGTGCAGCTGCGCTCCGCGCGAGACGCCGGCCCGCTCACTGATCAGGGTCGTCGACGTCCCCCCGAACCCGTGCTCGACGAGGCAGTCGATGGTGGCGTCCATCAGCCGCGCACGCATGGCACGTGAGCGCTCCTCCTGCGGCACGCGGACGGTCGTCACCGGGCCATGCTCCCGTCGCGCCGAGAAACAGTCAAGCATGACTGTTTGTTTGCGGCGGTGGGTGCCCTGCCAGGATCGGGGGCATGGACGACCCGACACGCACGATGCGAGACCGGATGCTCGCCGGCGAGCCCTACGTGTTCGACGAGTCGCTCGCGGACGACACCCGGCGGGCTCGCGAGCTCCTCCACCGGATCAACCGCGCAGCACCCGACCAGGACGAGGAACGCGACACGCTGCTGCGCGAGCTGCTCGGGAGCTTCGGCGCCGGGAGCAACATCCGGCCACCCTTCCGGTGCGAGTACGGCTTCCAGCTCCACGTGGGCGACCGGACCTTCGCGAACGTCGGGCTCGTCTGCCTCGACGTCGCCCGCGTGACGATCGGGGACGACGTGCAGCTCGGCCCCGGCGTCCAGCTCCTGACCCCCACCCATCCCCTCGAGCCAGGCCCGCGGCGCGACAAGTGGGAGGCCGCCGAGCCGATCACGATCGGCGACAACGTCTGGCTCGGTGGCGGCGTCATCGTCTGTCCGGGAGTCACCATCGGCCACGACACGGTCGTCGGCGCCGGCGCCGTGGTCACCCGTGACCTGCCGAGCGGGGTCCTGGCAGTCGGGAACCCCGCCCGCGTCGTCCGCCGTCTGGCCGAGGACGACGGCTGAACGGCGGCGCCGAGGTCAGCGCCCGTAGCGACAGTAGAAGGGGTGGTACTGACACGACGCCGGATCGCCGGTGACCTCGGTGACGAAGTAGCCGAACCCGGCGTACAGCGACGAGTTACGACGCGCGGGCCGCGTGGTCAGGTAGTCGCCGAACCGCTGCACCGTCCGGGTGCTGCCGTCGCGGAACCAGACGACGAAGTCGCCGATGATGCCCATGGCGCAGTTGGCGTGGTCGCTCTTGCCACCCCAGCCGAGCAGGATCCCGATCTCGTCCTGGGCGTTGGCGGCCAGGACCGGGTAGGCGAACGCGTAGTCGGGGTTCCAGACCTGCATCTCGCTGACCACCCGACGCTGGCCGAGGTCGAGCTCGGCGACCCGGCTGTGCGTGTTCGGGAAGTCGAAGCCGTTGGCCGACCCCTTCCCCTTGCTCGCCGACCACGCGATCATCACGTGCCCGTTGGCGCGTTCGACGCCTCCCGTCACGGCGAACGACGGGAAGCTGCGGAGCTTGGTCAGCCAGTCGTTGCCGTCGGGGCCTTTGGACGACATCGTCCCGTTCGGCCAGGCCGCGACGCCGATGGTGAACGAGGAGTACGTGTTCCCCCCGTCGGGCATCGTGAACACCTCGACCGTGGTGTTGTCCTTCTGCCCGACCCACACCGCCTGCGAACGGGTCTGCTGCACCAGGTGCGCCCCCCACGCGGTCGTGGACAGAGCGGGGTCGGTGTAGCCGTAGCCGATCGACCCCTTCGCCGCGAGGTCCTTCAAGGGGATCCGTACGACGAGCCGGCCACCGGCCGAGAACACGTCGGTGGACAGGTAGAGGAACGTCGAGGAGAAGGCCAGGTCGGGGTAGTCCATGTCACTGGTGGCGAACCCGAAGTCACCGGCCAGGAAGTCCCAGTAGGTCCACGCGGTCGGATCCTTCTTCACCGAGGCCGAGGACGCGACGGCCAGCCGGAAGGCGCCTTGACCGGCGCCGTCCTTGGCGTACTGCAGGAACCAGACGAAGCAGTCGATGCTCGGCACGTAGGTGACGATCTGGTCGCAGCAGAAGCCCCCCGCGAACGAGTTCGGGAAGATCGTGGTCGGGTCGAGGCGCTTCCAGGTGGAGCCGCCGTTGGTGCTCACGTCGACGTTCCAGTTGAACGACATCATGATCACGTCGCCCTCGGTGTCGGCTCCGCTCATGTCTGCGGCATTGGTGAGCGCCTTGGTCAGCCCCTTCGACGGGCCGTACTCGTGGAACTGCACCGGCTTGTCGTTGCCCGCCGGGTCCCTGTCGCCGGCCCGGGCCACGTCCCCCGGCCTGCTCGGCTCGCGCAGGAGGCGAGGCTTCGCGGTGGTGGGCACCTTCAGCCGCCGACGCGCCTGGCGCTCCGACGGTGGCTGGCGTTTCGCCGGCGGGTACTGGGCGCCCTTCACCTGGACGCCGCCTCGTCGGCCCTGCTCGAGTGTCACCTCACGCATCGTCTTCCTCCTGTCCTGGTGCCGTCGGAACGTGGAACGGTGGACGCTCGGGGCCGTCGGAGCGGGAGTCTCCGGCGGGCCAGGGCGCGCCCTGCGAGCGACGCGCCTCCTTCTCGCCCTGGCTCAGCTCGTGCTCCTCGCGCTCGTCGCGGTCGTCCTGCTCCCCGGCGTCGTCCGGTCGGTCGCCGTCCCCAGCGTCGGCGCGCTCGTCGCGGGGCTCTCCGCGCTCCACCTCAGGCCTCGAGGGCATGGGTGCGGGCGTGCTCACGACGGGCGATCAGGGCCAGGCAGAGGGAGACGACCGCCAGCACGGCGACGACCGCCCACTCCGCGGATCCGCTTCCCGCGTCAGGGTCGACCCGGAAGACGACCTCGATCCAGTCCGGCACGACCGCCGTGACGACGGCCAGGATCCCTGTCGCGATGGCAAGGACGGACTCGGCCCAGAAACGGCGACGGAGGTTCATGGCGACTCCAGGGCGCTGCCGGCGGCCGGCAGCTGTGGGATCCAGGCCTACTCCTCCCGCGCGGCCGGCGCAACACGGTCGTCGCCCGGACCCGGCAACGGCGCGGCCACGGACCGATCGGACGCTTCCGGTGCGTCGCAGCCACCCGTTCGGGCCGCCGCCCCGGATACTCGTGCGCGACACGGCGGGCACGGGGTCTGCCGACACACGAGGGGACCCACCGATGTCGCACTATGGCTCGCCGCCCGATCCGCCCGACCCGAACCGCCCCGACCCCTACCAGCCGGGCGCCACCGGCGGTCAGCCCGACCCCTACGGCGCACCGCCACCGCCCAACCCCTACGGCGGCACGCATGCAGCACCGCCCCCCAATCCCTACACCCAGCAGCAGCCCGGCCCCTACGGCGAGCCGACGCCGTACGGCGACACCAACCCCTACGGCGGAGCGACGGCGAGCGTCCCACCCCCGAACCCGTACGGCGGGCAGCCGCCGACCGGCCCGGCCTTCGTCTTCGGCGGCTACGCGAGCTGGATCTCGCGCGTCGTCGCCTATCTGATCGACGGCTTCCTCGGCGGGCTGGCCGGGTTCCCGATCTGGATCGGCTACGCCCTGCTCATCTCCAACGCCACGACGACCACGGACGCGCAGGGCGTGGAGCACGTCCACTTCCACTCCGCGGCGGGCAGCACCGTCCTGATCCTGATCGGCCTCCTGACCGGGTTGGCGTTCTTCGTCTGGAACTGGTGCATCCGCCAGGGCCGCACCGGCGCGACCGTCGGCAAGAGCGTGCTGGCGATCCGCGTGGTCCACGCCGACATGCTCCCGATCGGTGCCGGCCTGTCGTTCCTTCGCTACCTGCTGAACATCGTCAACGCGCTCCCGTGCTACCTCGGCTACCTGTGGCCGATCTGGGACGACAAGAAGCAGACCTTCGCCGACAAGATCATGAGCACCTACGTGATCAAGGCGTCGGAGCCGCAGCCGCCGGGCTACTGACGGCCCGCGTCTTCCGCTCCTTCTCGAGCTCGGCCCGATAGGCGTGGAAGTCGACCTCGATCGTGTGGCGCTTGCTGGCCACGAAGCGCTTGCGCAGGGCCGCGTCGTACGCCGCGATCTGGGCACGCATCTCCGCCCGCGGCGGGAGCGTCACCCGACCGGTGATCAGGTCGGCCACCCAGTGCGCCTGCGCCTCGGCCAGCGGCATCACCGCGCCGAGCGGTTGCACGAGGCCGATGAACCACAGGCCCGGCCGGTCGGGCGGCGCGACACGACGGTAGAGGTCGACGTGGTTGTCGTCGGTGGTGAGCACGGACTCGTCGAGGAACGGGAAGGTCACCTTGTAGCCCGTGCAGTAGACCACGACGTCCGCGTCGACTCTGCTGCCGTCGGCGAAGACGACGGTCGAGCCCTCGAAGCGGCTGATGGTCGGCTTCACGGTGATGTCGCCGTGACCGAGCCGGCTGAGCAGGTCGTCGCTCACGGTCGGGTGCGCCTCGAGGACGTCGTGGTCGGGCTCCGGCAGTCCGTAGTCGGTCATCTTGCCGACCGCGATCCGCAGCATCGTGCGCATGCCGAGCTTCTGGAGCCGCAACGGTCCGCGCGCCAGCGGTGAGTCGGTCAGGTGGTCGGTCGGGGTGCCGAAGAGGTACTTGGGCAGGATCCACGCGCCGCGGCGCATCGCCAGATACGTCGCCCGGGCGCTGCGGGAGGCCTCGACCGCGATGTCCGTCGCGGAGTTGCCGATCCCCAGCACCACGACGGTCCGGTCCGCGAAGAGCTCGGGCGTCCGGTAGTAGTGCGCATGGATCTGCTCACCCGGGAACGTCTCGCTGCCGGGGAACGACGGCTCCGGCCAGCGCGGGTCCCAGTGGTGCCCGTTGGCGACCAGCACGTGGTCGTAGTGCCGGGTCTCCACCGCCCGGGCATCGTCGCGGGGGCGGATCGTCACCTCCCAGCCGCCTCCGACCGCCTGGGCCACCTTGGTCACCTCGGTGCGGAAGGTGATGGCGTCACGCAGGCCGAAGTGCTCGACGAACGCGTCGAAGTAGCCGGCGATCTGCCAGTGGCTCGGGTAGTCGGGCAGGCTGGCAGGCATCGGCCACGCGGCGTACTCCATCGCCTCGCGCGAGGTGTTGATGTGGAGCGAGCGGTACGCCGAGCTCACCCCGTTGTCGTTGTCGTACCGCCAGTTGCCACCGACCCCCGACCCCATCTCGAAGCAGTCGAAGTCGATCCCCTCGGCCTGCAGCACCTGGGCGGCGCTGATGCCGGAGGAGCCGGCTCCGATGATGCAGGCCGTCGCATGCCGAGCGCTCATGTCGGGTGAGGCTAGCCGTGACCCGGGTGTCGGGGGCACGCGTCCCGTCGGACGGCGAGTTCCGCTGTGAGCGGAAGAGGGCAGACGCGCACGTGGTGCGCGCCTAGCATCGGACCATGGGTGAAGTCGTCGCGTTGCCGGTACGCCGGGCGCCGCAGCAGGAGCAGGACCGGCCGGCTGCGCCGGCTCGCGAGCCGCACCGCGAGGAGGTCGAGCCACTGTGGCGCGAGTCGGCGGGGCGCGAGCTGCGGCGTGAGCGTCAGACCTCCGGACGTCGGCTCGTCGACGTCGCCGAGGATGCCGGGGTGTCGCCCCAGTACCTCAGTGAGGTGGAGCGGGGTCTGAAGGACCCTTCCTCGGAGCTGCTTGCGGCGATGGCCGGAGCCCTCGGCCTCTCGGTCGCTGACCTCGCTTCGCGCGTCGCCTCCGCGGGGAAGTCACGGCACACTCCTCTCTGCCTCGCGGCCTGACCAGGCCGCGTCCCGTTCAGTGATCACGGCGTCCACGACGCCGTACTCCACAGCCTGCTCCGCGGTGAGCACCAAGTCACGCTCGGTGTCCTCACGAATTCGTAAGGATGTCTTACCGGTGTCGCGCGCGAGCAGCTCCTCCAGCAGCGACCGCACCCGCTCGATCTCGTCCGCCTCGAGGATCAGGTCGGGGATCGTCCCGCGGCCTTCGGCGGCCGGGGCGTGGAGCACCACCCGTCCGTGCCGCAGGATCTGCCGTCGGCCGTGCGCGCCCCCGGCCAGGAGCACCGCCGCGGTCGCGACCGCCTGTCCGACGCACGTGGTCTCGACGGCCGGGCGGACGAACTGCATCGCGTCGTAGATCGCGAGCATCGCCGGGATCGAGCCTCCGGGGGAGTTGAGGTAGAGGTTGATCGGCGCGTCGGGATTCTCCGACTCGAGGTGGATGAGCTGCGCGATCACCGTGTTCGCGACGCCGTCGTCGATCGGCGTACCGAGGTAGATGATGCGGTCGGCGAGGAGTCGGGAGTAGACGTCGACGGTCCGCTCGCCGCGGTTGGTCTGGGTCGTCACGTAGGGGATCTGGTAGCTGGTCATGCCCGGACTCCGAGTCCCAAGGGGCGTGCGGAAGCGGGGCGTACGTCGTCCATCGACGCGACGATCCGGTCCACGAACCCGTAGTCGAGCGCCTCCGCAGCACTGAACCAACGGTCGCGCCGCGAGTCGCGCTCGACGGTCTCGAGGTCCTGTCCGGTGTCGTCGCTGATGAGCCGCAGCACCGTGTCACGGGTGTGGCGCAGGTCGTCGGCCTGGATCGCGATGTCCATCGCCGTGCCGCCGATGCCCGCGGAGCCCTGGTGGAGCAGGACCCGTGCATGCGGCAGGGCGAACCGCTTCCCCTTGGTGCCGGCGCTGAGCAGGAACTGCCCGGCACTGCACGCGATCCCCATCGCGAGGGTGCTGACGTCGTTGGGAATCAGGGTCATCACGTCGCGGATCGCCAGCATCGCCGGCACGGAGCCGCCCGGCGAGCTGATCCAGAGCCGGATGTCGGCATGGGGGTCGCGGGCCGACAGCACCAGCAGCCCGTTGCACAGCCGGTTGCCCAAGGTCTCGTCCAGGACGCCTCCCATCACGAGGGTGCGCTGCTCGAGCAGGCTGCCTGCCAGCTCGTCGTCGATCCGGCGCCAGGCCGTGTGTTCGTCGCTCATGCCGCCACGGTGACACCCGACGTACGCCGACCCAACGACGTGCTGCTGTCGGCGGATCCGCCCTGCGCGGTTCCGCTCTGGGCTGTGCGGGCGCGGGTCCGCCGTCGACCTCGGCTCGGTCTCAGCGTCGCGCGCGGTGGACGGCTGCGGCGAGGAGCGCGACAGCCACACCGGCGCCGATCACCCCCGTGGGCAGGCTCCCCCGGTCACGGCGGCCGAGGACCGCGCGGTCGGCTTGGCTGGAGAGCACCGACCCGTTGCTCTGGTGGGAGAGGGCGGAGCCCATGGACTGGTGGGACAGCAGCGACAGGACCGACATCGCCGACCCGATCGACCCGGCCGAGGCGAAGGAGCCGACGCTCCCGACCGACGCGACTGACGCGACGCTGCCCACCGAGAGCACGGAGTCCTGGGAGCAGATCGACAGGTGGGAGTTCTCCGACCAGAGGGACCACACCCTGAGCAGGCTAGACCGCGCGTCGTCGGGCCGGCACGCCCCGACCGGATACGCCGGCCGTCAGCGGTAGGTGACCTGGTCGCGCGCGAGGTGGGAGTGCTCGTTGAACGTCAGCATCCGGCGGCCGCTGGAGCCGGTGATGACGCGGGTGACGCCGGTGTTGGCGCAGACCGTGTTGAAGGCGTTCCACAGCCGCGGCAGCTCCGCCGGGGTCGCCGCCGGGTCGACCAGCGCGGCGCAGGCGAGAGCGATCGGACCGCCGGAGGACACCACCACCGTGACGCCCTCGCGGGCACTGGCCCGGTCGAGCGCAGTCGCTACCCGGCCGGCGAACGTCGGCCAGGGCTCGTCGTACTCATGGTCGAACGCGCCACCCGACCACCGCGCCGTGGCCTCGACGAACGCCTCCTGGAACGCCCGGCGGTCCATCGCGCCGGCCGAGCCCGGCTCGTCGCTCGAGCGGAGGCGAGACCCGTCCCACGCCCGCGCGACCACGCCCAGGTGGTCGAACTCGTCCCAGCCCTCGTCGAGCTCGGGTCCCGTCGACCAGCCGGCCGCGTCGACCATGGCCAGGGCCGTGTCGCGCTGGCGACGCATCGCACCGTGGAGAAGCGTGGTCGGCTCGACCCCCGCATCCGCGAGCCACGCCCCCAGGCGACTGCTCTGTGCGATCCCGGTCTCACTCAGCACGTCGTAGTCGTCGGCGCCGAACGACGCCTGCCCGTGCCGGACCAGGAGCACCATCCCCATCAGGCGGACCCGTCGGTCGGCACGAGCGCCCGGCACCGGGACTCGAGGTAGGCGACGGCGGGACCGAAGCGGGCGTAGGCGTCGTTGTGGGTCTGCCCGTGGAAGTAGCGGTACCAGATCTGCTGACAGATCACTCCGAGCCGGAACAGGCCGAACACCTCGTAGAACCGCCACCGCTCGGGGCTCACCTCGAGCCCGGTCCGGTCGGCGTACCACTGCACGACCTGCTCGCGCGTCCACATGCCCGGGGCCGTGGTGGGCTGGCGGCGGAACGCCTGGAAGAAGTCGTCGTCGTCGGCCTGGATCCAGTAGGCGAGCGCTCCGCCCAGGTCCATCAGCGGGTCGCCGACGGTGGCCATCTCCCAGTCGAGGACGCCGTGGACGCGCAGTCGGTCGGCCGGGTCGAGCACCATGTTGTCGAAGCGCCAGTCGTTGTGGATCAGGCACTGCCCGACGTCGGCCGGCTGGTGCTCGTCGAGCCAGGCGGTGACCCCGCTCCAGTCGCCGAGGTCGTCGGTCGCGGCGCGCGCGAGGCGGTCGGTCCAGCCGGCCACCTGCCGCGCGACGTAGCCGTCACCGCGGCCGAGCGCCGCGAGGTCCGGTACGGCGGACACGTCCACCCGGTGCAGCCGTACGAGCGCCTCCCACGCGTGCTCGCACAGGGACGAGGCCTCGTGGGGCGAGAGCTCGAAGGGCAGCTCCTTGCGCAGGATGGTGCCGTCGAGCCGCTCCATGACGTAGAACTCCGAGCCGATCACGGACTCGTCGCGGCACAGCCCGACCATCCGGGCGACGTAGGGGTAGACGGGCGCGAGCGCACGTTGGATCAGGTACTCCCGCCCCATGTCGTGGGCGCTCTTGGCCTTCGCACCCGAGGGGGGTCGCCGGAGGATCAGGTCGCGGCGCGGGTAGCGGAGCAGGTAGGTCAGGTTCGAGGCGCCGCCGGGGAACTGCCGGACCTCCGGCGTGCCGACCAGGTCGTCGCCGAACGCCTCGGCGTGTGCACGCAGCCAGTCGGCCGTCGCCCCGACGTCGAAGGAGTCCTCCTCACGGACCGGGCGCGACTCCTCGGCGGTGCTCACCGGATCAGTATGTCGAGCCCCGGTAGGGCTCAGCCCACCCCGGTGGGGAAGTACGACGCCACGGAGCGCGGCAGTCCGGCAGCCGCGGCGGCGTACGCCGAGGCACCGTCGTGCGCCCAGTCACGCACCGTGGCCGGGGTCAGCGGCACCGTGCCGCCGGGTCGCTCGATGGCGCCGCACCGGAGGTCGACCACGTCCCACCGCGTGCCGGCGTCGCCGTGCAGCCCGAGCGCGACCCACCGACCGGTGGGGACCGACGCGCAGGCGGCTGAGGAGTGGCGCGTCCGCTGGATGGCGTCGGCGTAGGACCGGGCGGAGCGCGCGTCGACCTGGCCCGACCACATCAGCGTGGCGGTGCCGGTGTCCTGGGAGTACACGCAGACCGACAGCGACGTCGGCGCCAGTGCGGCAGGACCGGCGGTCGGCACCTGGACGGCGCGCGTCGGGCAGCCGTTGCCGTCGACGTCCACCACCTCTGCCGTCCCCAGGATCTGGCGGCGCAGCGCGGACTCACCACCGAACACGGTGACGTGCTGGCCCCCGACCGCCCGCGTCTCCGCGACCACCGAGCCGAGGTCCTGGACCCCGACCGCCAACGGTGAGCCGAACCACAGGGCGGTCCCGGACGGGGTCGCGCCGTCGCTTCCCCACGGCACACAGGCGTCCGACATCTGCGCCGGCCTGCCGACGAACGGCGTCACGGAGGTCACGTACGTCGCGGGGTCCGCCGACGACAGCACGGCTGCCTGGTTCGCCCCGCAGGAGGCCAGGCGTCCGTGGAAGAAGTCGGCATGGACCGGAGCTCCACCGAACCCCCAGGTCGCGGGCACCCGCACCTGCACGCCGTCGTACGACTCGTAGCGCCAGTCGGCCGGCGCGTGGACGGACGGGTAGGTGATCACGCCGGGAGGTGTCCGCGTCGCCCGGCTCACCACGGCCACGGTGAGGACCAGGGCGAGCACGGCCCCGACCGACACCCACACGGCTCGGCCACGGCGTCGCCGGGGTGGGTCGTCCGTCGTCGCCAGGGGGCGGGCGAGGCCGGTCGGCGCCGAGGTCGCCCGCGCGCCGAGCAGGTCACCGAGCGAGGTGTCCCCGCCGGCCGGCAGGTCGTCCTGCAGCGTCGCGAGGCCGCGCTGGACCTGCGCCCGCGCGAAGGCGTGGGAGGTGCCGAGAACCTCGGCGATCTCGGCGTCGGACCGGTCCTCGAGCACGCGCAGCACCACCGCGGCTCGGCGCCGGCTCGAGCACGCGTCGACCAGGAACCGGCGCGCCAGCAGGTCGGGGTCGTCGCCTCGTTCGACCTCGGCCCAGGCCTTGCGGGTGCGCTCGAGGGCCCGCTGGGTGGCGGCCTCGGCCGCCGGTCCGTCCTCGGTCAGGGCGTGGGCGAAGCGCAGCAGCGACGGCGTCCGCGCCGCTGCCCACTCGTCGAATGCTCCGGCCACGTCACCACGATGCCTCAGCACGGGCCGTCGTGGCAGGCGCTTTGCGGATCCGCTCCCGCCGCGGTCAGGAGACCGGGCCGTCGCCCAGCTCTGCGAGCCGGGCCGCCTGGTGCCGCAGCTGGGTGTCGTAGGCCGCCCGGTCGCGCAGCTTCAGGTCGTACGCCGCGCGTGCGGCCGGGTCGGGAAGGATGATCTCGTCGCCGTGGTCGATGCCGGCCAGCACCGCGCCCGCGATGTCGTCCGCCGTCAGCGGAGACCGCTCCACGAGCTGGGTCACGACCGACCCGAGCGCCTCGTCGGCGCCGCGCAGGGACTCCATCAGGTTGGTCCGGAAGTACGACGGGCAGACCACGCTCGCCGCCACGCCGTACGGCGCGAGCTCGTGGCCGAGCGTCTCGGTGAGGGCGACGACCCCCGCCTTGACCGCGTTGTACGACGCCATTCCGGCCGGGTGCACCAGGCCTGCCAGCGACGCGACGTTGACGATCCGGCCGGAGCGTTGCCGCTTGAGCATCGGTACGAAGGTGCGGCAGCCCCGGACCACGCCGAGCAGGTTGATCTCGACGATCCACTCCCACTCGTCGAGCCCGGCGACGTCGACCCGACCCCCGCCTGCGACACCGGCGTTGTTGACCAGGAGGTCGAGCCCGCCCCACCGCTCCTCGACCAGGGCGAGCGCAGCGGCCCAGTCGTCGTCCGAGGTGATGTCGAGGCGCGCGTCCGCTCCGGCCAGGTCGGTCGCCAGGACCTCGTCACCGCGGGCCCGGAAGGCCGCCGTCAGCGCGGCGCCGAGCCCCGACGCCGCCCCGGTCACCAGGATCCGCCGGGGCGACCCGTCGGGGGCGCTCACCGGGCGCCGTACTTGCCGAGCTCGAGCCGGGCCACCATGCCGCGGTGGACCTCGTCGGGACCGTCGGCGAGACGCAGGGCACGCGCCCCGACCCAGGCCGCGGCGAGCGGGAAGTCGTCGGACATCCCGCCTCCACCGTGGAGCTGGAGAGCCATGTCGATCACGCCCTGCGCCATGGACGGCACCGCGACCTTGATCGCGGAGACCTCCTGCAGCGCGTTCATCGGACCGCCGACATCGAGCTTCCAGGCGGCGTCCAGGACCAGCAGCCTGGCCTGGTCGATCGCGATCCGGGCGTCGGCGATGCGCTCCCGGTTGCCGCCCAGGTCGACCAGCGGCTTGCCGAACGCCGTGCGCTCGAGTCCGCGACGGCAGGCCCGCTCGAGCGCCATCTCGGCCAGACCGATCAGGCGCATGCAGTGGTGCACCCGGCCGGGGCCGAGCCGTCCCTGCGCGATCGCGAAGCCCTCACCGGGTCCGGAGATGACGTTGCCCACCGGCACCCGGACGTCGCGGAACGACACCTCGCCGTGGCCGAGCGGCTCGTCGTAGATCCCCATCGTCGGCAGCAGCCGCTCGATCGTGACGCCGGGGGTGTCGCGGGGCACGAGCACCATCGAGTGTCGGTGGTGGCGGTCGGCGTCGGGATCGGTGACGCCCATGAAGACGAAGATCCTGCAGTCCGGGTGGCCGACACCGGTCGACCACCACTTGCGTCCGTTCACGACGATCTCGTCGCCGTCGACGACGGCCGTGGCGGCCATGTTGGTGGCGTCGGACGACGCGACCTCCGGCTCGGTCATGGTGAACGCCGAGCGGATGTCCCCCGCCAGCAACGGCTCCAGCCACTCGCGCCGCTGGTCCGGCGACCCGTAGCGCAGCAGCACCTCCATGTTGCCGGTGTCGGGGGCGTTGCAGTTGAAGACGATCGGCGCGATCGCCGACCGTCCCATCTGCTCGGCCAGAGGGGCGTAGTCGACGTTGGTCAGCCCTTCGCCGCCGTCGGTGCCGAACCGCGCGGCGTACTCACCGGCGTGCTCCTTCGGGAGGAAGAGGTTCCAGAGGCCCTGGGCTCGCGCCTTCTGCTTGAGCTCCTCGAGGACAGGAAGGGGTGTCCAGGGATCGCCCGTACGACGTGCCTCCGCCAGGTCGCGGTGGTAGTCGCCCTCGACCGGCGTGATCTCGGTGGCCATGAAGTCGGCGACCCGCGCAGTCAGGTCGGCGGCCCGCGGGGAGGGAGCGAAGTCCATGCTCCCGAGCCTAGAGCCCGTTGAGTTGGCCCTCCGGGTTCGGCCCGACCGCCGCAAGGGCCAACTCAACGAACCGCAAGGGCCAACTCGACGAACCCGGAGGGCCAACTCAACGGGTCAGGCGGCGGTGGTGGTCACCACGAGGGCGCGCGCGACCGGGTCCTGCCACCGGCGGGCGGTGCGCTCGAAGCGGACTCCCGACCAGAGCAGGCACGGGATGGCGAGGATCACCGAGAGCCGCCAGTCGGGCACGTGGGCGGCACCGGAGAAGATCAGGCTCGTGAACGTCGTGCTCGTCGCGAGGCGGGCGGAGTAGCCGACCATCGCGGCCGGGGGTGCCGGGGTGGCCCGGGCCGACCGCAGGTCGACCGGGTAGGGGTGCGCCAGTGACCAGCGCATCGAGGCACCCACGACCTGGAGCAGGACCACCAGCAGGGTGCAGACGAGGGCGGAGGCCTCTTCGGGTCCGGGGACGCCGGCGCGCAGCGCACCGAGCCCGATCGTGATCAGGGAGGCGACCCCGAGGAACTCGGTGAGCACCCACGCCCGGGCGTCGAACAGGGCCGACGCGGGGACCGGCAGGTTCTCGCGCCAGAGCGCGCCGCGGCCGTCGAGGCACCAGGCGTTCACCCCGAACAGCAGCGCACCACCGGAGGCGACCAGGCCCGGCAGGATCGTCATCGAGGCCCACGGCAGGTCGCCGAAGATCGCGACCAGCCCTGGGCCGACAGCGAGGACGAGCACGCCGCGGCGCATCGGGACCGACCGCCAGACGGAGGCCCGGTCGGCCCGGACGAGCAGCCCGAGCACGGTCCTCGGCATCTTGCGCGGTTCGTGCTGGTCGGTCTCCATGCGCGCCTCGTCGCGCGGCATCCTCCGGGATGCCACGTGGGTGGGCCACGCACCGGCGCCGATGGCGACGATGCTGCCCACGACGAGCAGAGCGAGCAGCATCCACCAGCGCGCGGCCCAGCCGCTGACCGCGCCCTGGAAGACCCACAGGGTCGGGATGGTGTCGAGCGCGTCGGTGGCATGGCCGGTCAGCTGGACCACCCCGGCGGCGAGGGCCAGGCCGACGAGCAGACCGCGGGTGATCCCGATGCCGTAGGGGCCGCGGCGTACGGCCTCCATGGTCCAGGCCACGACCTGTCCGAGCGTGGTGCAGAAGACGAGCCACAGGAGCATCGCCACCTGGGCCTGGAAGAGCCTGTTGCCGGCGTAGCTGTAGGCCATCGAGCCGAAGAGCACCCAGGCCTGGATCATCCAGGCGATGTTGAACGGCGCCAGCAGCAGGGCGCCGAGGTGGTCCGTGGTCGGGCTGATGGGGTACGGCGAGGCCTGGTCGCGGGAGAGCAGCTCACGGCCACCACCCGAGGCCACCGCGGACGCGATGTTGAGGGCCAGGATGCCGGCCATCGCCGACGGCAGCAGCAGGAAGACGTCGAACGCCTTGCCCGGACCGTTCGCACCCGGCATGAACGCCGGCACGGTCGCCACGGCGAGGGTGACGAGGACGAACGTGGCCGCCAGACCGCGCGAGAGGTGGCGACGTCGTACGGCCTGCGCGCGGAAGCGGAACAGGATCCCGACGTCCTGGACGGCGCGGTGGGCGGCCCGGATGCGGCCGGGCGAGGCGTGCGCCGCCGGCATCCGGTCAGTCGAGGAGGGCGCGGTAGGCACGTGCCCCCTCCTCGCCCGCCATCTCACCGGCGTCGACCGACGCCACCTGGGACCCACCGCGCATCACGAGGACCGAGCCGCAGGCCTGGATGGCGAGGTCGCGCAGGTGGGTCGACAGCAGGATCGTGGCACCGCGGGCGCGCGCGTCGGCGATCACGTCGAACGTCGCCTCGACGCCGATCGGGTCGACGCCGTCGAAGGGCTCGTCGAGCAGCAGGACCTGTGGCTCGTGCATGGCAGCGAGCACGACGGAGAGCCGCCGGCCCATGCCGTGGGAGAAGCCGCCGGTCACGCGGTTCATCACGTCGCCGAGCTCGAAGCGCTCGAGGAGGTCACGCGCGCGCTCCTCCCAGTGGGTCATCCGCCGGAGGCGGGCGCTGAGCTGGAGGTGCTCCCAGGGGGTGGCGCGCGGCACCAGGCCGCCGACGTCCGGGCAGTAGCCGGTGAGCTGCTTGACGGCGAGGGTCTCGGTCCGGATGTCGTGGCCGGCCACCCGCACCGTGCCCTCCGTGGGGGGTACGACACCCGCGAGCACGCGCATGGTGGTGGACTTGCCGGCGCCGTTGCGCCCGAGCAGGGCCGTGGCCTGTCCGGCGTACGCCTGGACGTCGATGCCGGCGACCGCCTCCACCTCGCCGAAGCGCACGTGCAGGCCGCGGACGTCGACGACGGGTTCGTTCACCCGCAAAGTCTCGCAGCGGTCCGCCGATCTGACCGGAGAACCGGGAACTTGCCTCCCTGCCCGCCCCGTGCCGGCCGCCCGGCCGCGCGGTCACGAGATCAAGGCGTCCCGGCTCTCCCGCCCTGCCCAGGAGCGACCCGTTGCGGCCGTGGCCCGCCGCGCGCGCCGACGGTGGGCGATGACCCACGCCAGCAGGGCGTTGACGATCGCGAAGTATGCCGGGTAGGCCAGCAGGCGCACGGACGGCGAGCCGACGGAGGCCACGGCCAGGGCGCCGCTCACGGCGGCCAGGACGAACGTGGTCTGCGTCTCCGAGTGCGGGTCGCGCCAGGTCTTCGGAAGCATCATCAGGGCGGCCACGAGGTCGGCCAGGATCACGCAGCCGGTCGCCACGACGGGCTCGTGGATCGTCGCCCACCCGGCGACCCCGACGCCGGCGACGGCGACCAGGGCGGCGTCCACCCTGGTCAGGCCGCCCGTGCCGAGCCGGACCGCGAGGACGAGGACGACGAGGGTCCCTCCGGCCTGGATGACCAGGGGGACCAGGCTCCAGCGCGCCCCGTCGGCGCGCTGTGACTCCACCGCCACCACCCCGAGGACGCTCCACACCAGCCAGGTGCCGCGGTGGGGGACCGTCGCGCCGCGCAGGGTGTCGCGCACGTAGGGCGCCGTGTCGACCGCACTCACCAGCGCCGCCGACAGACCGGCCGTCGCTGCGAGCTCCATCGTGGTCTCCTCGGGTAGACCTTTGAGGAGCGGTGGAGCGGAACGTGGATACGCGCGGTCAGGCGGGGAAGCCGTCGCCCTTCTCCGCGAGCTCGCGGAGATGCTGCGTGGGCCGGAACCGGTCGCCGTAGGTCTCGGCGAGCTCGTCGGCGCGGTCGAGGAAGGCCTGCAGCCCGATCCGTCCGTCGGCGGCCTCGTAGCCGGTCATGAACTGGGCTGCGCCACCGGTGTTCGGGGGGAAGCCGATGCCCATGATCGATCCGATGTTGGCGGCGGCGGACGACTCGATGACGCCCTCCTCGAAGCACTTCGCCGTCTCGAGGGCTTCGGCGAACAGCATCCGGTCCTTGACGTCGGCGAACGGCGGCTGCTCGGCCGCGGGCGGGAACGCCTCGGCGAGGCCCGGCCACAGGCCCTGGCGCTTGCCGTCGACGTACTCGTAGAAGCCCGCGCCCTTGAGCCGCGACGGACGACCGAGCTCGATCATCCTGGCGACCACGGCGCCGCCCGGGTGCTCGACGTACGGCGTGCCGGCCGCCTCGGCGGCGTCCTGGGCGGCCTTGGCGATCTTGACCATCAGCTCCATGTTGAGCTCGTCGGAGAGCTGGAGGGTGCCGACCGGGTAGCCGGCCTGGGTGGCGGCCCGCTCGAGCGACATCGGGTGCACGCCCTCGGCCAGCATGGCCAGGCCCTCGTTCACCATCGTGCCGATCACTCGCGAGGTGTAGAAGCCGCGGCTGTCGTTGACGACGATCGGCGTCTTGCGGATCTGCAGGACGACGTCGTAGGCCTTGGCCAGAGCCTCGTCGGAGGTCTGCTCCCCACGGATGATCTCGACGAGCGGCATCTTGTCCACCGGGCTGAAGAAGTGCAGGCCGATGAAGTCGGCCGGACGGTCCACACCCGTGGCGAGCTCGGTGATCGGGAGGGTCGAGGTGTTGGAGCACAGCAGGGCGTCCGGGTCGACGTGGGGAGTGATCTCGGCGAACACCTGGTGCTTGAGGCTCGGGTCCTCGAAGACCGCCTCGATCACGAGGTCACAGCCGGCCAGGTCGGCGGGGTCGGCCGTGGTGGTGATGCGCGCCAGCATCTCCTCCGACTTCTCCCGGGTGAGCTTGCCGCGCTCGATGCCCTTGGCGTTGAGCGCCTCGCTGTAGGCCTTGCCCCGGGCGGCGGCCTCGGCCGAGACGTCCTTCAGCACCACCTGCATCCCGGCGCGGGCGCACGAGTACGCGATGCCCGCGCCCATCATCCCGGCGCCGAGCACGGCGACCTTGGTAGCCCGGAACGTCTCGACACCCTCCGGGCGGAACTTCCCGGCGTTGATGGCCTGCAGGTCGAAGAAGAAGGCCTGCGTCATGTTCTTGAAGTTCTGGCCGACGATCAGCGTGGTCAGGTAACGGCTCTCGATCCGGCTCGCCGTGTCGACGTCCGTGCCGGCACCCTCGACGGCCGCGGAGAGGATCGCCCGCTGGGCGGGGTAGATCGCGCCCTTGGTCTGCTGCCGCAGAAGGGCGGGGAACGCCGGGAGGAACGCCGCCAGCTTGGGCGACTGCGGGGTGCCCCCGGGCATCCGGTAGCCCGGGCGGTCCCAGGGGTTGCTGGCAGCCTCCGGGTCGTCGCGGTGCTCGAGGAGCCACGCCGTGGCGGCCGGCACCAGGTCGTCGCGTGAGGCGACGACCTCGTCGACCAGACCCTTGGCCAGGGCGTCGGCCGGCTTGAACCTGGTGCCCTGGAGCAACACGTCCATCAGTCCGGACTGGAGGCCGAGCATCCGGACGATCCGGGTCACACCGCCGCCTCCGGGCAGCAGGCCGAGCGTGGCCTCGGGCAGGCCGACCACCGCGGACGGGTGGTCCACCACGATCCGGTGCTGGCACGCGAGTGCGATCTCGAAGCCGCCGCCGAGGGCAGCCCCGTTGATGGCGGCGACGACCGGGCGGGGGTAGCGCTCGAGCCTGCGCAGGTCGGCCTTGATCGCCTCCGCGCCGGCGAACACCGACGCGGCGTCGTCCGGCCCGGCCTGCATCATCAGCGTCAGGTTGCCGCCGGCGAAGAACGTCTTCTTCGCGCTGGCCACGACCACGCCGGTGACCTCGTCCACCTCGTCGTACAGGCGCGCCACCGCGGCCTGCATCGACCGCTGGTAGAGCTCGTTCATCGTGTTCGCGCTCGCCGTGGGGTCATCGAGGGTCAGCGTGACGATGCCGTCCCCGTCGCGCTCGTAGCGCACGGCGGTCAGGGCGTCCTCGCTGGTCGAGCCTTCCCCGCTGGTCGAGCGTCCCTCGCTGGTCGAGCGTTCTCCGCTGGTCGAGCTTGTCCGAGACCCTGTCGGTCATCTGTGATCCGTCCTTCTGTGCTTGATGTCGTGGGTTGCGCTCGGCGCTTGCCTCACCGGGTCTCGACACGCTCCGTCGCGACCTCGCAGGCTCGGTCGCGGTCGCTGCTCGACCACCGATGACCTGGCTCGAGAGTCGTGTGACCTCGTACCTCGGTCACACGACCTCGACCACGGTCGCGATCCCCATGCCGCCGCCGATGCAGAGGGTGGCCAGGCCCCGGCGCAGGTCGCGCCGGTGGAGCTCGTCGACCAGGGTGCCGAGCAGCATCGCGCCGGTGGCACCGAGCGGGTGGCCCATGGCGATGGCGCCGCCGTTGACGTTGGTGACCTCGTGGGTGATGCCCATGTCCTTCATGAAGCGCATGGCGACCGCCGCGAAGGCCTCGTTCATCTCCCACAGGTCGATGTCGTCGACGGTCAGGCCGGCCTTGGCCAGTGCCTTCCTGGCGGCGGGCGCCGGGCCGGTCAGCATGATCGTGGGGTCGGCTCCCGAGACCGCTGTCATCACGATCCTGGCCCGCGGCGTGAGGCCGAGCTCGCGGCCGACCTCCTCGGAGCCGATGGCGACCAGGGCGGCGCCGTCGACGATGCCGGAGGAGTTGCCGGCGTGGTGCACGTGGTCGATCCGCTCGACCCAGTGGTACTTCTCGAGCGCCACGTCGTCGAATCCGGCGTCGCGGCCGATGCTCTCGAAGCTCGGCTTGAGCCCGGCCAGGCCCTCGACCGAGGTGTCGGGGCGGATCAGCTCGTCGTGCTCGAGGACCGTGATCCCGTTCGCGTCAGTGACGGGGACGACGGCGTCACCGAAGTAGCCGTTGGCCCAGGCCTTGGCGGCCCGGTGGTGCGACTCGGCGGCATAGGCGTCGACGTCCTGCCGGTTCCAGCCCTCGAGGGTCGCGATCAGGTCGGCCCCGATGCCCTGCGGCACGAAGCCGGTGGTCAGTGCGGTGGCGGGGTCCATCGCCCAGGCGCCTCCGTCGGAGCCCATCGGCACCCGGCTCATCGACTCGACGCCGCCCGCCAGGATCAGGTCCTCGAACCCGCTCCGGATCCGCGCGGCCGCCTGGTTGACCGCCTCGAGGCCCGACGCGCAGAACCTGTTCAGCTGGACGCCCGCGACGGTCTCGGGGTAGCCGGCCGCCAGGGCCGCCGTCTTGGCGATGTCACCACCCTGCTCACCGATCGGCGACACCACGCCCAGCACCACGTCGTCGACGCGGTGGACGTCGAGCGAGGGGTTGCGAACCTGGACCTCGTCGAGGAGCCCGACGATGAGGTCGACCGGCTTCACCTCGTGGAGCGCACCCACCGCCTTCCCCTTGCCGCGCGGCGTACGGAGATGGTCGTAGACGAATGCTTCCTGCGGTGATGGAGCCATGCCTCCGATTGTGACACTCTTACTGTCATGGTCGTCAAGGAGGACGGGGCTGTGGAACAGGTCACGCTGCTGACCCTGGACCAGCTCACCGAGCGCGTCGGGATGAGCGTGCGCAACGTGCGCTTCTACACGACCAAGGGCCTGGTGCCACCGCCGCTACGCCGTGGGCGGAGCGGCTACTACACCGCCGACCACGTGGCGCGGCTGCAGCTGGTGCAGGAGCTCCAGAGTCACGGCTTCACCCTCTCGGCCATCGAGCGCTACGTCGCGGGGATCCCCGCCGACGCCTCGCCCGAGGACATCGCGCTCCACCGCACCATGCTGGCGCCCTGGATGGCCGACTCCCGTGAGGAGCTGCCGCGCAGCGAGCTCGAGCGACGCGCGGGCCGTTCCCTCGACGCCGGAGACCTCGAGACCCTGCATGCGCTCGGCGTCGTCCACCCCTGTGGGCGCGACCGCTTCCAGGTCTCGATGTCACAGCTCGGGGTGGGCCTGGGTCTGCTCGACCTCGGCTACCCGATCGAGGCCGCCCGCGCAGCGGCAGAGGTGTACGCCGCCCACGGGCGGGCGATCGCCGAGGAGCTCTACGAGCTGTTCCGGACCATGGTCTGGCCGGTCTACAAGGAGCAGGGCGTCTCACCCGAGCGGATCCAGGAGGTGGTCGAACGCCTCAAGCCCCTCTCGATCGCGTCGCTGGTGCAGGCCTACGAGGCCGGCATGGACGAGACCCGCCGCGCCAACATCGCCAAGCGTGCCCGGTGACGGGTGTCGAGAGCCCACCGATGGGTACGTCGGGTGACGTGACGTCCACCCGCATCCTCGTGACCGGCGCCACCGGGTTCATCGGCCGCCGGCTGACGCCGTCGCTGGTCGACGCCGGGCACGAGGTGCGCGCGATGACCCGCCGCCCCGAGTCGTACGACGGGCCCGGCACGCCCGTGGGGGCCGACGTCCACGACCCCGACACCCTCGGACCGGCGCTCGACGGGATCGACGTCGCCTACTACCTCGTGCACTCCCTCGACAGTGCCGACTTCGAGCAGATGGACGCAGCGGCCGCCACCGCGTTCGGCGAGGCCGCGGCCGCCGCGGGCGTCCGTCAGATCATCTACCTCGGTGGTCTCGGCGCCGAGGGGTCCGACCTCTCGGCCCACCTCCGCTCGCGCCGCGAGGTCGAGGGTCTGCTCGGCCGGGGTGGGGTGCCGGTCACCGTCCTCCGGGCGGCCATCGTGGTCGGCCAGGGTGGGATCTCGTGGGAGCTCACCCGCCAGCTGGTGAAGAACCTGCCGGCGATGGTCGTCCCCAAGTGGGTCTCGACCCGGACCCAGCCGATCGCCGTCGACGACGTGATCCGCTATCTCGTCGGGGTGGCCGACCGGACCGAGGCGTTCGACCGGGTCTTCGAGATCGGTGGTCCCGACCAGCTCAGCTATCGCGAGATGCTCCAGACGGCCGCCGAGATCTCGAGCGGGCGACCCGTGCCGATCGTGCAGGTGCCGGTGCTCACCCCGCGACTGTCGTCGTACTGGCTGGCGCTCGTCACCGACGTCGACGTCACGACGGGGCGCAACCTGATCGACTCCATGGGCACCGAGGTGCTGGTCACCGACTTCTCCATCCGCGACGTGGTGCCGGGTGAGCCGCTCAGCTACGGCGAGGCCGTGCGACGTGCCCTGGAAGAGTCGCGCGAGGGGTGACTCAGCCGAAGAGCGCCGGCAGCAGGTAGAGCATCGAGACCGACCACACCACGTGGGTGATGATCGGCGCCTGGATGCCGCCGGTGGCCCGGCGCTCGAGCCCGACGAGGGCGCCGAGCAGCAGGGCTGCGAACGCAAGCATCACGTTGCCGGTGGCGAGCGTCGCCGCGCCGTACGCGAGGGTGGTCACGACGACCGGGTAGCGGGTCGTGGCGGCGTAGAGCGCACCCCGGAAGAACAGCTCCTCGGCCACCCCGTTGAGAGCGGTGATCACCACGAGCAGCGGGACCGAGCCCTGGTCGGCGTGGTCGAGCACGTGGCGCACCTGCGCGTCGAGCGCCGGAAGCTGCCGGACCACGAGCCCGCCGACGACGAACAGGCCGGCGAGCAGGGCGGCGTAGACGACGGGCATCAGGACCGGCCGGCCCTTCGGCGTCCGCCCGAGGTGGAGCGGGCCGGACGCGAAGGCACCGATCGTCCAGACCGCGGCCAGCCCGAGCGTCGAGAGGTAGAACCAGTCGTTGCCGGGCTTGATCCGTAGCGAGAAGGAGAGCACGACCGCGCCCAGCACCACGAACACGCCGGTGACGACCTGTCGACGGCGCAGGTCGCGGGTGCTCTCCCGATGGTCGCGTGGCACCTTGTCCCACAACGACCGCCGCACGGTCCGGCCGACGGCACCCATCACGGCCGTCACCCTACGGGCGGCCGTCGACTCGTCGGACTCGTCGGCTCAGCTCTTGAAGGCGTCCTTGACGTTCCCGGCGGCGTCCTTGACGTGCTCGCCGGCCTTCTTCACCTTGGCCTCACCCTGGTCGCCCTTGCCCTCGGCCTCGAGGCTCTCGTTGCCCGTGGCCTTGCCGGCGGACTCCTTGACCTTGCCCTTGAGGTCGGTCGCTTCGTTCTCGGTCTTGTCGTCGATCCCCATGCCGAAGTTCCCTTCGTGATGTGTGGCGTGCGTGGACCCACGTCGTACCCGGCCCGGGACGCGGCATGCATGCTCGACGACCCGCCTGGTCACGCGAAGCGGAGCACGCCGTCCTCGAGCGTGGCCGACCGGAGCGTGCGGCGGTCGTGGAGATAGCTCTGCCGCAGCTGCCACGGCGCGCGGTCGCCCTGCCGCGGCAGCTGGTCGAGGGCCCGGAGCACGTAGCCCGAGGTGAAGTCCATGAAGGGGAGCTCACCGACCGACGGGTCGCGCACCGGGACGACGCTGCGCGCGCCGGTGGCCGTCAGGTGCGCGAGCAGCCGGCAGGTGAACTCGGCGACGAGGTCGGCCTTCAGGGTCCACGACGCGTTGGTGTAGCCCACGGTGAAGACGAAGTTGGGGACGCCACTGAGCATCAGCGCCCGGTAGGCCATCGCGCGCGCCGGGTGGACGGCGGCGCCGTCGACGACCAGCTCGATGCCACCGAACGGCGAGAGCCGGAGGCCGGTCGCGGTGACGATGACGTCGGCGTCGAGGTGTCGGCCGCCGGTGAGCACGATGCCGGTCTCGTCGAACCGCTCGATGGTCGAGGTCACCACCTCGGCGCGCCCGCTGCGGATGGCCTTGAAGAGGTCGGCGTCCGGCACGAAGCACATCCGCTGGTCCCACGGGTCGTAGGCGGGAGCGAAGTGCGTGTCGACGTCGTACCCCTCGGGGAGCAGCGCGACGTTCTGCTTGCGGACCAGCCGGCGTACCCAGCCCGGGCGCCGCCGCGAGATCCGGTAGAAGGCCGAGGTGGTCACGATGTTCTTCCACCGGATCAGCCGGTAGGCGGCGCGTCGCGGCAGCCGCTTGCGCAGGGCGAGCGCGACGGGGTCGCGGCCGGCCAGGCTCATGACGTAGGACGGCGAGCGCTGCAGCATGGTCACGTGAGAGGCCTCCGCGGCCATGGCCGGCACCAGCGTCACAGCGGTCGCGCCGCTGCCGATGACCACGACCTCCCGGCCCGCCCACTCGAGGTCTGCGGGCCAGTGCTGCGGATGGACGATCGGCCCGCGGAACTCCTCGGCGCCGACGAACTCCGGCTCGTGCCCGTGCTCGTAGTCGTAGTAGCCGCGACAGCTCCAGAGGAACCCCGCGGTCATCGTCACCGTCTCGCCGCCGTGCTGCGCCTCCACCGTCCAGCGTGCGGTGGGGCCGTCCCAGGAGGCGCGCACCACCCGGTGGTCGTAGCGGACGTGCGACTCCACGTCGTACTCGCGAGCGGTCTCGCGGAGGTAGGCCAGGATCCGGTCGCCGTGCCCGAGCGACTCCTCGTCGGTCCACGGCTTGAACCGGTAGCCCATCGTGTACATGTCGGAGTCGGAGCGGATGCCGGGATAGCGGAACAGGTCCCACGTGCCGCCGCTCACCGCGCGCGCCTCGAGTACGGCGTACGACGTGCGCGGGAGCGTGCGGGTCAGGTGCGCGGCCGCCCCGATCCCCGAGAGACCCGCCCCGATGATCAGGACGTCGACGTGGGCGGTCACCGGTCAGGCCTCGGCGGCCGCGCCGGAGGCGAGCAGGGCGTCCACGTCTGCGATGCCCCAGGCGGCGAGCGCGTCGCGGGTGTCCTGGCCGGCCCGGGCGGGGGGCGGGGTCGTCAGGGAGGGCGAGGTCCGGGAGAAGCGCGGCGCCGGAGCCGGTTGGGTCATCCCGTCGCGCTCCACGAACGTGCCGCGGGCCGTGAGGTGGGGATGCTCGAACGCCTCGCTCATCGGCAGCACGGGCGCCACGCAGGCGTCGGAGCCCGCGAAGACCTCGGTCCACTCCGCCTGGGTGCGCTGCCGGATCGTCTCGCCGAGGACCCTCCGCAGCTCGGGGTGCTGGGCCGGGTCGTTGCGGTCGGGCGCGGTGCCGGCGATGCCGAGGCCACGCACGAGCGCGTCGTAGAACTGCGGCTCGAGGGAGCCGACCGCGAGGTGTCGGCCGTCGGCGGTCTCGTAGACGTCGTAGAACGGGACGCCCCCGTCGAGGAGGTTCGCCGCGCGCTGCTCGTGGTAGCCGCCGCTCGCCAGGAACCCGGTCGCCATCGCGTTGAGGTGGGCGGTGCCGTCGACGATGGCGGCGTCGACGACCTGGCCCTCGCCGGAGAGCCGGGCCTCGAGCAGCGCCGCCAGGATGCCGATCACGAGGTACGTCGACCCGCCACCGAAGTCGCCGACCAGGTTGCTCGGGAACATCGGCCGGCCAGGGTCCTGGCCCATGCCGAACAACGCTCCGGTGATCGCGATGTAGCCGAGGTCGTGGCCCGCCGTCGGTGCGAGCGGGCCGTCCTGGCCCCAGCCGGTCATCCGCCCGTAGACCAGGCGCGGGTTGCGGGCCAGGCAAGCCTCGGGACCCAGTCCGAGCCGCTCGGTGGTGCCGGGACGGAGACCTTCGACGAGCACGTCCGCGCTCTCGACCAGGTCGAGCACCGTGGCGATGCCGTCCGGATGCTTGAGGTCGAGGGCGACGCTCGGGCGGCCGCGGTTGAGCAGGTCGTGGGGGCCCCCGGTGAGCGGCTGGCCGCCGGGCCGGTCGACCCGGATCACGTCGGCCCCGAGGTCGGCCAGGATCATGCACGCGTGCGGCCCGGGCCCGATGCCGGCCAGCTCGACGACCCTCACGCCACGGAGCGGTCCGGTGCCCTGGCCCAGTGCGAGGCTCATGCGCCGATCATGTCAGGGAGCGATCGGCCCTTCGTGACCAGGCAGGACGCGGTCGAGGAACTGGCGGGTGCGCTCCTCCCGCGGGTTGCTGAAGATCTGCGCCGGTGGTCCCTGCTCGAGGATCCGGCCCTGGTCCAGGAAGCAGACCGAGGTCGCGACGTCGCGCGCGAAGCTCATCTCGTGGGTCGCCAGGATCATCGTCGTGCCCTGCTCCGCGAGGTCGCGGACGATCGTGAGGACGTCTCCGACCAGCTCGGGGTCGAGCGCCGCGGTGATCTCGTCGAGCAGCAGCAGGGTCGGCTGGGTGCACAGGGCGCGGACGAGCGCCGCCCGCTGCTGCTGGCCGCCGGACATCCGGTCGGGGTGCTTGTCCGCCTGGTCGGCCAGGCCGAACGAGGCGAGGAGGTCGCGAGCCCGCTGCTCCGCCGCGCCCTTCGGTACGCCGTGCACGCGACGGGGCGCCAGGGTGCAGTTGTCGAGGACGGTCAGGTGGGGGAACAGGTTGTAGGACTGGAAGACCATCCCCATCCGGCTGCGCACCTCGCGCCGGTCCACCCGTGGGTCGGAGATCTCCCGGCCCTCGAACTCGATCACGCCGTCGTCGATGTCCTCCAGCAGGTTGAGGCAGCGCAGCAGGGTCGACTTGCCGGAGCCGGACGACCCGATCAGGCAGATCACGTCGTGCGTCGAGACGGAGAGTCCGATCTCGCGGAGCACGACCTTCTCGCCGTACGACTTCCGGAGGTCGGTGACCTCCAGCAGGGCGTCGCTCATCGGGCACCCTGCCTCTCGCGCTCCATCGCGCGCCGCTGGAGATGGTCGGTGAACCGGGCCAGCGGGATCGTCAGGACGATGAAGTAGCAGGCGACCACCACGTAGGGCGTGAAGTTGAACTGGTAGTTGGCGTAGTCGCGGGCCGCGAACAGGGCGTCGAACAGTCCGGCGGCCCCGACCAGGGCCGTGTCCTTCTGCAGGCTGATGAAGTCGTTGAGCAACGGCGGGATGACGCGACGGATGCCCTGCGGGACGACCACGTAGCGCAGCGCCTGCGTCCGCGAGAGTCCCAGGGAGTCGGCACTGGAGATCTGGGACGGGTGGATCGACTCGATGCCGGCCCGGATCACCTCGGCGACGTAGGCGCCGTAGGAGAGCACCAGCGCCACCAGGCCCCAGAAGAACAAGGAGTTGGTCACGCCCTGGAGACCCAGGGCCGGCATCCCGAACGCGAGCATGAACACCAGCAGGATGGTCGGGATGCCACGGAACAGGTCGGTGTAGACCACGGCGAGGATCCGGAGCGGCAGCAGTGCAGCCGCTCGCGACTGGCGGATGACCGCGACCAGCAGGGCCAGGGCGAGGATCAGCACCTCACCGATCAGGAACAGCTTGACGTTGTAGGTCCAGAAGGCGTGCCAGATGGAGGGGAACGACGCCTTGGCGTCCGGCCACGAGAAGAACGTCGCCTTGACGGTGTCCCAGCCCGGCGACGTGATCGTCCCCACCACGAGGCCGCCGAGGACGACGACCGTCGCGATGCTCGAGACCAGCAGCGACCGCCGTCGCAGGGAGCGACGTACGGCCTCCCGCTCCTGCTCGCGGGCGCTCGGCTGCCAGGCCTCGGCGTCGCTCACTGCAGGACGGGCACGTTCACGGTCTGGCTGAGCCACTTCTTCTCGATGGCGTCCAGCGAGCCGTCGCTCTTCATCGTCGCCAGGGCTTGGTTGACGCACTCGGCCAGCGGGTTGTCCTTCTGGAAGAGCATGCCGAACTGCTCGGGGGTCCCGCTCTGCTGCTGGAACTGGCCGACGATGGTGGCGGACGGGATCTCCGCTGCGGTGATGTAGAACGCGGTCGGCAGGTCGGCCACGATTCCGTCGACCTGGCCGTTGAGCAGTGCCTGCTTGGCGACGTTGGTGTCGTCGAAGACCAGCGGCTCCGACGAGGGCTGGATGTCCTCCCGGATGGCGGTGAGCGACGTGGTCCCGGTCTGGGCGCCCAGCTTGAGGTCCTTGAGGTCGGCCAGCGAGGTGGCCTTGGCCGCCGGCGAGTTCTTGAGCGCGATCAGTGCCTGCGCGGCCGTGTAGTAGCCGTCGGAGAACGTGACGACCTTCTGCCGGGCCGGCGTGATCGAGATCTGGTTGATGTCGAAGTCGAAGTTCTTGTCGCCGGGTGCATAGGACTTGTTGAACGGCACCTTCGTCCACTTCACGGCCGACTCGTCGAAGCCGAGCTGCTTCGCGACGGCGTACGCCACGGCCGACTCGAAGCCCTTGCCGTTGGTCGGGTCGTTGTTGCTGAACCACGGGTCGTACGCCGGTGAGTCGGTGCCGATCGTGAGCACACCGTCGGTCAGGGTCTTGCCCTGAGCACAGTCGGCCGGCGTGGCATTGGTCGAGGGGCTGGCATCGGAGTCGACGGCCGTCGAGCTGGCCTGCGGCGCGCACCCGAGCGCGAGGAGCATGAGCGGAGCGAGGACGGCAGCCTTGAGGGGCGTGCGCATGGCGCAGATCGTACGTGCTCCCCGAGGTCAGTGGTGACCCGCGTGCTCCTCGTGGAACCGGTGGACCACCGCATGGCCCCTGCCGCGTTCCATCAGCCAGTGGTTGACCGGCACCGCGGCGACGAACGCGACGGCGAGGGACGCCAGGAGCGACCACCAGAACAACGGGGTCGTCAGGGTCGCCGCCATGGCGCCGGGGACCAGCAGGAGGAACACGGTGTCGACGACCTCCATCGTCGCGATCGAGACGGTGTCGCTGGCGATCGCGGCCTGCACGGCGGTCCGGTTGTCGGCACCCGCACGGCGTACGCCGGTGTAGGTCAGCAGGTAGCCGAAGAAGAAGGCGAGACCCACCGACAGCGCGATGTTGGCGGCGTTGCCCCAGCCCCACCAGGTGCTGAGCACCATGCCCAGGATCTCGCCGATCGCGCATCCCGTCAGGCAGTGCCTGGTCGCCGTGATCGCCATCCGCCAGCTGTCGGTCATGCGCGCATGGTACCCCCGGGGGGTATGTGGGTGCAACGGACGTCACACCGGCCCAGGGCTCCGGACCGACCGGATCGACGGTTCAATGGCGCGGGTGAGCTACCCACGACTCCTCGAGCCGATCACGCTGGGTGGGCTGACCCTGCGCAACCGTCTCGTGATGGGGTCGATGCACACCGGGCTGGAGGACCGGGTCCGCGACCTGCCGGCCCTCGCTGCCTACCTCGCCGAGCGCGCCCGCGGCGGCACCGGCCTGATCATCACCGGTGGGTTCGCGCCGGACGTGCGCGGCTGGCTCAAGCCGTTCGCCTCCGACATGACGACGCGGCTCCAGGCGATGCGGCACCGTGAGGTGACCGACGCCGTCCACGAGGCGGGCGGTGCCGTCGCGCTCCAGGTGCTGCACGCCGGGCGCTACGCCTACCACCCGTTCAGCGTGAGCGCCTCGCGCACGACGTCACCGATCACGCCGTTCACCGCCTCGGCCCTGAGCACGCGCGGGGTGGACCGGACGGCCGGCCACTTCGCCCGCGCGGCCGGCCTGGCCCGCAAGGCCGGCTACGACGCGGTCGAGATCATGGGCTCCGAGGGCTACCTGATCAACCAGATGCTGGCCGCCCGCACCAACGACCGCACCGACGCGTGGGGGGGCACCGCGGCGAAGCGGATGCGCTTCCCCGTCGAGGTGGTCCGTCGTACGCGTGAGGTCGTGGGCGACGGGTTCCCGATCGTGTACCGCATCTCCCTCCTCGACCTGGTCGAGGGCGGCCAGACCTGGGACGAGGTCGTCGACCTGGCCCATGCCCTCGAGGACGCCGGCGTCACGGCCTTCAACACCGGCATCGGCTGGCACGAGGCGCGGGTGCCGACGATCATCACCCAGGTCCCGCGCGGCGCGTGGCGGTCGTGCACGGCCCGGCTCAAGGCGGAGGTGTCCGTCCCGGTCTGTGCCTCCAACCGGATCAACACCCCGGAGCTGGCCGAGGAGATCCTCGCGGCCGGCGACGCCGATCTCGTCTCCATGGCGCGACCTCTCCTGGCCGACCCGGAGCTCGTCGCCAAGGCCGCCGCGGGGCGGGCCGACGAGATCAACACCTGCATCGCCTGCAACCAGGCCTGCCTCGACCACGTCTTCGCCAACCGGAAGGCGTCGTGCCTGGTCAACCCGCGGGCGGGTCGGGAGACCGAGCTGGTGCTGCTGCCGATCGGGGGTCTCGACCCCGCTCGACCGACGCGGCCCTCCGCTCGACCGACGCCGACGGTCGCGGTGGTGGGGGCCGGCCCGGCGGGGCTGGCCGCCGCCACGAGCGCGGCGGAGCGCGGCTTCGCCGTCACGCTGTTCGAGAAGGACCCGGAGATCGGCGGCCAGTTCCGGCTGGCGATGCGGATCCCCGGCAAGGAGGAGTTCGCCGAGACGCTGCGCTACTTCTCCCGCCGGCTCGAGGTGCTCGGTGCGCAGGTGCGGCTCGCGACGGAGCCCACGGCGGCCGAGCTCGCGACGTACGACCACGTCATCGTCGCCACCGGCGTCACGCCGCGCATCCCGGCACTCGTCGGCGGCGAGCACCCCAGCGTCGTGACGTACGCCGACGTGCTGGCCGGGCGCGTCGTACCGGGCCGTCGGGTGGCGGTGGTCGGCGCCGGCGGGATCGGCGTCGACGTGAGCCACTTCCTGACCCACGACCCCGACGACGACCTCGACGACTGGAAGGCGCACTGGGGCGTGGGCGACCCGGCCCTGCACCCGGGCGGCCTGACCGAGCGCAAGCCCTGGACACCGATGCGGGAGGTGACCCTGGTCCAGCGCAAGACCACCCGGATCGGTCTCGGCCTCGGCAAGACCAGCGGCTGGGCGCATCGCGCGGTGCTCGAGCAGGCCGGGGTCCGGCAGGTCCGTGGGTGCGTCGTACGTCAAGGTCGACGACGCCGGCCTCCACCTGACCGTCGACGGCGAGCCGCTGCTCGTCGAGGCCGACCACGTCGTGCTCTGCGCCGGCCAGGAGTCGGTCCGCGGGCTGTACGACGAGCTGGTCGCCGCCGGTGCCTGCGCCCACCTGGTCGGTGGCGCCGACGTCGCCGTCGAGCTCGACGCCAAGCGCGCGATCGAACAGGGCACCCGGGTCGTCGCCGCGCTGCCGGCCTGATCCGCGGCGCCTCGGCCCTCGATCGGGTGACGGCGGGCGGCCGCTGCGCCGACCCTAGACTGCCGCTCATGCGGATCACCGTCATCGGGTGCGGCTATCTCGGGGCCACGCACGCCGCTGCCATGGCGGAGCTCGGGCACGAGGTGCTCGGCATCGAGAGCGACCCGGTCACACGGCAGCAGCTGACGCAGGGCCGGGTCCCGATCTACGAGCCGGGCCTCTCCGACCTGCTGGCGCACCACGTCGCCTCCGGTCAGCTGCGGTTCACCGACTCGTTCGCCGAGATCGCCGCGTTCGGCGATCTGCACTTCCTGTGCGTCGGCACCCCGCAGAAGGCGCAGAGCCTGGCGGCCGACCTCGGCCAGGTCGAGGGCGCCGTCGAGGACCTCGCCCCTCATCTCACGCGCCCCGCCGTCGTCGTCGGCAAGTCGACGGTTCCCGTCGGGACGGCCGAGCGTGTGGCGCACCGTCTCGCCGAGATCGCGCCGGCCGGGTCCGACGTCCTGCTGGCCTGGAACCCCGAGTTCCTCCGCGAGGGCTTCGCGGTCGAGGACGCGATGCACCCCGACCGGATCGTGCTCGGGCTGGACGACGGCCGGGCGGAGAAGGTGCTCCGTGAGTTCTACGCGCCGATGATCGACGCCGGCACCCCGGTCGTGGTCACCGACTACGCGACCGCCGAGCTGGTGAAGGTCGCCAACAACGCCTTTTTGGCGACCAAGATCTCCTTCATCAACGCCATGGCCGAGGTCTGCGAGGCCACCGGCGCCGACGTCGTGGACCTCGCCGACTCGCTCGGGTACGACGGCCGCATCGGCCGCCGGAGCCTCCAGGCCGGCATCGGCTTCGGCGGTGGGTGCCTGCCCAAGGACATCCGCGCCTTCGTGCATCGGGCCGGCGAGCTGGGGGTCGAGGACGCCATGACCTTCCTCCGCCACGTCGACGACGTGAACCAGCGCCAGCGCGGACGCGTCGTGGACGTCGCCCAGGCGATGGTCGGAGAGATCGCCGGCGCCCGGGTCGCCGTCTGGGGTGCCGCGTTCAAGCCCGACAGCGACGACGTCCGTGACTCGCCGGCCCTCTCGATCGCCGGCGCCCTCTCGCTCCGCGGCGCACAGGTCCGCGTCTACGACCCCCGCGCGAACGACACCGCCCGGGTGGCCTTCCCGACCCTCGTGTACGCCGGCTCGGCCGTGGAGGCGTGCCGCGACGCGGACCTGGTGCTGCACCTGACCGAGTGGCCGGAGTTCCGGCGGATCACCCCCGACGACCTCGACGGCGTGGTCCACCGGCGTCAGATCTTCGACGGCCGCAACGTGCTCGACCTCGAGGCCTGGCGGGCGGCCGGCTGGACCGCCCGCGCCCTCGGCCGCCGCTAGCTCGTCGAGTTGGCCCTCCGGGTTCGTCGAGTTGGCCCTCCGGGTTCGTCGAGTGCCCTCCGGGTCCGTGAGTGGTCCTCCGGTTCGTCGAGTTGGCCCTCCGGGTTCGTCGAGTTGGCCCTCCGGGCGTCAACGCTGCACCACGAGGGCCAAGTGAACGCGCCCGGAGGGCCAAGTCAACGCGCCCGGAGGGCCAAGTGAACGCGCCCGGAGGGCCAACTCAACGGGTCAGTTGTCGGGCGGCTGGGTCCGGATCGTCTCGGCGTACCACTCGAAGGACCGCTTCGGGATCCGCTCCAGGGTGTCGAAGTCGACGTACACGAGTCCGAAGCGCTGGGTGTAGCCCTCCGCCCACTCGAAGTTGTCCAGCAGCGACCACGTGTAGTAGCCGCGGACGTCGACGCCGGCGCGCACCGCGACCGCGACCGCCTGCAGGTGGGCGTCGAGGTAGTCGATCCGCTCCTGGTCGTGCACCACGCCGTCGGCGTCGGGTACGTCGTCATAGGAGCACCCGGACTCGGTGATGATGATCGGGGGCAGAGCCGCCCGGTAGCGCGCGCGGAGGGTGATCAGCCACTCACGGAGCGAGTCGGGCACGACGGGGTGCCCGAAGGCGGTCGTCGGGTAGCCGACGACCTGGAGCTCCTCGAACGGGTTCGGGGAGTCCTCGGGCGCCGCCCCGATGCGCATCGGGTTGTAGTAGTTGACGCCGTAGAAGTCGAGCGGCTGACGGATGGTCGCCAGGTCACCGGCCTGGATCACCGAGTCGAGCAGCGGGGCCAGGTCGAAGGGGTAGCGCCCGAAGAGCATCGGCTCGGCGAACATCCCGTTCCAGAGCGCGTCGAAGAGCTTCGAGGCACCCACGTCGGCCTCGTCGTCGCTGGCCGGCCAGATCGGGGCGTGGTTGTTGGCGCAGCCCACGCTGCCGGCGCCGGCGGCGCGCAGGGCGATCGCGGCGCGCCCGTGGCCGAGCAGCAGGTGGTGGGCCACCGGGAGAGCGTCGAACATCAGCTCGCGACCCGGCGCGTGCCTCCCGATCGCGTAGCCGAGCATCGTCACCACGTTGGGCTCGTTGACCGGGATCCAGTGCTCGACCCGGTCCGCGAGTCGCTCGCCGACCAGCGCGGCGTAGTCGGCGAAACGGTCCACGGTGTCGCGGTTGAGCCAGCCGCCCTCGTCCTCCAACGCCTGGGGCAGGTCCCAGTGGTAGAGCGTGGCCATCGGCTGGATGCCGCGCTCGAGCAGCCCGTCGACGAGCCGCTCGTAGAAGTCGAGCCCCGCGCCGTTCGCCGGCCCCGACCCGTCGGGCTGCACGCGCGGCCAGGAGATCGAGAAGCGGTAGCCGCCCAGGCCCAGCCGTGACATCAGGTCGAGGTCCTCGTCGAGGCGGTGGTAGTGGTCGCACGCGACGTCGCCGGTCGACCCGTCCGCGATGCGCCCGGGCTCGTGGCTGAAGGTGTCCCAGATGCTGGGGCCTTTGCCGTCCTCGGTGGCCGCCCCTTCGATCTGGTAGGACGCGGTGCTGGCACCGAACCGGAAGCCCGGTGGAAGCAAGGGGTGAGGCACGGGGATCATTGTGTCGGTGACCGTCATCATTCGTCGGGCTTTGGACCGGTTCTCGACCCGTGATTCGGGTCGCCAGGCCCTTCACTCCTTCTCGTTCGGCTCCTCCTACGACCCCGAGCGGGTCTCGTTCGGCCCGTTGTTCGCGCTCGACGACCACCTGCTGGGGCGCGGGCGGGGGTACGACGCGCACGAGCACCGCGACGTGGTGCTCGTGACCTGGGTGGTGTTCGGCGAGCTGGTCCACACCGACGAGACCGGCACCTCCACCCTCGGGCCGGGCGAGCTCGCGGTGACGCACGCGGGCAGCGGCACGACGCACAGCGAGGTCGCCGGCGACGCCGCCACCCGGTTCGTCCAGATGTGGCTGCACCCGGGCGGCACCGACCCGCAGCCGGTGCGCGAGACGGCGGTGCCCGACCTCAGTGGGCCCGGGCTGGTGCCCGTGGCCGGCCGCGAGGGACTCATGCTGGACGTGCCCGGGGCGACCCTCTCGATCGCCCAGCTCGAGGCCGGCGAGACGCTGCGGCTGCCCGAGAACCCGCTGGTCCACGTCTTCGTCGTGACGGGAGCGCTCCTCAGGTCGAGCCTCGCGGAGCCGTTGGCGGCCGGGGACGCCTTCGAGATCTCGGGCGAGGTCCCGGCGGACGGGGATCGTCGCGGCCTAGCGGTCACCGCGGCGGTGCCGACGCAGCTGCTCGTCTGGACCTTCGACGCCTGAGCCTCAGGGCACGAGCACCCCGGGGTTGAGGATCCCGTCGGGGTCCACGGCCGCCTTGGCGGCCCGCAGGACGGCGATGCCGACCGGGCCGATCTCCGCCTCGAGCCACGGCTGGTGGTCGGTGCCGACGGCATGGTGGTGGGTGATCGTGGCGCCGGCGGCGACGATCGCGTCCATCGCCGCGGCCTTCGCCGCGCGCCAGCGCCCGAGGGGGTCCTCACCCTCGGCTGCCGCCACCGTGAAGTAGAGGGAGGCGCCGGTCTCGTAGACGTGGGAGACGTGGCACAGCACGATCGCGGACTCACCCAGCGAGCCGCGCAGCGCGGCCGACACCCCGTCGTACACCTCCCGGAGGCGGGACCAGTAGGTCGCCGTCTCGAGCGTCTCGACGAGCACCCCGACGTCGAGCATCGAGTCGCGGAGGTACGGCGCGTCGAAGCGCCCGGCGGCCCAGGAGCGCCCGGGGGCCTCACCCACCGGCTCGCCACCGAGCGCGCTCAGCATCGCCGTCACCGCCGTACGACGCGCGGTCACCGCCGCGGGCGACCCCTCGTAGCCGGCGATCATCAGGCAGCCACCGGCCGACCCACCGCCCACGCTGTCGGGGTCTGCCAGGTTGATCGCCGTCTCGGACTCGTCGGAGAGCCTCAGCACCGTCGGCAGCAGCTGGGCCTGGGCGAGCTGCCGGATCGCGTCCGCTCCGGCGTCGAACGAGGGCCAGCGCCAGCCCTCGTAGAGCCGGTCCTCGGGCACCGGGCGCACGCGCACGGTCACCGAGGTGATCACCCCGAGGGCGCCCTCCGACCCGAGGAAGAGCTGCCGCAGGTCGGGTCCGGCCGCGCTCGCGGGCGCGTGCCCGAGGACGACGCGGCCGGCCGGGGTCGCCACCTCCAGGCCGGTCACCAGCGCGTCGAACCGGCCGTAGCCCGCCGACGACTGCCCGCTCGACCGGGTGGCGGCGAAGCCGCCGATCGTGGCGTACTCGAACGACTGGGGGAAGTGGCCCAGCGTCATGCCGTGCTCGGCCAGGAGCGCCTCCGCCTCGGGGCCGCGCAGGCCGGGCTCGAGGGTGGCGGTCATCGAGACCGGGTCGACGGCGAGCAGGCGCTTCATCCGGACCAGGTCGAGGCTGACGACGCCGGCGAGCCCGTCGCGGCGGGCGACGAGCCCGCCGGTGACCGACGTCCCGCCGCCGAAGGGCACCACCGCGAGCCGATGGCGGGCCGCCACCTCGAGCAGGGCCTGGACCTGGCCGGCGTCGGCGGGGCGCACGACCGCGTCGGGCGCGTCGGTGAGGTCTCCGGCGCGGGCGCGCAGCAGGTCGGGCGTCGACTTGCCGCGGGTGCGCAGCCGACGGCTCTCGTCGTCGGTGGCGACGTGGTCGGGGCCGACGACGGCGGCGAGGTCGGCGAGCGCGACGGCGGGAAGAGCGGTGTCCGGCAGCCTCACCGGAGCCGCGTCGTCCACCCGGTGGTCGGCCACCGGGAACACCAGCTCCACCAGGCCGCGGGCGGTCTCCGGCAGGTCGGTGGCGCGGTCTGGGTCGCCCCAGCGGGTCGGGTGCATCTCGGGGGCGTGACGGCTCATGTGTTACAGTGTGACACATGACGTCACTTCGTCACAACGAGGATCCACAGGCGGCCTACCTCGACGCCGCCCGCGACTGCATCCTCGACGTCGGCTGGCGGCGCACGACGCTGACCGAGGTCGCGCGGCGCGCGGGCGTGAGCCGGATGACGATCTACCGGGCCTGGCCCGACATGCCGACCGTGCTCGGCGACCTGATGACGCGCGAGTGGGGCGAGGTGGTCGCCCGCGCGGTCGGGGAGGCGGACGCCGCCCTCCCCGGTGAGCCGACCGCCGCCGACCGGCTGGTCGCGGAGGTGGTCGCGACGGCCCGGGCGCTGCGCGAGAACGAGCTCTTCGTCCGGATCGTCGAGCTCGACGCCGAGCTCCTGCTGCCCTACCTGCTCACCCGGCGCGGGCGCAGCCAGCAGGCCATCGCGGAGCTGACGGCGGGCCGGATCGAGGAAGGACAGGCCGACGGGAGCATCCGCAGCGGCTCGCCGGTGGCGATGGCGCGGGCGCTCCTGCTCGTCACCCACGGCTTCGTGTTGAGCGCCCACACCATGGTCGACGACGCGGTGAGTGAGGACGACCTGGACGCCGAGCTCGAGCAGGTCGTCCGGCGGGCGGTCACGCCGTGAGCCGCGGCCGCCTCCGTGCGGGGCTGGAGGAGATCCCGACCCGGGTCGACCTGCTCGTGGTCGGGCTGGGCGTCACGGGCGTGGGGGTCGCGCTCGACGCGGCCGCCCGCGGGCTCAGCGTCCTCGCGGTGGACGCCCACGACCTCGCCTTCGGTACGTCGCGCTGGTCGAGCAAGCTGGTCCATGGCGGCCTTCGCTACCTGGCCAACGGCCAGGTCGGCGTCGCTCACGAGAGCGCGGTCGAGCGCGGGATCCTGATGGAGGTGACCGCGCCCCACCTCACCCACGCCCTGCCCTTCCTGCTCCCGCTCGACGACCACACCGGTCATCGCCAGGCGGCCCTGCTCCGCGCGGGGGTCGAGGCCGGCGACTGGCTCCGCATCGCCGCCCGCACCTCGCGCGAGACCCTGCCGCGTCCGCGACGGGTCTCGGCGACCGAGAGCCGCCACCTGGCGCCCGTGCTGGGCGCCGGCCTCCGCGGCGGGATCCTCTCGTGGGACGGCCAGCTGGAGGACGACGCCCGCCTGGTCGCCACGATCGCCCGGACCGCCGCCGCGCACGGCGCAGAGCTCCGGACCCGCGCCCGTGCGGTGACTCTCACGGGCACCGGGGCCGTGCTGCGCGACGAGCTCAGCGCCACGTCGTACGACGTGAGCGCGCGTGCCGTCGTCAACGCCGCCGGCGTGTGGGCCGGGGGCCTCGTCGACGACGTCCGCCTGAGCCCCAGCCGCGGCACCCACCTCGTCGTCCGCGGTGAGGCGTTCCCCGACCTGCGCGTCGCGCTGACGCTGCCCGTGCCCGACGCCCACAACCGCTTCCTCAACGTGCTGCCCCAGCCCGACGGCCTGGTCTACCTCGGGCTCACCGACGAGGCCGTCGAGGGCGACCCGCCCGACGTCCCCGAGCCGAGCCCGGCCGAGATCGACTTCCTGCTGACCACGGTGTCGCTCTCCCTCGCCCGGCCGCTGACCCAGGACGACGTGGTCGGCTCCTACGCCGGGCTGCGACCGCTCCTGCGCGCAGACGGGCGCACCGCCGACCTCTCCCGACGTCATGCGGTGCTCACGTCGTCGTCCGGCGTGGTCACCGTGGTCGGCGGCAAGCTCACGACCTACCGCCGGATGGCCCAGGACGCCGTCGACGCCGCGGTGGCACGTGCGGGCCTCTCGGCCGGGCCGAGCACGACGGCTCGGCTCCCCCTCGCCGGCGCAGCGCCGCGCCCCGAGCTGGCACGCCTGGCCGCCACCTCCCCGTCGGCGCGGCTGGTCCGGCGCTACGGCGCGGACGCCGGACTGGTGCTGGCCGACGCCCGGGCGGTCACCGGACTGGGCGACGCCGATCTGCTCTCACCCGTGGCCGACGGGGTCCCGATCACGTTGGCGGAGCTCGTCTTCGGAGTGACCCACGAGGGGGCGGCCGACGTCGACGACCTGCTCGACCGGCGTACCCGCGTGGGCCTGGTCGAGGCCGACCGCGCAGCCGCCGAACCGGCCGCGCGCCGTGCGATCGAGCTCGCGGCCGCCTCGGTTCGTTAAATCGGTGGGGGGCCCCTCCCCAAGGGCCGTGTCCGTCCCCTACCTTGTACCCATGCTCGAGCCCCGGGGGGCGGCCTCAAGCACGTCATTCGAACCTGAACCGGACGTATCCGCCCGTGTTGTCATCGAAGCCCGCAACGCGTTGTTGCAGGGCCGCATCTCCGACGCGCTCGAGCTGGTGGAGGGTGCACGTCACGACCTCGACCTCTCCGAGGAGTCGCGGGTCGAGCTCGCGCTGACCGGGGTGCTGTCACGACTGGCCCGGGGAGACCTGCGCGGTGCGGCGCCCTTCTCCCGCGAGCTGACCGCTCTCGTCCGGGTCCGTGGATCCGTCGCCGCCCGGGCCTGCTTCGGCCTCGGGGAGTTCGCCGCGGCCCGGGGCCAGACCGACCTGAGCGTGACCTACTACGAGAGCACCGGCGAGGAGCTCGACGCCGCCGGCGACGACACCTGGCTGCCGTGGCGCAGCGGGCTGGCGCGGATCCTGGCAGCGCGGGGCGAGGTCGCCACCGCCGTCGGCCTGGCGGAGGAGGAGCTCGCCGAGGCGCGGACCCTCGACTCGCCCTACGCCGTCGCCGCCGCCCTGCGCACCATGTCGGCGGTCGCTCCGACCGACCGACGCGTGGAGCTCCTCGACGAGGCGCTGGCGCTGCTCGCCGGCGGTGACGCCGCCCGCCTCGAGGCGCAGATCCGTACCGACCTCGCGGGCTGGCTGCTGCTGCTGCAGCCGAGCGAGTCGGCCCGGGCCGTCGACCTGCTCCGCTCGGCGGAGAAGTACGCCCGTCAGGAGGACCTCGCTCCCCTGCTCGGACGGATCCGCTGGCTCCTCGAGCGGCTCGGTGAGGCTCCCGACGGCGAGCTCGCCGGCCGGATGTCCGAGCTGAGCGCCGCCGAGCAGCGCGTGGCCCAGCTCGTGGTGATGGGCAAGCGCAACCGTGAGATCGCCGTCGAGCTGGGGGTGAGCGTCAAGTCGGTCGAGTGGCACGTCTCGCACATCCTGCGCAAGCTCGCGATCACCTCGCGCCTCGACCTGGCCGACGCCCTCGCCCAGCCCCGCCAGAACCGCTAGCCGACTGTCAGACGCGTTCGCGAGCAAGCTCGCGTCACGGCTCGCTGCGGTGCTCCGCTCCTCCTTCGTCGGATCGGAGCGTCCTAGCTCGAGCTCGGGATCGCGACGTACGTCGTGTCGAGGTACTCCTCGATGCCCTCGAAGCCGCCCTCGCGACCGAACCCGCTGGCCTTGACCCCACCGAAGGGTGCCGCCGGGTTGGAGACGAGGCCGGTGTTGACGCCCACCATGCCGAACTCCAGCGCCTCGGCGACCTTGATCGTGCGCGCGAGGTCGCGGGTGTAGACGTAGGACGCCAGGCCGTACTCCGTGGCGTTGGCCAGCTCGATCGCCTCGTCGTCGGAGGTGAAGGTCGTGATCGGCGCCACCGGGCCGAAGATCTCCTCGCTGTTGATACGCGCCTCCGCCGGCACGCCCAGCAGGACCGTCGGCTCGAAGAAGTGCCCCGGCCCGTCGGCAGCGGAGCCACCCGTGACGACCTCGGCGCCGTCGTGCACGGCGTCGGTGACGAGCTGGCCGACCGACTCCACTGCGTCTGCGTTGATCAGCGGCCCGACGTCGGTGCCGGAGTCCTGACCCCGGCCGGTGCGCAGCGCACCCATCCGCTCGCCGAGCAGCTGTCCGAACTCGCGGGCGACGGACTCGTGGACGAGGAAGCGGTTGGCGGCGGTGCAGGCCTCACCCATGTTGCGCATCTTGGCGATCATCGCGCCGTCGACGGCGGCCTTCACGTCGGCGTCCTCGAACACGAGGAACGGCGCATTGCCGCCGAGCTCCATCGAGAGCCGCTGGAGCTGGTCGGCCGACTGGCGCACCAGCACCTTCCCGACCGGCGTGGACCCGGTGAAGCTCACCTTGCGCAGCCGCTCGTCGGCCATCAGGGTCGCGCTCAGCGCCTTGGAGTTGTGGGTGGTGACGATGTTGAGGACGCCCGCGGGCAGCCCCGCCTCGTCGAGCACGTTGGCCAGGGCCAGCATCGTCAACGGCGTCAGCTCGGCGGGCTTGACCACCATCGTGCAGCCGGCGGCGACGGCCGGGCCGATCTTGCGGGTGCCCATGGCGAGCGGGAAGTTCCAGGGCGTCAGGAACAGGCACGGACCGACCGGCTTGCGGATCGTCAGCAGCCGGGACCCACCGGCCGGTGCCTGCATCCAGCGACCGTGGATCCGCACGGCCTCCTCGGCGAACCACCGGAAGAACTCCGCGCCGTAGGTCACCTCGCCCTTCGCCTCGGCCAGCGTCTTGCCCATCTCGAGGCTGATCAGCTCCGCGAAGTCGTCGGCCTGGTCCATGATCGCCTCGAAGGAGCGACGGAGGATCTCGCCTCGGTCGCGGGGCGGCGTCGCGGCCCACGTCGCCTGCACTCCGACCGCCGCGTCGAGCGCCGCCATCGCGTCGTCCGTGCTGCCGTCGGCGACGTCGGTGATGACCGACTCGTCGGCCGGGTCATGGACCTCGAACCTGCTCCCGGTGCTCGAGTCGCGCCACTCGCCGCCGATGAACAGACCGCGAGATCCGGTCTTGGCCAAGAGGTCTAGTCCAGTCATGGGAATCACCCTGTCACTTCGGTGAAGTTTGCCGAAAGTCTTCACGCGATCGTCTCAGGTCTGACACGCTTTGAGCGTCGGCCTGGGGGCTAGCACCCGACCGATGCGTGAGCCCCTCGCTGACCCCATGCTGCGAGGGGCTCGCCCCATTTCGCCGCCTCGTCGGCGCCGCTCGCGCGCGGCCGGGACGGCACCTGCGACGCGCCCACCACCCGGGTGCCCAGCCCGTCTCGGCGTACGGATCCGGCCTCCCCGGGACCTTCCGCCTCTTGAACATCTGCCCCAGGAGGAGTTGATTCGGGACCAACGCGTTCTGAGTCGGCGGCCCGGGTCGGGCCGCCCCGGTACCTGGAGGCAGACCATGGCGGACAAGGCGGGCGGTCGTAGAACAGCCGGGCAAGATCTCGGGGCGAGCAGCCCCGACCGGATCCGCAACGTGGTGCTCGTCGGACCGGGCGGTTCGGGCAAGACCACCTTGGTCGAGACGCTGCTCGCCTCCGCAGGTGCCATCCCCCGCGCCGGGACGATCCAGGAGGGATCGACGGTCTGCGACTTCGAGGAGTCCGAGCGGGCGCACGAACGCTCCATCTCCCTCGCCATCGCGCCGGTCGTCCACCGCGACACCAAGATCAACTTCATCGACACCCCCGGGTACGCCGACTTCGTCGGTGAGGTCCGTGCCGGACTCCGCGCTGCGGACTGCGCGCTCTTCGTGATCGCAGCCAGCGAGGCGGTGGACGACGCCACCACCGCGCTCTGGCGCGAGTGTGCTGAGGTCGGCATGCCCCGTGCCGTCGTGATCACCAAGCTCGACCAGGCACGCGCCGACTACGACGGCGTGCTCACCGCGGCGCAGGCGGCCTTCGGCGACAAGGTGCTGCCGCTCTACGTCCCGGTCCGCGACGGCTCCGAGGTCACCGGGCTGGTCGACCTGATGGTCGACGACGGTGACCACGACGACCTCCGTGGGGCACTGATCGAGGGGATCATCGAGGAGTCCGAGGACGAGACACTGATGGACCGCTACCTCGGCGGTGAGGAGATCTCGCACGACACCCTCACCAAGGACCTCGAGAAGGCCGTCGCCCACGCGACCTTCCACCCCGTCGTACCGGTGTGCTCGGTCTCCGGCGTCGGCTGCCCGGAGCTCCTCGACCTCGCCGTCGACGGCTTCCCGTCGCCCCTCGAGCACGCCTCCCCCGAGGTCTTCACGCCGGCCGGCGCCGTCGCCGAGCCGATCAGCGGCGACCCCCGCGGTCAGCTCGTCGCCGAGGTCGTGAAGACCTCCAGCGACCAGTACGTCGGCCGGGTCAGCCTGGTGCGGGTCTTCTCCGGCACGCTCACGCCCGACGCTCCGGTCCACGTGTCCGGTCACTTCACGTCGTTCTTCTCCCTCGACAGCCAAGGGTCCACCCACGAGGACCACGACGAGGACGAGAAGGTCGGCTCGCTGACCTTCCCCTTCGGTCGGCTCCACGTGCCGGCCGACTCGGTCATCGCCGGCGACCTGGCCGCGATCGGGAAGCTGAGCCGCGCCGAGACGGGCGACACCCTCTCCTCGATCGAGGAGCCACGCGTCCTCCGGCCGTGGTCGATGCCCGAGCCGCTGCTGCCCGTCGCGATCGTGGCGAAGAGCAAGGCCGACGAGGACAAGCTCTCCCAGGCGCTGGGCCGGCTGGCCGCCGAGGACCCGAGCGTGCGGGTCGAGAACAACCCCGAGACCCACCAGCTGGTGCTCTGGACCATGGGTGAGGCGCATGCCGACGTCCTGATCGCCCGGCTCGCGGACCGGTACTCGGTCCACGTCGAGAACGAGCCGTTCCTGGTGTCGCTGCGCGAGACCTTCGGCGCGCCGGGCAAGGGGCTGGGCCGACACGTCAAGCAGTCCGGTGGGCACGGGCAGTACGCCGTGTGCCACCTCGAGGTCGAGCCGCTGCCCGAGGGCGGCGGGTTCGAGTTCGTCGACAAGGTGGTCGGCGGCTCGGTGCCGCGCCAGTTCATCCCCTCGGTCGAGAAGGGGGTGCGCGCCCAGATGGAGCGCGGGGTCCGCGCCGGCTACCCGATGGTCGACCTCCGGGTGACCCTGACCGACGGCAAGGCGCACGCCGTCGACTCCTCCGACATGGCCTTCCAGATGGCCGGGTCGCTCGCGCTCCGCGAGGCGGCGGCGTCCGCGAACGTGACCATGCTCGAGCCCTACGACGTCGTCGCGGTGGTGGTTCCCGACGACCACATCGGCTCGACGATGAGCGACCTCTCGTCGCGACGCGCGCGGCTCCTCGGCACCGACAAGGTCGGCGACGACCGGACCGTGATCCACGCGGAGGTGCCGCAGACCGAGCTGGTCCGCTACGCCGTCGACCTACGCTCGTCGACCCACGGCGCCGGCTCGTTCACCCGTTCCTTCGGCCACTACGAGCCGATGCCCGAGGACGTCGCCCGGACCGTCACCACCCGCGAGCGCTGACCCCTCCGCCGAGTCGGCACGTGCCGACTCGGCGCGTTTTGGATGTCTGTTTGTGCCGACTCGGCGAGTTCTGGGTGTCTGTGTGCGCCGACTCGGCGAGTTCTGGGTGCTCAGCGGTGGAGAGCGCCGCGGAGGAACTGCTCGAGGAGCGGCCCAGCCGTGCCGGCGCCGGTCTGGCCGACGTCGACGAACGCGCACACCGCGAGGTCGCCCTGGCCGGCGATCATCCACGCGTGGGTGAGCCGCTTGCCGTTGCGGTCGAACTCCGCGGTACCGGTCTTGGCGATCACGGGCGGTCCGGGCACGTCGGCGAGCCCGATCCCGGTACCGCTGGTCACGACCCCGCGCAGCATCTGCTTCAGGGTCGCGTCCTGCGAGGCCGTCAGCGGCGTCGGCGAGGTCGTCGCGGGGGTCACCGACGTCACCAGCTGTGGTACGACGGTGTGCCCGGCGACCACGGACGCCATCACCGTCGCCATCGTCATCGGCGAGGCCAGGATCTGCCCCTGCCCGATCATGTCCGCGGCCTTCTCGGTCTCCGACGCCGGCGGTACGACGTTGCCGAAGTACGCCGGGAACCCCAGGTCGTGGTCGACCCCCATCCCGAGCGTCGCGGCCGCGTCGACCAGGTCGTGGGAGCCGAGCTTGGTGCGCTCGTTGATGAAGGCGGTGTTGCACGAGTTGGCGAGCGCGGTGGCCAGCGTGATCCGGCCGTTGGCCGACGGCGGGTAGAAGCTGTCGTTGGTGAACACCTTGCCGTTCACGTCGACGCTGGTCGGGCAGTCGACCGGTGACGCCGGCGTCTGGCCCCGCTTCACCAGCGCCAGCGACCCCACGGTCTTGAACGTCGAACCGGGAGCGAACCGGCCGTAGGTCGCGTCGTTGTAGCCGTTGTTGCCGGGGCCGTTGGCCGCCGCCACGATGGCGCCGGTCGACGGCCGGATCGCCACGATCGCGCTGGCCGGACCGACGCCGGCCAGGATCCGTTCGGCGAGCAGCTGGAGCCGCGGCTCCAGGGTCAGCCGGAGCGGCTTGCCGTCGGCGGGCCGGTTGGCGAACAGCTTCGTACGGGTGCCGTCGGCGGCCACGGCGTCCACCCGGACACCGGGCGTTCCGCGCAGCTGCTCGTCGTACCGCGCCTGGAGGCCGCTGAGGCCCGCCTCGTCCCCGACGCGGTAGACGCCCGGGTGGTCCTTGATCATCTGCGCGGTGACCGGCCCGACCGTGCCCAGGATCGGTGCCGCGAACTCCTTGGTGATCGCCAGCGGCAGCCGACCGGCGATCGCGTCGACGCCCTTGATGTGGGTGTAGCCGTTCATCACCGGGGCGGGCACCTCGTCCTGCCGGTAGACGATCGCCTCCACGAACTGCTCGTTCCCGGCACTCTTCACGAGCTTCACGTACGACGCGACGTCGATGCCGAGCAGCTGCGCGAGCTGCCGCGCGGAGTCGAGAGCAGCGGGACCCTTCACCTTGTGCTTGTCGACGCCGAACCGGAGCACCGGGCGCTCGGTGACCAGACCCACGCCGTGGGGACCGACGACGTCACCACGGGTGGCCGACACGGTCGAGGCCGACAGCGTCGTCCGCGGATCGTCGAGGGAGGGCTCGACGACGCTCGGCGCCCAGGTGACCTGCCAGCCGTCGCCGAGGAGCTTGAGGGGGACGGTGGTCTGATAGCTCCAGCCGGTACCGAGGGGCCACAACCAGCTCAGCGTCGCCGTCGCGGCCGAGTCCGACGACTTCTTCACCGCGGACACCTGGACCTTGGGCTTCACGTCGCCCAGCCCGGCGACCGTGGCGTCGTACTCCCGCTCGGCCCGCGCCGCGTCCGTGCCGGCGAACACGACACCGGAGAGGTCACCGGACGCCAAGCCTTGGGCCAGCCCGTCGGCCGTGGGGGCCGGGTCGGGTCCGGAGTCCTTGGACCCGCAGCCGGCCGCGAGGATCGCGAGGCAGAGGGCGGGCAGGAGCAGTCGTGCCGAGCGGATCCCCATGGCCGCCATCTTGCCAAAGGGCCCCAGGCCCTCCGGTCAGCCCAGCGCCGGCAGCCGCTCCAGCGCCGACGCCACGGCCGACTGGAGCTCGGCGTCGTCCCAGCTGTGGTCGGTGATCTCACCGCGCAGGTAGGAGTCGTAGGCCGCGAGGTCGAGGTGGCCGTGTCCGCACAGCGCGGTGAGGATCACCTTCTCCTCCCCGGTCTCGGTGCAGCGGTGGGCCTCCTCGATCGTCGCGGCCAGGGCGTGCGTCGGCTCGGGAGCCGGCACGATCCCCTCGGTCCGGGCGAAGAGGACTCCTGCGGCGAAGCACTCCGACTGCTTCTTGGCCACCGCCTCGAGCTCCCCGGTCTCGTAGAGATGGCTGATCAGCGGGCTCATGCCGTGGTAGCGCAGGCCCCCGGCGTGGATCGGGTCGGGGATGAAGTCGTGCCCCAGGGTGTGCATCTTCATCAGCGGCGTCATCCCGAGCGTGTCGCCGAAGTCGTAGGCGTAGGTGCCCTGGGTCAGGCTCGGGCACGACGCGGGCTCGACCGCCCGCACCACCGGCGACATCCGCCCGGCCCACTTCTCGCGCAGGAACGGGAAGGCGAGACCACCGAAGTTGGACCCACCGCCCGTGCAGCCGACGAGCAGGTCGGGCGTCTCGCCGACCATCGCCAGCTGCAGCAGCGCCTCCTCGCCGATCACGGTCTGGTGCAGCAGGACGTGGTTGAGCACGCTGCCCAGGGCGTAGTTGGTGTCCGCACGCTGCGCCGCCACCTCCACCGCCTCGCTGATCGCGATCCCGAGCGAGCCGGTCGAGTCGGGGTCCTGCGCCAGGATCGCCCGGCCCGACTCCGTCAGGTCGCTCGGGCTGGGGTGCACCACGCCGCCGAACGTCTCGATCATGATCCGGCGGTAGGGCTTCTGGTCGTACGACGCGCGTACCTGCCAGACCTCGCACTCGAGGTCGTACTGCGAGCAGGCGAACGCCAACGCCGTGCCCCACTGCCCGGCCCCGGTCTCGGTCGTCAGCTTCGAGATGCCCGCTGCCTTGTTGTAGTACGCCTGCGGCACGGCCGTGTTCGGCTTGTGGGAGCCGGCCGGGGAGACACCCTCGTACTTGTAGTAGATCCGTGCCGGCGTCCCGAGCGCCTTCTCCAGCCGGTGGGCACGGAACAGCGGCGACGGTCGCCAGAGGCGGTAGACGTCGAGGACCTCGCCCGGGATCTCGACGTACTGCTCCTGCGAGACCTCCTGCAGGATCAGGTCCATCGGGAACAGGGGCGCGAGGTCCTCGGGCCCGACCGGCTGCCCGGTGCCCGGGTGGAGCACGGGCGGCGGGGGCGTCGGCAGGTCGTGCAGCACGTTGTACCAGCGGGTCGGCAGGTCGCTCTCGGCGAGCAGGATCTTGTGGTCGGCGGTCGGGGACATGGGCCGAGCCAAGCACTCGGGACCCGCGTTGTCAGCCCCGAGCGAGGACGCTCCGGTCCGACGAAGGAGGAGCGGAGCACCGCAGCGAGCGCGCAGCGGGCTCGCCCGCAAGCGGACGCTAGCCCGCTCAGCGCACCCCGGCGTACGGCGTGCCGAAGCGCTCGGGTCGGATCGAGCGGTCCGCGGCGGCGTAGTGCCGCTGGTGCGCGGCGAGCGCCGGGCCCTGAGCCCGCGCAGCGGCTAGCACCCGCTGGGTGACCGTGAGGCTCGCCCCGGTGAGGAGCGGGCTGACGAGCGGGGCGTAGCCGGACGCGTGGCCGGTGCGGTTGGGGTGGTAGCTCTCGCTGATCGGGTTGGACAGGCCGTTGAGCCACTCGGGGTCGCCGCAGACCGCGTGGCCGATGAAGGCAGCGGTCGGGTTGGCGAAGGCAAAGCCCTGGGCGGCCGCGGCCGCGGCGAGCTTGCTGTCGAGCAGGTCGGCGGTGGCGTTGAGCAGCGACTCGTCGGAGGGGCTGAACCAGGTGAGGGCGTTGCAGTCCTCGCCGTTGAAGAGGCGGGGGTAGCCGACGACGACGACCGTCGCGTTCGGCGCCTTGGCCCGGATCGCGGCGTAGAGGGTGGCGAGCGAGCCCGGCAGGGTGTTCTTGATGTAGCCCTGCGCCTTGGTCACCGCGCCCTTGCAGTCGCTGAGCCATGCGGGCTCGGCACAGGTGGTGATGACGCTCGTGAAGCCGGCGTCGTTGCCGCCGACCGAGATCGTCACATAGCTCGTGCCGGCCCCGAGTGCGCTCAGCTGGGTGCTGGTGACGTCGGAGACCTTCGCCCCGGAGCAGGCACGGAAGGTGAGGGTGTAGCCCCGGGCCGCCGCGATCAGGCTCGGGAAGGCGTAGACCGAGCGCTGGCAGGAGGTGCCGTCGTTGAGATAGGTCCGGGTACCGACGCCGGAGGAGTAGGAGTCACCGAGCGCGACGTACGACGGCGGGGCCGCGTGGGCCGGCGCCGGGACGAGCAGCGGGACCGACAGCACGGCCGCGGTGAGCGCGAGCAGGCGTCGTACGGGGGTGCGGAGCATGGGGCCTCCCGAGCTGGTGTGATGCGGGTCACTCTAGAGCCGGGGAATGATCGGAGCGCCAGGGTGTTGTAGGAGGTAGTTAGTTGAAACTTCAACTCAGGAACTCAGGGAGCATCTCATGGCTGACAACACCTTCGACCCCGCCACCACCGTGATCACCGACATCAAGGGTGACTACGCGCTCGACCCGACGCACTCGCGTCTCGGCTTCAGTACCCGCCACGCGATGGTCACCACCGTCCGGGGCCAGTTCAAGGACTTCGCCGGCGAGGCCGTGGTCGACACCGCGAACCCCGCCGCGAGCAAGGTCGAGGTGAAGATCCAGGCCACCAGCGTCGACACCGGCGTAGCCGACCGCGACGGTCACCTCCGCAGCGCGGACTTCTTCGACGTCGAGACCTACCCCGAGATCACCTTCGTCTCCACCGACGTCGAGCGCGACGGCGACGACTGGGCCGTCACCGGCGACCTGACCATCAAGGACGTCACCAAGCCGATCACCATCGACTTCGAGTCGACCGGCTCCGCCAAGGACCCGTTCGGCAACCTGCGGATCGGCTTCGAGGGCAAGGCCGTCCTGAGCCGCAAGGACTGGGGCCTCACCTGGAACGCCGCGCTCGAGACCGGCGGCATGCTGGTGTCGGACAAGATCAAGCTCGAGTTCGACATCTCCGCCATCCAGAAGTGATCACTCGCCGAGTTGTCAGGTGACGACTCGGCGTGTTTTCACCGCCTCTTTGCGCCGACTCGGCGTGATCTGAGTGCCTTTTTGCGCCGACTCGGCGTCTCGTCCCTGGTGGACGGGCGCCGGGTCGGCGTCATTTATTGGGGTGCACCGCTGCTGACCCGGCGGTTGAATGCCGGGCGTGGACGACCTCGACCTGCCCGCGGGGCTCAGCTCGCGCCCGTTGACCCTGGACGACGCCTACCCGGTCTACGAGGTGATGGCGATCCAGGAGCAGCACGACCTCGGCAAAGTCGAGATCGAGCCGGCCGACATCGTCGGTGACTGGCAGAAGCCCAGCTTCGACGTCGGAGCCTCGACGATGGGAGTCCTCGACGGCGACACGCTGATCGCCTACGCCGAGGTCAGCAAGTCCGGGCGCGGCGACGCGGCGGTCCACCCGTCGTACCGCCGCCGTGGGATCGGTACGACGCTCGCGTCCTGGATGCGCACCCGTACGGGCGAGCTCGGCGGGACCGTGATCGGCAGCCCCGTCCCCCAAGGGTCACCGGGTGACCAGCTCCTCGACAAGCTCGGCTGGAAGGTCCGCTGGACCAGCTGGGTGCTCACCCTCCCCGAGGGCGCGCGGATCGCGGAGCGACCGCTGCCCGAGGGGTACCGGATCCGCGCAGCGACTCCCGACGACTACCCCGCGGCCCACGTCGTGAAGGAGGACGCGTTCCTCGAGTGGTCCGAGCGCGAGCGCGAGCCCTACGAGGACTTCCTGGCCACGACCGTGCGGCGCCCGGGGTTCGAGCCCTGGCACTTCCGGGTGGTGACCGATGCCGGCGGCGAGATCGTCGGGCTGTCCTTGATGAGCATGTACGGCGAGCCGCCGGTCGAGGCCTTCATCAGCCAGCTCGCCGTACGACGCGACCAGCGGCACCAGGGACTCGCCCAGGCACTCCTCGTCGACGCCTTCGCCCTCGGCCGCGAGCACGGGGCGAAGCGCTCGGCCCTGTCCACCGACTCCCGGACCGGCGCGCTCACGCTCTACCAGAAGGTCGGCATGGAGGTCGGCGACGTCTGGGTCAACCGCGCCAGCGAGGTGTGACCGCCTAGCGCCAGCGAGCGGACCGCGGGTGCCGGTGGGAGAACCGGCGGATCACGAAGAGGTAGACCAGTAGCGCGACCAGGACCCACGGCAGGTGGGTGAAGACCAGGACCACGACGACCAGGGCGATCAGCAGCTTGACCGGGAACGGCACGCGCGGCAGCGGCCCGGGTCGGCCGGTCCATCCTCGTCGGGGCGCCGGCGCTGCCGGCTGGGCCGGTCGCGGACGCGGCAGGTCCGCGAAGGCCGGGGCCAGGTCGGCCGAGGTGCGCGCGGCCCAGATCTGCTCGAGGCGTTCGCCGTGCTCGTCGGCGGTGATCCTGCCCATCGCGAAGTGCTCGCCCAGCTCATGCGCCGCCGCCTCGCGCTCGGCGTCGCCGATCCGCAGCCGCTCGTTCACTGCTCCTCCTCGCCGGTCGGTTCCTCCTCCAGCACGTCCACCTCGCCGTCGTCGCCGGGGTGGTCGGCCAGGATCCGGTAGAGCGCGCGACGCGCCTCGACCAGCACGCCGATCGCGTCGCGGCGCTGCTCCTCGGTGCCGGTCGAGATGATCTGCCAGACCGCGTTCATCACGCGTCCGACCTCGGGCTTGAGCGAGGCGAACTCCGACCCGTCACCCTGCTGGCGCGGCCCGCTGCCCTCGCGCTCGAACGGCGCCCAGACCTCGGCCACCTCCTCGGCATGGCTGGCGAGGTAGGCGCGGCCCTCGTCGGAGAGCCGGAGCGTACGCCGGCCCCGCTCGTCGTCGCCCTCGATCAGGCCCTCGTCCTCGAGCTGCGAGATGGTCGGGTAGACCGAGCCCGGGCTCGGCCGCCAGGCGCCGTCGGTGCGCTCGCTGATCTGCTGGATCACCTGGTAGCCGTTGAGAGGCTCCTCGGCGAGCACGGCCAGGATCGCCACCCGCACGTCGCCGCGGCGCACACGCGGACCGCGGGGCGGACCGTCCTGACCGACCAGGCCGAACAGCCCGCTCAGCCACGGGGGCGGGCCCGAGCGTCGGTCCGGCCCCCACCGGCCCCAGGGTCCGCCCCACTCACCGCCGCGGCGGCCCTGGGGTCCGTGCTGGTTGAACAGGGACTCGAACTCGGGCCCCCAGGAACGGTGGTGGCTCATGGCCGTCTCCTCGCTGCTGCCGGTGTCGAACGACCGGCTCGTCGACCGATCACGATATATCGCGAGCGTACGTGACAGGGAGTCGTCGGACAAGGCCCTTCTCGGCCGGAACGGGCCGCCCTAGGGTGACGCCATGGCTGCCGACACCGACTGGGCCGAGGTCTACCGCGCCAACGTGGACGCCGTGAGCGCCCTCGCCCGCACGCTCGACGCCGAGCAGCTCTCGCTGGTCGTGCCGGCAACCCCCGACTGGACCGTCCACGACGTGCTCGCGCACCTGGCCGGCTCCCCCGCCGACCTGCTCGCCGACCGGATGGACGGTGCGCCGTCGGCGGCCTGGACCGCGCGCCACGTCGACGAGCGCGCTGCCCGCTCGGTCGACGAGCTCGTCGCGGAGCTCCAGGGTTCGGTCGACGGCGTGATCGCGACGCTCGAGGGCAACGAGAGCCCGGCCCTCGTGTGGAACTGCGTGGTCCACCACGCCGACCTCCACGAGGCTCTCGGCAAGGGAGCTCCTCCCGAGGCCATGTGGCGTCCGGTCCTCGAGGCCGTCGCCCCGCGGATGCTCGGCGAGAGCGCCGACGCGGTGGGGGAGGTGCCCGACTACGAGCTGTTCCGCGCGTTCTTCTCGCGGCGCTCGCGCACCCAGATGACCGGCTGGGGCACGGCCCTCGACCCGGCGGCCCTCGACGAGCTGTGCATCTTCGGGCCTCGCGACGACGACCAGCCGGTCCCCGCGTGAGGACGCTCGGAGGTCCGCTCAGCCGGTGTTGCGCATGCCGGCCGCGATCCCGTTGATCGTCAGCAGCAGGGCGCGCTCGAGCGCCGGGTCGTCCTCTCCCCGGCGGTAGCGGCCGAGGAGCTCGATCTGCAGGTGGTGCAGGGGCTCGAGGTAGTTCTCCCGGATCTCCAGGGTGGTCCGCAGCGTCGGCTCGTGGTCGAGCAGCGCCTCGTCACCGGTCACCGCGAGGAGCCGCTCGACGGTGAGGTCGAACTCCGTCCGGATCTCGTCGAGCAGCGGCCGCAGCCGCTCGGGCGCCAGCCCGACGTACCGTTCGGCGATGTCGAGGTCGGTCTTCACCAGGGTCATCGAGACGTTGCCGAGGAAGGTCCGGAAGAACGGCCACTGCTCGTACATCTCCTGCAGCCCCTCGAGCCCGTCGCCGACGGCCGCCAGCCCCGACCCCACGCCGAACCAGCCCGGCACGATCTGGCGTGACTGGGTCCAGCCGAAGACCCAGGGGATCGCGCGCAGGTCGTCGAGACCGGACCCGGAGTCGGGACGGCGCGAGGGCCGCGACCCGATGTGGAGGGCGCCGAGCAGGTCGACCGGCGTGGAGGTGAGGAAGTACTCCGCCAGGCCGGACTCCTCCACCAGCCCTCGGTAGCGCCGGTGGGCCGCCTCGGAGACCCGGTCCATCGTCGCGTCCCAGCGGCGCCCCTGGTCAGGGGTGCGACGGTCGGTGCGATGCAGGACGCTCGCCTCGACCGTGGCCGCGAGCGCGAGCTCGAGGTTCTGCCGGGCCAACGCCGGCAGCGCGTACTTGTCGCTGATCACCTCGCCCTGCTCGGTGATCTTCACCTCGCCGTCGACGGTGCCGGACGGCAGCGCCATGATCGCGTCGTACGTCGGGCCGCCGCCGCGGCCCACCGACCCGCCGCGGCCGTGGAAGAAGCGCAGGCGGACGCCGTAGCGGCGGGCCACGTCGCGGGCCCGGCGCTGCGCGCGCTGGATCTGCCACTGCGACGTGGTGATCCCGCCCGCCTTGTTGGAGTCGGAGTAGCCGAGCATCAGCTCCTGCACGTCACCCCGCAGCCGCAGCAGCTCGCGATAGGACGCGTCGGCGAAGAGCGCGTCGAGGATGAACTCCGTCTGCTCCAGCTCCTCGACCGTCTCCAGGAGCGGCACGAACCCGATCCGGGCGACGCCCGACGGGAGGTCGACCAGGCCGGCCTCGCGGGCCAGGACGACGGCGGCCAGCACGTCGTCGGCGTCGTGGGTCATCGAGATGATGTAGCTCTCGACGACACGCGGCCCGAGCGAGTCGAGCGCCCACCGGATGGCCCGGAACGTGTCGGCGGTGACGGTCGCCTCGGCGTCCAGGGGCAGGGGGCTGCGAGCCAGTGGTCGACGACCGGCGAGCTCCGCGCTCAGGACCTTGAGCCGGGCCTGCCGGTCGAGCTCGGCGTACGGCGTCCCGAGGTCGCCGAGGCGGTCGACGAGCTGGCCCACCGCCTCGTGGTGCTTCGCCGAGTGCTCGCGGACGTCGAGGGTTGCGAGCGTGAGGCCGGTGGCCGCCACGGTCCGGAGCAGTCGCTCGACCTCGCCCGACGCGACGACCGGACCCTGGTGCGTGAGCACCGAACGGTGGAGGAGGAGCAGGTCGTCGAGCAGCTCGGTGTCGTCGGCGTAGTCACGGCCGGCGACGTGCCGTTCGCCGCCCAGGACGCGCTGCTCGGTGAGCCCGAGCCGGACGTGCACGCAGGTGAGGAACAGCCGGTAGGGCTCCTCGGCGTTGAGCCTCCGATAGCGGGGCTCGACCTCGGGCAGGCCGGGCAGGACCTCGCCGATCCGCGCCTTCACCTCCTCCGACACCGAGCTGACGTGGTCGCTGACCGACAGGTCGCGCCGGAGCCGGTCGACCAGCGAGCGCAGCAGCCGTACGCCGTGCACCGCCTGGAGGGTGAGCACCTCGCGCGTGGTCGCCGGCGTGACGTGGGGGTTGCCGTCGCGGTCCCCACCGACCCAGGAGCCGAAGCGGAGCGGCCGTACGTCGGGCGGCAGCGCCACGCCCAGCGGGGCGAGGCGGTCGCGCAGCTCCTCCAGCACGTCGGGAAGGGCGCCGGCGGACAGGCCCTCGAGGTAGTAGACGACGTTGCGCGCCTCGTCGGTCGGCTCGGGCGGCTCGATGCGGATCTCGTCGGTGAGCCAGAGCAGCTCGACCGCCTCCTCCAGCCGCCGCGTCCGCCGGGGACTGTCGGGCTCCTCGAGCAGGGCGGCGACCCGGCGCAGCTTGTCGAGGGTGGAGCGTCGCGCGACCTCGGTCGGGTGGGCGGTGAAGACCGGGCGGACGGCGACCTGCTGGAGCAGCAGCGCCACCTCGTCGGGGTCGACCTCGGCCTCCGCGATCCGGGCCACCGCGCGTTCGAGCCAACCCCCCTCGTCGGAGCTGACCCGGGTCAGGGCGCGACCGCGGTGGACCTGCTCGGTGATGTTGGCGAGGTGGAAGTACGCCGTGAACGCGCGTACCAGCCTGGTGATGGTGCCCAGGTCGAAGTCGGGCAGCTGGTCGAGCCGGCCCTCCTTCGCGTGCGCCCGTACCTCCTCCACGAGGGCGAGCAGCTCCGCGCCCTCGGTCCGGGCCAGGGTCTCACCGAGGATCGACGTGACGCGACGGATGTCGCGGCGCAGCTCCCGGTCGGGATCACTGTCCGGCGTACGCGCACTGGCGGCCTCCATGCCTCCATCGTCACCGACCCGGGTCACCTCCGTGTTTCGCCGACCACGAGGTGGTCGCGTCCCAGGACCTTCGACTCTGCCCCTGATACCCCAAGGGGGTATGGTGGCGGGCATGGAGCACCCCGGATACGAGACCTCGAAGGACGACGTCCTCAAGCGACTGCGACGCATCGAGGGGCAGGCCCGCGGTCTGCAGCGGATGGTCGAGGAGGACCAGTACTGCATCGACATCCTGACCCAGGTGTCGGCGATGACCAAGGCCCTGCAAGCGGTCGCGCTCGGCCTGCTCGACGACCACCTGGCCCACTGCGTGCGCGACGCCGTGAGCAGCGGTGTGGACGCCGACGAGAAGCTGACCGAGGCCTCGGCCGCCATCGCCCGGCTCGTCCGGTCGTGACCACACCCGACACCGACACTGCCGTCCTCGACGTCGACCTCGACATCGAGGGGATGACCTGCGCCTCCTGTGCCCACCGGATCGAGCGCACGCTGACCACGCTGGACGGCGTCGAGGCGTCGGTGAGCTTCGCCAGCGAGCGGGCACACGTGCGCTACCCCGCCGCCCTGGCGACCCAGGACCTGATCGAGGCCGTACGCCGGGCCGGCTACGACGCCGCCCTCCCGAACCCGAGAGCCGAGGTGACCCCCACGCCACCGCCGGTGCGACTGCTCGTCGCGGCCGTGCTGTCGGTGCCGGTGCTCCTCTGGGGCATGGTGCCGGCGACCCGGGTCGCCGGTTGGGAGTGGTGGTCGCTGCTGTTGTCGGGCGTGGTGGTGTGGTGGTGCGGTTGGCAGTTCCACCGCGCAGCGGCGGTCAACGCGCGCCACGGCGCCAGCACCATGGACACCCTGGTCTCGCTCGGCACGGTGGCCGCCTGGCTGTGGTCAGCCGTCGCGGTCGTGCGTGGCCAGGGCCACCTCTACCTCGAGTCGGCGGCCGTCGTGACGACGTTCCTGCTCGCCGGCCGCTATGTCGAGGGCCGGAGCAAGCAGCGGGCCGGCGACGCGTTGCGATCCCTCATGGAGCTCGGCGCGAAGCAGGTCAGCCTGCTCGACGGCGGCGTCGAGCGCCAGGTCCCCATCGAGCGGCTGGCGGTCGGTGACCGGTTCGTCGTGCGGCCCGGCGAGAAGGTCGCGACCGACGGTGTCGTCGAGACCGGGAGCTCGGCGGTGGACCAGTCCCTGCTGACCGGCGAGTCCGTGCCGGTCGACGTCGAGCCGGGCGACACCGTGGTCGGGTCCACCGTCAACGCGTCCGGGCGGCTCGTGGTCCGCGCCACGCGCGTCGGTGCCGACACCCAGCTCGCCCAGATCACCCGCCTCGTCGAGGAGGCGCAGCGCACCAAGGCTCCGGTCGAGCGTCTCGCCGACCGCATCTCGTCCGTCTTCGTGCCGGTCGTCCTGGTGATCGCCGTCCTCACGCTCCTCGGGTGGCTGCTTCTCACCGGCGACGCCACCGCGGCGTTCACGGCGGCGGTCGCCGTGCTCGTGATCGCCTGCCCGTGCGCCCTCGGCCTGGCCACGCCCACCGCCCTGATGGTCGGCACCGGCCGCGGGGCGCAGCTCGGCGTCCTGATCCGCGGCCCCCAGGTGCTGGAGTCGGCCCGGTCCGTCGACACGATCGTGCTCGACAAGACCGGCACGGTCACCACGGGTCGGATGTCGGTGGTGGGGACGGAGCCCGACGACCCGGCACTGCTGCGACTCGCCGCCGCGGTGGAGGTCGCCTCCGAGCACCCGGTCGCCCGCGCGATCGCCACCGCCGGTGGTCACGACCTCCCCGCGGTCGACGACTTCACCGGCCTCCCCGGCCTCGGCGCCCGCGGCGTGGTCGAGGGACGGGTGGTGACGGTCGGCCGCCCCGACCTCTTCCCCGACGTCCCCGACGACGTACGACGTACGGTCGCCGCGGCCGACGACGCCACCCCCGTCGTGGTCGGCTGGGACGGCGTCGCACGTGGGGTGGTCACGGTGGCCGACACGGTCAAGCCCACCTCCGCCGAGGCGGTCGCCTCCCTGCACCGCCTGGGCCTGCGGACCGTCCTGCTGACCGGCGACCACGAGACGACCGCACGCCGCGTCGCTACCCAGGTCGGCATCGAGACGGTGGTCGCCGGGGTGCGTCCGGAGGAGAAGGTCGCCGAGGTGACGCGCCTGCAGGAGAGCGGCCGGGTGGTCGCGATGGTCGGCGACGGCGTCAACGACGCGGCCGCACTGGCCAAGGCCGACCTCGGCCTGGCGATGGGCACCGGCACCGATGTCGCCATGGCCGCCAGCGACCTCACCCTCGTCAGCGGTGACCTCCGCACCGCGTCGACGGCGATCCGGCTGGCCCGCCGTACGTCGACCACGATCCGGGTCAACCTGTTCTGGGCGTTCGCCTACAACGTGGCTGCGATCCCGCTCGCGGCCGCCGGGATGCTCGACCCGATGGTCGCGGGCGCGGCGATGGCCTGCTCGTCGCTGTTCGTGGTGGGCAACAGCCTGCGGCTGCGCCGCTTCCGCTAGCCGCCCTCGACGTACTTCTTGACCTGGTCGAGCATGCCCTGCCAGTTCGCGGCGAACTGCTCCGCCTGCTCCTCGGAGTCGTTGCCGTCCTGGTCGAGGGTGAGCCTGGTGCCCGCGTCGGAGGCCGCGAGCCGGTAGTCGAGCGTGTGATAGCTCTCCGGCTCGTCGGGCTGGCCGGTCATCGGGCTGTAGTGGGTCATCCGGAGCCGCTCGGGCTCGTCCGCCTGGAGGATCTCGCCCTTGTCGGTGAACGACTTCCCGTCGTACTCGCCGGTCCAGGTGATCGCACTCCCGACCTGCCAGTCGGTCTCGACCTGAGACCCGAACATGAACGCTGAGATGGCCTCGGGGTCGGTCAGGGCGCTCCACACCTGGTCGGGTGAGGCTGAGATCTCGGTCTCCGCGTGGGCGACGTGGTCCGCCATGTGGTCCTCCGCTCGTCGTGGCTCTCCCGGGATCCGTACCCGCGATCGGACGGTTCACACCCGAGCGGCAGCTCAGCGGGACAGGTGGCGCTCCAGGTTGCTCGAGAAGCGCCTGCCCATCGCTCCCACCACGCCTCGCATGGCCGCGTGCACCGCCGGCCTCGCCACGGACGGGAACGGCAGGTCGACGCTGATCGCCAGGTCGATGGCCAGGTCCGTTCCGGAGGACGCCTCCTGGAGGTCGTAGCGGCCGGAGACACCGGCCCGCTCGTCGTGCCGCTCCGGGTCGTGCTCGAACGTGATCGACGACGGATGGTCGAACGCCATCACCTCGGTGAACGACGGGGCGACCGCGACGCCGAGGACCGGGATCCGAGTGAGGTTCCAGCGCCAGCGGTCGCCGTCGACCTCGATCTCACGGAGGTACGGCGTGAGCCGAGGCAGCAGGTCGGGGTCGGTGAGCGCGGCCCAGATGTCCTCACGCGAGGCGCCGAGGGCGGCCGAGGACCGGTTGCGCACGGTGAACTCGGTCATCGGGGGAGTGTGTCACCGAGGGCAGCGCCGGGGGCCACCCCCACGGGCGGGGTCTGCCGTGGGTCCGCTGGCTACGTTCGAGGCATGGCATCTGGTGAAGGCGTCGTCGACCTCCTGCTCGACCGGACGATCGTGCCCGGCTACTCGCGGATCGGCTATCACCTGCGCCGTCGAGGGTGGACGCCGATCCCCGACCACGCGCTCGACGGGCGACGCATCCTGGTCACCGGCGGTACGTCGGGCCTCGGCCTGGCCACGGTCGAGGCATGCGCCGGGCTCGGGGCCACGGTGCACCTGCTGGGGCGCGACCGGCAGCGCGGCGAGTCGGCGGCGCGCGGCGTACGTCGGCGGGTGCCGAACGCCGAGGTGGTGGTCGAGGAGTGCGACCTCGGGTCCCTGCAGGCCGTCGCCGCGTTCGCCGCGGAGCTCGCGCAGCGCGTGCCCGTGCTCGACGGGCTGGTGCACAATGCCGGGCTGATGACCGAGCAGCGGACCGAGTCGCGCGAGGGACACGAGCTCACCCTGAGCGTGCACGTCCTCGGGCCGCACCTGCTCATCTCCCTGCTGCGCCCGACGCTGACCCGTGGCGCCCGGGTCGTGTTCGTGGCCTCGGGAGGCATGTACGCACAGCCGCTCGCGGTCGACGACCCGGAGTTCCGCGAGGGGGACTTCTCGGGGGTCACGGCGTACGCCCGCGCCAAGCGGATGCAGGTGGTGCTCGCCCAGCGGTGGGCCGAGGAGCTCGCCGACACCGGCGTCGCCGTCCAGGTCATGCACCCGGGCTGGGCCGACACCCCCGGCGTGCGCTCGAGCCTGCCGCGCTTCCGGATGCTCACGCGGCCCATCCTGCGCACTCCAGAGCAGGGAGCGGACACCGTGGTCTGGCTGCTCGCCGCACCGTCGCTCGACCCGGCCACGGGCGGGTTCTGGATGGATCGCACGCCGCGGCCGACCCATTTCCTCGGCCGGCACCAGGAGAGCGAGCACGACCGCCGGCTTTTCTGGGAGTTCTGCAGCCACGCGGTAGCGCCCTACGGCGAGGTGCCCGTCTGAGCCCGTTCCGATAGCCCGTCACCGGTGCGGGCGTTCGTGCTTCTTTGCTCCACCGGTCAGACTGGAGCCAGCAACCACGGGAGGTCGCATGTCCAAGCCGCCGATCAGCGAGACCATCAAGGCCAAGCTCGACCAGTACGAGGTCGAGCGCCACGTCAGCGAGTTCGCGGCGCAGGCGGAGCAGCTGCTCGAGCAGGGCAAGGCACGAGCCGGAGAGCTCGCCCGCGAGCACCGCGACGACCTCGACCGCCTGATCGACCGTGCCGCCCACGCCGTGGACCGTCGGACGGACGGACGGCACGCCGCCCGCATCGGCCAGGTGCGCCTCCAGATCGAGCGCGGCGTGGAACGTCTCGCCGAGCACGACCAGGACGGCCGGTGAGCCGGATGCTGGCGCGTTCCTCCGACCGGGGCGGCGACGTCGTCGCCCTGCGCGCGCTCGACGCCGCGGCCGTCCAGCCACATGACGACCGGGCCGTGTCGCGCCTCGTCCAGCTGCTCATGGACATCGGCGTCGACGGGGTCGGGCCGCTGAAGTCGGCCACCGAGTACGCCGCCGACGCGCGCAGCAGCACCAGGACGGCCGAGGCCGCGGTCGCCAAGGTCGCCCGCACCACGGTCATCCGCGGCGCGGTCGGCGGGTTCGTGACCAGCGTCGGCGGCTTCGTGACGATGCCCGTGGCCCTGCCTCTGAACGTCGCCGAGTTCTACGTCCAGGCCACCCGGATGGTGGCCTCGATCGCTGTCCTCCGTGGCTACGACATCGACGACCCCCGCGTGCGAACGGCCGTATTGCTGACGCTGGTCGGCTCCGACGCCGACGAGGTGCTGTCCAAGGCCGGGCTGGCGACCGGCGGCGGCCGGATGGTCAGCCTGGCCACCCGCCAGCTCCCGCCGGCAGGTCTGCTGATCCTCAACAAGGCCATCGCCTTCCGGCTGCTGCGCGGCGTGGGCGAGCAGGCGTTCGCCAAGCTGGGTCGCGGGGTGCCGCTGCTCGGCGGTCTGGTCGGTGGTGGCATCGACACCTGGATGATGAAGCGGATCGCCGACCACGCGATGGGCGAGTTCCCGCCCCTGCACTGACCCCCGTCCCCCGTCGTACTCCCCTGGTCGTCCGCCTGACGTTCCGCTAGAGGTGAACGTGGGGCGGACGACCCGTTCTGACCGTGGGGTCAGGCGCCGGCCTGCGCGAGCTCGATCGGCTCGGTGACCGGGTCGTCGGACAGCATCTGGCGTCGCGCGATGGTGCGGAGGTCGTCGCGTCCCTGCTCGTCCAGTGGCTCGCCGTTGGCGAGCTCGACCTCGGTGACCAGCCACCCCCACAGCTCGAGGACGAACGCGCGGAACTGCTCGCGGCCCTGCTCGCTCAGCTCCACCCGTCCGTCGGCCTCCTGCAGCAGCCCGGCCGCGATGCAGTCGTCGATCGCGGGTCGGATGAGGGCCATCGGTACCCGGTGTGCCGCGGCGACGGCGTACGGGTCGGCGGGCCCGTGCAGGTGGATCTGCTGGATCGCGACCTGGCGCAGGGTCCAGACCTGGACGCCGTCGAGCCCGGCCTTCGAGGAGCGCAGGAGCCGGTCGGCCGCCTCGGGCAGCCGTGTCCGGAGGATCCGTACGACCTGGCCCTCGAGCTGCTCCTGCGCGGAGCGCTGGTCGGGGATCGCGAACGCCGGTCCCATGTCGGAGGCACCCGGTCGGGTCAGCCCTCGCATCGGGACCTGCTTGAGGAAGAGCGCGACGACGAACGCGATGACTGCGACGGGGATCGCGGAGGCGAACACGTGCTGCAGCGTGTCGGCGTACGCCGCGACGACGGCCGCCTGTTGCACGGGGGGAAGGTTCGCCACGGCCGAGGGTGTGGTCACCTGTGTCGGGTCCGCTCCCGTGCGCACGACCGCCTTCGCGAGGTTGGGGGCGAGCTGGTTGGCGTAGAGGGTGCCGAAGACGGCCGCGCCGAACGAGCTGCCCATGGTCCGGAAGAACGTGACTCCCGAGGTCGCGACGCCGAGGTCGCGATACTCAACGGTGTTCTGGACGATGATCGTCAGCACCTGCATCGACAGGCCGATCCCGACGCCGAGCACGAGCATCGCGCCGGAGGTCTCGAGAGTCGTCGAGTGCTGGTCGAGCCGCGACAGCCCCCACATGCCGAGCGCCATCACCACGGAGCCGACGATCGGGAAGATGCGGTAGCGACCGGTGTGGCTGACGACGTTGCCTGCGCTGACGGACGCCACGATCAGGCCGAGGACCATCGGCAGCGTGCGCAGCCCCGAGACGGTCGCGCTGACGCCCTGGCAGAACTGCAGGTACGTCGGCAGGAACGTCATGCAGCCAAGCAACGCGAAGCCGACGATGAAGCTGAGCACCGCGCTGACGCTGAACACGTTCCGGCGGAACAGTCGCAGCGGAAGGATCGGCTCGGCTGCCCGCTGCTCCGCCGCGATGAAGAGACCCACCGACAGCACGCCTCCGACGATCAGCCCGATGATCGTCGGCGAGCCCCAGCCGTACTGGACGCCGCCCCAGCTCGTGGCGAGGATCAGGGCGGCGGACCCGAGGGAGATGAAGACGATGCCGAGGGTGTCGAACACCGGACGCCCGGACGTGGGGACCTTGGGGAGCAGCTTCACGGCGAGCGGGATGATCACCAGGGCGATCGGCACGTTGACGTAGAAGACCCACTGCCACGACCAGTGGTCGGTGAAGAAGCCACCGAGCAGCGGGCCGAGGACCGTCGTACCGCCGAAGACGGCACCGATGGCGCCCTGGTACTTGCCGCGGTCGCGGAGCGGGATGATGTCGGCGATCATCGCGGTCGCCGTGACGGTCAGCCCGCCGCCGCCGATGCCCTGCAGCGCGCGCGAGCCGATCAGCCAGGTCATCGACTGCGACAGCCCGGCCAGCATCGAGGCGACCGTGAACAGCACGATGCTGCCGATGAAGATCGTCTTGCGTCCGAAGAGGTCGCCGAACTTGCCGCCCAGGATGGTGGCGATGGTCTGGGTGAGCAGGTACGCCGTCACCACCCAGCTCATGTGCTCGGCGCCGCCGAGGTCGCCGACGATGGTGGGCAGGGCGGTCGCGACGATGGTGGAGTCGAGCGCCGCGAGCAGCATCCCGCCGAGGATCAGCGCGAAGGCGACGTTGCGCGCGGTCGACCCGAGAAGAGGCGGATCGTCGGCTGCAGAGAGGTCGTCGACGACGGCCTCGGCCTGACTCATAGCGCTCACCCTATGCCCGCGTCGCACCCGGGCGCCCGATGTCCGCGCAGGCCCACCTCACCTGGACTACATTGCGCTCGACCATCTCGATCGGGGGAACCGTGCGTCTGATCCGTCCCTTGCCGCGCCGTGTTCGGGGCACCGTTCCGACTGTCGTGCTGGTGCCTCTCCTCGCGACCGCGCTCGCCTCGGGCGCCCTGTCCGACGCCCACGGGAAGGAGGCGCCGCGGTCCGGGCCGCGCCCGCGCCCGCCCGTGCCGGCCCCCGTGTTCACCGACCGGGCCAAGGTGCGGCTCATCACCGGCGAGTCGGTGCACCTCCTGTCTCGCGCCGACGGCACGATGACCGCGAGCGTCAGCGGGCGCACCCCGTTCATCTGGTCCGGAGAGCCCGCGGCGCGTTACGTCGTGCCGAAGGACCGTGCCGCGCGGATGCCGGCTCTCGACCTGTCGTTGTTCAACGTCTCCGCCCTGGCCCTGGTGTCGCGCGAGGGCCGGACCCCGGTCGTGATCCGGCTCGCGCCCGGGAGGCCGGCGACGCAGCTCACCGGCCTCCACGTCGACGTCGACAGCGCGCGAACCGTCGGCCGGAGCACCGTGGTGCACGCCACCTACGGTCCGCACTTCGCGGGACTCGACGCCGCCGACCTGAGCGGCATCGCCTCGGTCAGGCTGGACGCGCCGCGGACGCAGCACCCGTCCCGCGCCGACGTCCCGACCCACACCGTCCAGGTGCACGTGGCGCGCCACAACGGGTCGGCCGCCGACTACGCCATGGTGACCCTGCAGGCCACCGTGGACGGCGACTCGTACCTGGAGCAGGCCGACATCGACGGGCTGGGCATGGCGACGTTCACGGACGTGCCCGAAGGCGAGTACAGCGTGGTCGTCCAGACGTTCGAGAAGGTCCTGGTGGATCGTCAGCTCGACGTCACCGCTGATCGCACGGTCGAGTTCGACCTGGCCGACGCCACGGTCAAGCCTCGGGTGACGCTCGGTGACCATCGCACCCTGTGGACGGACCTCACCGTCGAGCGTGACCCGGAGCAGGGGTTCGGCATCCCGTTCGGCTACGCCGGACCACACTTCTCGATGCGCGTGCGGCCCAGCAGCGGGAACGTCGCCCACGGAGCGCTGCACACGGCCGTCACGGCCACCTTCGTCAGGGGCCGCGAGGCCGACGGGTACGACAGCGTCGCGGTGACCGCCGACGTGAAGCGAGGGATCCCGGAGGCCCTCACCTTCGTCCACCATCGCCGTGACTTCGCCCGGGTGGTCGACGTGTTCTACGCCAACGGACCAGCGGCGCCACGACCGCTGATGCTGATCCCCGGCAGCACGCACGTCGACCTCTTCGGCGGGGAGACCATGTTCATGACGCCGGTGCCCGGGCGGCTCCATGTGTGGGTCCAGGCAGGCCCGGGTAGCTACCTCCAGCAGACCTTGTTCCCGCTGGCCCCCGACGTCTTCGAGGGCGACAACACCCAGGTCGGCGACGTACGGGCGTACCCGAAGGCACAGCAGCACGCACCGATCAGCTTCCTGCACGGTCCGGTGGGCCCGGGCCTCGAGGTGCCGCCTCGCTCGCGGTTCACGTCCGGGGCCTGGCGCTGGCACGACCAGCTCGAGCTGTCGGTGCCACTCTTCGGTGGCAGCGGCGCCGCGTCGTTCGACTTCGCCGACCCCCGAGACGCCTCGTGGTCGCTGCGTCAGGCGACCCACGTGCTGGCACACGGCCACCAGTCGATCTACCGCGCCGTCGAGGTCCCGCACGGCCCGCGCGTCTACACGCTGACGGCGCAGACCCATCCCGGTCGGGCCTGGGATCTCTCCACCCAGGTGCGCGACGTGTGGACGTTCCACTCGCAAGGCGGACGGCGAGGCGTCCCGCTGCTCACCCCGAGCTATGTGCCACCGACCGACCTCGCGGGCAACGTGCGACCGGGCCACACCGGCTATCGGCTGTCGTTCCACTCGACACCGCACTCCGCCCGGGTCGCCCGGGTCTCGGTCGAGGTCTCGACCAACCACGGCCGGACCTGGCACCCGGCCAGGGTGACCCGTACGTCGGGGCTCACGTTCCACGTCGGCTACCGCACCCCGCCGGCCCACGGCAAGGTGCACTACCTGAGCCTCCGGGTGACGGCACGCGACGTGGCGGGCAACAGCGTCCAGGAGACGGCGTTCCACGCCTACCGGCTGATGTGACTCAGACGAGGCCTTCGACGGCCGCCGCCACCGCGGACGCGCCGCGGTGGCTGAGCACGATCGTGTAGTGGTTGACGTCGGGCACCGGCCGCACGTCGAGGTCGGGCCAGCGCGCGGCGTAGGCGTCGACCGTGGCCTGCGGGTAGAGGCCGGGCGGGTCGTCGGCGAAGCCGCGCGGCGCGTGCAGGAAGGCGCGCGGATGACGCGGGCTCGCGACGGCATCGGCGAAGGCCGGGCTCTCGAGCATGTCGAGCTGGTCCGCCTCGACCGCGTCCGGGTCGGCGCTCGGACGGCCGGGGTCGTCGGGCAGGTCGTAGTCGGCGTACTCCTCGACCTCGGGGGTCCAGTCGCGGGCGAACGCCGGATGGCCGCGGAACCAGTCGCGATAGGCCTCGCGGGTGTACGACGTCTGCAGGCGGTCCTTGATGGGCTGGAGGCCGGCCAGCGTCGCCTCGGCATCGACAGCAGGGAACGGCAGCCCTCCGTCCACGAGGACGAGCGCGCGAACGAGCTCGGGATGCTGTGCCGCCAGCACGGTCGCGACGAAGCCGCCCATCGAGTGGCCGACGACGACCGCCGGTTCATCGGTGACGGCCCGCAGCGCGGCTGCGCAGTCCTCGGCATGGGCGACCAGTCCGACCGGTCCCGGGAGTCGGTTCGACCGACCCCGGCCTCTCAGGTCGGGCGCCACGACCGGCCGGTCGAGCTCCCGGGCGAGCAGGGGCCACGACCGCGAGGACGACGTGATGCCGTGGATCGCGAGCACGGGGGTGCCGCCTCCGGGCCAGGTCGCCACGCGAAGGAGGCCACCCGCGACCGGGACGTCGAGTGCATCGGGCATGGCTCAGGTCTACCACCCGGAATCCGATCGACACCTCGCCCGTGGTGCGCTGGGGTGGGCTCGTGACCGGTCCTCTCCACGACGACGAGCTCACGATCGACGAGCCACTGGTGCGGTCGCTGCTGGCAGCCTCCTGCCCGGTGTACGACGGGCTGCCGCTGCGGCGGCTCGAGGCCTCCGGCTCCAGCAATGCGCTCTTCCGGCTCGGCGACGACCTGCTCGTGCGGCTGCCGCGCCAGCCGGGCGGCACGTCGGCGATCGAGAGCGAACAGCGCTGGCTGCCCTACGTCGCGACCGCGCTGTCCGTCGCGGTGCCGGAGATCCTGGCCGTCGGTGAGCCGGGCTTCGGATACCCGGAGCGCTGGTCGGTGGTGCGCTGGCTGGAGGGCGAGGTGCCGGCGGGTCCGAGAGAGGGGGAGGCGCCGCGGTCGCCACTGGCCGGTGACCTGGCCGCCGTGGTCACCGCGCTCCGCGCGCTGGCGGTGCCCGACGTGGCGTTGGCTGATCCGGACCTGCGCTGGTACCGCGGCGAGCCGCTCGTGCGCATGGACGAGTCCACCCGGCTCGCGATCGCGGCGTGCCGGTCGATCGACGGACTCGACCTCGACCTCGACGGCTGCGCGTCGGTGTGGGACGACGCGATGCGGCTCCCCGGTGTCACGGAGGAGGTCGCACCGCGCTGGCACCATGCCGACCTCCTGGCCGAGAACCTCCTGGTCCGCGACGGCCGCCTGGCCGGCGTGCTCGACTTCGGAGGTCTGGCCGTGGGTGACCCCACCGTCGACCTCGCCGTCGCCTGGGACGTGCTGGACCCGGTCGCGCGCAACGTCTTCCGGGCCCTGGTCGGTGTCGACGAGGCGACCTGGCTCCGTGGTCGCGCCTGGGCGCTCGCACTGGGTGTGATGACCTTCCCCTACTACTGGTCCACCATGCCTGCCCGATGTGCCCAGCGCCTCGCGATGGCCCGCGCCGTGCTCGCCGACGCAGCGGGGTAAGCCGCCCCCGCCGGGTCGGGGCCTTGCCGCTGCTCGAGCCGTGCCGTTGGTCGAGCCTTGCCGTTGGTCGAGCTTGTCGAGACCCGCGTCCGTTGGTCGAGCCTGTCGAGACCCCCTGCCGTTGCTCGGAGCCTGGCCGTTGGTCGAGCTTGTCGAGACCAGGTCGTTGGTCGAGCCTGTCGAGACCCCCGCCTGCTGGTCGCGTCGCTTGTTGTCGGTACGGCGTCTTGCTGGGGGCGGTGGTGACGAACGACGGGGTGTGGTTTCGGTCGGTGGTGGGGTGCGGTACCTCGCGGTTGGCTCCTGGGTCGCCGCTGGTCTGGGGTGCTCGCTTGCGGTTGCGGTTTCTGGTTCCTGTGGACGATAAGTGGCCCCGAATTTCTTTTCCTGTGGATTATCTCGGATGGTGGGATAACCCTGTTGATAACCGGTTCGGGTGTCGGTGGTGCCTGATTCGCTATTCCCATGTCGATCTCCGAACACGTCCCCGACACCGGTCCCGCCGGGGTGCTGGCAGACGTGCTGGACGAGGGTCCGGGGACTCGACGGCACCCTGTGGTCGGCACGGTCCGATGACGAGCTGGTCGACACCGTGGGGCTGGTGACCCGGCTGACCGCGGCGCTGGCCGCCGTCGAGGCGTCCGCGGTGGCGGAGGTCGACGCCCGCGACCTGGCCACGACCCGGTTGGCCTACGGGTCGACCGGCGACTGGCTCACCCACCTAGGAGGGCTGCGGAAGGGCGAGGGGAAACGACGGGTGGTGAGAGCCAAGGCGTTGACCGGGCCGCTGGCCCGGACCCGGGAGGCGCTGGTGGCCGGGACGGTGTCCCCGGCCCAGGCCGACCTGATCGTCGCCGCGGTGGCCGAGCTGCCGCCGGGGGACTGGACCCGCCGCCGCGGCGAGCGGTTGATGGTCCGCCAGGCCGCCCACCTCGACGCCACCGAGCTCGCCCGGGCGGGTCGGCACCTGGTCGAGGTCGTCGACCCCGACGCGGTCGACCGCGAGACTGCAGGCCGGGTTGGAGCGGGAGGAACGCGCCGCCCACCTCGACCGCCACCTGTCCATCTGTCGAGGACCGGGCCGGTGGGGTCCGGATCCGCGGCCGCGGGAGCGGCCGAGGACGGTGCCCTCCTCAAAGCCGCGCTCCTCCCCCTCACCCGACCCGAACCCCGACCCGACAACCGGACCCACGGTTCCCGGGCCGAGGACGTGGACGAGGAGACCGGCCAACCCTGCCCGGCGGGACAACCCTGTGAGCCGGGGCGGGATCCGCGGGAGGCCGGCGCCCGCTGTTGGGACGCCCTCATCGCCCTGGCCCAACACGCCCTGGACACCGAGCTGCCACCCCAGACCCACGGCACCCCCGCCCGACTCCTGATCACCCTCGACCACCACACCCTCCTCCAGCAGCTGGACGCGAACGGGATCGAGACCCGGGTCAAGGGCGTGGGGACCACCGGCGACGGCGTCGAGCTGCCACCCGGCACCCTGCGCCGGCTGGCCTGCGACGCCGAGATCCTCCCCGCCATCCTCGGTGGCCACAGCGAGGTCCTCGACGTCGGCCGAACCCGACGCCTGGTCACCCCCACCCAATGGACCGCCCTCATCGTCCGTGACCGGCACTGCACCTTCCCCACCTGCACCCGACCACCAGTCATGTGCCACGCCCACCACCTCACCCACTGGGCCGACGGCGGCGACACCTCACTGGACAACCTCGCCCTGCTTTGCGGCCGCCATCACCGCGTCATCCACCACACCCCCTGGCAGATACGACTCAACCCCCACGACCGACAACCCGAATTCAAACCCCCACCCAAACCCGGCATCACCCCCGAATGGATCCGCTATCGACCCCGATAGGAATAGGAAGCGGGCGGCGCGTTGTCAGCGCGTCTCGAGAATGACAAACACGAGGAGCAGTGCCATCACCATCAGTGCGCTCCCGATGAGGAAGCGGTGGAGCCCGAAGCCGTGCCGCCTCAGCTCGTCGACCCGCGCCGTGTCACCACGCCGCCTGGCGCGGAAGATCTCCAGTGCGACCGACGCCCGATAGCCGACGTAGGCCACGGCGATGAGCGGCACCACGACCTTCAGCCACATGGTGGGAGCATCGCACGCGCTCAGCCGATGGCCAGGAGCCGGGCCACCGCCGTGTCGACGAGCCGGAGCCAGCGATCGCCGCCGGGATCGTTGGCGACCTGCTGCGAGGCGAGTCCGGTGAGGACGGCGGTCCACAGGTCCACCTCGGCGGGGTCGTTCACCCCCGCCGCGGCGAGGACCTCGGCGAGATCACCGAGCGCCGTGCGGGCCAGCGCCATCGATTCAGGGGAGGGTTCGAACCCCGGCGCCGTGAACTGGAACAGCAGCTGGAAGCGGACCGGCTCCTCCGCCGCGAACCTCACGTACAGCCGGGCCGCCGTCTCCAGCAGGGCGCGCGGGTCGTCCGGTCGCTCCGTGGCCTCGATCCGCTCGGCGAGTCGTCGGTAGCCGTCGGCGAACATCAGGTCGAACAGCGCGTTCTTCGACTCGGCGTACACGTAGAGGGAGGGGGCGCGCATGCCCACCTCGGCACCCAGGTCGCGCAGGGTCCAGCCGGTGAGGCCGCGGGACCGCGACAGTGACCAGGCCGCGTCGAGGATCCGCCGGACCGTCTCCTGCCGGCGCAGGGCGCGGGGCGACACGGTCGGTGCGGTCGGTTCGATGGCGGACAACCTTCTCCTAACAAGATAAGGAAAGCCCTTGACGCGGGCTCCACCCTAGCAGCAAACTCCTAACAACGTTAGGCAAAGGCGCGAGCCGCAACCCGCCGCGAGGGACCAGGAGTGAGGATGACCGACATGACAAGTACGCCGGCGCGCACGCAGGCGCGGTCGCTCACCTACGCCCAGTGGATGAGTGCCGCCGACGAGGAGCGCACCCGCATGCTCCGGCTGCTCGACGGGCTGAGCGCTGACCAGTGGCTGGCCCCGACCGACTGCGACGGCTGGGCGGTGCGCGACATCGTGGCGCACCTCGCCGGTGCTGCCGCCAGCACCGCCACGCTCCGCGAGCTCGTCCGCCAGGCGTGGCTCGGCCGCAGGCTCGGAAGGGAGGGCGACCTGGTCGACCGGATGAACCGGGTCCAGGTCAACGAGCGCAGCACCCTCTCCCCCGCGGAGCTCACCGCAGACCTGGAGCGCCAAGCACGTCGTGGGCTCACGGCCCGACGACGGTTGCCGGCACCGCTGCGGGCCCTTCCGCTCCCCTTCGGGCCGCCGCTCGGCACCCGGCCGCTCGGCTACCTGATGGGCCGGATCTACACGCGCGACGCGTGGATGCACCGCATCGACATCTCCCGCGCCACCGGCTCCCCGATCGAGCTCACCGCGCAGCACGACGGCGCGCTGGTCGAGGACGTCGTCGCCGAGTGGGTGTCGGTCCACGGCACGCCGTACGACCTGGTGCTCACCGGTGAAGCCGGTGGATCCTGGCGCAGCAATGCCGGTGAGCCGTCGCTCACGATGGACGCGGTCGAGTTCGTGCGCACCATGTCGGGACGCGCGAGCGGCGACGGGCTGCTGGCCCGGGGCGTGCCCTTCTGAGGGCTCGTCAGGAGGCGGCGAGCTCGTCGAGCATCCGGTCGAGTGCGCCGACCGCGATCGAGAGGTGGCCCTCACCGGGCTCGAGGTGGGCGGTGACACCCGGGATCCGCTTCGCGAGCCACTGCCCGTGGGCGAACGGGACCATCAGGTCCTCGCTGCCCTGCCAGAGGTACGTAGGCACGGCGATCGCGCCGAGGTCGAACCCCCATGGCCGGGTGAACGCCAGGTCGTCGTCGATCCAGCCGTCCATGCCGACCGCGACCGCCTGTCGGAACTCGGCGGCGAGGTAGGCAGCGAACTCGCCCGTCAGCGCGGCCTCGTCGACCGGAGGGATCAGCGTGTCGAGCGACGCGACGACGTCGTCCGCCGTCAGGGTCAGCAGCTCGGGTCGCTCCTGGTCGAGCCAGGCGCGCAGCGGCGCCTCGCCCTCGAGCGCGAGGCCGAACTCCTCGATGTTGTCCTCGCCCATGCCCGCCAGGAAGCTCAGACCGTCGGCGTCGTACGGCGCCACGCCCGCGATGCAGAGAACGGCACGGACGCGGTGCGGCAGCAGCGCGCCGGCCGCCAGGGCGTGAGGCCCGCCCCCGGACCACCCGGCGACCAGGCAGGTCTGCGCTCCCAGGTGGTCGAGCACCGCCGCCACGTCGTCCACGTCGTCCGCGACGGTGCGGCCGGGGCGCCGGGTCGAGGCGCCGTACCCTGGACGCGACCAGGTGACCAGTCGCATCCCGCGGTCGGAGGCACCCCGGACGAAGGCGTCGTACTGGGTCGAGGCGCCGGGAGTGCCGTGGCAGAAGAGCAGCACCGGTGCGCCGTCGGGTCCGCTCACCTCGACCTCCAGGGCGCGCCCGTCGCGGAGGGTGATCACGGACATGGCGGCTCCTCGGTGGGGGACGTGCTCATCTGTTCGTCAGAAGTCTCGGCGGCCGCGGAGCGAGTCGCCGCGGTCGGCACGGGTGCGCTCGTAGATCGCGACACGTTGAGGTGGCGGGCTCGGCACCTCGACCGCGTCGCCATAGGGGAACTCGAAGCGCGCGCCCACCTCGAGGCCGCGAGAAACGAGGTCGTCGACGGACGCCGCGAGGTCGTCGACCCGGTAGACGAGCACGGGGGCATCGCCGTCGAGGTGCTGGGCCAGGAGGAAGCCGGGACCCTCGCCCAGGGCGAGCATGGCGACGCGGGTGTCGAAGCGCTCGATGGCGAACACCACCTCACCGCCGGCCTGCGTCCAGTACGCGAGGTCGGCTGCGACGTCTCGGCTGGGCAGGTAGACGAAGTCGAGCGGCCCGAACATCAGTCGGCGGGCCCGTCGGTGTTGAAGGTCGGCTCGCCGGTGCCGCACCGCACGATGACGGCCCGGGCGGGCGCGTCGGAGGGGTTGGACTCGCGATGGACCGCTCCTGCCGGTACGCGGAGGAAGTCGCCCGGCCCCGCCTCGACCACGTGGTCACCGCCCGGCCCGGACTCCAGCCGCATCCGTCCGCTCACGATGTAGAGCGTCGTCTCGTAGTCGCCGTGGTGGTGCCACCCGGACACAGCGCCCGGCTCGGTGTCGACGGTCCCGCTCCACATGCCCTCGGCATGGGTGGCGACGCGGCGCGACATCCCCGGCGTCGGGTCGGCGTCGCTCAGCTCGGTGGCGGGCACCATCGAGCACGGTCGGGCGGGATCGCGGCTCACCCGACTCAGGCTAGGCGAGGGCGACGGTCGTCACCAGGGTGGTCACCGACGGCGCCGAGGGTGTCGACCCGAAGCCGAAGCCCGGCTCCGGGAGGACCGGCGCCAGTGCTCCGAGGTCGCGGCCGCGCCAGGTGCCACGCATCGCGTCGACAGCGTGGTGGTCGGTAGCGCCGTAGGTCTCGACGCGGTCGGCCCCGGCCGTGCCGCGCGTCCGGACACCACGCAGGACGACCCGCGCGACGGGGTCGGTGACGAGGCACCACGCGGGCGAGGTCGCCACGCGGTCGGGCACGAGTTGCAGCACGCGGCCGAGCGCCGTACGCCGGCCCAGGTCGTAGGACACCCGGAGCTCACCTGCCTCCACCGCGACGGCTGCCCCGGAGTCGTGCACCACCACCGGCACCACCTCGACCACGTCGAAGGAGTAGGTGGCGGCGACGAACGTCGCGATCTCGTCGGAGGGCGCCAGCAGCCGGCGCGTGCCGTCGGCCTGGGCCAGCATCACGTCGGCGAACTCGCCGTACGGCGACTCCCGCCAGTGCCCGACGACGATCCTGACGCCGCTGGTCGACCCGAGCCCGGCGATGGTCCCGCGGAACCGGTGACGGCTCGGGCGCGCCCTAGCCGCCCGTGCCAAGACGGTCGAGCCGCTCGCGCAGGTGGGTGACGGTCTTGGTGGCCAGGAACGGGAGATACGCAGCCACGAGCGGGACGGCGAGCTTGCTGGCGCCGTGGAAGTGGAACTGCGCGTCGTAGGTCACCTGCGACCCACCACCCGAGGCCTGGAGGCTGATCCGGTCGTGGCCGGTGAACTGCTCGTTGTGACCCTCGAAGTGCACGAACGTCGGGGGGTTCAGCTCGGAGGTGACGTAGTCGACGGTCGTCGTCCGACCGAGGAACGACGACACGTTGCGGTAGCGGGTCCCGACCCCGCCGTCCCCGTCGACCCGCCGGCACTCGACCGTGCCGGGGTCCCACTCCTCGGCGTTCTCGAAGTCGCAGAGGAACGCGTAGACCACGTCCGGGGCGCTGGTGGTCGTGAAGGTGCGGTGGGCCGAGAGCATGCCGCCACGCTAGCCGGGCCTGCCGACGGCCGCCCCACCCGAAGGGCCCTACGCTGACGGGATGTACGAGGACGCCGACCGGCTGCTGGCCGAGCGCGAGGCCACGCTCGAGGCCGAGCTGGCCGAGCTGACGAAGCCGCCCGGCGAGATGGGCGCGATCTCGTTCGGCAAGCGCATCGGCGAGGGCACCTCGATGGCCGTCGACAGGCTGGCTGCGGTGTCCACACAAGAGCATCTGCTCGCGACCCTCGACGAGGTACGGCGAGCCCGGCGGCGGATCGCCGACGGCACCTACGGCACGTGCGAGGTCTGCGGCGAGCCGATCCCCGAGGCCCGGCTCGAGGCACGGCCCTGGTCCAACCGCTGCGTGGAGCACAGCTGAGCAGCTCGTTCGCGGGGTGAGGGTCGTCCGGCTGCCGATACAGTGAGAGGCGGAGTGCCGGGAAGTCTGGTCGGCGGACCTGTCACCGACCCCAGGAGCCCACGTGCACGACGTCGTCCCCTTCGCCCTGGCGGTCACCGTGGCCAGCCTCGCGCTGCTGGCGGCGGTCGGCTCGAGCCGGATCAGCGAGTGGGTCCGCATCCCCACCCCGGCCATCTTCCTCGTCGCCGCGTCGATCTGCGCCGACTTCGTCCCGGCCCTCGGCTCGCTGTCCATCCGCGCCGACCAACGCATCGTCACCGTGGCCCTGGTCCTGATCCTCTTCGACGGCGGCATGCACATCGGGCTGGCGCGCTTCCGCCCGGTCGCCGGCGGTGTCGTGTGGCTCGGGGTCGCCGGCACGTTCGTCACCGCCGGGGTCCTGGCCGTGCTCGCCCATGCCCTCTTCGACTTCGGCTGGCGCGCCGCGCTCCTCGTCGGTACCGCCCTCGCCCCCACGGACCCGGCCGTCGTCTTCTCGGTCCTCGGCCGCCGTGAGGTGGTCGGACGGACCGGAACCCTGCTCGAGGGCGAGTCCGGAGCCAACGACCCGGTCGGCATCGCCTTGATGCTCGCGATCCTCGGCACGAGCGGCGTCGGGTGGGGCGCAGTCACGCACGGCGCGACCGAGTTCGTCGTCCAGATGGTGCTGGGCATCGCCTTCGGGATCGCCGGCGGCCTGGGTCTGCGCTGGCTTCTGCAGCACCTGCCGCTGCCCAACGAGGCCCTCTACCCCTTGCGCACGGTCGCCTTCGCGCTCCTGGTCTACGGCGTCACGACCCTCGCGCACGGGTCCGGGTTCCTCGCCGTCCTGCTCACCGGGATCCTGGTCGGCGACACCCGCGCCCCCTACAAGCGCGAGATCGAGCGCTTCGCCTCGGCCGCCGGGAGCCTCGGGGAGATCATCGCGTTCACCGTGCTCGGCCTGTCGATCCCGATCTCGGAGGTGTTCGGTCACGGCCGCGCCTGGACCGGACTCGCCCTGGCGGCGCTCCTCATCCTGCTGGTCCGCCCCGTGTTCGTGGGGCTGCTGATCGTGCCCCTCCGGCTGCGGCGCGGGGAACGCGCGTTCGTGCTCTGGGCGGGTCTCAAGGGCGCGGTCCCGATCCTGCTCGGCACCTACGTCGTCGCCGAGGGCGTCGCCGGGGCCGACCGGATCTATGCGGTGATCTTCGTCGTCGTGCTGGTGTCGGTGGGCGTGCAGGGCGGGTTGGTCCCGACCTTCGCCCGGTGGTGGCACGTCCGGATGAGGGTCGTCGAGCCGGAGCCGTGGGCACTCGGGATGCGCTTCCGCGACGAGCCGGAGGGACTGCACCGCTTCGTCGTGGCGCGCGGCTCGGCGGCCGACGGCTCGACGATCGCCGACCTCCCGCTCGAGGAGGACGTGTGGGTCAGCATGGTGAGCCGCGAGGGGCGACTGGTGCAGGTCAGGGGCACGACGACGCTCCGAGCCGGTGACGAGGTGCTGGCCCTCGCCTCCGACCGCAGCGTGATCGCCCGCCTCTTCACCGAGAGCTGAGCCGGTCAGCCCTGCGCGGCCTCGAGGATCAGGCGCACCGTGTCGTCGACACGGCTGAACTGGGGCCAGTGGCCGCTGTGGAGGTCGACCCAGCGGACGTTGCGCAGCTGGGCGATCTCCTCGGTGCCCGACTCTCCGGCCTCGGTCCACTCCTGGAGCTGCGCCGCGTCGTACTCCGCGGTGATCATCGTGACGGGCAGGTCGTGGAGCCCGTCACCGTTGAAGGTGAGCCCGTCGGTGACGGCACCGACCGGCGAGGCGACCGAGCCCGCCCGGATCCGCGCGCGCAGGTCGTCGTCGAGGTCGGCGACCATCTCGTCGTCGAAGAAGTCCCACGCCGGCAGCGGCACGTCGCTCCCCTCCACCGCGAACATCGAGTCGGACTGGCCGGGGATGCCCGGCTCACTGGCCAGGAACACCACGCCCGCGACCCGGTCGAGCCGCGCGGCGGCCGCGGCCCACGCGAGCACGCCTCCCATCGAGTGCCCCACCAGGAGGACCGGTCCGTCGGTCGCGTCGATCGCGGCCACGACCGCGTCGACGTGGTCCTGGCGGCCGACTCCCGATCTGTCCGCATCACCGGACTCCATGCCGGGGAGTGTCAGGGCGTGGGCACGGTGGCCGGCCTCCTCGAGGGGCGGCACGATCGCGTCCCACGATCGAGCGGTCAGCCACAGGCCCGGGATCAGGATGATGTCCATGCCCGTCGACGCTAGGACACGCCACCGACAGCCGCCCCCCTCGGCGGGGTGAGGCGGGGCCTCCCACGCTGCGGCAGGCTCTCGCGGGAGGAGGCGACATGCGACGAGGTGAGGTGCTGGCGGTCGTGCAGGCCGGCGGACAGGGCACGCGGATGGATGTGCTGACGCGGGAGCGAGCGAAGCCTGCGCTCCCCTTCGGTGGGGTTCACCGGCTGGTCGACTTCGCCCTCTCGAGCCTCGTCCACTCCGAGCTCGAGGACGTCTGGGTCAGCGTGCAGTACCAGGTCGCCTCCATCGACGGCTACCTCGCCGGTGGAAGGCCCTGGAGCCTCGACCGCAACCGGGGCGGCTTCCGCCGGATGGTCCCCCAGACCGGCACCGGACCGGTGAGCGAGGAGGGTTTCGCCTCCGGCAACGCCGACCTGTTGCTCAAGCTCCGGTCCGATCTCGCCGGTCAGGGCGCCGAGCACGTCGTGGTCACCAGTGCCGACCACGTCTTCAACATGGACCTGCGGCCGGTGGTCGAGGACCACATCGCCCGTGGCAGCACGGCCACCCTGGTGACGGCTGACGTCACCAAGGCGGAGGCGTCCGACAACGTCGCCGTGCTCGCCGGACGCGACGGCGTCGTCACCGACGTGGAGGTCAAGGTGTCGCGTCCGAGCACCGGAACCGTCGCCACGGAGATCTTCGTCTACCGGGTCGATGCCCTCCTCGACGCGCTGACCACCCTGCGAGCCGAGCTCGACGACGCCGAGGACGGCGACGACAGCGGTCTCGGCGACTTCGGCGAGCACCTCCTGCCCCGGCTCATCGAGACCGGGACGGTCCGCGCCCTCCCGATCGAAGGCTACTGGCGCGACCTCGGTCAGCCCGGCACCTACCTCCAGGGTCATCGCGACCTGCTGGCCCGACGGATCGACGTCTTCGACCATCCGGGGCGACCCGTCATCTCGCACTGGCCCGACCGACCCGCGGCGCGGGTGAGGCCCAGTGCCCACCTGACCGACAGCCTGCTGTCCCCCGGCTGCGACGTGGCGGGCGACGTGGTCGGCAGCGTGCTCGGTCCGGGCGTCGTCGTGGAGAAGGGCGCCCGGGTCACCGACTGCGTGATCTTCGACGACGTCGTGATCCGCTCGGGCGCGGTCGTCCAGACCGCCGTGGTGGACGAGTCCAGCGAGCTCCGCCGTACCGCGCGCATCGGGGCCGTCCCGGCCGCTCGACTCGCCCGCGACGAGGACATCGTGCTCGTCGGACGCGGGTCGGTCGTGGAGTCCGCAGTCGCGGCCGGCGGCCGTCTCGAGCCCGGCACCAGCGCGTGAGCTGTCGGGATCGCCGGCTGACCGGCGATCCCTGCGGCGGGTGTGACAGCAGACGGTCAGGCGTCGAGGGGTACGCCGCGGGGGAGATGGCGTACCGACGGCAGCCGCAGCACCAGCAGGGCGACGACGATGCCGATGGCGCTCATCCCGTAGAGGCTCGGGAAGAGTCCGAACGTCGCGGCCGCCAGCCCGACGAGCAGGTTGCCCAGCGGGATCACCCCGGTCGTGGACAGGTAGTCATAGCTCGACACCCGGGACAGGGCACCCGCGGGGATGTGCTCGCCGAGCGAGGTCTCCCAGAGCGTGAACATGCCGGTGACGCAGATCCCGGTCAGCAGCTCGAGCCCGCCGATCCCCCAGACCGGCAGGTGGCTGCCGATGATCGCGGCCTGGCAGGACGCGCCGACCAGCATCAGCGCGCCCACCCGGAGGGCGTGCGACGGACGCCAGCTCAGGAGCAGGACGTCGCCGAGGATGTTGCCCAGGCCGAACAGCGCCGTCACGAGCGCCCACGAGCGGGCGCCGTCGTACTCCTGGAGCATCAGGACCGGCCCGACCACGAAGATCGACGGCAGGACGACGGCGTGGTAGACGCTGAAGCCGCTCAGGAAGCCCAGCACCCAGGGCCGCGACCGCACCTCCTGCCAGCCCTCACGCAACGACGTGCCGAACGACGTCGTGGTGGCGGTGGGGTCCTCCTCCGCCAACGCCTCGGACACCACGGCCGGCCGTAGCGGCAGCAGGAGTGCGACCGAGACGCCGAAGCTGGCGGCGTCGAGGAGCAGGGCGCTGCCCGGCCCGCCGGCGTACGCGATCAGGAACCCCGCCACCACCGGCCCGATCACGTTGCCGAGGGAGAACGTCAGCCCTCGCAGGGCGTTGGCCGGCTGGATGTTGGCCGGGGCCACGGTCGTCGGCAGCAGGCCGCTGAACGCGGGCGCGAAGAACGCGTCGGCGGCGCCGAACACGGCCGCGAGCACGACCAGCGCAGGCACCCGGGCGGTGTCGGTCAGCAGCAGCACGGCGGCGATCGCCTGCGTCACCAGGCGGACTGCGTCGGAGGTGATCAGGATCCGCTTGCGGTCCCACCGATCGGCCCACACCCCCGCGGGGAGGGCGAGCAGCACGAACGGCAGGAACTGGGCCGCGGAGGTGAGCGCGACGTCGCCGACGCCTCCGCCCACCGACAGCACGGCGAACGGCATGGCGATGCTCGTCACCCGGTCGCCGAGGATCGACAGCACCTGGCTGCCGAACAGCAGCCGGTACTGCGGCTCCTCCCGCAGCACCGCGGGGATCCGCAGGCGTCGTGTCAGCACGCGCGCCAGCATCGCGGATCGCGGCGCCCCGGTCTCGCGGTTATCCGCGTGCGACGGGGGCGAACGTCAGCCGAGACGCTTCCGACGGCGGAGCAGGGCCTGGGCGCCCTCGACGTAGAGGTCGATCCCGAACGTGTAGTAGGCCGCCTCGTCCTCGCAGTCGGTCAGCGCCACCGCAGCGGCGCGGACGTGGGGGTAGAGCTCCTCGGGGAGCCCCTCGACGTGCGCCCGCTTCTCGGCGAGGAGCACGTCGCGCTGGTCGCGTGCGGCCTGGTTCTCCGAGCCGGGCAGCTGGGTGACCAGCATCATCGCGGTCTGCAGGCCCATTCGCGCGAGGTCGGCGGCCTCTTCGCGGGTGAAGCCGGCCTCCTCGAGCAGGGTGAGCGTGAACTCGGTCAGCCGGAGCCCCGGCTCGGTCACCAGGATCCGCGGGAACACGAGCTCGGCCGCGGCCGGATGGGCACTCAGCCCCGCGACGAGAGCCTCGACCACGCCGCGGAGCTGGGCGTGCCAGGGACCGGTCGCGGGCGGCGGCGTGACGTCGGCGAGGAGGGAGTCACCCATGGCCGCGAGCAGCTCGTCCTTGTTGGCGACGTGCCAGTAGAGCGCCATGGGCGTGACCCCGAACTCCTGCGCGATCCGACGGATCGTCACGGCGTCGGGTCCCTCGGTGTCCATCACGGACAACGCCCGCGCGACGATGGCGTCACGACTGAGGTCGCTCTTGGTGGCAGTGGCACTTCGGGGGGTCACGCCGAGAACTATACACGATAAGGCTTGACAACTATACGCCGTAGAGCGTTTCCTGTACGACATACATGTACGACGTACAGGAGACGGGAAGATGACCAAGAACCGATGGACCCTGGTGGCAGTGGGACTCGCCACCTTCATGACGTATCTCGACAACAACATCGTCAACGTGGCGATCCCCGACATCCAGCGAGAGCTGGGACTGTCGACCGCCGGCATCGAGTGGGTGGTGAGCGGCTACATCCTCACCTTCGCCGGGCTGCTGCTCGCCGGCGGCCGCCTGGCCGACGCCTTCGGGCGGCGCCGTCTCTTCCTGATCGGCCTCGCCGTCTTCACGGTGTCCTCGCTGCTCGCCGGGCTCGCCGGCGGTGCCGCCGCGCTGATCGCGGCCCGGGCCCTCCAAGGGGTCGGAGCCGCGCTGGTCACGCCGACGACCCTGGCCATCATCAGCGCGACCTTCACCGACCCGCGCGAGCGCAACGCCGCGGTGGGCGTCTGGGGTGGCGTCGGTGCGCTCGCCCTGGCGGTCGGCCCGGTGCTGGGCGGCCTGCTGACCCAGCACGTGTCCTGGGAGTGGATCTTCTGGATCAACGTGCCGATCGGCATCGCCACCATGGCGCTCGGCGCCTGGGCCATCACCGAGTCGCGCGAGACCGAGGCCCGTCGCCTCGACCTGGGCGGCCTCGCGCTGTCCACGGCCGCGCTCTTCGCCCTGACCTGGGCCCTGATCGAGGGGCACGACCACGGCTGGACCTCCGCTGCCATCCTCGGCGCCTTCGGGTTCGCCGCGGCGGCGACGCTGGCGTTCGTGCTCGTCGAGCGTCGGGTGGCGCAGCCGATGGTCGACGTCCGCCTGTTCGCCCGCCGCGAGTTCAGTGGCGGCATCGTGGCGCTGATGCTGTGGGCGTTCGGGCTGTTCGGCATCTACTTCTTCACCTCGCTCTACTTGCAGGGCGTGCTGGGGTTCTCGCCGACCAAGGCCGGCGCGGCCTTCGTCCCGATGGCGGTGCTGATGGCGGCCTCCGCGATCGTGTCCGACCGCGTGGCGGCCCGCTTCGGTGCCTACCGCTCGACCGGCTTCGGCATGCTGGTGATGGGCCTCGCGATCGGGTCGGTCTCACTGCTGGGCAGCGATGCGTCGTTCCTGTCGTTGATGCCCAGCTTCGCCCTGATCGGGATCGGTGGCGGACTGACCATCCCGCTGACCGCGACGGTGCTCGGCGTGATGCCGACCGACCAGGCCGGGGTGGCGTCGGCGGTCTTCAACGCCTCCCGCGAGGTGGCGGGCCTGCTGGGGATCACGGTGATCGGTGCCGTGCTCACCAGCCGTCAGGGCTCGGCACTCGCGGAGGGCAAGTCCCCCGTCGACGCGTTCCTCGTCGGTTACCGCTCGGGCCTCCTGCTGGCGGCCGCGCTCGTGGTCGCCGGTGGGGTGACGGCGTACGTCGCGCTGCGCTCGGCGCACCGGGCCCCGCAGGCAGAGCCGGCCGCCGACGACCTGGTTCTCGCCGGCTGACCTCGCGTCGTAGGGTCGGCGGATGCACCGGCTCTCCTGCCGGTGCATCCGCTGACCTCCCGGAGGCGCCCGCCGATGTCCGACCCAGCACCGCGCCCGGACGGCCCGACCAGGTCCGCCCGTCGTACGGTCGCTGCGGTCGTCACGGCGACCCTCGTCACGATCTCGGTCGTCACGGGGGTGACGGTCGCGGTGCTCTACCGCCACTACGACCGCAACCTCCACGTCGAGGACATCACCCCCGAGCTCGGCACCGACCGGCCGACCGCCCCACCGGTGACCGCCCAGCAGGGGCCGGTCAACATCCTGGTGATGGGCTCGGACAACCGCGACGCCCCCGGGGACCGGATCGACGACCTCACCGGCATCGGGCAGAGGTCCGACACCACGATCCTGCTGCACCTGTCCGCAGACCGGCGCCGGGCCTACGGCGTGAGCGTGCCGCGCGACTCGATCGTCGACAGGCCGGCGTGCCTCGGCGCCGACGGCGCGCCGATCTCCCCGCCGGCGACCGCGGTGATGTGGAACGACGCGTTCAACATCGGCGGTCCCGGCTGCACGGCACGGCAGTTCGAGCAGCTGACCGGGATCCGGATCGACCACTACGTCGTCGTCGACTTCGCGTCCTTCGAGGGCATGGTCGACGCCATCGGCGGGGTCGAGGTCTGCATCCCCGAGCCGATCGTCGATCCGAAGCACGGGATCAGCATCGAGGCCGGCACCCGCAAGCTGACCGGACGCACCGCGCTGAACTACGTGCGCGCCCGCTACACGATCGGGGACAAGTCGGACCTGGGTCGCGAGAAGCGCCAGCAGGCGTTCGTCGCCTCGATGTTCCGCCAGGTGCTGAGCGCTCACACGCTCACCGACCCCCTGGCGGTGACCGGGTTCCTGAACTCCGCGACCGCCTCGCTCACGCTCGACCAGGACCTCGGCAGCCTGCGCAAGCTGGGCGCCCTCGGGTACGAGTTCCGCCACATCGGGCTCGACCGGATCCAGTTCCTCACCACGCCGGTCGAGGACTACCCGCCGAACATCGCGCACGTCGAGTGGACGCCCGCGGCCGCGACCCTGTGGAGCGACCTGCGCGCCGACCGGCCGTTGCCCGCGTCGCTGCTCTCGGGCTCGGTCGACGCCGGCCACGTGCCGGGCGTGAGCCATCCCGGCCACCGTCGGCACGGGTCGGACGCCTACGGGCTCTGCACCTGAGCGGACGTGCCGCCGGGCCCGCCCCCTGGAAGGACGGGCCCGGCGACGTCTGTGGGAGGAGGTCCGTCTCCGCCCGCGGCGTCATGCTCCTGCCACGAGCCGTGCGGCGGCCGGGTTTCGGGCTTTTCTTTGCCGTCCGACGCCGGGTGGTCTAGACCGTGGCCGGCGCTACGACGCCGTCCGACGACCCGCGCTCTGCGCAGCCGCCTCCTGCAGGAGCTCGACGGCCCGGCCGACCGGCGGCGCGGAGGCCGCCCCGTCTCGGACGTGGACGACGATCCGACGGCGCGGCGTCGGGTTGACCAGCGGACGGCTCTCGACGCCGGGCATGGCGTCGGGGACCGCGAGGTCGGGCAGGATCGTCACCCCGATGCCGCCCGCGACGAAGGCCAGCGCGGTGTGGTGGTCGTCGGACCGGGCGGCGAAGCGCTGCGTGAACCCCGCGGCGCGACACGCGTTCGCGATGATCCGCGAGCAGCCGGTGTGGTGGAAGTCGTTGTCGACCATCGGCACCTCCGCCAGGGCCGCCATCGGGACCGGCCCGTCGTACCGCTCGAGCAGCTCGTGGCCGGTCGGGGCCACCACGCAGTAGCCCTCCTCGGAGAGCACCAGGCGGCTGTAGCCCGGGCGCTCGGAGCCGGCGTCGTCGGCCGACTCGTTGGTGACCTCGATGTCGCGGCGGGTCGGGCTGGCCTGGCCGGCCGTCCCGAGCTCGTCGAGGCTCAGCTCGAGCACGACCTCGGGGAAGTCGCGCTGGAGTCCCTGGGCGACGTAGGGGAGCCAGGACTGGGCGGCCGAGTCGAAGGTGCCGATGGTGACGCTGCCCGACCGCCCCTCGCGGAGGTCGTCGACCACGCCGCCCAACCGGGTCAGGCTGCCCATCAGCTCGTCGCTCTCGGCGGCGAGGACCTTGGCGGTCGGGGTGGGCGCGATGCCGCGGCCGGCCTTCTCGAAGAGGACCAGCCCGGTCTCGCGCTGGAGGGCGGTCAGGTGCTGGCTGATGGCGGACGGGGTGTAGCCGAGGTGGTCGGCTGCGGCCTGCACGGAGCCGCTGGCCACGACCGCCCGGAAGACCCGGAGACGTTGGACGTCGAGCATGCTCCCACTCTACAGCATTGCTTCATGTTCCGTTAGCAACATTCGCTTGTGCTGAAGGGTGAAGCGACCGAGGATAGGGGTATGAAGACGACCAAGACCACCACGAGGAAGAGCCGGATCCGCAGCTCGCTGCGCTACCTCTGGCAGGACACGAACAACGCCAGCCGCGCCCAGTTCCGGGTGCCGCCGTACGACGACTACCTGCAGCACGAGCGCTACTCCCACTGACCGGGTCGCCCGTGCGGGTCGCCCGTGTGGGGTCGCTCGGCTCAGTGAGCGGCGTTCCTACGGGCGTCGATCGACTGCCAGATGGCCGTCACGACGATGGCGCCGACCAGCGAGCCGATGATGCCGCTGGGGCGCAGGGCCAGACCGTCGCCGGAGAGCAGGCTGACGAGCAGCCCACCGACGAAGGACCCGATCAGCCCGGCGGCGAAGGCGCGCGGCCAGTTGATGGTGACGCCACGGCGCTGGACGATGAGCTGAGCAGCGGCACCGATGATCATGCCGAACAGGATGATGCCGAGCAGGAGCATGGTGCCACGCTAGCCCGCCGCGCCACGACGGCTCGTCACCCGCACCGGGTGAACCCCGTCAGGACGGGAAGGAGAAGCGCAGCGCGCTCATCCCACCGAGGTCGAGCCACACCTCGTCCGGCGTCCGTACGACGCGTACGAGCACGTCGGCGCAGCCGGGGCAGCGACCGACGAGTCCCGGGTCGGGGCCGTAGACGGCCAGCGTGGCCACCGGGGAGGACCGGCCACAGCCGCGGCACCGGGCCACGGCGGCAGTCACCTCCAGGGCGAAGACCTCCGCGAGGGGGCCGGCCAGGGCGTTCCCGTCGTAGGGGCCGCCGGTCTCGGTCTGTGTCATGGTGCGTCCTCTCTGTCGATCGGCTCATCGTCGGGGAACGGTGCCGGCACGGTCACGAACCGCCGAACCGCTCGGTGCGGATCCGGCCGGGGTCGTGACCCCAGCCGACGAGCAGCCCTGCCACCGCCTCGACCAGCGGGGTCGGGCCGCACACGAAGCAGGTCGGCTCGAAGTCGGGCGGCCAGCCGTGGGTCACGAGGTCGTCGGCCCGGATCCGACCCGGTGGCCGGGGGCTGTCGGCCGGCGCCTCCCGGGTGTAGACGTAGCTGACGTCGAGGCCGCCGTCCTCGGCCGCTCGACGCCTCAGCTCGGCGGCGTAGAGGCGGTCCTCGGGCGTGCGGACCGAGTAGATCAGCCGGAACGGCGCCCGGCTGACACCCGCTCGTGCCCGGATCATCGCCATCAGCGGTACGACGCCGGAGCCACCCGCGACCAGCAGCACCGGGCCGGGATCCTCGGGCCTCCACACGAACCAGCCACCGAGCGGACCCCGGAGCTCCACCCGGTCGCCCACCTCCAGGTCGTCGGCCAGGAACGGCGACACCTCACCGCCGTCCGCGCGCTGGACGGTGATCTCCAGCCGGTCGCCGTCGGGCGGCGCCGCCAGGGAGTAGCTGCGCGCGGTCTGGTAGCCGTCCTCCGCGGTCAGGCGTACGTCGACGTGCTGGCCGGGCAGGTGGCCGGCCCACTCGTCGACCTGGAGCACCAGTGTGCGCGCGCTCGGAGACTCGGTCCGCCGCTCGAGGAGCACGGCGGGCCGCCAGGCGCGCCGCGCCCTCAGTCCCCCTGGTACCGCTGCTCGCGCCACGGGTCGCCGTAGTCGTGGTAGCCGAGCTGTTCCCAGAAGCCGGGCTCGTCCTGCAGGAGCAGGTCGAGGCCGCGCACCCACTTGGCGCTCTTCCAGAGGTAGAGGTGGGGGACCAGCAGCCGTGCCGGGCCGCCGTGCTCCGCGGCCAGCCCCTCGCCGTCGTACTCGAAGGCGACCCAGGCCCGGCCGTCGAGCAGGTCCTCCAGCGGGAGGTTCGTGGTGTAGCCGCCGTAGCTGTGCACCAGCGCGAAGTCGGCCGCGGTCTCGACGTCCTCGAGCAGGGCGTCGAGGGAGACGCCGCGCCAGTCGGTGTCGAGCTTGGACCAGCGGGTCACGCAGTGCAGGTCGACGGTGACGCTCTCGGTGGGCAGGGCGGTCAGCTCGGCCCACGACCACGCGTGCTCATCACCCGACTCAGTTCGGATCGTGAAGGCCCAGCGGTCCAGGGGCACCTCGGGGGTCGGCCCCGCGGACAGGACCGGGAAGTCGTCGGTGAGGTACTGCCCCGGCGGCAGCCGGCCGTCGTCGTCGCGACGGCGCCCGTGGAACCCGCGTGTGAAGACACTCATGCTCGCTCCTCCCAGGGTCCATCGTGCTGGACGCCGGCCCGTTTGGGGAGTGCGGGGTCGATCGGGGTCAGGCGACGTAGAGCTTGCGGAGCCGTTCGGTGACCTCCCAGGTCGTGCGGTCGCCCTCGTGGAGCCGGACCAGGACCCCGGGGCGGAGCGTGATCGCGCTCCCGTCGGCGAAGGTGACCGAGCCCGCGCCGGCGAGCACGAGGAAGACCTCGTCGACCTCCGTGTCGACGTCGGTGCCCGGGCCCGCCTCCCACAACCCGACCTCGACGTCGGCCACCGACAGGGTCCGCGTGGCGGTGCTCAGGGCCGCCGACGCGCCGTCGGGCTCGACCGATGCCGTCAGGACGTCGGGGCACAGCAGGCGAGACGTGCTCAGCTCGTCGTGGGTCACAGCGCGGTCCTCGTGGGTGTCGTCACAGATGGTCGGGCACGGTCAGGGTGTCGGGGTCGCTGCGCGGCGGCAGGTGGCCGAGCGCCTCCTGCACCAGCGCCACGCGCGAGGTGACGATGACCGCTCGGCGCAGCCTGCCGGTGCTCTCGTCGAGGAGCGACTCGACGGTCTCGCGCACCTCGCTGTCGGTGTAGGTCGCCCGGTCGCCGGGTCGGACCTCGACGTCGGGCAGGGCGACCAGGACCGGCAGGATCTCCGACCCCAGCCGGTCGAGGAGCTGGAAGCGCTGGTAGCGGTCGAGCCCGTCCCACACCGTGTCGATGTCGACGCGGCCGCGACGGACGTCCTTGCGCTGCCGGCCCAGGACGCCCTTGGCCGTGCCGGTGAGTGCGGCCGTCAGCTCGTGCTCGGTGAATCGCACGGCAGGTCAGTGAGCCATGTCGACGAAGCGGGAGTAGTGGCCCTGGAACGCGACCACGATGTCGCGGGTCGGGCCGTTGCGGTGCTTGGCCACGATCAGGTCGGCCTCACCCGGGCGGGTCGACTCCTTCTCGTAGACGTCGTCGCGGTGGAGCAGCACCACCATGTCGGCGTCCTGCTCGAGCGAGCCGGACTCACGCAGGTCGCTCATCATCGGGCGCTTGTCGCCGCGCTGCTCGGGACCACGGTTGAGCTGGGAGAGCGCGATGATCGGGACCTCGAGCTCCTTGGCCAGCAGCTTGATCTGGCGGGAGAACTCCGAGACCTCCAGCTGGCGGCTCTCGACCTTGCGGCCCGAGGTCATCAGCTGCATGTAGTCGATCACGATCAGCCGCAGGTCGTGGCGCTGCTTGAGCCGCCGGGCCTTGGCCCGGATCTCCATCATGGTCATGTTGGGCGAGTCGTCGATGAACAGGGGGGCGCTGGAGACCTCGGCCATCTTGCGGGCCAGCTTCTGCCAGTCGTCGTCGTTCATCTGGCCGTTGCGGATGTGGTTCAGCGGCACCTTCGCCTCGGCCGACAGCAGCCGCATCGTGATCTCGGAGCGCGTCATCTCGAGGCTGAAGAAGCAGCTGGTCATGTTGTTGTGGATCGACGCCGCCCGGCACAGGTCGAGGGCCAGGGTCGACTTGCCCATGGCCGGGCGGGCCGCCACGATCACCATCTGGCCCTTGTGGAGACCGTTGGTCAGGTCGTCGAGGTCGGCGAAGCCGGTCGGGACGCCGTAGAGGCCGGCCTCGCGGTTGCCGATCGCCTCGATCTCGTCGAGGACGCCGTCCATGATGTCGGACAGCGGCGCGTAGTCCTCGGAGGTACGGCGGTCGGTGACCTGGTAGACCTCGGCCTGCGCCGAGTCGACCATGTCGTCGACATGACCCTGGCCGGCGTAGCCCATCTGCACGATCTTGGTGCCGGCATCGACCAGGCGCCGCAGGATCGCCTTCTCGCGCACGATCTCGGCGTAGTAGCCGGCGTTGGCCGCGATCGGCACGTTGGCCGACAGCGTGTGGAGGTAGGGAGCGCCACCGATCCGGGCCAGCTCACCGCGGCGCTGGAGCTCGTTGCCGACCGTGATGGGGTCGGCCGGCTCACCGCGGCCGTAGAGGTCGATGATCGCGTCGAAGATGACCTCGTGGACCGGGCGGTAGAAGTCCAGGCCACGCAGGACCTCGCTGACGTCGGCGATGGAGTCCTTGGAGAGCAGCATCGAGCCGAGCACGCTCTGCTCCGCGGCGTTGTCCTGCGGCGGGGTGCGGTCGCCCGGTCGGCTCGGTCGCTCGCCCGGCTCGTAGGCGGCCGGGCCGTCACCCCAGTCGTCGCCGACGCTGTCGCGAGGCGGCTCTGGCAGGCCCGGGACGTCCCACGAACCCTGCTCGGTGATGCTCACGCACTAGCTCCTCGCGCTGCCGCGCCGACGCCCCATGCGGTCGACGACTGTGACAGGAGTGACGCTAGGGGTGCGCACCGACAGCGTCGTACGACGTCGGTCCGGCGGGGCCTGCGCCCCGCTCCCCGACCCGTCGTACCGGCCCCGTGTGGTCCCCGATCTTCCTGCCAAGCGGCGAATCTAGGCCTCCGCGACGACCACGGACAGCCCGTTGTCCACAGGGCCTGGGGATAACTACCGTTCCGGCGTGGACGACACGCACGGACCTGTGGTCCCAGCCGTGGACAACGTGTGGAGAACCCCCGTCGGATCGTCGCTGACCCGCCTCTGACCTGCACGGATGCGGTTCCACAGGTGTGCAGTCGAAATAGTCGCCCGATCGCCGCGTTCACCCTCTCGCCATCTGGGATTCGCACGTTGGTTTGTCGACACGGGACCCGACCCGGGGCCGAAACGGGGGATTTCCACCGGTCATACACAGCCTGTAAGGCCCGCGCAGGCGCGCCGGCTGCCCTGGCCCCTCGCGACGCACGACGCCCCGCTCCGGCGGGCCGGAGCGGGGCGTACGTGGGACAGCAGGGTCAGGCCGGGATGACGTTGAGCGCCACGGTGGCGGACACGTCGTCGTGGAGCCGGACCGTCACCGAGTAGGTGCCGGTGGTCTTGATCGGGTTGCTCAGCGCGATCGTGCGACGGTCGACCTCTTCCCCGGTGACCTCGGCGAGCGCGCCGGCGATCTCGGAGGTGGTCACCGCGCCGAACAGGCGGCCGGCCGTGCCGGCCTTGACCTTGACGTCGACCGGGGCGGCCTCGAGCTTGCCCTTGATCTCGTCGGCGTGGTCCTGGTCGCGGACCGCGCGCGAGGCCCGGGCCTTCTTGATCGACTCGACGGTCTTCTCGCCACCGCGGGTCCAGCGGATCGCCACGTTGCGCGGGAGGAGGTAGTTACGGCCGTAGCCGTCCTTGACCTCGACCACGTCACCGGGCTGCCCGAGGCCGGTGACCTCCTGGGTCAGGATGATCTTCATGTCTCGGCTCCTCTCAGCGACCGGTCGAGGTGTAGGGCAGCAGAGCGAGCTCGCGGGCGTTCTTGACCGCGATCGCGACGTCGCGCTGGTGCTGCACGCAGTTGCCGGTGACCCGACGCGCGCGGATCTTGCCGCGGTCGGAGATGAACTTGCGGAGCAGGGTGGTGTCCTTGTAGTCGACACCGGTCGCCTTCTCCTTGCAGAACTGGCAGACCTTCTTCTTGGGCTTGCGCAACACTGCCTTGGCCATTGTGGTGCTCCCTTTCAGTGAGCCCGGCTCGCGCCGGAATGGTGGCTTGGACTGGGGTATTCAGTTGTCAGGCGACCTGTCAGAACGGCGGCTCGTCGTTGCTGACGCCCGGGGTCGCCCACGGGTCGCTGGCCGGAGCACCGCCGCCGGAGCCGCCGCCCTGAGGGGCGCCGCCTGCCTGCGGGGTGGCCCACGGGTCGTTGTCGGCCGGGGCGCTGCCCTGACCGCCACCCTGCTGACCGCCGCCGTAGGACGAGCCGCCCGAGCGCTGCGTGCGCGTCACCTTGGCGGTGGCGTAGCGCAGCGAGGGGCCGACCTCGTCGACCTGGATCTCGAACACGGTGCGCTTCTCGCCCTCACGCGTCTCGTACTGGCGTGAGCGCAGGTTGCCCTGCACCACGACCCGCATCCCCTTCTGGAGGGACTCGGCGACGTTCTCCGCGGCCTGCCGCCACACCGAGCAGGAGAGGAACAGCGCCTCGCCGTCCTTCCACTCGTTGGTCTGGCGGTCGAACGTGCGCGGCGTGGAGGCGATCCGGAAGTTGGCCACCGCGGCGCCCGAGGGCGTGAAGCGGAGCTCCGGGTCGTCGACCAGGTTGCCGACCACGGTGATCTGGGTGTCGCCTGCCATGTCAGGACTCCTCGTGAGGGTTGATCGCGTGTGGGCTCATCGTGGTGCCTATCGTGGCTCCGGGCACCGACAAGTGCCAGGCTCGATCCACAGGTGGGCCCGGGGTGAGCTCAGTGGGCGGAGGGCCGCATCACCTTGGTGCGCAGCACCGACTCGTTGAGCCCGAGCTGGCGGTCGAACTCCTTGACGGTGTCCGGCTCCGCGGTCAGCTGGATGACGGCGTAGATGCCCTCGGCGTTCTTCTTGATCTCGTAGGCCAGGCGACGCCGGCCCCAGACGTCGACGTTCTCGACGCTGCCGCCGTCCTTGCGGATGACGTTGAGGTACTTGTCGAGCGACGGCTGAACCGTCCGCTCCTCGAGACTCGGGTCGAGGATGACCATCACTTCGTATTCACGCACAGCGGTCTCCACCTCCTCTGGACTAGAGCGGCCACGGACTCTCCGTGGCAGGAGGGCTTTGCGTTGTCCTGCTCGGCGTACGACGCGGGTCGGCCGCCGGCGTCGTCACGCGCCCGCCGGGGCGGGACGGTGACAACCGGGCAAGGCTAGCAGCGGCTCCACCGGCCGACCCAATCCTCCGCGGTGGCCGGGAGGTGGTTCGCGGGGACGCCCGGCCTCAGTCGCGCGAGCGGCTGCTGAGCGACGCCGCGACCACCCAGCCCGCCGCGACGACGATGCCGACGAGGGCGAGGGTCAAGACCACGAGGACGATGACGTTCATGGGGGCCAGCCTGCCACCTGCGGCCCCGTCGCGGCGTGTCGGTAGGCGTTCCTACGATGGCGGTATGAGTGCAGCCGCCGACCTCGCCCTCGGAGCCCACGTCGAGCAGACCGACCCGATCGCCGAGGCCCGGGCCCGGAAGGCGCCCCACGTGCAGTTCTTCCTCGGTGACCCCCAGGGCTACAAGGGGCCCGAGATCCGCTACGCGGGTGGGGCGGCCGGGCTGCGGGCCGACGCCGAGGCGGCGGGCATCGGGCTCTACGTCCACGCTCCCTACATCGTCAACGTCGCCACCACCAACAACCGGATCCGGATCCCCTCGCGCAAGCTCCTCCAGCAGCACATGGACGCCGCGGCCGAGATCGGCGCGCGCGGGCTGATCGTCCACGGCGGCCACGTGAACAAGACCGACGACCCGGCCGTCGGCTTCGACAACTGGCGCAAGGCGATCGAGGCCACCGACCTGAAGATCCCGCTCCTGATCGAGAACACCGCCGGCGGCGACAACGCGATGGCGCGCTACCTCGACCGGATCAAGGGCGTCTTCGACGCGCTCTCCGCGGCCTCCGGCTCCGACGACGTCGGCTTCTGCCTCGACACCTGCCATGCCCACGCCGGCGGGATCCCGCTGGAGACGGTGGTCGACGAGATCCGGGCCGTCACCGGCCGGATCGACCTGGTCCACTGCAACGACAGCCGAGACGAGTTCGACTCCGGTGCCGACCGCCATGCCAACGTCGGGGCCGGACGGATCGACCCCGACCTGCTCGCCCAGGTCGTCCGCGACGCCGCTGCCCCGGTCGTCTTCGAGACGCCCGGCGGGGCCGCGGAGCACCTCGCCGACTTCGAGGCCGTCCGCTCCCGGCTCTGACCTGGGTCGAGCCTGTCGTCCCGGCGGTCGAGCCCGTCGAGCTCGCCGTCCCGCAGGTCGAGCCCGTCGAGAACACGGTCCCGCCGGTCGAGCCCGTCGAGACCACGGTCCCGCAGGTCGAGCCTGTCGAGACCACGGTCACGGTGGTCGAGCCCGTCGAGACCACACTCCCGCCGGTCGAGCCCGTCGAGACCACGGTCACGGTGGTCAGCACCGTCACCGGGTTTCGACTCGCTCGCGCGACTTCGTTCCTCAGTCGCGTCGCTTGCTCAACCTGCGCTCGCCCACGGAGCGCGCTCGTTCCTCGCGCGCTCCTGCTCGCTTCACCCGAAGGTGACCAGCGGGGCGGGAGGACCCTCGGGGTCCACGTCGAGCAGCGCGCGGGCCAGGGCACCGGAGGGGCGCAGGCCCTCGGCCAGACCCTCGTGCACCCGGACCAGGACGTCGTGGGCGACCTCGTCGTTGATCGCCGCTGCCGATGCCACCACGCACCGGGCTCCCGCGTGCAGCCAGGCGGCCGTCATCCCGATCAGCTCCTCACCTCCGCGCAGCGTGGAGCGCCCGACCTCGCACGCCGAGAGGAGCACGACGTCCGGCACCCGTTCCAGCTGGTCGATGTCGTAGCCGAACCACGGCCCGTCGGCCAGCTCGAAGCCGGAGAAGAGCGGGTTCTCCGAGGAGTGCCGGCCGTGAGCCGAGACGTGGAGGACGTCGACCTCGCCGGCCATCCGGCTGACGGCCTCGGCCGTCGCCTCGGCGCCGTGGAGCACCGAGGAGCCCGGCCAGACCTTGGCCGCGGCGCTGGTCTCGGCCTCGGCCTGCGGGACCCGGGGTCCGGCCACGAAGCCGGCCGTTCCCGACCGGAGCGGCGTCTCGGAGCGGGCGGCCCACGACGTCGCCGACTCGGCGGCGATGACCGGACGGCCGCGGTTGGTCGGTAGCAGCGTCCACGGGACAGCGGCCAGTGCTCCGGACGGAGTGAGCACCAGCGGCCGGTCGCCGATCTCGTCGGCGAGCGGGGCGAGCAGCAGGTCGTCGAGCCGCGCCACACGAGTGGTGACCTCGGCCCGGACCGAACGGGCGAACGACGCGGGCAGGTGGGCCGCTGCCATGTCGAGGCCGGGGAGCAGCCCGCCGAGCAGGGACTCCAGCGCCGCGCGCGGACCCAGGTCGTGGCTGGTGGCGCTGCCCTCGGTCAGCACGAGGGCGACCACACGCTCGGCGGTGACGACGTGTGCCACCAGCGCCCGACCGGTCAGCCGCGCCTGGAAGTCCGCCAGCGGCATCGGGTCGTCGTAGGACCCCGAGCCCCGCGCCCGCCAGGCCCGCTCCCGGACCCGTTGACGCAGCTCCGCCTGGCGGGAGGCGTCCTCGCGCGACGCCTCCTCCTTGGCCGCGAGCGTGCGGAGCTCCGCGAGGTCGGCGGCCAGCCGGTCGTCGGGCGGCACCCGCACCGGCTGCACCCGGCTGGCCAGCATCCGGGCCCGCTCCGACCACTCGAACAGCACCTCCGGCGACCGCGAGCGGCTCGCCACCCGCAGTCCTCGCACGGCCAGCCGACGCCCGTGACCGGTCACCATCGTCTGCAGGTCGAGGCTGCCGAACGAGCTCTGCCACTCGTGCAGGTCGGCCAACCCGCGGCGTACGTGCGTCAGCGCGTCCGACGGACGTCCGGATCGCTCCGCGAGGGCCGCACGCACGTCCCGGTCACGCAGCCGCACGGCGAGGGGGGCGGTCCTCGACACCCGAACCGCGCGCAGGCGGCGACGTGCCTCTTCGTGGTCGCCGCGACGCAGGACGACGAGCGCGCAGTCGAGCCGGACGTCGGCGGCCCACCAGGGCATCTCCAGGGCAGTGAGCTCGGGGGCGAGGGCGTCGCCCTTGGCTACCAGGGACGGCCGGGTGCGACCGAGCCTCACCTCGGCACCCAGCGCGAGGGCCTCGGCACGCACCCGGTACGCCGGCGACATGGTGCGCGTGAACCGCGACCGGGCCGCACGAGCGGCGGTCAACGCCCGCTGCGGATCGGTGGCGAGCGCCGCCTGGGCGATGGTGAGCTCGGCCTGCCCGCGACGCTGCTGGAGCCGGTGGTGCCCGAACGTCCGGGCCGCCTCGTCGAGGACGACCAGGGCAGCACGGGTCAGGCCGGCGGCCATCAGCGCCTCGGCCCGGTCCTGGTTGCTGATCGCGACGCCGACGGGGCTGAGCGGCAGCAGGGTGGGGCGCACGGCGTCCATGTGAGAGAGCGCGGAGACCAGGTCTCCCAGCTGGAGGTCCGCGAGACCCAGGTTGTGCTCGGCCATGGCGGCCTCGATCGGGTGTCCGGCCTCGTTCAGCAGGGTCACCGCCCGGGAGAAGTCGGCGGCCGCCGCTCGTCCGGCCCCACGCGCCAGGTGTACGCCGCCCCGGTTGCTGAGGGCCTTCCCGAGCTCGACGGGGTCCGACAACATGGCGATGCCGACGTCGAAGGCCTCGATGGCCGACGACGTGTCGCCCATCCGCAGCAGGATCAGCGCGCGCTGGCTGTGGAGCACGGCCGTGGTCTCGTAGGACATCTCGCCCTCCGCCAGCGCGGCGTCACACACGGCGAGACCGCCGCCGAGATCACCCTGCTCCGCGGTGATGAAGGCCAGGCTCGCGTCGATGCGCGCGGTCAGGTCGCGGTCGGACGTGAGCGCGCGCGACCGCTCCAAGAGACGGCGGGCGGTCGCCAAGCGGCGCCCGACCAGGGCCTCGAGTCCCGCCTCGTGGAGGTCGGCCGCGTTCTGCACCCGACCTATTCTGTCCTGCGGATCTCCGTCTCCGCCTCCACAGCCTTCCAACCGCGCCGGACCGCGGCTGCCGCATCCTTGCCGGAGGCGCCCTTCATCAGCTCGCGGGCCATCGATGCCGCCACCCGGCCGGCGATGACCGGCGCCGAGAACGACGTTCCGCTCCACAGCCCGAACCCGCCGAGCCGCCGCCCGTCCTCGTCCTCGCCCGCATGGAAGTCATCGGGGTCGACGGACTCACGCACGCGTCCGAGCACGGTCAGCTTGTCCACCGCCTGGAGACCACCGTTGAACGGCGGCATCGTGCTCATCAGCGCCGCGCCAGGCGCGTAGGCGCGCACCCACGGCCCCGTGTTGGAGAAGAGGGCATCCGTCGCGTTGGGGTTCTGGGCGCCGACCGACACGACCGGGACCCGGTTGCGGCGGATCGGGTAGGGGCCCTTGTGGTTGCTCCACGGGGCGAACGCCGCGGGGTAGCACGGGCGCTCCGTCGCGTCGTTGCCGGCCGAGCACACCACCACGACGCCGAGCCGTCCGAGCTCGGCGAGAATGGTCCACAGGATCGGGTCGAGCAGGTCGTCGGCGTCGTTCTCGTGGTAGTAGCCGAGCGACAGGCTCAGCACGTCGATCGGGTGACCGCCCGGCTTGCCCTCGCGGTCGAGCCGCACGAGCTCGGTGATCTGCGCCAGCGTCGTCAGCCACTCGGACTCCACCAGCGCCTTGGTGGTCTCGATGCCGCGCCAGGCCAGGATCGTTGCGTCCGGGCACACCTGGTGCACGAGACCGGCGATGAACGTGCCGTGCCCGGCGATCCGGTCGACCGACCCGTCCAGCGGCCCGACCAGGTTGCCGTGGACCTCGGGGTCGCTGGCCTTCCCGGTGTAGCCGATCGGCTGGCCCTTCAGCTCCACGTCGGTCCGGACCACGCCACCGTCGAACCACTGGTGCGGGTAGCAGCCGGTGTCGAGGAGCGCGACCACGGGACGTCGTCCACCTCGGGCCGGCTTGTCGCGCGTCGGCGGCGGTCCGGCGTACGCGATGGGCTGGCGACCGCCGAAGCCCGGCTGGCCGTAGCTGAGCAGGCCTGCGGAGACCGCCGACCCCGAGTCGGGGTGAGGGATCTCCCAGTGGTTCGGGTGCGGGATCTCCCAGTGGGCAGGGCTGAAGGGCGCCGTCGAGACGATGTGGTCGAGGTCGACGCCGCGCAACGCGTCGCGGCCGTAGGTCTGCCGCACGAACTGGAGCAGGTGCCACGCATCCGGCTGGCGACGGCTCGAGGTCGCCGTCACCTTCACCGTGAAGACGCCCAGCTGCAGGTCGCGTTCCTTGGGCGTCTCGGGGTCCTGCTCGACGTACCAGCCGTGCTCGCTGGCCACCTGGCGGAGCAGGTCGAGCTTGGCCTTGAACTTCTTGTCCTCGGGATCGGTCCGGCGGTCCTTCACGATCATCACCCGGTCGGCGACGTAGGCCGTCGGGAGTCCCGCCGAGCCGTCGGCGACAGGCGAGCGTGCCGGGTCGAGCACCCGAGCCTGGACGGTCGCCAGTCGCGCGGGGTGCGGAAGCCGGGGTTCGCGGGCCGGTTCGGCGCGGCGAGTGGGAGGCATGGTCTCTCCTTTGAGGGGGCTGGTCAGATCTCGAAAGCGGGGGTGCCGAAGGTGTGGCTGTCAGGCAGCTCGAGCCACAGCCGGTAGAAGCCGGCGGGGAGGTCGGAGAACTCGAAGCGGCCGTTCTCGTCGGCCATGCCGTCGAAGGTGCGCTTCTCGCCGTCGACCTGGCGCAGCTGCACGGGTCCGCTGACCGACGGGACGAGCCACCCGTCGAGCCGGGCCTTGCCCTCGTCGTCGGCGGTCGAGATCCGGACCAGCAGCTCCACGTCGTTCGCGCCGAAGCGCAGCGTGTAGGACTGCGATCCACCGCGGGTGCCGACCAGCTCGCGGAAGCGCTCGACCACCAGCATCAGCTCGAACTCCAGGTCCGCGTCGTGCCGGGCCAGCTCGCCCACCACCGTCACGATCCGGTCGACCATGCCCGGTGGCATGGGGTCGTGCTTCTCGCACGCGCGTCGTACGGCGTCGTAGAGCTTCTCGTCGTCCATCACGGTGTCCTCCTCGCGCAGGTCGGACGTAGGCCGCGGCGCCTCCGGGCGGAGGCGCAACGGACGTTTGCCACCGGCACGTCGGACGTCTGGACGGGGCTGCAGCAGAGTTCACCGTCGTGGTCGTCCTCGGAGTCGGGGGATATCCGGTTCCACACGCTCAGGAGCGCGCCGCAGCGCGCCTGATACATGCGTCACACCTTCGTTCCTACTGTGACGTATCTCAACCTCTCCCGTCGCCCCCCGCCGGCGTCGACGTCGCCCCGACCTGCCCCGGTAGCCTCGTCGGCGTGACCCTGACCGTCCGGCCGATCCCCGCCGCCGACCACCTCGCGTTCGTGCGCGAGCAGTCGTGGGCGAGCTTCCTGCAGACCCCGGCCTGGGCCACCGTGAAGTCCGAGTGGCGCGCCGAGTCGCTGGGCTGGTTCGACGACGATCGCCTGGTGGGGGCCGGTCTGGTCCTCTACCGCCAGCTCCCACGCGTCCGACGCTTCCTCGCCTACCTGCCCGAGGGCCCCGTCCTCGACTGGGCGACCGACGACCTCGGCGCCTGGCTGCGGCCGATGGCCGACCACCTCCGCGGCCAGGGCGCCTTCGGGGTGCGGATGGGGCCACCGGTGGTGACGCGGCGCTGGAGCGCCGCGCAGGTCAAGGACGGCGTCGCCGACGAGGCCGTCCGCCGCCTCGGCGACGTCGCACCGCTCGAGCGGTCAGCCGCAGGGGCGCGCGTGGTCCAGCAGCTCGAGGCCCTCGGCTGGCAGCAGCAGGTCGCCGAGAGCGGCTTCGCCGCGGGGCAGCCGCAGTACACGTTCGTCATCCCGCTGGTCTCGACAGGCTCGACCCACGAGCTCGACCCACGAGCACGACTCGACCCACGAGCACGACTCGCCCACGAGACGCTCGACCCATGAGCACGGACCGGACGGTTCGCGCACCCGGCGTAGCGAGGACGACGTGCTCGCCGGCATGAACCAGCTGTGGCGGCGCAACATCCGCAAGGCCGACAAGGCCGGCGTCGTGGTCTCGCAGGGAACCCGCGAGGACCTCAAGGCGTTCCACGACCTCTACGTCCACACCGCCGAGCGCGACCACTTCACGCCGCGGCCGCTCGCCTACTTCGAGACCATGTACGACGCGCTGGGCGCGGAGGACCCCGGCCGGATCACGCTCTGGCTGGCCCACCACGAGGGCGACCTCGTCGCCGCGACCATCGGCGTCCGGGTCGGCACCCATGCGTGGTACTCCTACGGCGCCTCGTCCACCGACAAGCGCGACGTGCGCGGCTCCAACGCGGTGCAGTGGGCGATGATCCGCGACGCGATCGCCCAGGGTGCCGAGGTCTACGACCTGCGCGGCATCACCGACACCCTCGACGCCGACGACCCCCACGTCGGGCTCATCCAGTTCAAGGTCGGCACCGGCGGCGAGGCCGTCGAGACCGTCGGCGAGTGGGACCTCCCCCTCAACCGCGTGCTCTACCAGGGCTTCCAGCTCTACCTCCACCGGCGCTCGCTGACCCGCCTGCTCCCCGGACGACGCGGATGAGGGCCACCGCATGAGTCTGACCCTGAGCGTCGACGGCGACCGTTGGCGGCAGCACCTCCGCCAGGTCGCCGACGCCAACCCCGGCCTGGCGCCGGTCGCCAAGGGCAACGGCTACGGCTTCGGCCTCGGCCGGCTCGCGCGCAAGGCCGCGTGGCTGGGCGCCGACACCTTGGCCGTCGGCACCTACGACGAGCTCCCGGAGGTCGCGCAGCGGTTCTCCGGTGACCTGCTGGTGCTCACCCCCTGGCGCCCCTCCGGCCAGGTGCCGCCCGAGGACCTGCCGCGCGGACGCGTCATCCACACCGTGAGCCGCCTCGCCGACCTGGTCGCCCTGCTCGACCGCGACCCGCAGGCGCGGATCGTGCTGGAGCGGCTGACCTCGATGCGGCGCCACGGCATGTCCGCCGAGGAGCTCCGCGCCGCCGGTCCCCTGCTGAGACGCCGCCGCGCCCGACTCGAGGGCGTCGCGTTCCACCTGCCGCTGGCCGCCGGCTCCCACCTCACCGAGGTCGTCCACCTGGTCAACGACGTGGTCGCGGCCGAGCTCCCGACCCGGACGCTGTGGGTCAGCCACCTGACCGCGCCCGAGCTCGCGTCGCTCCGCACGTCGTACGCCGACTTCGAGGTGCGGCCGCGGGTCGGCACCGACCTGTGGCTCGGCGACCGTGACGCGCTCACCGTGACGGCGACCGTGCTCGACGTCCACGAGGTCGAGCGCGGTGAGGTCTTCGGCTACCGCGGTCGCTCGGCCCCCAAGGCCGGCCACCTCCTGGTCGTCTCCGGCGGTACGGCGCACGGCATCGGCCTCGAGGCTCCGACCGGCGCCCACTCCGTCCGCGCCCGCGCCGCCACCCTGGCGCGCGGTGGTCTCGACGCGGTCGGCTTCGTCCGCTCGCCGTTCACCGTCGACGGCAAGCTACGGCTCTTCGCCGAGCCTCCTCACATGCAGGCGTCGATGCTCTTCCTCCCCCACGGCCCGCGCGTCCCCGTGATCGGTGAGGAGATCGGAGTGCGGGTGCGCCACACGATCGCCCGGTTCGACCGGGTCGTCGTCAGCTGACCTGCGAGGTCGACACGCCGTCGCCGCTGAGCGCGAGCGGCTGCCGGCCGGAGAAGTGCCACCACGCCCGGTCGCCGCGCTGCCGCGGCGAGCGGACCACGTCGTGCTCGGGCATCAGCACGTCGCGCACCACCACGCCGACGAGGTAGAGCTCCGCGGCCACGCGCACCAGGATCGCCAGCCAGTAGAAGCCGGAGTCGCCACCGCCTCCCGGGTCGAGGTAGTGGGCGAGGTACCACCAGACGGCGCAGTAGTAGAAGACCTCCCCGAGCTGCCAGACCAGCTGGTCGCGG
>CAVWDJ010000015.1:0-27067 GCA_963753705.1 uncultured Actinomycetota bacterium
CACCCTTGAGCAGGATCAGGCCCTTCTCGGCGTCGACCGCGTGGACGGTGACGTTCTGGGTGGTCACGGTGTCGCGACCCATGCGGCCGGCCATCCGGACGCCCTTGAACACGCGACCGGGGGTCGCGCAGGCACCGATCGAGCCGGGCTTGCGGTGGTTGCGGTGGGCACCGTGGGAGGCACCGACGCCGTGGAAGCCGTGACGCTTCATGACACCGGCGAAGCCCTTGCCCTTGGTCGTGCCGGTCACGTCGATCTCCTCGCCGGCGGCGAAGGTGTCGACCGCCAGCTCCTGGCCGACGGTGTAGCTCGCCGCGTCGGCGGTGCGGATCTCGGCCAGGTGACGGCGCGGGCTGACCCCGGCCTTGTCGAACTGGCCGGCGGCCGGCTTGGTGACCTTGCGCCCGTCGATCTCGCCGAACCCGACCTGGATGGCGTTGTAGCCGTCGCTCTCGGGCTTGCGGACCTGGGTCACGACGTTCGTGGACGCCGCGACGACGGTGACCGGGACGATCCGGTTGTTGTCGTCCCACAGCTGGGTCATGCCGAGCTTGGTGCCCAGCAGGCCCTTCACGTTTCGTTCAACAGTCATGTCAGAGGCCTCAGAGCTTGATCTCGATGTCGACACCGGCGGGGAGGTCGAGGCGCATCAGGGAGTCGACGGTCTTCGGCGTGGGGTCGATGATGTCGATCAACCGCTTGTGCGTGCGCATCTCGAAGTGCTCGCGCGAGTCCTTGTACTTGTGGGGCGAGCGGATGACGCAGTACACGTTCTTCTCGGTCGGCAGCGGCACGGGGCCGGCGACCTTGGCACCCGTGCGGGTGACGGTGTCCACGATCTTGCGCGCCGAGGTGTCGATCACCTCGTGGTCATAGGCCTTGAGCCTGATGCGGATCTTCTGTCCCGCCATAGGTCTCTCTCGTCCTTCGTGTCGTGCTGCTACGTCCGTCCGCTCAGGCCCCGGGGCGGGACCGAACGCTTCTCGTTCCTGGCCCACCTCCGCGCTGCCGATCTCCGACCCCCGAGGTCGGGCGTGTCGCGGGTTTTCCGCGGCACACACCACCCCTCGCGGGTGGATCTGCATCGTGTTGGTGGACACCCGGCCGTGAGGCCGAGCCGATCGGGTCTCCGACCGACGTCAGTCGGTGTGGTGCGGCCGCACAAGACCACCGAACCAGCGGGAGACGCGATTCAACAATCAAGTGTGGTGCCCCCGGCGACCCGCCGGAGCAACCGGACAATCCTGACAGATGTGCTCCGGCACGACAAATCGAGACGGGGCGGCTTCTGAGGCAGGCCGGTCAGGCACCCGTGACGGCGCCCCAGGCACCGTCACCGGGTCCCGAGACGCGTCGCGGGCTCGGACGCCGGCGGCGTGACCGCCGTGCGCTCGTTCCTCGCGCACGGCTGCTCGGGACCTGACAGGATGGCGCCTCGCGGGCGTCCGGGCACGGGACCGGCCAGGCCCCTGGACGAGGGAGACAGCCGTGTCGGGAGACCAGCCGCCGCCACCCGGGTGGGTGCCGCCGACGCCTCCGCCGCCCGGCAGCCCGCAGCCCGCCCAGCAGCCTCGCCCCACTCCCGGGTGGGGCACTCCCCCACCTCCCCCCGGAGCGCCGGCCACCGAGACGGGGTGGGGACAGTTCACCCCGGGCGCGCCACCCACGCAGCCCGCGGGCTACCCCGCGCCGTACCCGATCCAGCCCGCGCAGGCCGCGCACAAGCCGGGGGCGATCCCGCTCCGGCCGCTGGTGCTCGGTGACATCTTCGACGGTGCCTTCCGGATCATCCGCTACAACCCGAAGGCCACGGTCGGCGCCGCGGTGCTCGTCTCGGCGGTGGCCATGGTGCTGCCGGTCGTGACCGCGCTCATCAGCGGCTCCACGGGTGCGCTGCGCATCGACCCCGACAGCTCCGACCTCACCAACGGCCAGGTGACCAGCCTCGTCGCGACCTTCGGGTCGCTGGTCCTCGGCCTCCAGCTGCAGTCGGTGGGGCTGCTCTTCGTCTCGGGGATGATCGCCCACGTCGCCTCGGCCGCGGCGGTCGGCCGCAAGCTCACCATCAACGAGGCCTGGGCGGCCACGCACGGCAAGCGGTGGCGGCTGTTCGGGATGGCCCTCCTGCTGGGCCTGGCCGTGCTCGCCGCCTTCGTCCTCGTGGCCGGGGTCCTGCTGATCGGGATCTTCGCCTTCGACTCGCCGATCGCGGCCACGGTGCTCGTCGGGATCGCGCTGGGGCTGATGCTGGTCGTCGCCTACGTCCTCTTCTGGGTCCGGCTGCGAGCGCTCGCGGTACCGACCCTGATGCTCGAGCCGGTCGGCGTGTTCGGCGCGCTGGGCCGCGCCCTCCGTCTGACGCGACAGCAGTTCTGGAGGCTCTTCGGCATCCTCCTGCTGGTCGCGCTGGTGGTCGGGTTCGCCGGCAGCATCGTGCGGATGCCGTTCAGCCTGGCCGGCAACCTGTTCCTCACCGCCTCCTCCGGCACCGGCTACGGCGTCACGCTCTACGTCCTGCTGACCGCCGTCGGGACCGTCCTCTCCTCCGCGGTCCTGCAGCCCTTCCAGGCCGCGGTGAACGCCCTGCTCTACGTCGACCAGCGCATCCGCAAGGAGGCCTACGACGTGGAGCTGCTCAGCCGTGCAGGGATCCTGCCTCGCTGATGCTCACGCCCGGCCCGCCTCTCGACCCCTCCGGTGACGAGGGGCGCGCCCTGCTGCGCCGAGAGCTGCTCCACCGCGAGTACCACCAGCACAACCTGTGGCAGCGCCTGATCGACTGGCTCGGCCGGCTGTTCGACCGCGCCGTCGGCACGGCGTCCGGCATCTCCTGGGTCACCACGTTCGTCGCCCTGCTGGTCGGGGGGCTGCTGCTCGCCGGACTGCTGGTCCTGCTCTCGCGCCTGCGGCGAGAGCGCCGACGACGCGTGGGGCCGACCGCCCTGCTCCCCGACCAGCGCCCGGCCGCGGCGGAGCTCCGTCGCCGGGCCGAGGAGTCCTATGCGCAGGGGCGTCACCGGGAGGCGGTCGTCGACGGCTTCCGGGCCCTGGCGGCCCGGCAGATCGAGCGGGGACGGATCGACGACCAGCCCGGCGCCACCGCGCACGAGGTCGCCGCGCTGCTCGCGGCGTCGTACCCCCAGGAGGGACCGCAGGTCGGCCGGACCGCGGACCTCTTCGACGCCACCCTCTACGGCGACCGGCCGGCGACCCCCGACGAGGCGGGTGCGGTGCTCGCGCTCGACGACACGCTGGCGGGTGCCCGATGAGCATCCTCCGCCGACACCGCACCACGCTGCTCATCGTGGCCGCCGTGGTGCTGACCGTCGGGCTGACCGCGTGGTTGGGACACCGCGACCAGTCCTATGCGGGCACGCTCGACCCGCAGAACCCCGACGGCGACGGGGCGCAGGCCCTGGCCCGGGTGCTCGACGGAGAGGGGGTCTCGGTCGACGTGGTCCGCTCGGCCGACGCGTTCGACCGGGCCACGACCGACGCGGCGACCCTGGTGGTGGTGACCGGCTCTGACCATCTCGGGCGGTCGACGACGCGGCGGCTGCTCGCGCACCAGGGCGATGCCGGGCTCGTGGTCGTGGCGCCCGGACCGGAGCTCACGCGTCAGCTCGACATCGGCGGGTACGCCGTGACGACCTCGCCGGACGGCCCGGTCCGCTCCGGGTGCACGGCGTACGACGGGCTCGCGCTGCGGGTGCACGAGGCCGAGGCGTTCGACACCGACGGCTGCTTCCACGCCCGCGGTGGGGTTCTGGTCGCCGAGCCGCGCCCCGGCCTCACCCTGCTGGGTGCGCCGGCGGCCCTGACCAACGACCAGATCCTCGACGGCGACAACGCGGCCGTGGCGCTGCGGCTGCTCGGGGCGCGCAGCCACCTCGTCTGGTACGTCCCGTCGCTCGGCGACCTCGTCGGCGGCGACGGTGTCTCCCCCGCCGGCCTCCTCCCCCGCTGGCTCGTCCCGGCCCTCTGGCTGCTGCTGATGACGGCGGTCGCCCTGGTCGTGTGGCGCGCCCGCCGGCTCGGTCCGCTCGCCGTGGAGCCGCTGCCCGTGCAGGTCAAGGCCGTCGAGACGACTCGCAACCTCGGGCGCCTCTACCGCCGCGCCGGCGACCGCCGACACGCCGCCGACGCGCTCCGGTCGGCCGCCTGCGCCCGGATGACCCAGCGCCTGGCCCTGCCGCCCCACACCGACCCAGGGGTGCTCGCCGTCGCCGTCGCCGAGCACACCGGGCGACGCGTCGACGAGGTCGATGCCCTGCTCCGACCCACGGCCGCCCCACCCGCCCACGACAGCGATCTGGCCGACCTGGCCCGACAGCTCGACGAGCTCGACAGAGGTGTCCCGCATGAGCACCCCACGACGTTCTTCGCCTCCCCCGCTCCGCTCCGCCGTCGAACAACGCCGAGGGGACCCCGCATGAGCACCCCCATGACCGACTCCGGGAGCGGAGCTCCGAACGGCCCGCTGGGCGGCGACGAGGCACGCGCTCGTCTGGCTGCCGTGCGGGCCGAGGTGGCCAAGGCCGTCGTCGGCCAGGACGCTGCCGTGAGCGGCCTCCTCGTCGCGCTCCTCTGCGGCGGACACGTGCTGATGGAGGGCGTCCCGGGCGTCGCCAAGACCCTGCTGGTGCGGAGCCTGGCGGCCGCGCTCTCGGTCCGGACCAGCCGGGTCCAGTTCACGCCCGACCTGATGCCCGGCGACATCACCGGCTCGATGGTGATCGACGGCGCCCGCGGCGAGCTGTCCTTCCGGGAGGGCCCGGTCTTCACCAACCTGCTCCTCGCCGACGAGATCAACCGCACCCCGCCCAAGACCCAGTCGGCGCTGCTCGAGGCGATGGAGGAGGGGCAGGTGTCGGTCGACGGCGTCTCGCACCCCCTGCCCCAGCCGTTCCTCGTCGCCGCGACCCAGAACCCGGTGGAGTACGAGGGCACCTACCCGCTGCCCGAGGCGCAGCTCGACCGCTTCCTGCTCAAGGTCGTCCTGCCCGTCCCGGAGCGGGCCGAGGAGCTCGAGATCGTCCGCCGGCACGCCTCCGGGTTCGACCCTCACGACATCGCCGGGTCCGGGCGTGACCGCGGTCGCGGGCGCCGACGACATCGAGGCCGGACGCCGGGCGGTCCGCGGCGTACAGCTGTCTCCCGAGGTCGCGGGCTACGTCGTCGACGTCGCCCGCGCGACCCGCCAGGCGCCGTCCCTCGGGCTCGGTGCCAGCCCGCGCGGGGCGGTCTCCCTGATGCGGACGTCGCGGGCGTGGGCCTGGCTGTCGGGCCGCGACTTCGTCACGCCCGACGACGTGAAGGCCCTCGCCCAGGCGACATTGGCTCACCGGCTGTCCCTCCGCCCGGAGGCCGAGCTCGAGGGCGTCGACGTGGGCGCCGTCCTCGCCTCCGCGCTCGGATCCGTCCCGGTCCCCCGCTGAGCCGACCCACGACCATGGCGATCACCGGGCGCGTCCCCCTCCTGCTCCTGCTGGGGCTGGTGCCGGTCGTGCTGCGCCCGTCGGTCGCCACGATGTGGCTGTGGGTGCTGGTCGTCCTCCTGCTCGTCGCGCTCGACGTGGCGCTGGCCCCCTCCCCGGCCCGGGTCACGGTGGAGAGGCTGCCGGTGGACCGGGTGCGGGCGGGACTGGAGTCCGCCAGCACGCTCGCCGTCGGCAACGACGGCACCCGCCGTACGACGTTGCTGGTCCGCGACGCCTGGCAACCGACCGCCGGCGCCTCCGGCAACCGGCACCGGGTCCGCCTCGGCCCCGGCGACCACACGCTCGTGACCACCTCGCTGCGTCCCGCGAGACGCGGCGAGCTGCGGGCGGCAGGGGTCACCCTCCGGAGCGCGGGACCGCTGGGGCTGGCGTCGCGGCAGACCACCCGCGAGGTGCCGGGCCGAGTGCGGTCCGTGCCCCCGTTCGAGTCGCGCAAGCACCTGCCCTCACGGCTGGCGCGTCTCCGCGACCTCGACGGTCGGTCCGCGGTCAGGGTGCGCGGACAGGGGACCGAGTTCGACTCGCTGCGCGAGTACGTCCGCGGCGACGACGTCCGCTCGATCGACTGGCGAGCCACGGCACGCACGCGCACGGTCGTCGTGCGCACCTGGCAGCCCGAGCGCGACCGGCGGGTCGTGATCGTGCTCGACACCTCACGCGTCTCGGCCGGTCGGATCGCAGACGTGCCACGGCTGGACTCCGCGATGGAGGCGGCCCTGCTGCTGACCGCTCTCGCAGCCCGGGCCGGCGACCGCGTCGACGTCGTCGCGGGTGACCGACGGGTGCGCACGCGGCTCCGCCTGGCCGGCGCCCGCGACGCGACCAGCCGGCTCGAGGACGCCTGCGCCGCGTTGGAGCCCGAGATCGCCGAGGCGGACTGGACCGCGCTGGCCGGTGCCGTGCAGTCGATGGGCCGCCAGCGCGCCCTCGTGGTCCTGCTCAGCCCGCTCGAGCCGTCCGCGGTCGAGGAAGGGCTGCTTCCCGTGCTCCCCATCCTGGTCAAGCACCACCGGGTGGTCCTCGCCTCCGTGCGTGACCCCGAGCTCGAGCGGATGACCCGGTCTCTCGACAGCCTCGACGAGGTGTACGCCGCGGCCGCGGCCGAGCAGACCCTGGCGCGGCGCCGACACACGGCCGGCCTCCTCGGTGCCCTCGGCGTCGCCGTGGTCGACGTACCGGCGGAGTCGCTGGCCCCCGCCCTGGCCGACCACTACCTCGCTCTCAAGGCCCGCGGCCTCCTGTGAGGGCACCTGGCCCGCACGCGGACTGCGCCGCTCGTCGCGGCCTCGATCACGCCTGGCTGGCGACCCGGTCGTCGAGCAGGAGCGGGTCGAGGTCGCCCGTGAAGCCCCGGGCGGCGGCACGGCGCCCGAGGACGAACACGTAGGCGAGGAAGGTCGCCTCGGCCAGGAGGCCGATCCCGATCCGGGCCCAGGTCGGCAGCGGGCTCGGCGTCACGAAGGCCTCGATGCAGCCGCTGACAGCCAGCACGCCGACCAGGCCGAGGGCGACGGTGCCGGCCGTGCGCCCCTCGTGCGCGAAAGACTGGGCACGGGACAGGTCGCCCGGCTCGACCCACGACCAGAACAGCCGGAGCCCGACCCCGCCGGCGACGAAGACCGCAGTCAGCTCGAGCAGGCCGTGCGGGAGGATCAACCCCCAGAACTCCGGCCCGTGCCCGTGCCGGGTCATGATCGAGCCGATGATCGCGAGGTTCGCGACGTTCTGGAAGAGCAGGTACACGACCGGCAGCCCGAGGGCGCCGAGGGCGAGGCAGAGGGCGGCCACCCAGACGTTGTTGATCCACACCTCGGCGGCGAAGTGGGACGCCGCGTAGGTGCTGTAGTAGCCGGCGAAGTCGTGGTCGACCAGCTGGTCGACGTCGCGCGGCGTGAGCAGGCTCTGCTCCAGGTCGGGATGGGCGAGCAGCCACCACATCATCACGAACACGACCACGACGTTGGCTGCCGCGGTCCCGATCCACCACCAGCGCAGCCGGTAGAGGGCGGCCGGGAAACGCTCGGTGACGAAGGTGAGGACGCCGTGCCAGGTGCCGGCCGGCGCGTCACCCGAGCGGTTGCGCGCCCGGCTGAGCACGAGGGAGAGATAGGTGATGACCGTGGCGTCGGGTGCGGCCGTGCGGATCACCGACAGGTGGGTCGCGACCCGCTGGTAGCGCTCGACGAGCTCGTCGCTCTCGCGGCCGTCGAGCCGGCGCTTCCTCGTCAGGGACTCGAGGCGTTCCCACTCCTGGTGATGAGCGAGCACATACGCGTCCAGGTCCACGGGAGAGAGCCTAGGGTGAGCGCGATGTCGTCACCGGAGTTCGCCACACTCACCACCGACGACCTCGTCACGGGCGAGGCCGTCGCCCTCGACCTGCCCCCGGCCAGCGTCGGCGCGCGCATGGCGTCCGGCCTGATCGACGTCGCGGCACTGGTGGTGCTCCTGGTCGGCGTGCTCTTCCTGGCACTCGTCTCCACCGCCGGCGCCGACGGGGCGCTCCAGCACGTCGCGCTCGTGTCCTCCCTGATCGTGGTCTTCCTGGTCTACCCGACGACCATGGAGACGCTGACCCGCGGCAAGTCGTGGGGCAAGCTCGTCGTCGGGCTCCGGGTGGTGCGCGACGACGGCGGCACCGTGGCCGTCCAGCAGTCGTTCGTCCGGGCCCTGATCGGGATCGTCGAGATCTACGTCTTCCTCGGCGGACCGGCGTTCTTCTGCTGCCTGGTCAGCTCCCACGGCAAGCGGATCGGCGACTACGCGGCCGGCACCTACGTCGTCCGCGACCGGGTCCGGTTGACCCTGCCGGCACCGCCGGCGATGCCCCCCATGCTCGCCGCCTGGGCCGCTTCCGCAGACTTCGCCACGCCGCCGGTCGGGCTGACGCTCGCGGTCCGGCAGTACCTCGGCCGCCTGCCCACGCTCGACCGCGACTCCCGCGACCGGCTCGGGGCGATGCTGGCGACCCGGATGACGGAGTACGTCGCGCCACCTCCACCACCCGGGACGACGGCCTGGGACTTCCTGCGTGCGGTCAGCGCTGCGCGTCGCGAGCGTGACCTGGAGCGCCTCCACCGCGACGAGACCCTGCGGGCCCGGCTCACCGCCCGGAGGCGCTGAGGACCGGGACCCCTCAGAGCCGGCGAGGAGCGAGGCCGACGTCGACCTCCACACGGAGGTCTTCGCCGACGCGGTGGCGGCGCTGGTCGGCTGAGCTCAGCTGGAGGAGCCGACGCTCACCACGGCGCCGAGCGCGAAGAGCCCGACGACGAGCACGAGTCCCACGACGATCAGCACAGTGGCCACGATCCCCAGGATCCGCCCGACGTTGGCCTCGGTCCGTCCGCCGAGCGCGCCGCCCGAGGAGTCGATCTCGCGCACCACGCGGTTGCCCATGGTCCAGGCGAACGGGCCGATGATCCCGCACACCACGAGGCTCAGGATGCCCAGGACCAGCACGGTGGTGGCCTGGGTGTGGTTCGGCGGAGCGGCGTACGGCGGCTGCGCGGGCGGCATGGGCGGCGGCTGCTGCGTCATGGCGGCAGTGTGGCAGCCCCGGCGTCCGGGAGCCGGTGGAACCCCGGATCAGTTCCGGTGGAGGCCGGCGAACCCCGCGAACCCCGCGAAGAGCGCGACGTTGAACATCACGAACAGCCCCATCACCACCACCGAGACAGCCAGCAGCGCCGTGGCCACGATGCCGAGGATCCGCCCGATGTTCGCCTCCGTCCCGCCGCCGAGCCTCCCGCCGGTGGCTGCGATCTCGGCCACCACCCGGTTGCCCATCAGCCAGGCGAACGGGCCGACCACCTGGCAGGCCACGATCGCGACGATGCCGAGCACGAGCACCGTGGTCGCCTGCGGATGCACGGGCGGAGGCGGCGGGTAGCCGGGCTGCCAGGGCTGCTGCGGCCAGGGAGGCTGGCCGGGCGGCTGCTGGGGCGGCAGGGGCTGCTCGGTCATGGGCGCAGTCTGTCAGCCCACGGTCAGGTGCGGGCGTACCTCAGGTCGGTGATCGTCCGGCCGGCCTCGAGGCCCTTGCGCTCGAACTTCGTGACCGGCCTCTCGGCCCACCGCTCGGTCACGCCCCCGGTCAGCCCGGGCTCTGCGTCGAGCACCGCCTTCATCTGGTCGGCGTAGTCGGCCCAGTCGGTCGCGAGCCGCCACGTGCCTCCCGGGGCGAGCCGCGAGGTCGCGAGGGCAGCGAATGCGGCGTTCACGAGCCGGCGCTTGTGGTGGCGCGTCTTGGGCCAGGGGTCGGGGAAGAAGGTCCACAGCTCCGCGACCGACCCGGGCGCGACGAGGTGCTCGACGGCCCACACCGCGTCGACGGAGCAGAACCGGACGTTGGTGGCCCCGGCCGCGGCCACCTCGGCCAGGGACGCCGCGACCCCGGGTCGCCAGACCTCCAGGGCCAGCACGTCGTACGCCGGACGGGCGGCGGCGAGCACCCCGGTCGCCTCCCCCACGCCCGAGCCGATCTCGACGACGAGCGGTGCTTCCCGGCCGAACCACGAGGAGAGCCGGAAGCCGGGCTCGTCGACGGCCTCGTCGGGGATCACCCACGCCTCGTGGTGTGCCTCCCAGGCCTCCCGCTGGCTCGGTGTGAACCGGCTCCCGCGACGCGAGTAGCTCAGCACCTCGCGCATCCGTCGTCCGTCCTCGGTGAACCGGTGGTGCGGACGCGCAGGCGGGGTCTGCTCGGGACGCATGAGCGCCATTGTGGCCGAAACCCCTTGCCCCCTCGCGATCGGCGACCTACCGTCCCCAGATGGGCACGTGGGTGCTGGCTGCGGCGTTCTTCACCGGACCGATGCTGTGCCTGGCCGCGCTGGTGACCCTGACCTCCGACCCCCACTTCGACCGGATCGCCCGCGTCCGGGCCGGGGTCCGAGGATGGTGGAGCGCCCGGCGTGGACACGACCTGCCGAGGCCGGCCGGTCGCCCCATCGAGGACATCGCCGTCGACGCGCGGCGGCTCGGCCGCCAGCTGCAGCACCCGAACGACGGCCGCAGCGCCGCTCGGATCGGGGCCATCCGACGGTCCTACGACGACGTCCTCGCCGAGGGGTGTGCCGCCCTCGGCCTCGCCGAGCTGCTCGGCGTCCTGCCCGACGGACCCGAGCTGGACGCCGAGCGCCAACGCGTCGAGGTGGTGCTGATCGGGGCCGGGATGGTCCTCGAGGACACCTTCTGACGACGTGCGTCGCATGGCAGGATCGCGCCGTGATCGACCCGCGACCCCTCTGGGACTTCGACGACCCCGCCTCCTCCGGTGAGCGCTTCCTCGACGCGGCCGAGCAGGCCGACGAGCCGGACCGGACCGCCTGGCTGACGCAGTACGTACGGGCCCTCGGGCTCCAGGAGAGGTTCGACGAGGCCGGCCGGATCCTCGACTCGCTGGCCTCCGACGACCCTCAGGCCGCGACGTACCTCGAGCTCGAGCGTGGCCGCGTCCTGCGGTCGTCGGGTCGCGCCGACGAGGCCCGGCCACACTTCGAGACGGCGGTCGCGACGGCCCGGGCCGCCGGCCTCGAGGCCCTCCACATCGACGCGCTGCACATGGTCGCCCTGGTCGCTCCCGCCGAGGAGCAGCTCGGCCTCAACCAGCACGCGCTCGAGGTGGCGCGAGCGTCGACCGAGCAGCGGGCCCGCGACTGGGACGCGTCGCTGCTCAACAACATCGGCATGACCCAGGCCGACGCCGGCGACTTCGAGGCGGCGCTCGGGTCCTTCGAGGAGGCGCTGGCGGCTCGTGAGCGCATCGGCGACCCGGCCACGATCCGGGTGGCCCGCTGGATGATCGGCTGGTCGCTGCGCAACCTCGGCCGGCGCGACGAGGCGCGTGCGATCCAGCAGGCCCTGAAGTCCGAGCTCGACGGGCTCGGCGACTCCGACCAGTACGTCGACGAGGAGCTCGCGCTGCTCGCCGACCGAGGTCAGGCCAACCTGTAGGTCAGGTCGTAACGGTGGGTGCCGTCGTCCTCGATGGTGAGGCTCAGCGTGCCGTCGATGCCGGCCAGCTCGCCGGTGCCCGAGCCTGGCACCACGTCGTAGCGGAGCTCCTGCTCGTCGCCGCGCATCACCCCGAGCTGCTGGAAGGCGAAGGTGCCGACGCGTCCGTGGAGGGTGCCGTCGACGATCTCGAGCGCGACGTAGCCGGCCCGGCCCGTCGACGGGTCGCCGGCCGAGAGCATCAGCCCCCGACCGGCGGCGTCGAGGTCACCGTGCCAGCGCTTGGCGAGGTCGAGCCTGCCGATGGCGGGGTCGTCGGGCGGCTGCGGGGTGAGGGTGACCTCGAAGGTCCCGTACGCGTGCTCGGTCATGGGAGGAGCCTCTCAACCGCCGCCGACACCGGGGATCCCGGCCGCACGGGCGGGCGCGGCGTACGCCGCGGCGAGGCTGGCGATGGTCTCGTGCGCGTTCAGCCCGCTCGGGTTGGGCACCACCCAGAGCGCGGAGCCCGCCAGGGGATCCGGCTGCCGGCCGAGCACGGCCCGGGGGTGTGCGAACGCGAGCCGGTACGCCGTGACGCCGAGGACGGCGACGACGCGCGGCGTGTGCCGCGCGACGAACGCCTCCAAGCTCGCCCCGCCGGCGACCAGCTCGGCCCGGGTGAGCTCGTCGGCGCGGGCGGTGGCGCGGCGGACGAGGTTGGTGATCCCGACGCCCCGGGAGACGAGCGTGGCCAGGTCGGCCTCGGTCATGCCGGGCGGGGCTCCATCCAAGGGGGGCAGCAGGCCCGCGCCGACCAGGGCTGGGCGGAAGCGGTTGCCGGGGTTGCCGAAGTGGATGCCGGTGGCGGCGGTCATCAACCCGGGGTTGATGCCGACGAACAGCAGCCGCATCGCCGAGCCGACCAGGTCGGGGACCTCGGCGCCGCGGAACGACTCGAGCTCGGCACGGGTGAAGCGGGGCACGGGGCTCAGACTCCCACGGCGTACCCGCGGCGGAACGGCGCCCGGCCCCGTACGGGCTCGTAGCCGTCGAACCGTGACTCGAGGACTCCCTCGCCCCCGGTGAGGTCGGGCAGCTGACGCTGGAGCTCGTGGAGCCTGGCAGCGGGCAGGCGCGCCTCGATCCGGGTGAGGTCACCCGCCGAGGCCTGGCCGAGGAGCTCGGCGCCCCACCGGGTGACCAAGCGCTGCACCGCGCTCGCGTCGTCGGTCGGGATCTCCAGGCACACGCCGAGGACCGGCTCGCACACCGTGACGCCGGCCCGGACCAGGGCCTGGCGCAGGACCAGGGTGGTGAGCATCCGGAAGTCGCGTGCGGTCGGCATCGGGCCCCGCTTCGACGGCGGCCCGTCAGCCAGGGTGTAGCCGATGTCGGTCACCGTGACCCTGCAGTCGGTCACCCGCCAGCCGAACAGGCCGTGCTCGAGTGCGCGGGCGACGTGACGCTCCATCGCCGTGGCGAAGCCCTCGGGGCTCTTGAAGAGGAACAACGGCATCTCCGGCCCCGTCACGTCGAGGTCGAAGGACAGCCCCGACCCCGGGAGGCTCGGGGCGATCCGCAGACCGAGGGTCGCGTGATGGGGGTTCGTCGGGGTGTTGAACCGCTCCCTGGCCCGACCGGCCCGGCGCGGTCGTTCGACGTGCACGACGCTGGCGTCGGAGAACTCGGCCTCGACGCCGAACTCCTCCGCCAGGGTGGCGGCCAGCACCTCTTGCTGTACGCGGCCGTAGAGCGACACCACCACCTGTCCGTCGTCGTCGGTCCGCGCATCGATCAACGGATCCTGGTCGGCCAGCGTCGTCAGCGCGGCGCGCAGCGCCGGACCGCGCTCGGGGCGGACGGCCGCCACGGCCGCCTCGAGGGTGGGCGGTGGGAAGTGGTGCTCCTCCTGGTCGCCCGGCCCGCCGAACGTGTCACCGACGCGCACGCCGACCAGGCCGTGCAGCCGCGCGATCTGTCCGGCGCCCACGGTGGCCGCACGGGACCAGCGCCCGGCCTCGAACAGCTGGATCCCCGAGACCTTGCCGACGCGGCCGTCGGCCAGGGTGAGCTGCTGGCGCAGCGCGACCGAGCCGGTGAACATCCGGACGTAGGCGATCTTCTCCCCGGCCGACCCGCGCTCCACCTTGAAGACCCGCCCCGACGGCTCGCCCGTCGCCACCGGTCGGGTCGCCGGCAGGAACGCCCGGATGCCGGCCATCAGCTCCGGGACGCCCGCGCCGGTCGCGGCCGAGCCGGCGAAGACCGGGTGCAGCACCGCGTCGCGGGTCTGGGCGGCCGCGTCCGCGAGCAGCTGGGCGGGGCTGCGGTCACGGCCCTCGACGTACGCCGCCAGCAGAGCGTCGTCGTGCTCGGCGAGGACGACCGTCTCCTGCTCCCTGAAGACGCCGTCCTCGGGTCGGTACGCCGTGAACGTGGCCGCTCGCGTCCCCAGTCCGCCGGCGGAGCCCATCGGGAGCACGTCCGGCGTCAGTCGCGCACGGATCGCGTCGAGGACGCCGTCGAGGTCGGCTCCCGCGCGGTCGATCTTGTTGACGAACAGCAGCGTCGGCACGTGGAGTCGCTGGAGGGCACGCATCAGGATCCGGGTCTGCGGCTGGACGCCCTCGACGGCCGACAGCACGAGCACGGCGCCGTCGAGGACGCCGAGCACCCGCTCGACCTCGGCGATGAAGTCGGGGTGGCCGGGGGTGTCGACGACGTTGACGGTGGTGTCGCCGAGCGGGAACGCCACGACGGCCGCCTTGATCGTGATGCCGCGGCGGCGCTCGAGCGCGAGGGTGTCGGTCTGGGTGGTCCCGGAGTCCACGGACCCGGGGTGGTCGATGACTCCGGCGAGATGCAGGAGCCGCTCGGTCAGTGTGGTCTTACCGGCGTCGACATGCGCCAGGATGCCGAGGTTGAGCGAACGTGTGGACACGCGTGATCCCCTTCAGGTGGGCTGAGCAGAGCTGGGCGGTCACGTGCGCTCCTCGCATCTGCCTGCCTCCTTCGAAGACCTCGGTCCGGGACGTCCGGGCGCCGACACCGTACGACGCGCTGCGTGCGCGCCACCACGGGTTTTCCGGCCGCTCCGGGACGGACCGACCGTAGGGTGCGTGTCATGCAGGCTCGTCGGCGCACCGACACGCTGCCCGTGGCCGGACAGGTCACCTCGCTGGAGCTGTTCTTCGACCTGGTGTTCGTCTTCACCATCACCCAGCTCACCGCCACCGTGCTGCAGGGCGGGTGGGCGGTCACCGGCCGCTCGGCCCTGCTCCTGCTGATCCTGTGGTGGATGTACGGCGGGTACGCCTGGCTGACCAACGCCGCACCGCCGGTCACGCGGCGGCGCCAAGCGCTGCTCGTCCTCGGGATGATCGGCAACTTCGTCACCGCGATGGCGATCCCCCACGCCTACGGCGCCGACCGCGTGGTCTTCGCCGCGGGCTACCTGATGGTGGTCGTGGTCCATGCCGGGATGTACGTCACCGAGGCTCGGCGGATCACCCGCGGCATGGTCGTGCAGCTGCTCGGCTGGAACATGCTCGGCGCCCTGCTCGGCCTGGTCGGCGCCCTGTTCTTCGAGGACATCCTCGTGTGGTGGTGGCTCGGGGCCTTCGTCGTGGCCGTGGTGCTGCCTCGCCTGGTGCGGATCACGTCCCTCGACCAGGTCGAGGACGACGGCGGCCCGTCGTTCGAGCTGGTGCCCGGTCACTTCGTCGAGCGGCACGGGTTGATGCTGCTGATCGCGCTCGGCGAGTCCGTGCTGGCGATCGGGGTGGGGCTCGGTACCGGCGCCGAGGCGATCGGGTGGCAGCAGATCGCCTTCGCCGCGATCAGCCTGCTGCTGGCGACCATGCTCTACTGGGCCTACTTCGGCGTCGGCGAGGACCACCGCGCCGAGGCCGCCCTCGACGCCCTGTCACCCGAGCGGGCGCAGGCGGCCGGGCTGGCGTCGTACGGGTATGCGTTCTTCGTGATCCTCTTCGGGATCGTGCTGACCGCTGCCGGGCTCCACCACGCGCTGGTGCACCCCACCGAGGCGCTCACCTGGGAGTACGCCGGGCAGCTCTGTGTGGGCGTCGGGCTGTTCTGGGTCGGGCTCGGGCTCTTCCGGCTGGCGCTGGGCCTGTCGGGCGGATGGCCGCGGATCGTCGGTGGGGCGGTGCTCGGCGGTGCGATCGTGGTCGGCGCGACGGTGTCGGGTCTGTCGGCGCTGGTGTGCCTGCTCCTCGGCTCTGCCGCGCTGGTGCTGTGGGAGCAGCGGCGGGCGACCGCCGTCCCCGCCGTCGCGTGACCTCACCGGGCCCGGCGAGCCCCGGAAACGCAGCACGGCCCCGGACCGAGGTCCGGGGCCGTGCTGGTGACGCGGGTGTCGCGGTGGTCTCGACCGACGCGCGACGTCAGATCACTTGTTGATCTTGGTGACCCGGCCGGCGCCGACGGTGCGGCCACCCTCACGGATCGCGAACCGCAGGCCCTCCTCCATGGCGATCGGCTGGATCAGCTCGACGGCCATCTCGGTGTTGTCGCCGGGCATGACCATCTCGGTGCCCTCGGGGAGGGTCACGACGCCGGTCACGTCCGTCGTACGGAAGTAGAACTGCGGGCGGTAGTTGTTGAAGAACGGCGTGTGACGGCCGCCCTCCTCCTTCGACAGGATGTAGACGCTGGCGTCGAAGTTGGTGTGCGGGGTCGTCGTGCCGGGCTTGATCACGACCATGCCGCGCTCGACGTCCTCGCGCTTGGTGCCGCGGAGCAGCAGCCCGACGTTCTCGCCGGCCTGACCCTCGTCGAGCAGCTTGCGGAACATCTCGACGCCGGTGACCGTCGACTTCTGCGAGGTCTCGCGGATGCCGATGATGTCGACCTCCTCGCCGACCTTCACGATGCCGCGCTCGATGCGGCCCGTGATCACGGTGCCGCGACCGGTGATCGTGAAGACGTCCTCGACGGGCATGAGGAACGGCTTGTCGGTGTCACGCTCGGGCGTCGGGATCGCCGTGTCGACGGCCTCCATCAGCTCGAGGATCGTGGCGCCCCACTTCTCGTCGCCCTGCAGCGCCGGGAAGGCAGCGACCTTGACCACGGGGATGTCGTCGCCCGGGAACTCGTACTCGGAGAGGAGCTCGCGCACCTCCATCTCGACGAGCTCGATGAGCTCCTCGTCGTCGACCATGTCGCACTTGTTGAGCGCGACGACGATCGCGGGCACGCCGACCTGACGGGCGAGCAGCACGTGCTCACGCGTCTGGGGCATCGGGCCGTCGGTGGCGGCGACCACGAGGATCGCGCCGTCCATCTGGGCCGCGCCGGTGATCATGTTCTTGATGTAGTCCGCGTGACCCGGGCAGTCGACGTGGGCGTAGTGACGCGCCTCGGTCTGGTACTCGACGTGCGCGATCGAGATGGTGATACCGCGCTGACGCTCCTCAGGGGCCTTGTCGATCTCGTCGAACGGCGTGAAGGGGTTCAGGTCGGGGTGCTGGTCGTGCAGGACCTTGGTGATCGCCGCGGTCAAGGTGGTCTTGCCGTGGTCGATGTGACCGATCGTGCCGATGTTGACGTGCGGCTTGGTCCGCTCGAACTTCGCCTTAGCCACTGTGGGCTCCTCCTGTTGTTGTCACTTGACTCGTTGATTCTGCTGCACTGCCGACGATCCGGCCAAATGCCCCCGTCCTGACCGGGGGACCTGGTTGGCGACTACTCGCCGCGGACCTTCTTGACGATCTCGTCGGCGATGCCCGCGGGGACCTCGGCGTACGAGTCGAACTCCATCGAGTACGACGCCTGGCCGGAGGTCTTGGACCTCAGGTCACCGACGTACCCGAACATCTCCGACAGCGGCACGAGGGCGTTGATGACCATGTCACCGTGACGCTCCTCCTGCGACTGGATCTGGCCGCGGCGGCTGTTGATGTCGCCGATGACGGTGCCCAGGAACGTGTCCGGGGTGATCACCTCGACGGCGAACATCGGCTCCAGCAGCACGGGCTTGGCCATGCGTGCGGCCTCCTTGAAGGCCTGGTTGCCGGCGATCTTGAAGGCCAGCTCCGAGGAGTCGACGTCGTGGTAGGCGCCGTCCTCGAGGGTGAACTTCACGTCGACCATGGGGTAGCCGGCGAGCACGCCGAACTCCATGGCGTCCTGACCGCCCTGGTCGACCGACGGGATGTACTCGCGCGGGATGCGACCACCGGAGACGTTGTTGACGAACTCGTAGCCGGCACCCTGCCCGGTCTCGGGGTCGATGCTCGGCTCGAGGGTGATGACCACCTTCGCGAACTGGCCCGACCCACCGGTCTGCTTCTTGTGGGTGTAGCTGTGGTTCGACACGACCTTGCGCAGGGTCTCGCGGTAGGCGACCTGCGGCTTGCCGACGGTCGCCTCGACGCGGAACTCGCGCTTCATCCGGTCGACGAGGATCTCCAGGTGGAGCTCGCCCATGCCGGCGATGATCGTCTGGCCGGTCTCCTCGTCGGTCTTGACCGTGAACGTCGGGTCCTCGTCGGAGAGGCGCTGGATCGCCGTACCGAGCTTCTCCTGGTCGCTCTTGGTCTTGGGCTCGATCGCGACCTCGATCACCGGGGCCGGGAACGACATCGACTCGAGGACGACGGGGTTCTGCAGGTCGCTCAGCGTGTGTCCGGTCTTGGTGTCCTTCAGACCCATCACGGCCACGATCTGCCCGGCGCCGACCGACGCGATCTCCTCACGCTTGTTGGCGTGCATCTGGTAGACCTTGCCGATCCGCTCCTTCTTCCCCGTGACGGAGTTCAGGACGGTCGCGCCGGCCTCCAGCTTGCCGGAGTAGACGCGCACGTAGATCAGCTTGCCGAGGTGGGGGTCGGACGCGATCTTGTAGGCCAGGCCGGAGAACGGCTGGTCGTCCGACGGCATCCGCTCGATCTTCTCGTCCTCGTTGCTCGGCTTGTGGCCGATGATCGCGTCGATGTCGAGCGGGCTCGGGAGGTACTTCACGACGGCGTCGAGCAGGGGCTGGACGCCCTTGTTCTTGAACGCCGTGCCGCACAGCACCGGGTTGACCTTGTCGGCCAGCGTGGCGCGACGGATGCCGGCCTCGAGCTCCTCGACCGACAGCTCCTCGCCGTCGAGGTACTTGACCATGATGTCGTCGTCGGCCTCGGCGAGGGTCTCGAGGAACTTCTCGCGGTACTCCTCGGCCTGGGCGCGCATGGACTCCGGGATCTCCTCGACCTCGTAGTCCTCGCCCATGGTCGTCTCGCCGCGCCAGGTGAGGGCACGCATGCCGACCAGGTCGACGACACCGAGGAAGTCGGCCTCGGCACCGATCGGGAGCTGCAGCACCAGCGGGGTGGAGTTGAGGCGCTCGACCATCATGTCGACGCAGCGGAAGAAGTCCGCACCCGTGCGGTCGAGCTTGTTGACGAAGCACATCCGGGGCACGGAGTACTTGTTCGCCTGGCGCCAGACCGTCATCGTCTGCGGCTCGACGCCGGCCACGCCGTCGAAGACGGCGACCGCGCCGTCGAGGACGCGCAGCGAGCGCTCGACCTCGGCGGTGAAGTCGACGTGACCCGGGGTGTCGATGATGTTGATCTGGTGGTCCTTCCACCAGCAGGTCGTCGCGGCGGACGTGATCGTGATGCCGCGCTCCTGCTCCTGCTCCATCCAGTCCATCGTGGCCGCGCCCTCGTGGACCTCACCGATCTTGTAGGTGATGCCGGTGTAGAAGAGGATGCGCTCGGTGGTGGTGGTCTTGCCGGCGTCGATGTGCGCCATGATGCCGATGTTGCGGACCTTCTTCAGGTCCGTGGTGATGTCGACAGCCACTGTCGGTTCGTTTCCTTAGGTAGGACGTGGGTCCACCGGTGCTGCGTCGTACGGGCCTCGAGTTCGGCGCCGTACGACGGTCGTCACCAGCGGTAGTGGGCGAAGGCCTTGTTGGACTCGGCCATCTTGTGGGTGTCCTCGCGCTTCTTCACCGCGGCACCGAGGCCGTTGGAGGCGTCGAGGATCTCGTTCATCAGGCGCTCGGACATCGTCTTCTCACGACGGTCCGCGGCGTACCCGACCAACCAGCGCAACGCCAGCGTGGTGCCGCGTGTTCCCTTGACCTCGATCGGGACCTGGTAGGTGGCGCCACCGACGCGGCGGGACTTGACCTCGATGGCCGGCTTCACGTTGTCCATGGCGCGCTTGAGCGTGACCACGGGGTCGGTGCCGGTCTTGTCGCGGCAGCCCTCGAGGGCGGTGTAGACGATGCGCTGGGCGACCTGCTTCTTGCCGTCCTTGAGCACCTTGGAGACCAGCTGGGTCACCAGCTGCGACCCGTACACCGGGTCGACGTCGAGCGGCCGCTTGGGAGCGGGACCCTTGCGCGGCATATCAGCTCTTCTCCTTCTTGGCGCCGTAGCGGCTGCGGGCCTGCTTACGGTTCTTCACGCCCTGGGTGTCGAGCGTGCCGCGGATGATCTTGTAGCGGACACCGGGGAGATCCTTCACCCGGCCGCCGCGGACGAGCACGATGGAGTGCTCCTGGAGGTTGTGACCGACGCCCGGGATGTAGGCCGTGACCTCGACACCGCTCGACAGGCGCACGCGGGCGACCTTGCGGAGGGCGGAGTTCGGCTTCTTCGGGGTGGTCGTGTAGACGCGGGTGCAGACGCCTCGGCGCTGCGGGCTGCCCTTGAGGGCGGGCGTCTTGGTCTTCGACGCCTTGTCGCGCCGGCCGTTGCGGACCAGCTGCTGAATGGTGGGCACTCGGTGGTTCCCTTTCGGTCTTTACCTCAGGCCCGGCACCTTGCCGGGCACGATGATGCTGCGTTGTCGCTCTGTGCCGTGGTGACTGCGCGGCCCCGGCGCCTGAGGGCGGAAGGAGGGCGTGCGCAACGGTCCGGACGAGCCGGACACGGTTCTCAAGGCTACCCGCGTTGGAGCCGCGGGCCAAAACGAGATACGGCGGCGCCGAGCCGGCCCGGGATCAGGCGGCCTGGGGGGCCACCGTCTCCGGCTCGGCAGCCGCCGCGGCCTCGGCCGCGGCCCGCGACGGACGCGCGAAGAGCGCGACCGCCAGCAGGACCCCGACGAGCACGAGCAGCCCGCCCCCGACCAGGGTCCAGCGGGGCCCGAAGTGCTGCCCGACCCAGCCGATGATCGGCGAGCCGATCGGCGTACCACCCATCACGATGGTCATGTAGAGCGCCATCACGCGGCCGCGCAGGGCCGGCGCCGACTCCAGCTGCATCGTGGAGTTCGCGGAGTTGAGCATGGTGAGCGTGCACAGGCCGATCACCGGGCACATCAGCGCGAACGCGACGTACGTCGGCATCAGCCCGGCCACGATCTCGGCGACGCCGAACCCGACGGCGGCGCCGATCAGGAGACGCAGGCGGATCCGGACCCGGCGGGCGGCGAGCAGCGCGCCGGCCAGCGAGCCGACGGCCATCGCGGAGCCGAGGATGCCGAACTCCCCCGCGCCCTTGCCGAAGACCTCGGTGGCCATCAGGGCCGAGGTGATCTGGAAGTTCATGCCGAAGGTGCCGGCGAAGAACACCATCACCAGGATCATCATCATCTTCGGCTGGCTGCGGACGTAGCGGACGCCCTCGAGCAGCATCCCGGGGGTACGGGCGACCGGCTTGGGCGAGCGCAGGAGCGTGGTGTCCATGTGCTCGAGCTGCCAGATCACCGCGCCGTAGGACAGCGCGTTGATCAGGATCACCCAGCCGGTCGCCTGCGCGCCGCCCCCCAGGGCGCCGATCATCAGCCCGGCCAGGGCCGGGCCGATGATGCGTGCGGTGTTGAACGTGGCGGAGTTGAGGCCCACGGCGTTGGTCAGGTCGTCGGGGCCGACCATCTCGGAGACGAAGGACTGGCGGGCGGGCGCGTCGAACGCCGAGCCGATCCCGAAGAAGAACGCGATCAGGTAGACCTGCCAGACCTGCGCGCCGCCGGTGACGGCGAGGACACCGAGCACCAGCGAGGCGAGGGCCATCGTGAGCTGCGTGAGCTGGAGGAGGCGGCGCTTGGGGAAGCGGTCGGCGATCACGCCGGCGTACGGCGAGAGCAGCAGGACGGGGAGGAACTGCAGGCCGGTCGTGATGCCGAGGGCGGTGCCGCTGCCGTCGGTCAGCCGCAGGACCAGCCAGTCCTGGGCGACGCGCTGCATCCAGGTGCCGGTGTTGGACACCAGGCTGCCGAGCGCGTAGCGCCGGTAGTTGGGGTTGTGGAGTGCGCGGAAGGTGGGGCTCAAGAGCAGCTTTCAGTCCGAGTTGGCGAGTCGTTCGAGGATCGGCGCGGCGCGCCGGAGGGTGTCGCGCTCGTCGGCGCTGAGCTCGCGGAGGCGCTGGGCGAGCCAGGCGTCACGGCGGGCACGGTCGGCGAGGAGGGTGGCTCTGCCCGCGTCGGAGAGCATCACGACGACCTGTCGGCCGTCGGTCTCGTGGGCACGACGTACGACGTAGCCGCCGTCCTCGAGCGCGTTCACGATGCGGGTCATGCTCGGCGGCTGGATGCGCTCCTGCGCGGCCAGGTCGCCGACGGTGAGGTCACCGTTGCGGAACAGGCAGCCGAGCACGGCCATGGCGCCCATGCTCAGCACGTTGTCGGGATGACGCTCGCCCGCCAGTCGACGGCGTAGGCGCATGACACTGAGCCGGAGCTCGCTCGCGAGCCCGGCATCGGTGCGGGAGGCCATCTCGACGGTGGGCATATCGTTAGCATAACTCATTACCCACGCTAACCATTCCTGCGGGGCGCGCCATCACGCCGAGTTGTCACGTGACGACTCGGCGTGATTTGTGTGCCTGTTTGCGCCGACTCGGCGTGATTTGTGTGCCTGTTTGCGCCGACTGGGCGTCAGGTGAGGAGGGCGGTGAGGGGGTTGATCGCGAAGTAGACGAGGAAGAGGGCGGCGACGACCCAGAGCAGGGGGTGGACCGAGCGAGGCCTTGCCCTTGACCGCCTTGATCAGCACGTAGGCCAGGAAGCCGGCGCCGATCCCGACGGTGATCGAGTAGGTGAAGGGCATCAGCACGATCGTCAGGAACGCCGGGATCGCGATCTCGACGTCGTCCCAGGTGATGCCCTTGACCTGCTGCATCATCAGGAAGCCGACCAGGACGAGGGCGGGCACGGCCGCCTCGGAGGGGATGACCCGCACCAGCGGCGCGAAGAAGATCGCGACCAGGAACAGCAGCCCGGTGACGATCGAGGCCAGACCGGTGCGCGCACCCTCGCCGACGCCCGAGGCGCTCTCGATGTACGCCGTGTTGGACGACACGCCGCCGACGCCACCGGCGATCGCGGCGACGCTGTCGACGACCAGGATCTGCTTGGTGTTCGGCGGCGTGCCGTCGGCGTCGAGCAGCCCGGCCTCCGCGCCGATGGCCGTCATCGTGCCCATGGTGTCGAAGAAGTCGGCCAGCATCAGGGTGAAGATCAGCAGCACCGCCGAGACGACGCCGACCTGGGCGAAGGCGGTGAAGCTCACGTGGCCGACCGTCGCGAAGTCCGGTGTGTCGAAGATCGAGCTGGGCCACTTCGGGACGTTGAGCCCCCAGCCCGTCGGGGTTGTAGTCGCTACCGGAGGACATCGGCCCGATGTCGCCGATCGCCTCGACGACCATCGCGACGACCGTGGTGACCAGGATCGAGATCAGGATCGCTCCGCGCACGCGCAGGACCCACAGCGAGATCATCAGCGCGAGCCCGAAGAGGAACACCGCGACCGGCCAGCCCGAGAGGAAGCCGTCGGGCCCGACCTGCACGGGGACGGTGCGTCTGGGCGGCGTCGGGGACCCGGCGTACGAACCCGGCGTCGACGAAGCCGATGAAGGCGATGAACAGGCCGATGCCGACCGAGATCGCGACCTTCAGCTGCGACGGGATCGGCATGGAAGACGGCCTTCCGGAAGCCGGTGAGCACCAGCACCAGGATGACCACGCCCTCGATCACGATCAGCCCCATCACCGCCGACCAGCTCATCTGCGGCGCGATGGACACGGCCACGAACGCGTTCAGCCCGAGCCCGGTCGCCAGCGCGAGGGGGTAGTTCGCCACGGCGCCCATCGCGATCGACATCACGCCGGCGACCAGCGCCGTGCCGGCCGCGATCGCCGGCAGGTTGGAGCCGTCGCCGGTGCCGCCACCGAGGTAGTGGCCGTTCTTGTCCGGCGCGAACCCGAGGATCAGCGGGTTCAGCACGACGATGTAGGCCATCGTGAAGAAGGTGACGAGCCCACCGCGCAGCTCCCGCTCGAGCGTCGAGCCGCGGTCGCTGATCTTGAAGAACCGGTCGAGGCCGCCCGGCGGCCGGCGGGGGTCGTTGCGCCGAGGTGTCGGACCGGCCTTGGAGCGGTCGGCGGAGCGGGTCGTGGTCGGCTGGTCGCCCGAGGGGGTGTCCGTCACGGGCGGCACTATGCCAAAGCGCCGGGTCCTCCGGTAGCGACGCCCGGTGCGAGGACGACGGAGCTCACCGACCCACGGCGGCCGACGACCGGCCGGTCCGGAGTGGGCGGCCTAGAGTGGGCACATGGAGCTGCGCGACGACCAGCCGATGACGCACGAGATCGGCAACCGCACCTACATCGTCGCCGACGTGGAGCCCCTCGACGTCGACGGCGTCCGCACGGTCCAGGTCGGGGTGGCCCTGTGGGTCCTCGGCTTCGTCGCGATGCTGCCGTTCTACGGCCGGCTCGAGGACGCCGGGCACGCGTGGATGCTGTGGACCTGCGCCGCCGGCTGCGGCCTGGGCCTGCTCGGCCTGGAGTACTGCCGCCGACGCAAGAACGCCCGCACGCTGCGGGAGCGGCCCGCGGACCAGGGCTAGTCGTCCCCGCCCGCGGACCTGCTCAGAAGAGGTCGAGTGCGTCGTCGAGCTCGTCGACGACCGGGTCGGGCAGCGGGATCGGCTCGTGCCGCTTGGCCAGCCGGACCTCGGAGTGCGCACCGCAGCCGTGATCGAGGGCGACCACGCGACCGTCGTCGTTGGCGTCGCCGTTCGCGCAGACGCCGAACGTCTCCGCCAGCGAGCCGTTGAGGCGTAGCAGGAAGCCGCAGGTCGAGCACGGCTCGGGAGCGGACTGCGCGAGCGGGAGACTCGGGGCCCGCGTCGCCGTCATACCACCGCTGAGCGGCCAGCTCGTGCCCCTCGGGCGAGAGCGTGCGGATCCGGCCGAGACCGAGGTCCTTCGCCACGGTGCGGACCTGGGTCTTCGCGTCGGTGTCGAGGGGGTCGTCACCGAAGGAGTACGTCGGGACCAGTCGGGGGTCGTCGTCCGCGACCGGCAGCAGGTCGCCGGGCGACAGGTCACCGGGCTTGATCCGCTCGCGGTAGGGCACCCACTCAGGCGCGGTGATCGCCTCGGGGCCGGGGATCAGCACGATCTCGTCGATCGTGACGACCTTCTGGCGCGGGGCACGGGCGACGGTCACCGACCAGCGCCAGCCGAGGTAGCCCGGCTTGCGGCACTCGAACAGATGGGTCGCCACCCGGTCGGCCTCGGGCTCGGCACCGAGGTGGTCGCCGACCTCGTCGGCGGGGACCTCGGTCAGCAGTGCGTCGCGCGCCGCCTCGACCGCGGCGAGGGCCGCCGCGTCGGCCTTGGGCGGGCGCACGCGCTCGGCCACCACGGTCTCGTCGGCACCAGTCATGGCGCCCATGATGTCTGATCGGGGCCGCCCCTGTCAGATCGCACCGGGAACGGGCGAGCCGAGCCCTGACGCTGTCCGGCCGACCGTGCAGGATGGATGCATGACCACGCCCGGGGAGTCGGAGCGCCGCTCGCGGCTGGGCTCCGTCGGCTCGGGGGCCAAGACCACCGGGCGGGGGCTCCGCTCGGTCGGCCGCGGCGCCGGTCGGGTCGGCGGCGCGGCCTACCGTACGGCGCGCCGCGCGGCCGCGGCCGAGGGTGCCGACAGCAGCGGGCTCGCGCGGCTGATCGAGCTCGGCGCGCTCAACGCGGCCGCCGATGCCGCCGTGGCGATCTCCCTGGCCGGCACGCTCTTCTTCCAGGTGCCGACCGGCGAGGCGCGGGGCCAGGTGTCGCTGTTCCTGGCGCTGACCATGCTCCCGTTCGCGATCGTGGCGCCTCTCGTGGGGCCGATGCTCGACCGGTTCGGCCACGGCCGCCGCTGGTCGATCGGCGCCACCATGGCGGCGCGCGCCTTCCTCTGCTGGGTGATGGCCGGCGCGGTGGTCCACGGCTCCGCGTGGCTGTTCCCGGCCGCCCTGGGCGTGCTCGTCGCGTCCAAGGCCTACAACGTGACGCGGGCGGCCGCCGTACCTCGTCTGCTGCCCGAGGGCCTCACCCTGGTCACCGCGAACGCCCGGACCTCGATGGCCGGCGTCGTCGGCGTCGCCGTGTCGGCCCCGATCGCCGCCGGGGCCGCCATGATCGGCCCCGAGTGGACGCTGCGCTACGCCTTCGTCGTCTTCGTGGCGGCCACCATCCTCGCGATCCGGCTCCCCGCGCGGGTGGACTCCAGCCAGGGCGAGGAGGCGATCGGCTTCCTGCGCGGCGCCCGCACCGGCGAGGCGCCCGTCACGGGGCGGCGAACCGTCCGGATCCCGGCGTCGATGGCCTTCGCGCTCCGCGCCAACTGCGGTCCGCGCTGGCTGTCGGGCTTCCTGACGCTGTTCATGGCGTTCCTCCTGCGGCAGCACCCGATCGGCGGCTACTCACCGCAGTTCCTGATCGCGGTCGTGATCGGCGGAGCCGGCGTGGGCAACATCGCCGGCATCGCGATCGGCACGTTCGCCAAGCGCATGCATCCCCGCATCACCCTGGTCGGCGTCCTCGCTGCCGACATCGCCGCCGTGACCGTGGCCGCGTGGTTCTACGGGCTCGTACCGCTGGTGGTGCTCGGCTTCACCGCGGGTCTGGCGCAGTGCCTGGCCAAGCTCTCGCTCGACTCCACGATCCAGCGCGACGTGCCGGAGCGCGTCCAGACCTCGGCCTTCGCCCGGAGCGACACGACCCTGCAGCTGGCGTGGGTGATCGGCGGGTTCGTCGGCATCGCGATGCCCTTGCAGCCCCGGCTCGGCCTGATCGTGGCCGCGGTGGTGCTGGTCGCCTGGGCGGTCTTCGTGCTGGCCAGTCCCGGGGCGCGGCCCTCGGTCGCGGCGGCCGAGCCCGAGCACCGGGCCGCAGAGGCCTAGAGCTCCAGCTCGTCGGCGAGGGCGCGCAACAGCTTGGCGGTCGGTTTCGCCTGGCGTGCGTCGGGGTGGCGCCCGTGCCGGTAGGCCTCGCCGACGCCGTCGAGCAGCCGGATCAGGTCCTCCACGATGGGGGCCATCTCCTCGGGCGACTTGCGCCGCGCGTGCGACTGGTTGCGTACGACGGAGGCCGGGGCGTCGAGCACGCGGACCTGGAGCGCCTGGTCACCGCGGCGACCCTGGGCGATGCCGAACTCCACGCGGGTGCCGGCCTTGAGCGTCGTCAGCCCGGTGGGGAGGGCGTCGTTGCGCACGTAGACATCGGGCCCGTCGTCCTGCGACAGGAACCCGAAGCCCTTCTCGGCGTCGTACCACTTCACCTTGCCAGTCGGCACGTTCATCCCTCTTCTGGTGCGTCTCGTCGCGCCGGTGACGACCGGCGCCGGGCAAGCCTAGGCGGGTGCCTGTGAGAGATTCCAA
>CAVWDJ010000016.1:0-13271 GCA_963753705.1 uncultured Actinomycetota bacterium
GTCTCGACGCAACGCGTGCTCGACGAGCTGACGATCCGCGACACCGCGAACGCCTCGAGCAGCGGTACGACGCGACGGGCCTGGGTCTTGCCCGCCACCATCAGCGGCCGGAGCCGGTCGTCTCGCCGCCACGACTTCCGGGCGCGCGCCTGCCCGTGCCGGAGCACGACGAGGGCCCGCGTGGCCTTGCCGGTGTGCAGCGCCTCGGCCAGCGTGCGTCGGTCGCGCTTGTAGGTGAGGAGGCCGGCCGCCTTCTCCTCCTTGACCCACGCGACCTCGTCGATCTCGTGGTTGACCTCGTAGCGCGACACGTCGTGGTCGCCCACGACCCGGCCGACCCAGTAGTCGACGACCTTGGTCCGGGCCGCGGTCGGGTACGACTGCCGCGAGAGCGGTACGCCGAGCCGCACCCGCAGACCGGTCTCCTCCTCGACCTCGCGGAGGGCGGCGGCGACGGTCGTCTCGCCACGGTCGAGCTTGCCCTTGGGGAAGGACCAGTCGTCGTACGCCGGCCGGTGGACCAGCAGGACCCGCCCTTTCCGGAGAACGACGGCACCGGCGGCACGGACGTCTCCGGGCCTGGACGCGGACGGCATGCGGCTAGTCTCACATCACCCTCGCGGGAAGGTCATCGACGGGGCCGACACCCGGCACGAAGGAGCGCGCGTGCGGAGACGACTCTGGGTCGCCGGAGCGGTCCTGGTGGCGCTCGCGCTTGCCGTCGGCGGCGTGCTGTGGTGGCGCGGCCACGACGACCGTACGTCGTTCGCCTGGGCCGTCGGACACGCGCCGGCGGGCACGCAGCGCGCGTCGTGGACCGACTGGTCGGCCGTCCGGGAGCACGAGCGGGCTCGCCTGTCGGCCGGTTCCTCGACCGCCGACCTCCGCCGGTTCCTGGCCCGGGCGTTCGACGACGACCTCAGCTCGACCTCCGCCCTGGTCGGCTCGGCGCCGGCCCTGCAGCAGCACTTCGGCTTCTCCCCGGCCAACGCGGAGTGGGAGCTGTTCAGCCAGTCCGACCAAGGAGCAGTGGTGATGCTGCGCGTCCCGTCGGCGGATCTGGACAGCGTGCCCGACCACCTCCGGGCGCTGGGGTACGAGGAGCCCGCGGACCCTGGCGGCGTGTGGAACGGGGGCTCCGACCTCGTGGCCCGACTCTCGCCGGACCTCACCCCGGAGCTCTCCTACGTCGCCGTCGACACCGACGACTCGCTGGTCCTGGCGTCGGACTCCGCGGCCTTCCTCTCGGTCGCCCTGCGGGCGGTCCACGGCGACGGCGCCCGTGCCACGGGACTGGACGGCGTCGTCGACGACGCGGGCGAGCCGCTGTCGTCCGCGGTCTACACCGGCGACTACGCCTGCGGGGCCCTGGCCATGGCTCACGCCGGGGCTGCCGACCAGGCAGAAGGACGGCGGCTCCTGGCGGCGGCCGGCGAGGTCGATCCCTACTCCGCGTTCGCGATGTCGGACGAGCCCGACGGCTCGGTCCGGGTGGCGCTCGAGTTCGAGGGCTCCGACGCGGCCCGGACCAACGCCGACTCGCGAGCCGCCCTCGCGCAGGGACCCGCCCCCGGACAGGGCGGCAGCTTCTCCGACCGGTTCACGGTCGACTCCGTCACCGCCGACGGGTCCCTGGTCGTGATGCGGCTGACGCCGCGAGCGGGCGCCTACGTGCTCTCGGACCTGAGCACGGGGCCGGTGCTGTTCGCGACCTGCTGAGTCGGCGCAGCTGTCAGGCGCTGGCGGCCGGTCCGACTCCGAGGATCTCGTCGATCTCCTCGAGCGTCAGGTGGTCGTCGGTCTCGCTCGCGGCGATGATGAGGTTGGTGGTCAGCTCGACCTCGCCGAGGAGGTCGCTGTCCTCCAGCGACACATCGAACTGGTCGGGCACCGACAACACCTCTCTGACCACCCCGACAGGAGTGGAGTGGGTCGAAGGGACAGCCTTCCCTGGGGGGTGGTCCCTAAACGTCGAAAATACCGGTCTCGCCTGCGAAAGGTAAGAGGGGCCTCGCCTGCTGGCGAGGCCCCTCTCATGTCCTGGGGCCGGGCAGATGCCCGGTCACGCACTCAGAGCGCGCGGACGTTCTCCGCCTGAGGACCCTTGGGGCCCTGCGTGACGTCGAACTCGACCTTCTGGTTCTCGTCGAGGGACTTGTAGCCCTGCGACTGGATGGCCGAGTAGTGCACGAAAACGTCGTCGCCGCCGTCCTCCTGCGCGATGAAGCCGAAACCCTTCTCGGCGTTGAACCACTTCACGGTGCCTTGAGCCATGTTGCTCGTTACTCCTGTTATCGGAACGAGGGGACGTCACCTCGACGACCCCACAGCAGATGCGGTGACACGTCGCTCCGACTTGCATGGGTGGCACCCACGAAGAGAACGCCGTTGGATCACAAACTCCGCGGGCGTCAAACCTGCTGGAACCTGCACCTGTTGCAAGAACGACCATACCAACGTGGACGCCCACGTACACCACCCACGTCGACGCAGTTCTCGCGCGGGGGCGGCGGCACGGGCGCCCGGGGCCTCCCGCGGTCCCCTCACGCAACCTCGGAGGCGCCGTCGACGTCTATGGGGAAGGACGGGTGGCGCCACGCTGGCGTCCTGTCGGGAAGGAACCTCATGGCCACGTTCGTCGGCATCGCCCTCGTCGTCCTCATCGTCGTGGGATTGCTCGCCCTCGACCGCTGGGCCGGCGGCCGCCAGGGCCGCGGCCTCGCGCGCTCCCGCGACGGCGGGGAAGCGAGCGCCCGCGTCGGGCCACGCGGCCGGTGATCCGACCCACCGCCTCGTCGAGCCGGACGCGGGTCGAGCACTAGGCTGCGACGTGCATACGTCGCCCGGTGTCGTGCCGTCGTCGATCCCGGGTTCGTGCCTATGCACCGGGCCCTTAGCTCAATTGGCAGAGCAGTGGACTTTTAATCCATGGGTTGTGGGTTCGAGTCCCACAGGGCCTACGTGAGCCACGCGTTCCTGCATGTCGGTATCCGTACGCCCTTCGGCCGCTACGCCGGCGCCCTGGCGGGCAGCCGCCCGGACGACCTCGCGGCCACCGTCGTCCGTGGCCTGCTCGACCGGGCGCCCGAGGTCGACCCGGCACAGGTCGGCGACGTCATCCTCGGCTGCGCCAACGGCGCAGGCGAGGACAACCGCAACGTCGGACGGATGGCGGTGCTCCTGGCCGGTCTGCCGGTCACGGTCCCCGGTCTGACGGTGAACCGGCTCTGCGGGAGCAGCCTCCAGGCGGCGATGGACGCCTCGCGGCTGGTCGAGACCGGCGATGCCGAGCTCGTCATCGCGGGTGGCGTCGAGTCCATGAGCCGGGCTCCGTGGGTCCTGCCGAAGCCGGCGCGTGGGTTCCCGGCGGGCAACGAGACCCTGGTGTCGACCACGCTCGGCTGGCGCCTGGTGAACTCACAGATGCCCGAGGAGTGGACCGCGTCCCTCGGCGAGTGCAACGAACAGCTCGCCGACGCGCTCGGGATCGGCCGCGAGCGGCAGGACGCCTTCGCGGTCGCCTCCCACCAGCGAGCCGCGCAGGCGTGGGACGACGGCTTCTACGACGATCTGGTGCTGCCGGTCGAGGGCCTGGCACGCGACGAGTGCGTCCGTCCCGATGCGAGCCTCGAGACGCTCGCCGGGTTGAAGCCCGCCTTCCGGCCCGACGGCACCATCACCGCCGGCAACGCGTCCCCGCTCAACGACGGCGCCGCCGCCCTGCTGATCGCCGGGGAGGGGGCCGAGACCGGGCTCGCCCCGCTGGCCCGGTTCGCGGGTCGGGGCGCGGCGGCCCTGGAGCCCCAGCGTTTCGGGATCGCGCCCGTGGAGGCGGCCGACCGGGCCCTGGCCGCGGCCGGCATCGCCTGGTCCGACGTCGGCGCGGTCGAGCTCAACGAGGCGTTCGCCGTGCAGTCCCTGGCCTGCCTGGACGCCTGGCAGGTCGACCCGGAGATCGTCAACACCCGCGGTGGCGCGATCGCGATCGGACATCCCCTCGGGGCGTCCGGAGCCCGGGTCCTCAGCACCCTCGCGAAGGTCCTGGTGGAGCGTGGCGAGCGCTGGGGGGTCGCCGCGATCTGCATCGGCGTCGGGCAGGGCCTCGCCGTCGTGCTCGAGAACGTCGCGTAGCCCTCAGCGCACGGGTTGGCCGCGCTCGCCGGAGTCGGTGAACCGGATCTCGGCCAGCGCCCGCTCCTCGAGCTCCTGGCGCCGCTTCGCCGCGATCGCCGGGTCCGGGCCGCCGGGCTGTTCGGCGTTCGACACGAGTCCGGCCGCGCCACCCTCGAGGCGCGTCAGCGCCTGGCGGCCGAAGATCTGCTGCTCGGTCGCGGTCCGTTCCGAGCGACCGCGCCCGATGAACGACACGGCCCAGTGGCCGAGGGCGGAGACACGGTTCTTGAACCCGGTCAGGTAGAGGAGGTGGACACCGATCCACAGCAGCCAGGCGATGAAGCCGGTCAGCCGCAGCTTGCCGATCAGCGCCACCGCCCGGAACCGGCTGATCGTGGCCATCGACCCCTTGTCGAAGTAGTGGAACGGCTTCTGCGGGGGCTTGCCCGCCAGCCTGCGCTTGATCTCGGTGGCGGCGTACTTGGCGCCCTGGATGGCGACCTGCGCGACGCCCGGGAGGTGGTCGAGGTCGATCATGTCGCCCACCACGAACACCTCGGGGTAGCCGGGAAGAGTCAGATCGGGGTTCACGCGGATGCGGCCGGCGCGGTCGAGCGGGGCGCCCGTCTGCTCCGACAGGGTCGTGGTCAGGGGCGACGCCTGCACGCCGGCGGCCCACACCTTGGTCGCCGCGGCGATCCACTCGCTACGACCGTCGGTGTGCTGCAGGACGATGCCGCGTTCGCTGACGTCGGTGACCATGGCGCCCAGCAGCACCTCGACGCCCAGCTTCTCCAGCTCCACCTTGGTCTTCGCACCCAGCGTCGCGCCGAACGGTGGGAGGACCTGACCGGCCGCATCGACGAGGACGACGCGGGCCTTCCTGGTGTTGATGGCGCTGAAGTCGTGCTTGAGCGTGCGGTGGGCGAGCTCGGTGATCTGACCGGCCATCTCGACGCCCGTCGGTCCGGCACCTACCACCACGAAGGTGAGCAGGGCGTCGACGTCCTCGCCCCGCGAGGCACCCAGCTCGGCGAGCTCGAAGGCACCGAAGATCCGCCCACGCAGCTCGAGCGCGTCGTCGATGCTCTTCATGCCGGGGGCGAACTCGGCGAACCGGTCGTTGCCGAAGTAGGACTGCCCCGACCCGGCGGCCACGATCAGGGAGTCGTACGGCGTGACGGTCGCGCGACCGAGCACCTGCGAGGTGACGGTGCGCGAGGCCAGGTCGATCTCGGTCACCTCGCCGAGCAGCACGCGGGCGTTGCGCTGCGACGCCAGCACCTCGCGCGTCGAAGGGGCGATCTCGCCCTCGCTGAGGATCCCGGTGGCGACCTGGTAGAGCAGCGGCTGGAAGAGATGGTGGGTGGTCTGCGCGATGACCGTGACGTCCACGTCCGCGCGTTTGAGCGCCTTGGTGCCGAACAGTCCCCCGAAGCCGGAACCGATCACCACGACCTGGTGTCTCGTGCTGCGTGCGACCTCATCCATGCGTCCACGATGCTCCTCGGCCCGGGTCGTGCGACAATCGGGGTCCGCGTCGCGTTGGTCACATGCGCAGGGTGGGACTGGTGGGAACTCGTGTGCGAGTTGAGGTTTCAACTCATCGTGGGGCGGGTACACGAGCCGGGACTGGCGCGGTCAGCGCGCCTGGACGTGTGGAGTCAGAGTGCCGCTGAACCGGCCTGCGGAGTCTCTCGCCCCTGGCCCCCGGGGCGCGCTGCAGGCACGCCGCTGGGTCGCTCAGGTGGTGACGGAGATCGGCCGTCCGGAGCTGCGTGAGAACGCCGAGCTGGCCCTGTCCGAGGTGGTCACCAACGCGATCCTCCACGGGGACCCCCCGGTGACGGTGCGCCTGCGGGGCACCCGGAGCCACCCCCGCGTCGAGGTCCGCGACACCTCGACCGACCCGCCCGCCTTCCCGGCGCTCGAGGTCGGCCAGGAGTTCCTCGACGAGCTGCCGACCTTCGGCCGTGGCCTGGGCATCGTGGCCAGCTCCAGCGAGGCGTGGGGGGCCGAGCGCGACGGCGAGGGCAAGCTGGTCTGGTTCGAGCCCTCGTCGAGTCCGCCGTCCGCGCCGGTGCCCGGCGTCCTGCTCGGCTGGGACGACGAGGACGACGAGCCCTCGTTCGGCGACAGCGAGGTGATGGTCGTCCACCTGCTCCACGTGCCCGCCGACCTGCTGCAGGGCACCCTGGCCCACGGTGCCGAGCTGCGCCGCGAGCTCAGGTTGCTCGCGCTCGCCCACGAGGACACCTACCCGGTGGCGTCCGACCTGTCGTCCTTCTTCCACTCGATGGCCCGCGACGTGCGCAGCCAGCTCGGCGGCGAGGCCCTGCTGGAGGCTCTCCAGACGGATCAGTCCCATCTCGACCTCGAGGTCAAGGCCCCGATCGACTCCCAGGAGCGGTTCGCGAGGCTCCTCGAGCTGCTCGACCTCGCCGACGCGTTCTGCCAGAGCGAGCGCCTGCTCACGCTCGCCCGCAGCCCCGAGCAGGTCGTGTTCCAGAGCTGGCTCTTCGGTGAGTTCGTGCGTCAGGCGGACGGCGCGGAGCCGTCGCCCTGGCGCGACGACGACCGGACGGACTCCCGGCCTCAGCCGTAGCCGAGCTCGTGGAGCCGGTCGTCGTCGATCCCGAAGTGGTGGGCGATCTCGTGCACCACCGTGATCCGCACCTCCCGGACCAGCTGCTCGGGCGTCTCGCACATCGCCAGCAAGGGCCTGCGATAGACCGTGATCCGGTCGGGGAGGCCCGTGTGGTCCGCCGCGCGCTCGGTGAGCGAGACCCCCTCGTAGAGGCCCAGCAGATCGGGGTCCTCGGGTGGTGGGTCGTCCTCGACGAGGACGACGACGTTGTGCACCTGCGACGCGATCTCCTCGGGGATGTCGTCGAGGGCCCGCTCCACCAGGGCCTCGAACCCCGCCCGGTCGAGCTCCATGCGGCGACCCTAGCGGTGCCCCGGAGGAGCACGCCGCGACGAGGACGAGGATGACCCGGTGACCGACTACTCCGCGCTCCCGTTCGTCGACGCACACACGACGGTGGTCGGGGCGGACCCCGACCGCGTGCGGACTGCGCTGCTCGCCACCCTCGACCGGACGCTCTCACGACGGCGAGCGTCGTCGTACGCCCGGATCGTCGGCTGCGCCCCGCGCGTCGCGTCGGGGCCACGACCGCTCGCGGTGGGCTCGACGATCCCTGGCTTCGCGGTCACCGCTGCCACCTCGGACGAGGTCGTGCTCGAGGGCCGGCACCACTTCTCGTCGTACGCGCTGGTCTTCCGGCTGGTCGCGCGCGAGAACACGGAGACCGACCTGCGGGCCGAGACGTGGGCGTCGTTCCCGGGCGTGACCGGGGGTCTGTACCGGAGGCTCGTGATCGGCTCGCGCGGCCACGCGGCCGGCACGCGCCGCCTGCTCGAGGCCGTACGACGACGGGCCGAGGCGAGCACGGGGTAGAGACGCGACAGCCGGTCCGGACAGTGTCCGGACCGGCTGTGCTGGAGCGACCCCGACGGGACTCGAACCCGCGGCCTCCGCCGTGACAGGGCGGCGCGCTAACCAACTGCGCTACGGGGCCAGGTGTGCTCTCTCGTGTGTCTCGAGAGCGGTGGAACTCTAACCCATCGTCTCAGGCCTCTCCCAATCGGCACTTCGGGTGTACCGGGTCCAGGACGCCTGCGACTTCAGCGACGGAGCGCCCGGCCGGATGTGGCGCAGGGCAGCGGGACAACAGCACCCCCAACGGGATTCGAACCCGTGCTACCGCCGTGAAAGGGCGACGTCCTAGGCCGCTAGACGATGGGGGCCGGTGCGCTTGAGCGCGGCCAGCATACGGCGCCGGCCGCCGTCCCACCGACTCGGCGGGCCCGCCCGGCGCACGCTCAGGCCCTCGAGACCTCACGCGCTCACGTCACGCCGGCGCCGGCGGTGCCGCCGGTTTCAGCCAGCAGGAAACGCTCCGGTAAGGTGCTCTCGCGCTCCGCGGATGCGGGGTGCGACACGGCCAGGTAGCTCAGTTGGTACGAGCGTCCGACTGAAAATCGGAAGGTCGGCGGTTCGACCCCGCCCCTGGCCACCACTCAGTCGCCGACCGTGTCGCGACCACGTCCGACCAGCTTCCGGTCGGGCCGGAGCACGACCTCGGGGTCCTTCCCCTCATAGTCCACGAGGCTGAGGAACAGCCGCAGTGCGTTGATCCGAGCGCGCTTCTTGTCGTTGCTCTTCACCGTGTACCACGGTGCGTGGTCGGTGTCCGTGCGCAGGAACATCTCCTCCTTGGCCTCGGTGTAGGCCTCCCACTTGTCGAGGCTCTCGAGGTCCATCGGCGACAGCTTCCACCGCCGTACGGGATCGAGCTGGCGTACGGCGAACCGCGTGCGCTGCTCCTGCTGGGTCACCGAGAACCACAGCTTGGTCACGTGGATGCCCGACTCGAGCAGCATCTCCTCGAACGCCGGCGCCTGCCGCATGAAGGTGCGGTACTCGTCGTCGTCGCAGAAGCCCATCACCCGCTCGACGCCGGCGCGGTTGTACCAGGAGCGGTCGAAGAGGACGACGTCACCGGCCGTCGGCAGGTGGGCGACGTAGCGCTGGAAGTACCACTGCCCGAGCTCGGTCGAGCTCGGCTTGGTCAGCGCGACGATCCGCGCGCCGCGCGGGTTCAGGTGCTCCATGAACCGCTTGATCGTGCCGCCCTTGCCAGCCGCGTCGCGTCCCTCGAAGACGATGACGTGTCGCGTGCGGGAGTCCTGGACCCAGTACTGGAACTTCAGCAGCTCGATCTGGAGCAGGTACTTCTCCACCTCGTAGTCGTTGCGGCTCATCAGCTCGTCGTAGGGATAGTCCTCGCGCCACGTCTCGACCGCCCTGCCGTCGGGCCGGATCAGCATCGGGTCGTCGCCGTGGTCGTCGCGCACCGTGTAGCCGTCGCGTTCCAGGTTGTCGATGTACTCGCGCAGGCTCATCTGTTGCATGCCCCCAGCCTGCCGCACGCCCGGACTCGGCGGCAGGGGTCAAGAGCCTGGTCTCGCCGTCGCGCGCACCGGCCGCATGAGCCCGGATACTCAGGCGTACTGAGTGCCACGACGGACGTCCCGCACGGTCGGCGGATGAGGTACTGAACGACATGACGACGTACGCCGATCCGACGCGCTGCCCCGACTGCCACTCACTGCTCCCCGAGTCGCCCCAGGTCTGCCGGCGCTGCGCGCTGCCCCTGACCGGCGCCACGGCCGTCGAGCTCTTCACCACGCTGCAGCGCGCCGACCAGCTGCTCGGCGTCCTCCGGCGCCAGTCGGCTCCGGCCGCCGACCCCGCGGGGGTCGGGTCCGCCCGCACGTCGACCGCACCCGCGCCGGGGTCCTTCCTGGCAGGTGCGGCGTCGTACCCCGCTCCCGGCCCCCACGGAGCATCGCCGGGATCGACTGCCTTCGACGCCCCCCGTCTGCGTGGCGCATCGGTGCCCAGGATCCTCCTCACGCTGGGCGCGCTCTGCCTGCTGGTCGCCGCCGTGACGTTCCTGGCGGTGGCGTGGGGCTGGCTGGGAGTCGGCGGGCGCACCCTCGTCCTGCTCGTCCTGACCTGCGTCGCCCTCGCCGGTGCGCGGATCTGCGCCGGCCGTGGCCTGCGGATGGCGGGTGAGGCACTGTCGGTCGTCGGCCTCGGCCTGGTCGCGCTCGACGTGGTCGGGGCCCGGCACGCGGGCTGGTTCGGCGACCTCGACGACGCGGGCCTGCTCACCCTCGCCGGCGCGGTCGTCGCCACGGTGTCCCTCGGTCTGATCGCACTGACCGCCTCGCGACCACTCGTCTCCCCCGCCCTCGTCGCGCCGGTCGCAGTGCTCGTCGCCGGCCTCGGTGCGCAGGTCGACGTCGTCCAGCCCGTCCCGATGCTGCTGGCCACGATCGTCCTGCTGGGCCTCGGCCGCGTCGGGACGGTCCTGCGGAGCACCCCGCTGTGGGTCACGTCCGTCGTCACGGCCTGCCTCGGGTGGCTCTACCTCGTGGTCGACGGGGTGGGCTCGTCCGTCGAGGACCTGACGCTCTCGCACCTCTGGGGCCACGGGGCGGTGTGGCCGCTCCTGGCCGCGGTCGCTCTCGCCGCCTCGGCCGCGCACGTGGTCGGCCGCGACGGCGCTGCCCGGCTGGTCGGGTACTCCGTCGCCTCGCTGCTCGGCACCTACGTCGTCGTCCTCGCCACCCTCGACAACGCCCTGACCGGTGCGACGTGGTGCCTGCTGGCCTGCGTGGTGGCCTGGACCGCGGTTGTCGCCCTTGCCCCCGCACGCGCGCGTGCCGTGGCCGTCCTGCCCCTCGCCGGGTCGGCGGTCCTGCCGGTGGCAGCCCTCCTGGACCTGGTCGGCAGCGCGATGAGCGCCACGTTCGGAGTCGGAGAGCCGTTCACGCAGGCGTTCGGCGTGCACGTCGCGTCGTCCTCCACGTGGGTCTCGGCGTCGCTGGCCGTGCCGCTGGCGGTCTCCCTGGCCGCAGCCGGGTGCGCCGTGGTCGGCCTGTGGTCGCCGGTCCGCCGTACGGCGTGGCTCCTCGTCCTCGCGGTCGGCGCGGTCGCCGGGGGGGTCGTCGCCCTGCCGCTGTACGACGTGCGCCTCGCGGCTGTGGTCACCGCCCTGGTCGCCACGTCGTGCGCCGGCTTCGTCCTCGCCGAGCGGCTCGCGGGGCCCACCGCCACTGCTGTCCGCGTTGCGGCAGTCGTGCCCGCCTCTCTCGCGGTCCTCGCGGCCCTGCCGAGCGACACGATGACGGCCCTCGTGCTGGCGGTGGCCACCGCTGTCAGCCTCCACCTGATGCGACGCACGGACCTCACCGGCGACGTGGCCGGCGCCGCGTTCGCGGCCGCGTTCGGCGGCCTGGTCTGGTCGGCCGGCAACGCGCTCTCGGTGCCCGAGGTCGATCGGGCGATCCCCGTGCTGCTCGTGCTCGGCGGCCTCGCGATCTGGCGCCCCGAGCCCGTCCTCGAGGTCTCGGCCGCGGTGGTCGGGACGGTGGTCTCGCTCGGCGCCGTGCTCGCCGCGGTCGACACCCAGCGGGCCCTGGCCGTCCACCTCACGGTCGCGGGAGTCCTCGTCACGACCTCCGCGCTGCTCCACCCCGCCCGACGGTTCCTCGCCTGGCCCGGCGGACTGCTGCTGGCGATGGCCACCTGGGTCCGCCTCGCCGAGCTGGGGGTCACCGTGCCGGAGGCCTACACCCTGCCTCAGCGCTGGTGCTGATCGCGGTCGGCTGCTGGCGGCTGCTCCGCGACGACGACAGCGCCACGATGCGGCTGCTGGTGCCGGGACTCAGCCTGGCCACGGTCCCGTCCCTGCTCGTGGTGCTCGACGACCCGACGTCCCTGCGGGCGCTGCTGCTCGGTCTGGGCTGTCTCGCCCTGGTGCTCGGCGGCGTGTTCCTGCGCTGGAGCGCACCCGTCGTGGTCGGCGCCGTGGTCGGGGCCGCACTGGTGCTGCGCGAGCTCGCGCCGTACGCCGCGGAGGTCCCGTCGTGGGTCGTGATCGGGCTGTCCGGGACCGTCCTGCTCGTCGTGGGGGTGACGTGGGAGAGCCGGATGAGCGACGTACGGACCGCGACGCGCTACGTCGCCCGCCTGCGCTGACCCGTCGTCAGCGCGTCAGCAGGGGCTGCACGATCTGCCGGGCCGAGTGGATGCGCGACTTCACGGTGCCGACCGGGATGTCGAGCAGCGTGGCGATGTCGGAGTACTCCAGCTCCTGCACGTCGCGCAGCACCAGCGGCTCGACGAGCGCGGGGTGGTCGACCGACAGCAGCTCGAGCGCCTCCAGGAAGTCGAGGCGGCTGCCCGCGATCACGCTCGTGGTGCGGGGGTCCGCGGCCGCCGGGAGGTCGTCGGTCGGCAGCTCGGCCGAGCGCCGCTTGAGGCTGCGGTAGGTCGAGCGGGCGCTGTTGGAGGCCACCGCGTGCAGCCAGGTGGTGAAGCGGCTCCGTCCGCCGAACGTGTGGATCCGCGTGGCGACGAGCAGGAGAGCGTCCTGCGTCGCCTCCTCGGCGTCCTCGGGGTAGAGCAGCATCCGGCCGCAGATCCGGCGTACGCGCGGCTGGATGTCCACGAGCAACGACTCGAGCGCCTGGCGGTCGCCTCCAGCCGCGCGGGTCGCCAAGGACTCGACGTCCTCGGTCTCGTGCGTGTCGTCCACCCTTGTCCGTCCTCCGAGCGCGGGTCGCTGGTCCGGCACAATACCCACCGTGTCCCTTCCCGCTCGGCTCGGTCGGCTCCGACAGCTCGAACGGCTCGGCGTCGGCGGGTTCGCCTCGGTGTGGCTCTACCACGACGACGAGCTCGAGTCGGACGTCGCGGTGAAGGCGCTCGCGGACAACTGGGCCCAACGGCTCGACATCCGCGACCGGTTCCTGCAGGAGGCGAGGATCCTGCGGAGGGCCGACTCCGACCACGTCGTCCGCGTCTACGACGTCGGCGAGGTGGACGGCACGCCGTACTTCGTCATGACGTACGCCGACCAGGGCACGGTCGCCGACCTGGTGCAGCGTGAGCACCGGCTGCCGCTCGACCGCACCCTCGACCTGGTGACGCAGGCAGGGGCGGGGCTGGCGGTGCTCCACCACCACGGGTCGATCCACCGCGACATCAAGCCGGCGAACCTCCTGCTGCGCAGCGACGGCGACGACGTCCGGCTGATGGTGGCCGACCTCGGCGTGGCGAAGGCGATCCTCCATGCGAGCGGGCTCACCCACGTGGTGGGGACACCGGCGTACATGGCGCCCGAGCAGGCCGTGGGGCTCGGGGTCGACGAGCGGGCGGACGTGTACGCGCTCGCCGCCGTCACCTACCAGATGGTGACCGGCGCCCTGGCCCACACCGGGACGATCGCCGACCTGGCGACGCTCCAGCCGCCCCCACCCCCGAGCGAGCTCGCACCCCTGCCGCGCGAGGTCGACGAGATCGTGCTCCGCGGCCTGGCGCCCGATCCCGACGACCGGTGGCCGACGATCCGTGCGTTCGTCAACGCGCTGCAGACCCTGGCCCCGAGCGCCGAGCGCACCATGCTCGTCAGCCCGCCCGAGCCGGCGCTGCCGTCGTCGGGGGTGTCGGGTGCGGCCGCCGAGCGGTCCGGCTCGCGAGTGCTGCTCGCCCTGGTCTGCGTCGCGGTGTTCCTGGCCTG